>NZ_JBCGUH010000005.1:0-409031 GCF_039822605.1 Paenibacillus wenxiniae
ACCCATCAGCTACACGGAGGCTGTCTGTTACCAAACGCCCCTCGTGAGCGTATACGAGCTGTTCCATGCTCAGTCCCTCCCGTCCTATTAGTTGCGTGGCGGCCAGCTCCAGCAGCCTACATCCTCGCCCTTATGACATTCCATGCCAGCACGAGTCTCATGAGTGTAAAACACGGTCAGGATAATTGTTCCCGACTCATTGACCTGAGTCACGATAGCTGGGCGATCACCACTCACTGAGTGATATTGCACAACGCGACCGATTGTTGGTTTCATGGTTTACCTCCTTTCAAACGTTAATTTTCTGACACTTCACCCTATCCCACCAAGCAGCTACATCTTCTTCTTCTGCAAGCAGAGTCTTGGGGCCGACACGGAAGGAGGGAATGCCACCTTCCGCCACGCTCATATTCATGAAGTCGTAGACTTTGCGTATTTTAATACCTGTTTTCTGCGAAATTTCTTTAGCGGTCAAACCCTTGTTTATCGGCTTAAACATTCCTTCTCCCCCTCTTGTGTCTTTTTACGACACATAGTTTCAAAAAAATTTTCCAATTTCACATTAAACAGATCGCTTAAACTTACGATTTCATCAATGTAAAACTTGGATTGTCCGTTTTCCTTCCTGGTATAACCATTTTTCGATAATCCCAGATGTTTCGCAACTTCTTCTTGACTCATGCCTGCATTAACTCTGGCGGCTTTAACGGTAATTCTCAAGTTTTCCACCTCAATTCTTGTGTCTTTTTAAGACACGTTAATCGTAACATCAATAAATAAAGCAGTCAACCATAAAAAGACACAAAAACACATTTTTATTGTTATACGTGTCTTTTTATGGTTTAATAAGAGCAACAAATACATACAAGGGCGGTAGTGAAATTGGTAAACAAAAATGATTCAAAGTTATTTTATTTAACTGTTGGTTCAAATATCAAAAAATATAGAAAGATCAGGAACTATAGTTTAGAAGAATTGGCTGAAAGAGTAGGTTTGACCAAAAAGACCATTCATCGTTATGAGAATGGAGAAATAAAAATTGATATGGATCGATTAGCAGAATTGTCGGAAGCGTTGGAGACTGACATCTCACAATTGCTTGAAGGCGCTGGAGAGGTTCTTGGCATCGGTGTCGAGGATTTAGGGACAGTTCATTTACCAGTCGCTAAAAGTGTATCTATCAAGGATGGTAATCTTAGCTACGATGAAATTGAGCTATATGAAGCGACTCCTAAGTCCTGGGTTAATGGAACTCAATGTTTCTACATCAAAGCCGTTGGAGATTCTATGAAAGGTGCACGCATTTTTGATGGCGATCTTCTTTTGATCAGCGCACAGAACAATGTGGAAGGAGGTGAAATTGCAGCCGTGTTAACTAAAGACGGCATTCAAATCAAACGTGTATATAAACAAGGCGAGGTCACTATATTGCAAAGTGAGAATGAACCAGTTGTTGCTGATGATCAGACCAAGATTATAGGAAAGTTAAAAAAGATAATTATTACTATTTGAGGTGAATATGTATGGCTTCTTTTAGGAAAAGAGGAGATACGTGGTCTTATAGGTTGAGTTTAATTAATCCAAAGACCGGAAAAAGAATGCAACCAGAAAAATCGGGTTTTAAATCCGAACGGGCTGCACAAAGGGCTGCTACAAAATTAGAAGCAGAGATATTAAATCAGACTTATGTGCACGAAAAAGATATTTCTTTCATATCGTTTGCTCAACAATGGCTTGAAATGTTTGCAGCTGATGGAACAAAAGCATACGGAACTTTAGATGTAAGGCAAGGAGGAGTCAATAGACTTTCTAAGCACTTTACGCACAAGAAAATCAAGGATATTACTAAAGCCAATTATCAAAACGTTCTTATAGAGTTAAGCAAAACGCTCGCTCACGAAACTCTAATAAGCACACACGCGACTGCAAAACTATTATTTCGCAAAGCTATTGAGTTAGAAGTAATAAAAAAGAACCCCACCGAGTACGCTGTAGTTCCGGTAAAAAGAAAGACAGTGTCTGATTTGGAGTCTGTAGAAGAATTGCCTAAGTATTTAGAGAAAGAAGAATTGAAGCAGCTCCTTAGATATGCGTTCGAAAATTGCCATTATCAAGAATTTGCACAATATCACCTTCTGGCTTACACCGGCATGAGAATTGGTGAAATGTGTGTGATAAAATGGTCCGATATTGATTTCGAAGCAAAAAAAATTTCGATAACAAAAACACTTTATAACAATAAAAATAACGTTAAGAAGTTCAAGTTAGTTCCGCCTAAGACGGCCAGCTCTAAACGTGAAATCGCAATAGATAATCAAACTATGGCCGTTCTGAAAAAACAAAGGGCCGAACAATTAGAATACAAGATGGAGAAAAGAGATTCATTCACTGATCACAACTTCGTATTCACCAACAGACACAGATACCCTGGGTATCCTGAGATGCAGAAACAGTTGGAAGCACGAATGAAACTATTACTGCCTAAATGTGGATTACCCTCGCACATGACTCCCCACACATTGCGCCACACTCACGTTTCTATACTTGCCGAAGCTGGAGTATCTTTGGAAACTATACAAGAACGATTAGGCCATAAAGATGATGGTATTACACGGAGAGTATATCAGCACATAACAAAGACAATGAAAAATGAAGCGGCAATGATTTTTGAATCAATAATGAATAGTTAATGTGGGCAAATCGTGGGAATTATTCACCAATCAATCCCCGAAACCTTTATTCAGAAGGCATTTGTCTATTAGAGGGTAATACCATTTCTGTTTTTCCGGCTCCTGTCACTGCCCATAGCAGAAATCGACGAGAACGTGGAAGCTGACTCATTTGTACGAGACCATTTTTAATAACAGGTAGATAACAATCCTCCATATTATGAATATTTTCTATGTTACGAATAGAGTGCTGGCTTTTTGTTTTTAATACAGCGCTTTTCCATATACGCCAAAATCGTTGATGCAGTTGTCCTATTCGCGATTGAGCTAATTGCTGATGCGAAACATCCACTTTGGACTGTAAAAATTCGAGTGCTTGTAAAGTGGCAGCCGTCTGCGCGTTACTCAGTCCCCAGCGTGTCTGTATATCCTTTTTGCCTTCTATATAGGCTACGGCTGTTTGCTTTTCAACTCTATAACGATTCGGTACAGTCCATGAAGACGCTGCAACAAGTGACTGTGCCGAAATGGAGCGATCGGTAGTAACCGGCTGCTTGATTATCGTGTTCGGCTCCGGCTGTTCTATTACGCGCACAGCAATCGGCGGACGAACGGATTGCAACAATAGTCCGCATTCGCGACTTCTGCCCATCATCAGGCATTGTTCACAATAGCCACAGGCAGATGAACCACAGCTCGCACAGTTGGTATAGCGAATATTTGTACTTCCGCAGCGACGACAGACGATAGAACGGCTTGAAGATAAATCGGCACTCTTTTTAAACATTTTTAAAAAAGACCAGCTACGATGGACATGATGATTCTCAGCTGATGCTTCGTCACTAACATATACACTCTCAAGCAAACGAAGATGCTTTTGCAGGTAAGCAAGCTGGATGTAGCTTCTCCATCCAGTTGCATAGCGCGATTGGTTATTCTCCATTAAATGATGCAACTCGGCTAACAATAATGAACGACCATTCACCAAACCCGTAAGTGCAATCGCTCCACAGGCGAGTTGTTTTTTACACTCTGCATGCTGCAAATCACCTTGAAGCTGTCCGATGGCCTGACTGGCTAGCACATATTGTCCACTACCGGTCCAACCTTGTTCTCTGTTCCATAACTGACACGGAAAGACCAGTTGTGACAATGTTTCAGATGAATGAACAAACCTCGGATCGGAAAAACAATCTCCTGAATTCGCTGCTACTATACTTCTTTTATAATGGAAATTGCTAGATGAGGACTGTCTTCGTATTATGTACTCACTTAACCATTGCGTAATTTGTTCGATCGTAATGGAAGCACTTGCACCTGTGCCTGTCATTTGGTGTGGACGTACAGACCCTCTCCTTGCAGACCTATTTATCGTAGACCCACTCATCGCTTTGTGCTGTAATGAGGCTTCGTAGAGAATCGTTTCTCTGTTACGCTGTAATCGCTCATTAAAATGATGCATACAGGCAAATGCCCAGCCTACCGGCAAATCGCTGGCAATATGCCACAGACTTTGACAAGGATAGTCTCTTTTATTCGTTGCGGTCCACCATAGACTATCGACACGCATATCCAGCGAAACATTCAATCGCCAGCCCTGCTCATGCTCTATTGCATATACATCTAATTTCAATTGAATTCCTCCCATCTTTTATTGAGGATACCGCTTATTCAAAACAAAAAAGCACACTCATCCTTTTTCAGGAAAAGTGTGCTTCACTTTGATTATACGATTGTAGTATATCACTCATGTCTAGTTCCGAGCAAAATGGAAATTACAGCGTAACCCAACCATGTTTGATCGAGTTAATAACCGCTTGAGTACGATCATCCACTTCCATTTTTTGCAAAATGCTACTCACATGGTTTTTAACGGTTTTCTCACTGATGAACAGGTATTCACCAATCATTTTGTTGCTTTTACCCTCTGCCATCAGACGCAGAACTTCAGCTTCACGTCTTGTCAGCGGGTTATCATCGCCGGCTACAAATTTCACACCTGTATCGCCGTTATGATTGTTATCAGCCAGTGTGCCTGTTTCGTTTACATATGTCATCCGGCGAAGCTGCTGAATGAGCTTTCCTGTTACTTTCGGATGGATATAGGCATGGCCTTCCACGACAGAGCGGATCGCATTGACAAGCGACTCCGCCTCCATGTCTTTGAGCAGGTAGCCTGAAGCACCTTTGCGTAGTGTTTCAAACACATAGCTCTCGTCATCATGGATCGACAAAATGATAACTTTAATGTCAGGGAAAAGCTCGCGTAGCTTCTCGGTCGCTTCTACCCCATTCTCAATTGGCATATTGATATCCATCAATACGACTTCCGGTGGAGTATGATTGCAGAACTCCAGTACCTGAATACCATCTCCACATTCGCCAATGACCTCCAGATCATCCTCCATATTGAGGATGCGCTTTAGCCCTTCGCGGAACAGTTGATGATCATCGGCCAGCAATATTTTAATCTTTTTAGAGCCGTAATCATGGTTTTCCATCCTGTTACTCCTTTCACTTTTCCACATTCGTTGGAATATGAATAATAATTTTTGTCCCCTGATTTTCAGCAGATTCAATTTCCATTCTGCCATCAAGTAATTCGACTCGTTCGCGCATGCCAATCAGACCGAAGTTGTTATGGTCCTTGGTACGCTGATCTACCTTTTCCAGACTGAAGCCTTTGCCGTTGTCTTCAACAGTCAGCTTCACAATCTGCGCCTGAAACGTAAGGATGACAGTAACATACGTCGGTTCGGCATGTTTTGCTGCGTTGGTCAGTGCCTCTTGCACCAGGCGGTAGATGGCAGCCTCCATGGCGGAACTGAGCCGGTATTCCTTGCCTCTGGTTTCAAAAATAGAACGGATTCGAGTTTTTTCCTCATAATCCTGCACATACTTCCGCAGAGTTGGAATAAGCCCAAGATCATCGAGGGCCATAGGTCTTAAATTGAAAATGACTTTTCTCATTTCTTCCAGGCTGGAGCGCACCTGTGCTTTCAAATCTATTATTTCGTCCCGTACCATTGCATAATCCTGCTTTGTGATCATTCTTTCCACAATTTCGGTCCTAAGAACTAGATTTGCCAGCAATTGTGCCGGTCCATCATGAATTTCACGGGAAATACGCTTACGCTCATCTTCTTGCGCCAAAATAATTTTAAGGCCGATCAACTGACGATTTTTGGCAGATTCGATAATACGAGTGACCTGATTCAGCTCACCCGATAAATATTCGAGTACAACTCCCATTTGCGAGCCGATCGTCTCGGCTCGCTCAATGGAGCTTTCTACATTTTTAACCCGCTTCTGCAAATCGTCACGGCGTGCCTTTAAATACATTTCCTTTTCCCGATATATCATCAGATCAAGCTGTAGCTGAGTCGCCTTCTCGTAGGCTTGTTTGATATCTTGTTCATTATACCGCACAAAGTCACGACTTACTTCAGTGAGTCTGATTCGGGAACTGCGATAACCGACCTCAAGCTTATCCACCTTCTCGATCGTTTCCGCTGTCTCACGCAATACCAGCTCAAGCTCAGTATTTAGGGACAACAGCTCACGCCGCGAAGTGTCCAAAATCTCGAAGATCTGATATTTGCTGTTTTCCATTACATTTGTTGCGTTCTTAATGACGTGATCTATCGCATCAGCGTGGAACTCCACTTGATCTTCTCCATTTCTGTAAGTCATTTATATGATACTTTTATATCATATTATAACTTATCATGATTGGATAGTAATCGTCTTGGTTGTTTGATCCCATTTTACATTCAATCCAAGCTGCTCTGAAACGAGTCTTAGAGGGACTAAAGTCCTGCCCGAGACGATGACTGGAGCGACTGAAGCACTCTGTAAACGACCGTTTTGCACATAATTTTTCTGTCCAACCGTCAAATCAATCAATTGCCCTGCACGTAAAATCGTCACTCGCTGATTCGATTGATCCCAATTCGCCTGTCCGCCAAAAGCATCGACGATATATTTGACAGGAATATACGTAGCACTGTCTTTCAGCATAGGTGCCGCATCAATCGACTGAGCTTGTCCATTCAGCGTCGCGGTCTTCTTGCCCACTGTCATAGCTAGCGATCCTGTTGGCGTCGTGAAGCTTGGTGCCTGTGTTGCACCGGTCAGCTTGATGTTGTCGATCTGGATCATACCTTTAGCTGCACGCTCGTCCTGTCCTTCTTCCACATTGACGACATACAGACGTTTCAGCTTGGCTGGATACGCGATATTCAGTCCTGTCAAATCGACATTGAGTGTTTTCCACCCTTTCCAGTTCAGACTTTTCGCAATATCGATATATACGGTTTTGCCATTGGCATCAGTCACTTCACCACGCAGCCAGTTATAGCTCTGATCACTGTATACATCGAGCGACATCGCTGATGATCCAGCCGTCAATGCTTTACCGGATGTTCCGTTAAATTGAGCATAGGCATATTTCTTTGCTGTACCCGCTGTCATATCATAGCTCAATTGCAATACTTTAGAGCTAGCATGATCATCCGCACCCTGTGTAATGCTAGCCGAACCTGTTACATTGCTTGGATTGCCCAGGAAGCTAATATCATAGCCTGTATTTTCAAAATCTTCCCATGTGCTTGCCTGACCGCCACCTGTACCGAGTACGATCATCGTACTGAAGCCATCATAACGAGCAATCGCGTAGCCAACGGTAGCATCTTTATCGACCGAGTTAATCGTCAATTGATCACCCTTAACTGTACCTTTAAAACCGACAAACTGCCAGTTTAGCATTTCAGGCGCAATTGTCAGACTGGAGCCATTTTTTAGCGTCGCATTTACAGGTACAGAAATCGTTGTTCCAGCTTGTAATGAAGCGGTTTTGCTAGCTGGCGTTAGACTTTGAATCGCTTCTGCCCCTACAACCTCTACATTCATGCTGGTGCTAATACCGTTGCTTGTCGCTGTGACTTTGGCTGTACCTGATTTAACAGCTTGGAACTGATCACCTAGCCATTTAATATTGCTATTGCCCGCTTTCCAGGTTGGCTTAATCGCATCGTTTTTGATCGGGTTATAATACGTGTCATAACCTTTAGCTGAGTAGGTCGCGGTCTGACCAAGCAGCAGTTGCTTCGGACCACTGATACTAAAGCCCTTCACACTGCCTTGAGGCGCCGTTGTATATACGCCAAGGCCATTTACTACGCTACGCTGTGTTGTGCCGCCATACTCCGTCTCAAACGCCAGTGTGGCTTTGTCCTCACCAAGTGGACGGCTTACAAGTGTCGTAGAGCCGCCTCCATCCAGATTCAGACCTTTCCAGACGCCGATCGATGCCATAAAGTCTTGCAGTTCAGATAGAGACATGCCTGCACTATTGTCGTTGTCTTCAACAGCAATCACATAGGCATACCGTCCATCTTGCGAATAGCCAACAGCTGTACGTGCACGATTGCCGCCGATTGAGCTTACACTGCGGGAGAACGAAGATGGCTTACCACCATCAACTAGAATCGTATGACCGCCAATCATCATTTTCAGATCGGATGGATTCACCGTTTTACCTGTTGATTTAACGCGCAGTGAATAATCGGTCGTCACTTTCTGCCCTACCGCCATATGTTGCTGGATAAACTTCGCCGCTGTACCATGCGCGCGCAAAATGTATGCACCCGTAGGCACAGATTCCTGGATCGTTTTATTCGCAGAGATTTGCGTGATCACGCCGTCCTGTACTAATACTTCTGTAGGCGTGGTGGAGCTGTTCGCTGGACGCTCCGTCGCTTTCCATGCATCCGTATAAATGTACATTTTATTCATATGGCTGTACGTTTTATCAGGTTCTGTCATATAGGAAGCCTGATTAATACCTGCCAGATCAAACGTAGATCCGTCCTGTGCGGTTACTTTACCTTCAAACGTAAACTGTTCAATCATAGGCGTACCACTTTTTGTGACGCCAAATGCATACATACCATTTAACTGTGAAGGACTCGACATCAGTACACCATCGGAAACCTGTGCTCCCATCGGTACACCTTCTGCACTTGTATTAAAATAGTCGCCATTCACGCCAGCAACAGCTTTCGTCTCCTGTGCCATGCCTTCAACCGATTGACGGGTTGTAAATTTACCGCCTTTACCTGTCATCACATCCAGATTCACATATGGATTTTGCAAATCTACTCGTACAACATCAGCCAATACCGTAACGCTTCTGCCCGAACGTGTTGTCTTATATCGATATTGCAGCAATTTGGCGCCGGATGTAATATAACTTTCATCCAGCTTCGTAGTCGATGCTGCATCTGCCGTTTGCGTAGCCAACAATGAGCTTGCTGGAAGACCCACTTCCACTACAGGTTGAATCCAAATGGTACCTGCGAGAGTGAATGCAATCCATCTGCGCATTGTTTTTGTTTTGCCAGTCATCAATAAAACGCCCCTATCCTTAAAATTGCTTCAGCCGTCTGTATACGTACAGCTGACTGATCCCTAGTATTGCGCTTGCTTTTTTGCTTGGTTTATTGCTTTATTTATTGATTTGTTTTGCCAGTGTATAGATGTCCAATTAACCCTACGTGTTCATCAACTAAAATGCCTTATACAATTAGACTGCTATTTGATCTAAAAGTTACGGTATAGCTATGTTTTTGTACATTTCGTTCTGCATGATCATACACTATTTTTCGTCCTTAATTCGTCCTTATATTATACGTTATATTGGACCACTTTAATAATCATAGTATCTTGCACGAAAAGCCGCTCTGCATTTTGCAGGCGGCTATCGTGTATGAAGTCATTATAGTAAAATTATGCTAATTATGACGTCTATAGTGTATATGGTTAAGTGCCTATATAGACTATACAGCTATGAACGGTATGCTTATAGCTGTACGTTCTTTGAACTGTACATTCTTAAAGCTTCATAATTCTTTACAGGCATCTTATCAAATACTAACTACAAATTTGTACACATGCTTCATGCACATTCAATACTCTATTATAATGTGCAATCGCAATGCTTAGACTATATAATAGTCGATCCATTATAAGTGAATGAACCAAAATCGATTACAGACCTGCTTCAGCTTTCAACAGTTCTGCTTTATCCGTGCTCTCCCACGGTACATCGAGATCGGTACGACCAAAGTGGCCGTATGCAGCAGTTTGACGATAAATGGGGCGACGTAGTTCCAGCATACGAATAATACCAGCAGGACGCAGATCGAAATGCTTGCGAATCAGCTCTACCAATTTATCCTCACTCACTTTGCCTGTGCCATACGTGTCCACGTTAATCGATACTGGTGTGGCTACCCCAATCGCATACGCAAGCTGGATTTCACATTTATCTGCCAATCCGGCAGCAACGATATTTTTCGCGACATAACGTGCAGCGTAAGCTGCGGAGCGGTCTACTTTTGTAGGATCTTTACCCGAAAAAGCACCGCCGCCATGGCGAGCATAACCGCCATATGTATCTACGATGATTTTACGACCGGTCAAACCTGCATCGCCTTGAGGACCACCGATAACAAAACGTCCCGTTGGGTTGATGAAGTATTTGGTATCTGCATCCAGCAGTTCAGCTGGTACGATCGGAGCGATAACATGCTCGCGAATGTCTTTTTGAATCTGCTCCAGTGTTACTTCTTCAGCATGTTGCGTAGAAACAACGATCGCATCAATACGTACCGGCTTGTTGTCCTGATATTCTACCGTCACCTGTGTTTTGCCATCCGGACGAAGGTACTCCAACGTACCATCTTTACGTACTTCCGACAAACGGCGCGCGATGCGGTGAGACATGGCGATCGGCAAAGGCATCAGTTCAGGCGTTTCGTTTGTCGCAAATCCAAACATCAAGCCCTGGTCTCCTGCACCGATATTTTCTGTTTCCAGTTTTAATTGTTCTGGATCACGTGTTTCCAGCGCGGAGTTTACCCCTTGCGCAATGTCAGCAGATTGCTCATTCAATGAAGTGAGCACCGCACATGTATTGTAATCAAAACCGTATTTTGCACGAGTATAACCGATTTCTTTGAGCGTATTACGCACGATCGAAGGAATATCCACATATTCCGACTTGGTACTAATTTCACCAATAACGAGTACCATACCTGTTGCAACAGCGACTTCGCATGCTACACGCGCATTTGGATCATTAGCCAAAAATGCATCAAGAACAGCATCGGAAATTTGGTCACAAATTTTATCTGGATGTCCTTCAGTTACAGACTCTGATGTAAATAAATGTTTTTTAATTGTCGACACAAACTCAACCTCCCATATGGATAGTAAGACGAATGCAGATTGCATACAGCCTTTCAAAGTGCTCCCACACAAAAAATGAACCCTTTCCATATGGAAAAGGTCGCTTTACAAGCCTTACAGGTCATGATAAACCATTTAGCAAAAGGTGTCAAACGATAATAACCGATTATTCTTGTCGGCATTATCGGTTTATGCCGATTTTATAGTCTATCTAAAATCTCATATTCGGATGATGAATGATACATCAAAATATACTAAAAGCATAAATCGAATAGTAATTAAAATAACAATATATTGTATGAGAAATAAGAAAGCTAGATGATGCGTATTTCTTATACTGATTGCAAATCTATACATTATACTAATTTACGTATGCAGGATACCGTTACACTGTTGCAGGCTATTGCTTAACCAAGCTGCCCCTGGATCAAACCATATTACTGCACATCATAGCTTCCGATAACCATAAGTGTTGCATTCGAAGTTTGATTAGCAGTAACCATTACACCGCGACCATCACGAGGAAATAGCAGTAAATGATTGTTCGCAATTGCCTGATTCCCACCAAGATCGGTTCCAGCAGTCACATCTACAATACCATTTGTGCCGTCACTGTATACAGTAGCATTACCATGTCGCACGATAATCTGTGTACCTGCTTTTGCAATCAATGTTTTGCCTGGACGAAGCTCAACAATATCGATTTTGGAAGTCGCAGAAGTTGCAGCAGAAGTTGCAGAACTTCCTGTTGTCGTGCCAGCATTGGCATTAGTTGTATTGGAATTAGAGGATGACGTGTTTGTAGAAGAACTGGTATTATTTTTCGTTCCACTGGATGTATTGGAGTTGTTAGTGGTAGAGCTACTCGAAGAATTATTAGAAGAACCCGTATTCAAATTCCCACCAAGTGCTTTTTGAATTTGCTGATCGACATAACTTTTCGTCACGACGGGATCATCTGCTGAACCTAACTGACTACTCGCATTACTAACCGTAGTGAACGAGCTACCTACCCATACGCCGATACCAATCGTCGCTACTGCAAGTAGCCATGTTGATCTTTTTTTCATAACCTCTGCCTCCATTGTTGAGATCTATTTCTATTATAAATTTGTATTATTTTCGATACCTACATAACTACTATCCTTTATACAATCTTATTGCGTATCGTCCACTCTCTATCGATTCGTCATTACCTGACTATTCCTGATCGGCTCTACTTCATAGGTTACGATACAACCTTACTGCATGTTTTTGCAAATACGAAAATAAAAATACCCCGGAGCAGTTGCCTACTCCGAGGTATCTCAGTGAAGGTATGACTACCTTCTATAGTTTAGCTTGTAATATCAGAGATATTACTTGCTGTTTACTGTTACAGTTTTAGCAGCAGCATCGTATTGGATTACTGCATCCAGAGCTTTACCAACCCATGCGATAGGCAGTACAGTACGGTTAGCTTTAGTTACTGCTTTAACGTCCATGTTGATTGTGGAACCGTTAATTGTCAGTTGGTTAGTGTTCAGTTTCAGCTGAACTACGCGATCACCTTTGATCATTGTAACAACAGAAGTTGGTTTGTCGAACAGGATGTTCGCTTGGGATACACCAAGAGCTTCTGCTACGTAACGAACTGGCAGGTAAGTGCGTCCGTTTTCAACGTAAGGAGCAACTTCAGCAGTACGAGTTTGACCGTTTACAGTGTAAGCAGTGCTACCGATTGTGTAGATAGCTTTTACAGCGTTGTCAGTCTCACCAGCTGGTGCAGTACCGATTGTAGCGATAGCTGCTTGAGCTGCGTATTTGTAGCTGGAGTTCCAAGTTTGAGCTACGCTACCAGCACCGTGGTAAGCAGTGTAAGCTGCGCCGTCGCCTTGTACTTTAGCAACGATGTCGCCTTGTGGTACAGTACGGTCGATACGCAGGTTAACGCCGCTAACAGTGATTGTGCTTGCAGTTGTGCTCTCGCTATCTACGTAGAAACGCAGAACGCCTTGAGTACCGCTGTTGTTGTAAGTGTCAACAGATACGTTACGGATGCGCAGGTCGCCACCAGTTACGGATACAGTTGGAGTAGAACCGAAAGTTACGCCAGCTGGCAGAAGAACTTCAACCAGACCAGTACCATCGTCAGTCAGTGCACCAGCAGCGCCTTCTTTGATCACCAGATCGCCGATAGAAGCATTGTCAGTACCGATTGCAATGTTGTAAGTTGCGTTAGTTGCAGTCAGGGATACGCCAGATACTGCTGTTGCCAGTTTAACTGTACCAGTCAGACCTTGGCTACCTGCTACTGTAGCGTTCAGATCACCAGTGAAACCTGGTTGAACTGCTACTTCAACATCTTTCAAAGTGATAGAACCAGCTTTGTTAGAAGTGTTTTGAGTTGGGAAAGTCAGTTTCAGGGTACGGCCATCAGTACCAGTGTAAGTTACATTTGGAGTAACCAGACCATTAGCTGTATCAATAGAACCAGTTGTACCAGTTGTACCTTCGCCACCAGTGTAAACAGACTGCCAACGAGCGCCCTCAGGCAGTTGCAGAGTTACAGTACGGCCAGCAATGAAAGATCCTGCAACGGATTCTTTAACTACTACGTTACCGATTTTTTGCTCGTCTTGACCAGCTACTACTGTAGTTGGGGAAGCAACTGTTACGCCACCACCGTATTGACCGTAAGTACCAACTACCAGAGAAGATACGTTTACCGAAGAGTTACCGCTGATTGTAGCAGTTACATCGCCTGCTTTAGCTTTATCTTCATCTTGTACTGTGAATGTCAGTGGCAGATCGAATGAAGAAGCTGTTTGGGAAGTTGCTTTTGCAGAAATTGTAGCAGTATCACCGTTCAGGGCTACGTTCAGATCTTCATTTTTCAGTGTACCGTACAGGGAAGTAGCAGTACCACGGGAAGTCCACTCGAAACCGGATGGCAGTTTCAATTTGATTGCATTACCTGTTTTCAGGGAAGCTGCAACGGATTCAGTAACACGCAGGTTGAAGTTGAAGTTGTTGCTGCTAGATTGAGTATCACGCGCTTCAACAGCTACTTGACCGGAAGATACTACTGTTGCAACTTTAACGTTACCAGTAGGAAGACCGCTACCGTTAGCTGCAGAGAAGTTTACGTTAACGTCACCGCTGCTAGGACCAGTAGAAACGATTTGTTTCATGTCCAGCAAGATTTCCAGATCGTCAGCTTGGTTAGAAGTACCATTGAAAACGATTTGTGCAGTTGTAGAGTTAATAACATTTACGCCGATGTTAGCAGTGTTTGCGCCGCCAGCAGCTACGAATGTATAAGTGTTACCAGTCGCAGTTACAGCAGTGTTATTGAATTGATCAAATGTAGTAGTAGTACCGTTTGTAGTAGTTGGGAATTCAAAACCTTGTGGCAGAGTGAAAGTCAGAGTGTTGTTTCCGCCATTCAGTGTGAATTTGTCAATGTTAACTTTAACGCGACCCAGAGCTACGCCACCTTGTGCTTTAGAAACAGAAGTAGAGCTCAGTGTTGGAACGTTGTAAACATCGAAAGAACCGGATGCATGTGCTGCTGTTGGAGCCAGTACACCTGCGATTGGAGCTACGCCAGCCAGCAGAGCTGCGCTTGCTGCTACGTTGATAACTTTTTTAGTAGACTTTTTCATAAACTTTTTGTCTCCTCCTTGAATATCATAAACATTATTTTTGTTTGTTTGTTTGTTATGGATTTTTTTACTCATGTCGTTACACCCCCTTTCCGAGTACAAGCAAATCCGTTTTATGATGATATCTGTGAATATCACAGAAAATCGTAACCGGAACATTCGCCAATCAGAAGACCGCAGTGTCCAAACGTATTATACACTTGCGCCAATGATGCCGTAAAGACATTTTTTCACATCGGGATTGTTGAATATTCCATTAGGGTTCATTGTCATTCAACAACCTGTTAGCATGCTTTTTGCTGTCGCTTCATCAGGTTCGTATATATAGACGCAGGGTTTCTTTAAAAGTTGCAGTGCCTTCAAAAAAAGTTTTTGGCACAACCTTATTAATCTTACTACACTTTTAAAGGAATTACCAACTTCGCCCATTCACCTGTGACTGCAAGCTACTTTTTAATAACTCTAAGTAGTACCTAAACAGGTTTGTTGTTATTTAAACAGTTGGGTTCAGGAGAACTTTCAGTATCGCTCTCGCTGTTTCCAAACTTATAGACGCGGCGTGTTGCGAAAAGGTTGCAAGGTTTCTAAAGTTTTTTTGATTTTTTATAAATTTTCGGTTTATTATGACCATTAAAAACCTGAAAACCCTTGATACATCAGCGTTTTTCGAGTTTTAGCTTTTCTGAATTATATTTCGAAAATAATCTCAATCACAAAAAGAACCTTCACCAATACAGGTGAAGGTTCTTTGCTTGATCAAAAATTTCTATCCATAATAGCTACCTTTAAATCCTTACATCTTCTAAATCCTTACATCTTCGGCAGCTTTTTATCGCTGATCATGACTTTTGCCAAAATTACAGCAGTATCAGAGCGCAGCATTTTAGCTGTTGGAGTAAAGTTGAAGCCTTTCTTTGAATCGCCATCAATCGCCGATCCGTTAATAAAGCCTTTTTTCGCTACGGCTAGTACAGAAGCTCTTGCATAACGATCGACTGTACTTGCATCTTTGAAGATCTTTTGCAGACCGGCATCGATCTTCGTCTGATCGGTTTCCAGCTTCAAGTTCAACGCTTTGGCAATAATAACGGCTGCATCTTGACGACTAATATTTTCACCTGGACTGAATACCTGTGGCTGCGTACCACGAACAAAGCCGGCACGAGCTGCGGTTTCGATATAGCGGTAGTCATATAGTGCATCAGGCAGAATCTGCGAATCGCTACTGCTCACATCGATGAAATGCTTCGGTCCCTGGAAATCAAACGGCATTTCTTTGGCTCTTACGATCGCACGAGTGAACTCACCGCGTGTTACATATTGGTCTGCACCAAATGAGCTATCTGGATCGGTCGCCTTCATAATCCCTTTAGCAAACAAAGCTTCCATATAATCACGTGCATAGCTGTGTTGAACAATATCTGCATATGAGTAACTGAGCTTAGCGACTACATAGTAACCGAAACGATCAAATGGTACTGTTACGGTATGACTTTTCGCGTTGACTACACCACCGATATTTTCCCATTGACCGGAGCTATTGCCCAGTGAGCGGTCAAAGAAGAATACAGTAATCAGTTTACCTGCGTCTTCGGCAACGTTATCTGAGTAAGACAATGTCAATGTTCCACGTTTCGATGGAACAAGCTCATTACGCGGATCACGCTCATAGAAGCTAGGTATTGTGGAATTAGATGGTTGATACGGTTCTTGTCCCATCGTAACAGGATCATAATCTTTAGGCGTATCGAGATTATCTGCCAAACCTGGATCAATCCAGAAAACCGGGCTACTTTTTACAAAGTGATTATTAAATTGGTTCACAAAAATCTGTTGTCCGACTTTAAACTTCTGGTCCATATTAGTAGGAACTTGTTCAAAGTTATAACGATCAATAACTCCATCCTGGCTGTTACCGATACCGAACAAGAGTGTATTGCCTGAGAATACTTCATTTTTACGTTGGTCTTCAGCGCTTGTACCAATGTCTCTACGGATCAAATTCGTACCTGATGGGAATTTGAGATTAAGATCGCCATCAAACACTTTAGCCGAATTTTTCATATCCATCATGAATTCCGCACCTGGAATATTCGTAGGTACATATTTAACGATAACTTGATCTTTAATCTGCTTACCTGCAATCGTAACGATGATTGGAATCTTCGTTTCTTTATTCGGCTTCAAATCACGAACTGTTACTTTATAAGCATCAGGGTATTCTGGAAGTTTATTATTAGCTTTACCACTAGGATCAGTATAGAAAGGTGCTTTTGTAGCTGTTTCTTTATTAATCACAACAGATGTAGCATTCTTCGAGTTTACCACTACATCGATAAAGTTGCTGTTTGTTAGCTTTTGTGCTTCTACTGGACGAGCAATGATATACGTATCTGTTTGTTTACTGATCTCCATTCGAGCCGACGTACTTGGCCCACCTGTACCCGTATTATAAACAGTAAAGTTATACACTACTGGACTGTTATCATCTGGAACAACCTGTCCTCGAAGAATGAAAGAGAATGATTGCTTGCTGTAATCATAAAATACACTTAAATTATCTGAAGCGCTAACTTTGTCATTAATTGCGTCACCCGTAGTGGAATTAAAGCGCTGATCCAGGCTCCAACTTGCTACTGTACTTCCATCGGATTTGGTGACCTTCAAAATATAGTTTGCTGGAGTGATCGATTTCAATCCACTCTCTACACCTGTTTTCGTAGTACCCAAATCTACAAAATCAAACGTACCATACACATTAAAATTTTGTTCTTTTGTAGTAAATACAGTCCCATTTGCCGTAAAAGCAGCATCTCTAGCAGTAGGAATAGCATCGCTAGTCCCCGCATACTTGAATGGGAAAATTCCTAGCGTTGTATCTACAGGAATAACAGGTACATCTGTAGGTACCAGATTAATCTTCACTGATAGTTCATAGGATGTTTTATCTGTTTTAAACACTAATTTAATAGTGTTCGCACCAGAGAACATTGCTTTATAGGCACCATTAACATCCTGAATTTTAAAATTCGGATCATTGGCGTTACTGCTTGCCGGTACTAAAGGGATAAGTGTATTATTCACATAAAAGAACACCGTCTGCTTATTCGCACCATTGTCAGCATAACGAATATCCGTAGCCACCGTTACATTTTGCAGTTTCCCCGAGAAACTATCCAATATACCTGCAACAATTCTCGTTTCAGCACCTGCTACATTCTGACTATTTTGAATAACCATACCATCATATGCTTTATTAAAACTCGCATATGGGCCAAACAAAACATTGATTGTGGCTGGCACTTCAGGTGTGTTTGCAACAAGATTACCCTGTGCATCATTTTTAGCACCTGTAAAATACAATGTTTGTGTGCCATTCACAGGAACTTTAGTTAATTTGTAAAGCAATCGTTGCATACGTTGTGAACTTCCATTAACCGTCTGTACAACCGATTCAGAATTAATAAGTTCAATTGTTGGTTTATCATTAGATTTATTCCCTGTAGCATCTACTACTTTGCTAATATTCAGTTGAGTATTGCTATCGCCATTAACTACAAAAACTTCCAATGCAGTAGGCAATGAGAAAATATTAGCTCCATTTAGTGTAGTACCCGTCATACCAGTAGCTGATTCCTTGCTTGTACTTGCAGTATAACCTGACAAATAATTCACTTTATAAATATACGAAGCAGCACTATTTCTCAGCGTTAATCCAAAACCACTGCTAGAACTACCATTTGCTACGATAGCAAGATTCGTTCCTTTATCATAGTTAAAAGTACGTGATGCATCTTCTGGAATTGTATATTGCAGTGTAGCATATGCTGTCGTACTTTCTGCTGCAATTTTTGTAGCTGCTGTAGTTCCAGTATAGGATGTTCCAGTTGCTACACCATCTCCGCTAAACGTATAGCTAATATAGTTGCTCAGATCAGTTGGAAGAGCACCATTGGTAAGAGGTACAACGACTTTACCAGTTACACTAAATGTATTTTTAGAAACGGTAAAGTCTGGAAATGAAGCCAGATCGGAAGATTTATTGGAATCACTATTAGCATACGTATCATAGAACGTAGTCAGACCATTATAGAACGTAACGTCACGTGTTGTTTCCAGCACCTGTGTTCCGTTAATAGCCTGAATCGTCAATGTATTTTTACCGAGTTTCAAAGCAATGGGTGCTACGGTAAATTGATAATTGTTCGCACTTGAAACAATCGATGTACGGCTATTACCGCCGTTAACAAGCACAGTCACTTTTGTCGCATTTGGTGCAGAACCGCTAAGCGACATATTGGCTGTTTGTTGTCCAGCATTAATTCCACCTTTGGCTGCCGTCAGTACAACTGGCGTATTTTCTTTCAGCGCAACGGTGTCATTGTCCAATACACCTGTTAAGTTATACAGTGTAGGTCCATCGCGATATTCTACATAAATGGATTCTGCCACTTGAGAAGAAACACCCTGCGTTGCTTTAAATGTAATACGGTTCAAACCTGCAAACAGAGGGATATCAGAAATCGTAAGGCTCGATCCGCCGGAGGTGCTTGCAGTAATATTACCGCTCAAACCTTTATTAGAATTGATAACAGTAACTTTATCACCGTCTTTGGAAATTTGCTCGATATCATATGTGATCGAGTTTGCATTAATGTTACTGTAACTACCTGTTACTGTCAGACGATTACTATTGGCGATACGTGGTGTTGCGATATCGTACTGTTCATTCGGAAAAATGAAAAAACTGCCCGTTGCTGCCTGTGCCACACTGCCGCCTATTCCTTGAGGCAAAAGGCCAGCCAACAAGACTACCGCCAATAACATCGATAGTATTTTCTTCAAAATAATGTTCCTCCTCTTGTTCCGCTCACAGTTTTGATTCTGTATGGCGGGCTTAACCTGTCTACCCCTTTTATCGGCAAGGATCGTATAGATTTTAATAAAATCAGGAAATTTCAAGAAAAAACATCAGATGTCAATCATACAATCGTTACGATATGGACAAATTTTTATAGTTGATTTTTTTGCATACTTGCGCAAGGCTAATGATGGCGCGGACTTTTAGATGTATTGCATTGGGTTAGCTCGAATTAGTGAATTTATTTTTTGATTGATTGACTTGGCGGATTAATTTCAACTGCTTGCTTTATTGCATCTATTCCAGCTATAAATCAACGTTGGATAAGCAAATGCATATATAATAGTAGAAACTCGTTTTATTTGATCATTTATTGCAATTTTAGCACCAAAAAAGCCTCCACATCGGCGCGATACGCATCAATGTGGAGGCTTTCCATATCAAGACTTGGTGTTTAGTTTGAAATGGTTGATTGGTAATACATGTTAAGGTTTACTACCACGTGTTGGATCAGGCTTTACGCGGAAGCGAGCAATAAGATCCAGCAATGGACGTTTCGTTTGTCCGACAAGACCGATGAGTTCAGCACCGATCTGCATGACAAACATCATGACGCAGATCACAACAAAGGTAACCCAGTTGGCATCGTTAATTGCTGCCGAAGATTGGATGATCGCCAGTACACCGAAGAAGGAAGCAATTCCATAAATCAGGAGTACGGTTTGACGATGACTCAATCCAAGTTCACGCAAGCAATGATGCAAGTGACCTTTATCCGGTGCAAAGATCGGCTTCTTATGTACCCAACGACGAATGATAGCGAAGAACGTATCCGACAAAGGTACGCCGATAATAATCAGCGGTGTAATAAATGACACGACTGCGATCTGTTTGAATCCTAGCAAGGACAGCATCGCAAGGCTGAAACCGAGGAATAATGAGCCTGTATCTCCCATAAAAATCTTAGCAGGATGGAAGTTGAAATACAGGAATCCTACGATTGCTCCCAGCAGCAGCACACAAAGCAGTGCCACAGGGTAGTTACCCATAATTAAGGACATTGTAAAAATACTACCGATCGCAATAGCGGAAACACCAGCTGCCAGTCCATCCAGACCGTCAATCAGGTTAATGGCATTTGTTACCCCAACGATCCAGAAGATCGTCAGCGGAATCGAAATCCAGTTTTCCAGTGCGAAATAATTATCCTGAAAAGGAATATCTACAAAATCAACACGAATACCGTATCCAAATACAACTGTGCACGCAGCGACGAGTTGTCCGATCAGTTTTACTTTGGCTGACAGCTCAAAGCGGTCATCCAATACACCGATCAGTACAATGATAGAACCTGCTGTAAAGAAGGCCTTCATGAAATTGGCATCACGGGCAGGAAGATCAAAAGGTAAAAATGGCAACACCACCAGAAATGAAATGACTAACGCCAGGAAAATTCCTAGACCGCCCATACGTGGCATAATACGTGTGTGCACTTTGCGAGCATTCGGAACATCAACTGCTCCAATTCGAATCGCAAACCTTTTGACGAGTGGTGTAAGAACAAGCGCCAAAGCGAGCGCCAGCGCAAACCCAAGAATACAAACGATTAACATTTGGCTTTTCGACCCCCAATTTATCTCACGGAGCCAATTATACTCCGTTCGAATCTAAACACCAAGCTTTTTTTGACGATTTTAAAGCTATTTTTTCAAAAAAAATGATGATTTACTGCACTTTTGTTACACTTTCCTTATCTTTGAGCACTTTTACAGCAAATTTGGGCAGCACAAGCATTCGCTTATAACGGTGCGGCTCTTTTAGCAGGCGATAAAACCATTCCAGCCGCATCTTCTGAAACAGCACCGGCGCGCGTTTCGTTCTGCCGGAGATGATATCGAAGCTACCACCAACACCCATCATAATCGGTACACCGAGTTCATGCTTGTATTTACCAATCCAGGGTTCCTGTGTATCCAAACCCCGCGCTACAAACAAAATATCCGGATTCGCTTCACGTATCGCTGCGATGACTTCCGCATCCTGATCCGCTCCAAAAAATCCGTCACGATAGCCTGCAATTACAGTACCCGGATATAAACTTTGTAACCGAGCCGCTGTATCCTGAATCACGTCCGGCGACGAGCCGAGCAGATAAACTTTCCAGCCGCGTGTCTGACCGAGATCCATTAAACGATGCAACAGATCAAACCCGGCCACGCGCTCAGCTACCGGTTGTCCGCATGTAGAGGCTGCCCATACCAGACCTGCTCCATCAGGAACGAGTAGTTCTGCATTTTGCATCACTTGCATATAATGGGGCTGCTCCAGCGCAGTCATAATCATAATCGGATTGGCTGTAATAATCTGATTCGGTTGCCGCTGCTTGATCAGGTGCTCCACATGGCGTACCGTATCATCCATATTCAGTTTGGAAACATTCAGACCATAAATAGGCACGGTCGGAATCGTAGTCGATGCATTCATGTAAGGATCACCTTTGTCCTAAAAAATAATGAGCGATAAACTTCGCTGGTTGCGCAGCATCCTGCTTGAGTGCAGCAATGTATGCAGCTTTATCCTGCTTCCACTCTACTGCTGTATCCAGCACATGCAGCATATCGTTCAACAAACGATCTGGCTGCACTTCTTCGCTCGTACCCGATGGCTGGATCGCCAGCCGATTCAAAAATTGATCAATCTTCGGATCATAAGAAATACCTAGCAGCGGAACATGCTGAGATGCCGCATAAATGAGACTATGCAGACGCATGCCGAGTACCAGATCACATCGGCTGACTTCAGCTAGCATTTGCTGCGGATCAACGATCTGTTCAGCTGTGCTGATTGTACTGCCCGAAGTATGAATATCGCCGATTCGTTGAATCACATAAGCTGAAGCCTGCTCATCTTCCGGTAAATGAAACGGCAGAAACCGTAAATGTACCGGACGCTGACGTGCTAGCTGTTGTAAGGCATCAGCAATACCATTCAGCTCACGCCGCTGTTTATCCCAGAAACGAAGTGAGATTCCGATCAGTGGTACAGCATTAGCATCAGCTTCAACATGGACATTCGGATTCACTGTATTGCTGTCCACAGCTAAAGGTATCATATCATTTTCAGCATCGGGATGACCAGTTTCTGCGACTTTTAACGGGCTATTTTGCATCGACACAGCGGATGGGGCAGCTCCAAATGCTTCATGGTCAGGCAATGGTAGTCCCATAACCGGATCAGCCACAACGGTAATGCGATTGGAATCGAGTCCCATTCTGCCAAGCAATGCAGCCGATTCCTGATCACGTACCGAAACATACGCACTCTTACGGAATACATTGCGAATCCATTTGAAAAAGACGCCTTTTTCGACCGGGCCTACACCCTGCGCATAAATAAATACAGGCTTACGTGCCCACTGTGCGATATGGATAATACCTAGATAATAAGGAATGGTGAGTGGACCGGTCGCATCTTGAAGCAGGCTACCGCCACCGCTAATCAGCCCATCACTTTCCTTCATCAGCGCACGAATCTCACCTAGCTTCATCCGGTGTACAGAGCGCACACCGTACATGCGCGCTGTCCATTCCGGATCGTTGGACAGTACAACAGGGACGATCTTAATCCCTGCTGTCTGCTCCTGATCAGCAAGCGAGTTCAAAATGGATTTGAGTACAGCTTCATCGCCGCTATTTCGAAATCCATAATAGCCGGAAATTACGATTTGAACAGAGACGGAGCCCATTTACGCCAACACCTTTCGATAATTTGCCAGATGACAATCGCCACGAGTCCAAGTACCAGACCCAGTCCCATACCAAGCAAACCACGAGTCAAGGAGATCAATACAGGCGAATGGATATGGGCAAATGTATCGACCATCGACAATTGTCCAATCGAAGCGATAATTAGCAGATAAATCGCCTGACGATACTTCGCAGCGATAAAGATCCCTACAATAAAGATCGGATGTGCCATCAAAAATTCCTTATTACGCGGACGTACATTGAATATAGATTCCAGCGCATTACGGAAATGCATTTCAAGTGGTGATACCGCCCCTGCATTACCGGTACGCGATAGATAATACATACCTACTACACCGACAATACCAAGCACGATAACCCATGTTAAGGTGATCGGACGTGTGAGCAGCTTGCGAATACCAGCAAAGCCAAAGCTTTCTTTACCACGATAAAACGCGATATACAAAGCGGTCAGCGCAATCGGTGCAAAGTGCAGCAAGCTCACTCCACGGAACTGGTTAATGACGAGCTGGTATGTAATATCGTCCAGCAAGCCGATAATGAACAACGCCCCTGTAAGCGACCATAATGATGTGCGCAGGAAGAGCAGTATCGATTGTACTACTCGTTGACCAACCGTCAGATTATGTCTGGATTCGTACAGACGATCTACTGCTTTCACGGCATAGATCATCGCAATCGTCGGAATACTGATCGCTGCCAGCAATGCTACACCTTGTTCCAGCAGCAATGATTTGTGGATCACAATCAAGCCAGCGCTCCCGATCAGTCCAAGTACAAATACGGCCAATGTCAGTCTGCGTACAAAATAGTAAGCCAACAGCGCAATGGCTGCCAGTGCTCCAATCAGTACAATGAGCTTCACATAGCGCTCCATCGGGAACGTATGCACATCACGCGCAACAGCAGGTCCCAGCTTGAAGCCGTTCTTTTCAATATCTTGAATCGCATGACCTTTCGCCTGTAGACTCAAAATCACATTTTCAATCGAATTCGTCATCGCTGCCTTCGTTGTATCACGAGACACAGCCAGATTTATATACATCATGCGAATATTGCGATCTTTACTTGCCAGTACAAAGCGGTCAGCTACTGTAATCGGATCAAGCTGTGAATCTGCCTGACTTAGTGAATACAGACGTACTACATTGTAATTGTTCAAATAAGCGAGTTTGCTAAAGCCATCCTGTGGCTTTTTCAAATTCTCGATCGCTGCAATAGCGATATGATGCTGTTTGAGCAGCGAAGCAAATGCCGCAATGCTATGCTTTTCGATATCATCATTAAAGCCCGTTACGCTCGCACCATCAAACAAAATCGTTTTAACGCCATAAGTCGTAAACTCGTCAAGCATTTGGCTCATTACCGATTGATTGTACGGCAACGCATCATTCAGACGCGGTACAATCTGGAAGCCCATATCATGCAATGTTTTCATCGCAACCGGATCGGGATCAAGTGGTTTCAAACCCGCATCATCGGTCGATGTTTGAATCATCATGCCAGGCAGATTTTGATACGTCCAGGAGGAAACCGGAATCGCCAGCGAATTAAATACACGCTCCAATACAGGACGAATCATTTCTTCGTTCTCTTTGCTCGTAAATTGAACGTAAGTAAAATTATCATTGAGTGGAATCACCTGATTTTGGCGATTAGCCACATCCGCAGAACTATACACATGCAGTCGACCGGAAGATTGCAGCTCAGGCAAATTACTCTGATACAAAGCTACAGAGCCGACTCCGGCATTTTTAAGCAATTGCAGCTGCTCCCTAATATAATCCTGGGGATGAGGCTGATACGACGCAATAGAAATCAGATCACGATAGTTGAATACAAACTCTACATTTTGGGACGTGTGCTCTGTTTGGATCCGGCTCATTGCTACCGGTAAGGATGCAACCATCCCGATGATAACGAGTATCCATAACCATTTTGCAGAACGATTGTTCCAATGTTGCCATTTCTGAACCACTCAAGTACCTCCTTAATAATTCCGTTACCCCCATCCGGCAAAAGGACTCTTCTGCCGCTGGGCATAACGAATGGTTCCGTCATCAGAGTACACGTCTGACAACGGAACCTCTTCATTCATCTGCTTTATTATATACTGTTTGTTCGCTTAAAGCCTACTGTCAAATTACGCCTGTTTTTCAAGTAAAACTTAGCCGTCTACGCGGCTCATCACTGCTTGTTTGAGTCCATTCATACGTGCTTCCGAATCGTTTAACGAGTCACCGCGTACAGCAAAGTACACTTTGATCTTCGGCTCGGTGCCGGATGGACGCAGGCAGAACCATGAGCCATCTTCCAGCATAAATTTCAGTACGTTTTCTTTAGGCAATCCGTTTAGTCCTTTGGAGTAATCAAGCGCTTCGGTTACTTTGACGCCCCCGATTTCTGCTGGACTGTTACTACGCCAGTTTTCCATAATCGCTTGAATCTGTGCAACACCGTCTTTCCCTTTCAGCGTGCGCGATTCCAGACTTTCCTGGAAGTAGCCAAATTGAGTATACAGCTCTTGCAGCACATCAAACAATGTTTTGCCCTGTTGCTTGTAATAAGCAGCGGCTTCGCTGATCAACAGCGCAGCCACAACGGCATCTTTATCACGTGCATAATTACCAGCCAGGTAGCCATAGCTTTCCTCGTAACCGAACAGGAACGTATGCTCACCTGTTTGCTCGAACTGGTTCATTTTCTCACCGATATATTTGAAGCCTGTGAGCGTGTTGTATACGGTAGCGTTGTAATGTTCTGCAATCGCAGCACCCATTTCACTCGTTACGATCGTTTTCACAACTGCGCCATTTGCTGGCAACTTACCTTGTTCCTGCAATTGACCGAGATAATAATGAATCATAATTGCACCGGACTGGTTACCTGTCAGCACAAAATATTTGCCATTATTGTCTTTAACAACAGCTCCCATACGGTCACTGTCTGGGTCGGTACCGATCAGAATGTCCGCACCGATTTTTTCACCTAGCTCAATCGCCAGTGTGAACGCTTCACGTTCTTCCGGGTTAGGTGATTTGACTGTGCTAAAGTTGCCGTCTGGCTCTTGTTGTTGCTCTACGATCGTTACATTGGAGAAGCCCAGACGTTTCAATCCTTCTTTCACCGGACGATAGCCTGTACCATGTAACGGTGTATAGATAATGTTCAGGTTCTTACCTGCTTCACCAGCAAGCAGCTCACGATTAACGCTGATCGAAGTAACGGTATCGAGGAAAGCTTCATCCTCATCGTCGCCCAGCCATACGAGCAATCCTTGCTGCTCGGCTGCATCGCGCTCCAGACGCTTAATGTTGGCAAACGAAGATACCTGACGAATCTGTTCGATCACTTGCTCTGCTTCATCGGGTACGAGCTGTCCGCCACTTGCATTGTATACTTTATAGCCATTGTATTCCGGTGGATTATGGCTTGCCGTAATGACAATACCGCCACTTGCTTTCAGATGACGAACTGCAAACGAAAGCTCCGGCGTAGAACGCAAGGACGGGAACAGTTTCGCTACGATCCCATTGCCTGCCAGTACCAATGCTGCTTCCAGTGCAAACTCAGGCGAAAAGTGACGGGAATCATGTGCGATAACAACCGACGGCTTATCCGCTCCAGTATGTACGGACAAAACATACTCAGCCAGACCCTGTGTAGCCCGACCTACTGTATAGCTATTCATGCGATTGCTGCCTGCTCCAATGACACCACGCAGACCACCTGTACCAAATTCCAGATCTCTATAAAAACGGTCTTCCAATTCGGATACCTGTCCATCCAGGCTTTGCAGCTCTTGTTTTGTCTGCTCGTCAATCGACGGATCGCCCAGCCATTGATCCAGGTTATGCTTTGCTTGTTCGCTAAGTGTTGTCATTATATCCATCCCTTCTCTATCCGTTAGTAGGGTGCAACCTATCCAAGTATACTATTCATGTTACCGATCAGGCTTTGTTCGGATCGGTAAGAGCAAACATAATTTCGCCTTCTGCAACGACTTTGCCATCCACAGTAGCGACCGCACGACCTTTACCGATCGATGCTTTCATACGTGTGATTTCTACTTCCAAACGCAGTGTATCCCCTGGTACAACCTGCCCACGGAAACGCACACCGTCAATACCCGCAAACATCGCCAGCTTGCTGCGATTCGCTTCTACTTTCAAAATAGCAGCGGCGCCAACCTGTGCCAGTGCCTCCACAATCAGCACACCCGGCATTACCGGATAGCCTGGAAAATGTCCCGTGAAGAACGGTTCATTTATGGTCACATTTTTAATCCCAACTGCGCGTTTGCCTTCTTCCAGTTCCAGCAGTCGATCCACCAGCAGAAATGGTGGGCGGTGTGGAATAATTTCTTGAATTTGCTGTATATCGTACATGCAGATAAAACTCCTCTCATCCAGCGTCACATGAAGACGCGGAATCCATAGTAGGGACTCTCACTTCAAGCGCTTGCTCAGCTTGAAACGGACCGGTAAGCCTGGTCAGGCATTCCACATCATTATAACGGTTTCGGCATAAAAAATAAAACTCCTGCAAAAGCAGGAGTTTTGAATAAGATGCTTTATTTATGGTGCGTAAACAAGCTGGAAAACATGCGCCCATGTTTCGGGATATAACACGTCAGCAATGCTGTGATGTCCAAGTGCAGAATAGCCTACAGCCATTCCGATCACGAGTGCAGCTGCAAAGCCGACTAACACGAGCATAAACTGCAAAGTTTTCATCCCTGCTGAGCGGGCAGAAGCTGCTGGCTTTTTCTCCTGCTTATGCTCTTTGGGTTCGGAAGCTTCTGGTCTGCGCGTTAGCTTCCGATTCGGTGCAGCCTTTTGCGTTTTAGCTGCTTCCTGAATAGCTGAACGACGACTAGCCACGGAGCGAGTTCGTGATCGTCATCATTTGGTCGCTCGATGACAGCGCACGTGCTGCCAGCTGATAAGCACGTTGTACATTAATCATGTCTGTCATTTCACTGCTCAGGTCAACGTTCGAACCTTCCAGATAACCCTGACGAATCTGGGTATCTGCGGACATCACGCCAGCTACCTGATTACGCTGTACATTGGCTGGCAATGCAAAGAAGTTACCATCCATTTGTTGCAGACCTTCTGGATGAATAATGCGATCCACACCGATACGCATTGGACGTTGCACATCCTGACCATTCACAGTTACCGTTTTGGTAGCGATTTTCACACGACCCAGACCATCGGTCGAACGAATCACACCTTGAGCATCAATATCAATTTTCGTTTTGGCAGGAACTTTTACAGGCTGTCCGTCCTGATCCAGTAATAGATAGCCTTGATCTGTAGCCATATACGCATTGTTTGGTTCATTGGCTACCGGCACATAGTGAAAAGAACCTTCACGCGTCCAGCCTTCCTGACCGTCTGCGCTTACGCGGAACATCGCGTCCCCTTGAATCGCAAGATCGGTAGGACTGTCTGTCTGATGCAGTTCACCTTGAGTCATATTTCTTGTAACTTCACCCATACGAGCACCGAAACCGATATTGTAGCCACTTGCTGTAATACGGCCTGGCAATTGCGAAGCTGCTCCAGGCTGTTGTTTCACCGCTGTGAATACATCCTCAAATGTCGCATCTTTGCTTTTGTAACCTACCGTATCCGAGTTGGCAATATTATCCGACACAACGCCCAGCTTTTGTTGAATACCGCTCATCGCCACCATAGCGCTGATCATGGAGTTGTTCATTATTGACCTCCTTTGATTGACAGTTGTCTCATGTTATTATACACGACCGACCTCGTTAACGGCTTTATCCAAACTTTTATCGTAAAACTGAATCACTTTTTGGTTAGATTCATACGCGCGCAGTGCAGCAGTCAGTTCAACCATCGACGCAGCCGCATCGACGGTAGAGCCTTCGAGATAACCTTGACGAATCTCTACGTTGTCGCCTGCTTGAAGTTGTCGAACACCAGCTGTTGCTGGATTGTTCACGGTAAACAGTCCATCACCTATACGTGTCATCAAACCCGGTTGATTAACTACAGTAATACCGATCCGCCCAACTTCTCCACCGGTCGCCTTCGCTGTAATAATACCGCGTGAGTCTACGTTATAATCATACATCGATCCTTGAAGCGTGATCGGATTACCATTAGGACCCAGTACCGGGTTGCCTGTTGTCGTTAACAGATTGCCTGCACCATTCAAATGGAAATTACCATCACGCGTATAGCCCGTGTTGCCATCTTTACCTGTAACCGTAAAAAAAGCTTGCGGGCGATACGTGACCGTACCGTTTTCCGCTACATATTTGCCTGAAGAATCGAAAGGAATGTTTTGTCCGGTTGCCGGATCAGCGAGATTGATATCCGATACAATGGCAAAGTCATCAGCGGAGTCTGTAGGATGTACATCACCCTGTACGTTCATTGATACACTTTCCTCAGCCAGTACACCTGTATTGATTTTGCCGATCTGCCGATTGGTCATGCCCTCATCGCCATTACTTAGCGATAGCAGCATCTCTGGAAAAGCACGCTCAATACTATCGACCTGCTTGTAACCTGGCGTATTGATGTTGGCGATATTCTGTGTCACTGTATCATGACGACGTTGCTGAGTAATCATTCCCGACGCGGCAGTATAAAGACCTCTTAGCATGTACCGGATACTCCTCTCAACTTTAAAAATTCCATTCCGATGCTTATCTATACATATATCATTCATTATATACGACGATTGACGGCCATTGCCTGACTACGCAGGATGTGCCTGTTACATATTATATCGGTTAGTTTAGAACTTTTTTTTAGATACTTTATCCAGATTATTCAACATTAATCCAGTTCCTTTAACGACACAGTGCATCGGGTCTTCCGCTACAAGCACAGGAACATGAAGTTCTTGCGAAAGCAGCTCTTCCAAACCATCTAACAAAGCGCCACCGCCGGTTAAAATAACACCGCGATCGATAATGTCTGCTGATAGCTCTGGTGGAGTTTGCTCCAGCACCAGCTTCGCAGAGCTAACGATGGATGAGATCGTATCGGATAACGCACGCTGTACTTCATTCGCTGTAATCGTGACCGTTTTGGGCAGTCCGGAAACCATATCACGACCGCGAATATCCAGTTCGCGCTGCACACCGCTTGGACGAACCGTTGCAATGCTAATTTTGATGTCCTCCGATGTACGTTCGCCGATCATCAGCTTGTATTCGTTTTTAATGTAACGCATGATTGCTTCATCGAATTTGTCACCAGCTACTTTCAAAGAGGAAGCTGTAACGATGTCGCCCATCGACAATACCGCGATATCGGTCGTACCACCACCGATATCGATGACCATGTTTCCACTCGGCTCGTAAATGTTCATGCCTGCGCCAATTGCAGCAGCTTTCGGCTCCGCTTCCAAAAATACTTCTTTTGCACCGCTACGTTCTGCTGCTTCACGAATCGCTTTTTGTTCCACAGAAGTAATATTGGTCGGTGCACAAATTAAAATGCGCGGATGACTGTACCAGTTGCGCGCGCCTACTTTATCAATAAAGTACTTCAACATCGTCTCGGTTACTTCAAAATCAGCGATAACGCCATCGCGCAGTGGACGAATCGCCACAATATTTCCTGGCGTTCTACCGATCATCCGGCGTGCTTCCTCACCTACCGCAAGCACACGCTTCGTGTCCGTCTCCAGTGTAACAACGGAAGGTTCATCCAGAACCACACCTCTGCCTTTTACATGAATGAGTACATTCGCCGTACCCAGATCAATTCCGATATCCTTGCTAAACATGTCAAGAGCCTCCAAAAGTCGTATTTCCGGTAAAAGAGTCTCTTATCACCACACCGTCAGGGCGAATTCACCAACATAGCTGTCTGAATCAGTGGCGGATGCCATTTATCTCAGAATTCGCATTTCGTCCAAATGCTCAGATCGTCAAACTCTAATCACGGTCAATCTTTATTAAAATTAGCATACTTGATACACGTATTCAACGATATTATATGTCAAATACCTGTCGAAGTGAGCGAATGTTCGGAAATAAGCCGATTTGCACATAAAAAGACCGGACACGTGGTCCGGCCTGTTCGCTTCGCTATAAGAAACTATGATTCGATGTAACAGTACAGCATCGAGATGTGGATCCAGCTAAGCTTTTTAGTGTGCATTACCAAAGCGCTTGCTGGTCATCCCTACAACTAGCGCTTAAACACCAGTTGGCTGTACGTTCAGCACAGGAGTACCTGTGAGCTTAGGCTTGCTTGCTACTTCTTCCGAAGCAGCAGGAGCAATGACAACTGGCTTATCTTCTTCCTCTTCCAGACGCCAGATGTTCGCGCCCAGACCGGAAAGTTTTTCTGCCAGATGTACATATCCGCGATCGATATGATGAGTGCCGCCAACCTCAGTTGTACCTTCTGAAACCAGACCTGCACAAATGAGAGCTGCACCAGCACGTAGATCGGTCGCACATACTTTAGCTCCGACAAGCGCTGCGCCGCCAGTAACGATCGAAGTTCTGCCTTCGATACGAATACCAGCATTCATCAAGTTAAACTCATCGACATGCATAAAGCGGTTTTCGAATACGGTTTCTGTAATGATAGAAGTACCTTCGGAAGCCAGCATCAGCGCCATCATTTGCGCTTGCATGTCTGTAGGGAAACCTGGATAAGGCAATGTTTTCACGTCCACAGCACGTAGTGGATGATTAGCAACGACACGCACACCATTTTCGTCTGGTGTGATTTCAACGCCCATCTCCTCCATCTTGGCAATAACAGGACCGAGGTGATCGGCAATTGCGCCTTCCACATATACATCTCCGCCTGTGATTGCAGCAGCAACCATATACGTACCTGCTTCGATCCGGTCAGGAATAACCGTATGTTCGGTTCCGTGAAGCTTCTCCACACCCTCAATACGGATCACACCTGTACCAGCACCGCGTACTTTTGCACCCATCCCGTTCAAGAAGTTAGCCAGATCCACAATTTCAGGTTCTTTAGCCGCATTCTCAATCGTTGTGATGCCTTCAGCCAGTGTCGCAGCCATCATAATATTTTCGGTTGCGCCTACGCTTGCCACATCCAGATAGATTTTCGTTCCACGCAGTCTACCGTCACATTTGGCTTCGATGTAGCCTTGACCCAGATTAATCTGAGCGCCCATCGCTTCAAAGCCTTTCAGATGCTGATCAATCGGACGTGTTCCGATTGCACAGCCACCTGGCAGCGAGATACGAGTTTGACCAAGACGAGTCAGAAGCGGACCCATAACCAGGAACGAAGCACGCATCTTACTTACCCATTCATATGGCGCTTCACAGGACGAAAGTTCCTGTGCATCCACGTGGATCGTCTCGTTCTGGTATGTAACCACAGCTCCCAGCGATTCCAATACTTTGTTGATTGTCATTACATCGTCTAGGGAAGGTGCTTCATGAATAATACTTGCACCTTTTTCTCCCAGTAAAGAGGCAGCAATAATCGGGAGAACTGAATTCTTAGCTCCGCTTACCTTGACATTCCCTGTCAATCGCTTGCCACCGCGGACGATAAATTTGCTCATTAGGTTTCCCTCCGCGCGTCATTTTGCTTGTACGGCATAATAAGTAGATGTGAATAGTAAGGTGAACATGGCGGTGGCGATGATCTTGCTGTCTGAATATGAAGTGCCAGCCTGTCTATTATGCTATTCGGTTCCATTTTAAGATGCCTATTGCATGTAAATGTTAATAGTTAGTGTTGTGATTAGTGTTCCAGTGACAGTTCCATACATTCGTTCCATCCATACAATCATGAAAAACATTTATGAACATAGTTAAAAACGTTTGTTGCATCGCATGGGCTATTGCGCAGTACGCTAAATAAGCCTAAAACAGTTATAACCGTTATCACCGTGTTCAAAACATGAATCGGAGTGCTTGCGTCCATTGCAGATAATCCAGCAAAAACGCAGATACGAAATGCCCAAGCACAATCGCCAGTAATAAATGTAGCATTTTACCAGCAGCACTCTTGGGATGACGAACTAGCAGGTCAAACTTGAAATTTTGCAATGCCCACCATGAAAGACCTATGCAAAGCAGCGAGATGATAATCGATAGCAAACCGTTTGTGCCAACAGCGGCTCCCGCATCTACTGTATTCATCAGCTCACAGCCTCCTTACAAAAATTACTTGGCAATCAGCCTTTAACACGGACTATTCTATAATACTTGCCCTTACGCAAAGAATCCAGTCCCAAATTTACAAATTTCGGCGTATTCTTGTCATATTTATTCATTTCCTGAAAATATTCATGAATTATGCCTCTTTTTCGTGTGTAAATGCGGTTTTTTCTGGATTGTGCTCCATCTACGATCGGTCTCTTAACGGTCGGCGCAGACAAATGTATGGGTCCAAACACCTAACCAGTCGGCGCCTGAAATAAAAACAGCCGGACCGCATAGGACGGACCGGCTTGTTAGTATTATCGGTTTTCACCCGAAGAAGATACTTTGATACGGTTCATGGCGCGCTGTAGCGCAAGCTCAGCACGACGGAAGTCGACATGATCCTGGCTAGAACGGTTGTTCATACGGCGTTCGGCACGCTCTTTGGCAGCGCGTGCGCGCTCCACGTCGATATCGTTCGCTCGTTCAGCACTTTCTGCAAGTACAACCACTTTATCTGGACGTACTTCAAGAAATCCACCCTGAATCGCAAATGTGGTTCTTTTGTTGCCAGCTTGAAAGACCAGCGGAGCCACTTTAAGCGGCGTTACCGTTGGAATATGGCCAGCGAGAACTCCCATTTCACCATCTACACCTGTAGCGACTACGCGATCTACCTGTTCGGAGAAGACCATGCGCTCCGGTGTAACGATCTCCAGTAAAAACGTGCTCACTTTCATCCCTCCTCACGTTTTGCAGGCATTCTGTTACAGTGTTTTCGCTTTCTCCACTGCTTCCTCGATTGTGCCTACAAAGAGGAATGCTGCTTCTGGAAGCTCATCGTGTTTACCATCCAGAATCTCTTTGAAGCTGCGTACTGTTTCTTTAACAGGTACGTAGCAGCCTTTGATACCGGTAAACTGCTCGGCAACGTGGAAAGGCTGGGACAGGAAACGCTGAATTTTACGCGCGCGCGCAACAGTCAGCTTATCTTCCTCACTCAGCTCGTCCATACCGAGGATCGCGATGATATCCTGCAATTCACGATAACGTGCCAGAATACGCTGTACGCCTTGAGCTACGTTATAGTGCTCTTCGCCGACCACTTCTGGTGTCAGGATACGCGAGCTGGATGCCAGTGGGTCAACCGCTGGGAAGATACCCATCTCGGAAATTTTACGCTCCAGGTTTGTCGTTGCATCCAAGTGAGCAAACGTTGTTGCTGGAGCCGGGTCAGTATAGTCATCCGCAGGAACATAGATCGCCTGGATCGATGTAACCGAACCTTTTTTCGTCGAAGTAATACGCTCTTGCAACTGACCCATCTCTGTAGCGAGGGTCGGCTGGTAACCTACCGCAGACGGCATACGTCCGAGCAGAGCGGATACTTCAGAACCCGCTTGTGTAAAGCGGAAAATATTATCGATGAACAGAAGAACGTCTTTACCTTCTTGATCACGGAAATACTCAGCCATGGTCAGACCTGTCAGGGCAACGCGCAGACGCGCACCTGGAGGCTCGTTCATTTGACCGAATACCATAGCTGTTTTGGAAATAACGCCGGATTCTCTCATCTCGTGATAAAGGTCATTACCTTCACGAGTACGCTCACCTACACCGGAGAATACGGAGATACCACCGTGCTCCTGGGCGATGTTGTTGATAAGCTCCTGAATCGTTACCGTTTTACCTACGCCGGCACCACCGAACAGACCAATTTTACCGCCTTTTGCGTATGGTGCAAGCAAGTCGATAACTTTGATACCTGTTTCAAGCATTTCAGCTTGAGTCGACAGTTCGTCAAACTTTGGTGCTTCGCGGTGAATCGGGCTATGGATTTCTGAAACGACTTCACCCGCTTCATCGATCGGTTGACCGAGTACGTTAAATACACGACCGAGTGTGATGTTACCTACTGGAACAGAGATCGGGCCGCCCAGATCCTGTACTTCCAGACCACGTACCAGACCATCAGTGGAAGACATAGCAATACAACGCACCATGTTATCACCCTGGTGGTTGGATACTTCAAGCGTCAGGTCGATTTTGTTACCGTTATCCAGTTTCGCATCGACTTTGAGCGCGTTCAGAATTTCCGGCAATTGTCCACGTTCGAATTCAACGTCAACGACCGGACCCTGAATACTTACAACGCGTCCTTTGTTCATTATCGTTTTCCCTCCTACTGACTTGCTGTATACAACAAATATGGATTAAGCGAACCTGCGCCATTTCGTCCTGCGCAACTTGTCGCCTTTAAGCTATGATGCCTGGCATCGATATGCAGACCGATGTTAGCCTTGCGCGTTCGCGCCTGCAACAATCTCCGTTATTTCCTGGGTAATTGCTGCCTGACGTGCACGGTTGTAAACGAGTGACAGATCGTTGATCATCTGCGAAGCATTTTTCGTCGCACTGCCCATCGCTGTCATACGCGCACCTTGCTCACTTGCTTTGCCTTCCAGCAATGCTTCGTAGATGAGCGTTTGTGCGTATTTTGGAAGTAGCTCAGCGAGCACTTCTTCAGCAGATGGCTCGTATTCGTAGCTTGCAGCGAGCGAACTTTTCTCCATGCTGCCTGTATCCATCGGAAGCAGAAGCGCAGAGGTTGGTGTCTGTGTCAATGCATTTATAAATCGGTTATAACATACGTATAGCTCATCATAACGTCCTTCTTCGTAGCCTTGAATCGCTGCCTGAGCAAGCGATTTGATATCTGCATACGTAGGGAAGTCTGTCAGCTCTGTAACGGTATCCGTAACCGACATGCTGCGACGACGGAAGTAGTCACGGCCCTTACGTCCGATCACGAACAATTCGTATTCACGACCTTCATTCTGGTGCTGACGAATTTCGTTGCTCACGTGACGCAAAATGTTGGCATTGTAACCACCAGCCAGACCGCGGTCAGATGTGACGACCAGATAAGCAATACGCTTAACCGGACGCTTATCCAGCATCGGATGCTTGATTCCTTTTGTACCCGCAGCGATGCTTGTTACCACTTCACGCAGCTTTTCCGAATAGGGACGTGCAGATTCTGCTTTCTCCTGTGCTTTACGCAACTTGGAGGCCGCTACCATCTCCATCGCCTTCGTAATTTGCTTCGTGTTCTGGACACTTTTGATTTGCCTTTTAATCTCACGCATACCTTTAGCCATATGTTTCACCACCTTAACCTTTGAATCCCGTTCAAAGTCATGCGGTCAGCTGCCGCATAGCCTGGGGCCGGGCTCGGGAGTCCCTTGTCTGACCAAAAACAGTGACTTCTGCAAACATGCCGCAGGTCAGTTGGCATACCTAGCCATCCTGACCTGTAGATGCCTGTCTGGCAGGAATACGAGCGGAAACAAACGTCCACCCTATATCCCTATTTATGTTGTTTTAGCGATATGATGTTGCCATCTTCGCTTATTAGAAAAGAAATTGCTGAAGCTCACAAGTGAAATCAGCTCGTTGCGAAGCCTTTTTTGAACGTTTGGATCGCTTCAACCAGCGCTGCTTCATTATCAGCAGTCAGATCTTTGGTATCGCGGATCGACTTCAGTATATGATCATGCTGGCTCGTCATGAATGCCAAGAACTCGGATTCAAAACGACGCACGTCCACTACCGGAATATCATCCAGATGGCCTTTAACAGCCGTGTACAGACTCACAACCTGTTGTTCAACAAGCAGTGGCTGGTTAACGCCCTGTTTCAGAATTTCCATCATGCGCGCACCACGGTTCAGACGCGACAGCGTCGATTTATCCAGATCGGAACCGAACTGTGCGAAAGCTTGCAACTCGCGATATTGGGCGAGGTCCAAACGCAGTGTACCGGCAACTTTTTTCATCGCTTTGATCTGTGCGGAACCACCGACACGCGATACGGAGATACCAACGTTGATCGCTGGACGTTGACCTGCGTAGAACAAGTCTGCTTCCAGGAAGATCTGTCCATCTGTGATGGAAATAACGTTAGTTGGAATGTAAGCCGATACGTCGGAAGCCTGTGTTTCGATAAATGGCAGTGCCGTCAGGGAACCGCCACCACGCTCATCACTCAGCTTCGCTGCACGTTCCAGCAAACGGGAATGCAGATAGAACACGTCACCTGGGAATGCTTCGCGACCCGGTGGACGACGGAGCAGCAAGGACAGCTCGCGATATGCAGCTGCTTGCTTGGACAGGTCATCATAAATGATCAAAGCATGCTCGCCCTTGTACATGAAGTACTCGCCCATTGCGCAACCTGCGTATGGAGCTATGTACAGCAGTGGAGAAGGATCAGAAGCAGATGCAGTCACGATGATGGTGTATTCCAGTGCACCGTGACGGCGCAGCGTTTCCACTACCTGTGCTACTGTAGATTGCTTTTGGCCAATCGCAACGTAAATACATTTTACGCCCTGACCTTTTTGGTTGATGATCGCATCGATTGCAACCGAAGTTTTACCTGTTTGACGGTCACCGATGATCAACTCACGCTGACCGCGACCGATTGGTACCATAGCGTCAATCGCTTTAATACCTGTTTGCATTGGCTCATGAACCGATTTACGGTCGATAACGCCAGGTGCTGCACTTTCAACAGGACGAGTTTCGGTAGCGTTGATTGGGCCTTTGCCGTCAACTGGTTGACCGAGTGGGTTCACCACACGACCCAGCATCGCTTCACCAACCGGAACTTCCATAATGCGTCCAGTACGTTTAACCTGGTCACCTTCGCGAATATCTGTATACGTACCGAGAATAACGACACCTACATTGTTAGCTTCAAGGTTCAGTGCCATACCCATTACGCCATTGGAAAACTCAAGCAATTCGCCGGCCATTGCATTTTGCAGACCGTATACGCGCGCAATACCATCGCTTACCTGGATAACGGTACCGACTTCTACAACTTCAATATCGCTTTTGTATTGCTCGATTTGACTTTTAATCAATGTACTGATTTCTTCAGGTCTGATACTCAAGTCAGTCCCTCCTGTCTCTTATGCTTGTCTCCGAAAAGACTTTTCCAGACGCTCCAGTTTGCCGGAGACGCTGCCGTCATACAGCTTATCGCCGATGACTACTTTGAGTCCGCCGATCAATGACTCATCAATTACATTTTGTATACGAAGACGCTTGCCCGATAATTGACCAAAAGTTGCTGCAACTTCTGCCTGCTCCTGCTCTGTGAGCGGAAACGGGGTATAGACACGTGCATCCGCAATGTTGAGCGTTCTGCTTACAATATTGTTGTAGCTGCTCAGCAGTTCCGGAAACACCTCATACCGACCGCGCTCAATGAGCAGCAGCAGTGTGCGAAGCAGCGCATCGGAAATTTTGCCTGTGAAGACATTTCCCAGCACTTTTTCCTTATCGGCGAGCGATATATTCGGTGTCGCGATAAAATTACGGAAATCATGATCCGCCGTAAGCGCATCAACAACGGCTTTAAGTTCCTGACCTGTCTCTTCTACACGTCCTTGATCGGACGCCGCTTCAAAAAGTGCCTTTGCATAGCGGGATGATACTACAGTATCCCGGCTCATTGTCTGATCCCTACATCTTTCAAGTAGTTATCCACGAGTTGCTCCTGCGCTTTCGGATCAACTTCTTTTTGCAATACTTTGGAAGCGATTTGTACGGAGACAGCACCGATTTCACTGCGCAGTGCAGCCACGGCTTTGTTTTTCTCAGTTTCGATATCGCGTGCAGCCTCATGTTTAAGACGCAACGACTCTTCTTTTGCCTGGTTGATCAGTTGTTCAGCCTGGCTATTGCTCGTTTGACGAGCTTGCTCGATAATATCCTGCGCATCTTTACGTGCTTGTTGCAACGCTGCTTTTTGTTCTTCTACAAATTGAGTTGCCTGATTGCGCGTCTGAGCTGCTTCGTCCATTTGCTGCTTGATCAGTTCACGGCGCTTTTCCATCACCGAAAACAGCGGACCAAATGCATAACGGTTCAAGAGCCAGTACAGGATCAGAAACGCAACGATCACGATCACAAGGTTAGTCCATTCAAAATGCAAATCAGTTCACTCCTTCCCCGAAACTTCCAAATCGAAATAACATGATATTAATGAAGAATCTAGCCGAATCCTATGACTTCACGCACACATACGCTAAAAAGAAGGCGCGGATGGCTGTGGCCTTCCCCGCCAGTTCATTTGTTCTTTGTTTATGCAGCAGCGTAGAAAATGAACGCCAGTACGACACCGATGATTGGCAGGGCCTCTACCAGACCTACACCGATAAACATTACCGTTTGCAGTGTGGATTTCGCTTCCGGTTGACGAGCGATACCTTCTACCGTTTTACTTACGATCAGACCGTTACCAATACCTGCGCCCAATGCGCCCAAACCTACGGCGATAGCTGCCGCCAGAAATGCTAATGCTCCCATTGAAAAAATCCTCCTTAGAGTGTGTGAATTATTATTTATGTTGAGCCCGGTATGAAGGGATATCCAACTTCCGAACTGTGAAACCAGTTACAAAAAACCATCAGACCACGCTATTCAAAATGCGCTCTCCAAAGTCGATAATGAGTTAATGATCCTCATCCGTCTCCAGCGATTGCGATATGTATACCATAGCCAGAATGGTGAATACAAAAGCTTGGATTACACCAACAAAGATACTAAATCCTTGCCATACGATCAAGCCGAGAATCGAAGCGATCGCTCCCGCTCCAAACCACAGTGTCGACATTTTGAGCAATACGGAAATTAGAACCTCACCGGCAAAAATATTACCGAATAGACGCATTCCGTGTGTCAACAGTTTGGAGAACTGCTCGATCAGGTTAATTGGGAAGAAGAAGAAGAACGGTTTAAAGTAGTGACCGAAATAGTGCTTCGGATTCTTCACAATACCTAGGAAGTGAACCAGAACGAATACGATCAGTGCCAGTCCCATCGCGGATGCAGCATCAGCAGTTGGTGATTTCCACCAGCCTACCTCCACATACTCTTTGCCTGAATTCAGACCATCGAGAACCGTTGTGAGCGGCAAACCGAAGAAATTCGCTGCGGCAGGGTCTGTATACTTGAACGGAATGACAAGCGGTAGACCGAGCATATTACTGACGAAGATGAACATAATCAGTGTCAGACCGAGCGACAAGAACGGTGCTCCCTTTTTGTAGTCCATTGTACTGGAGATCAAACCCTGTACAAATTCAACTACCCATTCCATAAAGTTTTGCAGTTTGCCTGGATTCTCTACAGACAGATTGCGGGTGGCCAGCTTCGCCAGTGCGAATACAATGATACCACTTACAATTACGGTTAGAATCAGGGCAAGGTCAAACTTTAAATTTCCAATCTGAACTATCGGTGCTTCATGCATTTTTCTCACCCCTTTCGTTGTCGGACTCTGACTTACTTTCGCGACGAGAAAGGATAAAGCCGATAACGACAAGCGCAAATGGTGCAAATACTAGACTGCCTGCAAGAGCATGAATCTCAAATATTTGCGGAAATTCGACGGCTAAAATAACAGCCCCGATCGAAAAAGCCGCCCGCTGCGCAAAGCCCAAGCCTTTGAATCTTTTCCCTGTGCCGCTTGCTGCTTCATCGGTCATTTTCTGTACTTTACGTGCCAGATACTTTGTATTCACAAAGCTGACTGCAGAACCTACAATCAGACCGAAAGCAATCGAACGATAGTCTGGAAGAATAGCGACAGCTACAAAGCAAAGGGCAAGAAAACCAAAGGTGGTCCGGGTCAGCCAATAAATGTAACTTGGTATTTCATTCATTCGGGTCCCCCACTATTTTCTTAATAATGACAATGATGCCTACGATTCCTACAGCCAACCCTGCAAGCACGCCTACAGCGATCCCGATTCCAGAACCATTCCATAGGCGATCCAGCCAGGAGCCGAACCAGAATCCGGCGAGTGTACATACAGTCAGATCGATGCCAATTGCACCGACCAGTCCAACCGCCTTCCAGGGCGATGAACGATCCGGTTTGTGCGGTTGTTGTTCTGTCATTACACACTCCACCCTCGGAATCCCAGTTCATTGTACTGAATCGTTCAAGTCTTTGTCAAACCATTTCGCTTTAGCACTTTAACGCAAAGTCTTCACGAATCATTACTTGATACTGCACGATTAACCGCACGTACCCTACAGTACCACTGTATACTGCAATCCGCTTTTTCACAAGACGGCTTCAGAGCCTTTTTTGAACGTTGTGTGAAATTCTTCAGGACGTTCTTCTAAAATGCCGTAATGGTGCAAAATCGCATTGACAATTCGTTTGGACGCCTGTCCATCACCGTATGGGTTCGCCGCTTCGCTCATCGAAGCATACTGCTCTCCATCGGTAAGCAGCGCATGTGCACGCTCGTAAATCTTCGCTTCATCTGTACCGACCAGTTCAAGTGTACCTGCGTCAATTCCTTCCGGACGCTCTGTTGTATCACGCAATACGAGTACCGGCACACCAAATGAAGGAGCTTCCTCTTGCAAACCGCCAGAGTCCGTCAAAATCAAATGGGTATGCGGATAAAAGTTATGCAGATCAACGACATCCATTGGATCGATTAACTTGATGCGTGGATGGTTACCGAGAATTTCATAAGCAGGTTCCTTCACCGCAGGGCTTGGATGAACCGGATATACAATCGCTACGTCCTCAAACTCATCAGCAATACGCTTTACAGCACGGAAAATATTGCGATGCGGCTCGCCCTGAGATTCACGGCGATGAGCCGTCATCAGGATCAGGCGCTTGCCTTCTGCCCATTGCAATACAGGGTGTGTGTAATCAGCCTGTACAGTATATTGAAACACATCCGTTACCGTGTTGCCTGTGATATACACGCTTGACGCAAGCTTATTCTCCTTATGGAGATTGCCTGCGGACACCGAAGTCGGCGAGAAATGCAGATCGGCAAGCACACCGGTCAGCTGACGGTTCATCTCTTCCGGATAAGGCGACATTTTGTTCCATGTACGAAGTCCGGCTTCAACATGACCTACGCTGATCTGCTGCATGAATGAAGCATAGCTTGCGAGAAATGTAGTCAGTGTATCGCCATGTACCAGCACGATATCCGGCTTTGCTTCACGCAGCACAGGCTCCAAACCTTGCAGCACACGGATGGAAATTTCATTCAATGTTTGACGGTCCTTCATCACATCCAGATCGTAATCCGGCGTAATATTGAACACTTCCAATACTTGATCAAGCATTTGACGATGTTGCGCTGTTACACATACAACCGATTCAATATGCTCGGGATGTTTTTGAAGCTCAAGAATGAGCGGTGCCATCTTGATCGCTTCAGGACGTACGCCAAAAATCGTCATTACTTTAATTTTCTTCATGATAATGGTTATACCTCGCTTTATTTAGTTCCGTAGAGACGGTCGCCGGCATCGCCCAGACCTGGTACGATGTAGCCATGATCATCCAGACGCTCATCCAGTGCAGCTACATAAATGTCCACATCAGGGTGAGCATCTTGTACCGCTTTGACACCTTCAGGCGCAGCAATCAGGTTCATCATTTTGATCTGTGTACAGCCACGCTTCTTGAGCACATCGATTGCAGCAATCGCAGAACCGCCAGTTGCTAGCATTGGATCGATCACGATCAATTCACGCTCCTGCACGTCTGTCGGCAGTTTCACGTAATATTCTACAGGTTGCAGCGTTTGTGGATCGCGGAACAATCCTACATGTCCTACTTTCGCTGCGGGCAGCAGCTTCAGTACGCCATCAACCATGCCGAGTCCAGCACGCAAAATCGGAACGAGTCCAAGCATCCGTCCAGAAATCACTTTACCTTCTGTCTTTACAACAGGAGTTTCCACTGGAATTGGCTCGAGTGGAATATCGCGCGTAATCTCGTACGCCATCAAGGTAGCCACTTCATCAACAAGCTCGCGGAATTCCTTCGTGTTCGTGTTCACATCACGAATGAATGTGAGCTTGTGTTGAATTAAAGGGTGATCGCATATCACCAGTTTTGCCATGATTTGTCCCTCCGGTATATGTTCAATAATAACAATAGTAAGTCCCTCTGTATTGCATATGTAACCACAGACATACTGCACACGATTAAGGACCGGGGTACATGCTTTCCCCCGTAAATCTTGTCTATTATATCATTACCTCAGGTCAATTTCATCAGCAACTCTACTGAATTCATGCAATTCTCGAATCTGGTAGTATAACGCTTACAATTTCCAAATGATAGCGCAATCCTACTGAATTCACCCAGTCTTTACTATTATAATAGTAAATGGCTTGAATGGGGTAAATTATTTTAATTTTTTCAAAAAAATTTATTGGAAAAAGTTGCGGGCTTGGAGCACCTATTATCATGCCGACTAATTCGGCTTTTTATAGAAAGAACGGCTACTATGCTACGATAACTGTATTCTTTCCAATATCCTTTTTTTGTCATATTATACATGAAAATAACGGATACGGACAGCAAATAATATGGAGCACTCCATTCTGGCGCGAAAAGCCAATCTTGCCAAATAGCCCGCGATCCCAACAAAAAGCTTCTGTTGGTTGATCGCGGGCTAGTTCAGTTAATCGACGATGAGTAGACGATTAGTATTTTACTTGCTCGTATAGAGGGAAACGGGACGTCAGTTCTGCTACATCTTTGCGAGCTTGAGCGAGTACCGTTTCGTCTTTTGGTGCTTTCAGTGTAGCAGCGATAATTTTAGCGATTTGCTCCATTGCAGGCTCATCCATACCACGGGAAGTTGCCGCTGGTGTACCCAGACGGATACCACTCGTCACAAATGGACTAGTTGGGTCAAATGGAATCGCGTTTTTGTTCGTTGTGATGCCGATCGAATCAAGTACATGCTCGGCTTCTTTACCTGTGATGTTTACGCTACGTGTGTCAACGAGCATCAGGTGATTGTCTGTACCACCGGATACGATCGTCAATCCTTCTGCTATGAGTGTGTCTGCCAGAACTTTAGCATTTTTCACAACTTGCTGTGCATAGGTTTTGAACGATGGTTGCAATGCTTCACCAAAAGCAACCGCCTTGGAAGCAATAACATGCATCAATGGGCCACCCTGTGTACCCGGGAATACCGCTTTGTCGATCGCAGCAGCCCACGGTTGACGGCACATGATCAGACCACCGCGCGGTCCGCGCAGCGTTTTGTGCGTCGTTGTTGTTACAAAGTGGGCATGTGGCACCGGACTTGGATGCTCGCCTGCCGCAACCAGACCTGCGATATGCGCCATGTCGACCATGAACAGCGCGCCTACATCGTTAGCGATCGAAGCAAGTGCTTCGAAATCAATCGTGCGCGGGTATGCACTTGCACCAGCGACGATCAGACGAGGGCGATGCTTGAATGCTGCTTTGCGAACTTCATCATAATCGATCAGGAAGTTATCTTCACGCACGCCATAAGCCACGAAGTTGTACAGCAAGCCGGATGCATTCACCGGGCTACCGTGTGTGAGGTGACCGCCATGCGCCAGATTCATACCAAGAACCGTATCGCCTGGTTTGAGTGCAGCGAGATAAACAGCCATGTTCGCCTGTGCGCCAGAGTGTGGCTGTACATTAACATGTTCTGCGCCAAACAGTTCTTTGGCACGATCGCGTGCGATATCCTCGACGATATCCACATGCTCACAGCCACCATAATAACGTTTGCCTGGATAGCCTTCTGCGTATTTGTTCGTCAATACGGAACCCATCGCTTCCATAACCGCTTCGCTCACGATATTTTCGGAAGCGATCAGCTCGATATTGTCACGCTGACGTTTCAGTTCCAGTCCCATTGCTTCCAGTACGGCAGGATCGCTGTTTCTCAATTGCTCCATCATTGTTCATTTCCCCCTGATCATTATTTATCATTTAAAATAATAAGCGGTCATGCGTAATCACACGCCGCATCAATCACAAGTTCCTTCCACGGTTGGCATCGGTGCATACACTGCACGCTCGCCGCCAATCAGCTTCGGTCGTGTTCGTGCCGCTGTCACTCTTGCTTCGCCAAGATAACGCAGCTCGGTGCGATACGGTACAGCGACTCGTTTTAGATGCATACCGATCAGTGTTTCACCGATATCGATGCCGGCATGCGCTTCAATCGTCTCTGCCAGACAGGGATCAGCCATCGTGCGATACGCATAAGCAGCCATAGAACCGCCTGCTTTCGGTACCGGTACAGCCGCAACTTCATCCAGTCGATAGCGTTCCAGCGTCTCACGCTCGACAACGAGCGCGCGATTCAAATGCTCACAGCATTGAAAAGCAAGCTGAAAACCAAACTCTTGCTGTACTTCGCGTATGCCCTCAACTAGCTCCTGAGCAATATCCAGCGTACCGGATGTGCCAATATGCTGTCCAGCGATCTCACTTGTACTGGCGCCGATTACCAGCATATGGTTCGGCCCAAGTTTGGCAGCACTGGCTACTTCACGGGCAATGCGGGCCGCATCGCTCCGAATGGTGCCGATCTTCTCATTGTTCTCCATCAGATGAGCCTCCTTGTGCAGCGTCCAGTTGAACGATTTGCAGTCGGCAGACTCGTTAGAGCCTGTCGCTTCCTCTATCATTATAGCGCGGACATAAGACAACGGCGACCGTCGTTTGTAAAATGTGCAAAAGAACAAAAAAGAGCAGGATGCACATTAATATGCGCATCTGCTCTTTGCCCAGGCGACCGGCCGTATGTTCCGATGCTCCATCGTGGTTAAGCTCCACTCTTGTCGCCAGTTACATCGGATCTGTCCTTGTGTTTTCATCATAAGCCATGTTTTTTGTAAAATCAACATAGTAGTTGAAATTTTATTATTGTTGTTTGGATGAATGCAATAGAGCATCATCCTTGATTGAGCACTATTATGCTAATTGCATTATACATACACTCAAGCCCTATAGATGAGATAAACATGAAGTGATCTATACATAATCTATACATAATCTATATCATTATTCAAAATCGCAATATCTAATTAGCGCGGGCGGTAGGCTTCGAGTTTGTCGAGTAGCTTTTCCAGGGCGGAGCGGATGTCGGCGGCGGCGATTTCGTAGTCGTCGCGGGTGCCGCCGAATGGGTCGACGATGTCGAAGCTGGGCATGCGTTGTTGCATTTCGATCAATCGTTCAAAATCGCTTGAATCGATCGCTTCGCCGAGTGAACGCCGGATCTCGATGGACGCGTACAGGCGATCCAGTTCTTCGAGTTCATGCAGAACGCGTTCATCGCTTTCAGCATATTCTTTGAGTGTATATACTTTCCCTGCGGCCGCTGGGAAACGAGCGAGTACGTTTTGTTTGTGGCTTGCAGTGAGTGTTAGCACCAAATCTGCCCATTCCAGTACATCCGCTTGTAGTGACGAGGATGTAATTTGATCTTGAATCTGGTGATCGCGCAGCACGGCTTCTGCATGTCTGGACATGGACATGCCATCCATAGCCGCTACACCGGCAGAACGAACCTCGACAGGGATGCCGCGTTCTTTTGCCAGCTTGCGCATAAAACCTTCTGCCATCGGACTCCGGCAGGTATTGCCGGTACATACGAATAAAATATGGTGCATGCTCCTGCCTCCCGTTCCTTTGTCATTCGGAATTGCCTTGAATAAGATTTAATAAGGCTTTCATCCGTGAATGTATTATATCAAACTCTGTGTGTGTACACCACGATCCGATCGATCAGTAATTAGTAAAATGTATATATGAGCAATATCGTAAATAGGGGCGACGGATAATCGTATAGATCGTTGCCCATGATGAAGTTGGTTGGGTGATGTGGAGTATAGTAATATATTTTGCTACCGCGAAAATCACTCTTCACTGAACGTCGTGTGAGAAATTCGCTAACACGGTAAGTCGTTCTTGCACCTTATCGCCTTTGCATAGTGAAGAGCTACTTACACGTAGATGTGTTTGCGTACATGTCCTAACCTCAAGTTTCTTATTTGTATATCTTTTCCAAACTGTATCTTTCAAATTTCTTATGACTTTCTCTTATAGCTTTACAACTTGTACATATAAATTTTCTTACACATACATAAGGTGTTTTCTATGCGGATGTCTTCTATGCGAATGAATGGATCACTATGCCATTCCTTATACCCGAATGAACTGACCGCCCGCTGCCTTGTACAGTCGATTCATTACTGCCAGTCCTACCCCTTGCTCAGCGCAGCCCTGTGCCAGAATAAAAGTGACTTCTGCTTCGTCAAACTGACGCAAATGTCCATACAGTCGACTGGCTGCTTCCTCTGGGCGTGACAGACTTCCAAGCGTCAGCCGTAACGAGCCGTCGTATATCGTCTCATCCTCATCAAACACGAGCACACCTGTCCGTTCACCGCGTTCCTGTGCCATAACAAGCTGCTCCTGCATAAAAACCGCCACTTCGTTTAAATGATCGCCCGTCACAATGCTCATGTTGCCTTTAGGTGCGTAATGCGTATATTTCATGCCAGGGGCACGCGGTGCTGTTTCTGCTGCCACATCGGACAATGCAGGATCAAGTTCCACATGATCCGCTACCGTTAATAGCTGCTCACGTGTAATACCGCCGGGACGTAAGATGATAATATGACCATCTTCCTGTACCTGAATGACAGTTGATTCCACACCAACTCCAGCGCTACCCCCATCTACGATACCATCGATACGTCCGGCTAGATCGTCGGCAACATGCGCTGCGGTGGTTGGACTTGGACGACCGGAACGGTTCGCACTTGGTGCTGCCAGTGGACAAGCCGCTGCGGTAATGAGCGCTAAGGCGATGGGATGATCCGGCATACGCACGCCTACCGTATCCAGTCCGGCAGTGACACGCGCTGATAATGCCCCATCAATTACCGGCATAACAAGTGTGAGCGGACCCGGCCAGAATGTATCCATCAATTGCTGCTCCATTGGCAACACACGCTGCACTAGCGATTGCAGTTGATTTTGCTGCGAAATATGGACGATCAGCGGATTGTCCGACGGTCTGCCTTTCGCTGCAAATACGGCTTCTACCGCAGCTGTGTTACGTGCATCTGCGCCAAGTCCGTATACCGTTTCGGTTGGAAAAGCGACAATTCCACCGGATGACAGTACAGCTCCCGCTTCTTGCAGTGAAGCGCTTTTCTCAGTCGGATCAAGTGCAGACCAACGCTGCATTGATACACCAACTGCCTCTTGATCGGTAGATTGCTTAGTATGATTTTCCATGCGGATGAACCTCCTTTCAAACTCAATTAAAAATGAGTGTGCGTTATCATTAAAATATACATGAGCTATCGTTGCTTGTTACTAGCTGCTGATGGGTGATTGCTAGTTGCGATTGCTCGGATTATCAGCCTTCACACGATCACTATATATCGCCTATAATACGGTCGCTTCATCAAACCATGCAATCCAAAATTACAACGCGAAAAGGAGAGCCACAGGCTGCGCCGGGTTCTCCTTTTTCCGTCCTGCTTGCGTTTGAATTTCGATTGACGTTTAGCGCTGGTGACTGATACATAATACAGATCCATATCGTGTAGTCCCCACTTTTAACCCTATGATCTTCGTAAACGTATCTTTATGACTTGTCAGCGATGTGTTGAATGTTTTGAATGTTTTGAATGTTTTGAATGTTTTGAACGATAAACTGTCTTGAACACAAAGTTTGAACCACTTGTTATAGTTGCTATGGCGAGCAATATTCAAGTTTTCACATCCGATTCATTATTGTGCAGTCCGACTAGTATAACGCTCTGTCGTTTCAACCGACAGTTCGTCCGCGTCCACCTGACTGTGCACACGAATACTCATCACCAGTCCCATACATGCCATATTCATTAGCAGCGAAGTACCGCCAAAGCTAATAAATGGCAGCGTAATTCCGGTCAATGGCATTAATCCGATAAACATGCCGATATTTTCGAAAATTTGATATAGCAGCATCGCCACAATACCGATGATCAAATATGGCCCTGCACGCTCCCGACATTCCAGTGATACAAGCACAAGGCGATGGATTAGTGTGAAATATAGCAATAATAGCACAGCTGCACCGACAAAACCGAACTCCTCCGCAACGACGACAAAGATCGAATCCGAGTACGTTAGCGGTACACGTTCTGCTTGTACCGAGCTGCCTTTCATATAACCTTCTCCACCAAGACCGCCTGATGCGATCGCCAGCTTGGCGTTACGTGTATGATAAATCGCCTTTTCGGTCGCTTCATCCGGCATGAGCCACGGATCGATCCGTTCCATCCAGTGCTCACGGTTTACGTTTTTCAAATACGTTTCGATATTGTCGTGATAGGCTACATAGCTGCGAATACCGACGATCACCATCGTAATCGCCAGCAATGTAATCAGTGCCGCCTGTGTGTATTTCATATTACCGATCCAGAGCAGTGCCATCATAATGATCAGATAGCTGAGTGCATTACCGAGGTCATTTTGCACCATAACGAGTCCAAATGGAATCAAGGTAATGCCCAACAGCGGTGTAATGTCGCGCCAGAAACCTAGCTTAAGCTTGCGCTTACTCGCTAATTGCACCGACAAGAACATGATCAGCACCATTTTGAATAGCTCTGCTGGCTGTAAACTAATTCCGCCAAAATTGAGCCAGCCTTGCGCATTGTTGAGCGTTTTACCGACGACCATAACGAGCATCAATAGCACCAGACCGACAATATAAATATACATTGCATATTTTAGCCAGAAGCGGTAATCAACAAAAGCCATAACGAAAAATACAACAAACCCCAGCACATAATACATCGCCATCTTGCTGGTAGAATCACCAAACTTCGCACTCGAATGGGTCGCACTATAAATCACGACCAGGCTTGTCGCCATCAATATCAAAAGAATCGTAAAAAGTGTCCAATCGATCCGCTTCAGCTTCGTGATCATTTCTGTCCCCTTTTCCGTTTAGCCCTGCGACACCTACTCCAGCATCCCAATCACATGCCGCTCAATGCCTGCAAGGTCCTTGATGATATGAATCTTCGGGTATCCTGCTTCACGAACCATTTGTGCTACATCTTGCGCTTGCCCCATACCTAATTCAAACGCAACCATACGCGGTTGCCCTGCTAGTAGCGACAGCTGCGACATCATGATGCGATACGGTCCAAGTCCATCCGGTCCACCTGCCAGCGCAGTCAACGGCTCATGCTCGCGCACTTCCGGTTGCAGTTCAGCGATATCCGCATCCGGAATATACGGTGGATTGGATACTACAATGTCTACGGAACAACCCGTAAATGGCTCCAGCAGATTGCCCTGCTTCCAGCCGATCGATACACCCTGACGCTCACTGTTATGCTGCGCAATCTCAAGCGCCTCCGGCGAAATATCGCTCGCCCACAGCTCCCATTCCGGACAAAGCCGTGCTAATGTGAGCGCAATCGCTCCACTACCGGTTCCGATATCGACACATACGCAGCGACGTGCACTATGTTTCACATCATCTACATGATCTGTTCCCCATGCTGTCTGATCTGCTTCATGAGTGCATTCCATCGCAGCTGACACCGGAGTAGATTCGCTTCTATGAGACAAACGTTCCCCGTGGAACAATTGATCCTGCTCTACTAAAGACGAAGTGTGTGCTTCATTTGTATCCAAGTGTATATCGACTGACCTGGACGCCAGTTCGACAACCGCTTCGACCAGCAGCTCCGTTTCAGGACGTGGAATTAGTACAGCTGGTGTTACTTTGAACACCTCACCGTAAAATTCCTGTTCCCCGATAATATACTGTGCCGGCTCGCCTGCTGCCTTGCGCCGAACCGCCTCTTCCCATGCCGCCTGACATTCGGCTGGGAACGGGTCCGGCAATGCCATATAATATCGTGCGCCAGACAACCCAAGCACCCATTCCAGCAGCAATCTTGCGTTGGACTCCGGCTCCATCACCTCATGCTGTCTGAAAAAAGAAGAAGCCTCAACATAGGCTTCTCGTATGCTTTGTTGCGGCTTCATCGTAAAGGATATCAGTGTCAAAGCTTACGCCTCTTTTGCCATCAGATCGGCTTGTTCAGCCAGCGTCAGCGCGGAGACAATTTCTTCAATCTCGCCGTTCATCACTTGATCCAGCTTGTGCAGGGTCAAACCGATACGGTGATCAGTTACACGGCTTTGCGGGAAGTTGTAGGTACGGATACGCTCACTGCGATCACCTGTACCTACTTTACTTTTGCGCTCGCCGGCATATTTGGCTTCTTCTTCCTGACGCATCATATCGGAAATACGTGCGCGCAGTACTTGCAGTGCTTTTTCTTTGTTGGAGTTTTGCGATTTGCCATCCTGACATGTTGCCATAATACCGGTCGGCATATGGGTAACACGCACCGCCGATTTGGTCGTATTAACGGACTGACCGCCCGCACCACTGGAACAAAATGTATCGACGCGAATATCACGATCATGAATCTCGATATCGACTTCTTCCGCTTCTGGCATGACAGCTACCGTCGAAGTGGACGTATGAATCCGTCCGCCGGATTCGGTCGTTGGGATACGCTGTACACGGTGTGCGCCACTCTCAAATTTCAGTTTGCTGTATGCACCGCGTCCATTGATCAAAAATGTTACTTCTTTAAAACCGCCTAGATCGCTAACGTTCGTATCCAGCACTTCCACTTTCCAGCCCTGTGTATCAGCAAAACGTGTATACATCCGGTACAGATCAGCTGCAAACAATGCTGCCTCATCCCCACCAGCTGCGCCACGAATTTCCACGATAACGTTTTTATCATCGTTCGGGTCTTTGGGCAGCAGTAAAATATGGATCAATTCCTCAAGTTCTGTTTTGCGTGCGGACAGCTCATCAATCTCGAACTTGACCATCTCACGCATCTCATCATCGAGCTTTTCACCTTGCAGTTGTTTGGCGGCATCCAGTTCTTCCGTTACTTTACGGTATTCAATGTATGCTTCATAGGTCGGCTGCAAATCCGACTGCTCTTTGGAATAATCACGCAAACGTTTGGAATCGCTTGCCACGTCTGGGTCACACAACAATTCACTTAATTTATCATAACGGTCTGCTAAAGCCTGTAAACGATCTAACATGGGTAACCACCTCTTTAGTTGTTCATTTGCTTGGAATACATGAGCCGAAACGGCTTATCTAAAAAATTGTATATAAAGAAAAACCCTGCTTCTGACAGCATTCTACCGATTCATGACTCCAATGACGAATGCACAAAAATACAAGGTTACGACTCTTGATTATAGCACAGAATATCACAATTTCCTATCCTTAAATCAACGAACTAGCATTATTTTTTATTGCAAACTAGCATTAGTTTTTATTGCAAATGGAACCGTTTGAATAACCGCTATATTGGACAGTCTACGTATCCGATCGGAATGGGAATGAAGCAGTGACCTGTTCACAATCCGCTTCATCAGACTGGCTACATTATGACACAGTATGAGCTTAATTTTAATATCGGATAGCCTGTTTGCTTCTGTTCCTACGGGTTATCTATACTAAGACTGTTGGACAGCTGCACATACATCATGCTACTGCTATTCCTTCATCTGGTCTGCTTCAGCGCATATCCATAAATTATTGAGGAGGTTGTACAAGTGGAAAAAGTTGCATTAGGTCAACAAGGATTGCTTGTGTCTCGTCTTGGTCTAGGTTGTATGGGCATGTCAGAATTTTATGGCAGTCGTGATGAGCAGGAATCACTTCGCACGCTGGACGCTGCACTGGATAGCGGTATTACTTTTTTCGATACGGCAGATATGTATGGCAACGGGGAAAATGAGCAATTTATCAGCCCTTTTATTCGCCAGCACCGAGATGAAGTCGTGATCGCAACGAAATTTGGCAATGTACGCGGAGAAGACGGTTCTTATCTGGGCATTAGTGGCAAGCCGGAATACGTGCGTGAAGCGTGTGAGAAAAGTTTGAAACGACTCGGTGTGGATACGATCGATTTGTATTATCAGCATCGTGTCGATCCGAATGTACCGATTGAAGAAACGATTGGCGCAATGGGCGAACTGGTACGCGAGGGCAAAGTACGTTATCTTGGTATGTCAGAAGCGGCTCCAGACACACTGCGTCGTGCGCATGCCGTGTTCCCGATCTCGGCGCTCCAAACAGAATATTCACTGTGGAGCCGCGATGTAGAGGATGAAGTGTTGCCGGTATGCCGTGAGCTTGGCATCGGTTTTGTACCGTACAGTCCGCTTGGACGAGGCTTTCTGACCGGGCAGATTCGTTCGTTTGACGATCTGGCTGAAGATGACTTCCGCCGCTTCTCCCCACGCTTCCAGGGCGATAACTTCCAGAAAAATCTGGATCTCGTTGATCGCATTCGTGAAATTGCCGCTGAGAAAAATTGTGCTCCTTCGCAGCTTGCTCTCGCCTGGCTGCTCGCTCAAGGTGAGGATATTGTGCCGATTCCAGGCACAAAACAATCGAAATATTTGCTGGAAAATGTCGGTGCGGTTCATATTCAATTTACAAAAGAAGAACTACAGCGCATCGATGCTACAGCACCTAAAGGAATCGCAGCTGGTGAGCGTTATGAGCAAAATGGTATGAAAACACTCAACCATTAAGCGCTGATTGTGAAACTGCAATATAACGAATGTCAGAATAACAGCTTATGAATGACGATCGTCTGCGAAATAGGTTCGTTCTACTATGCCTATAAGCGCTACCGGATAGGCTGGTATCCGTAAATAGCTGTTCACATCATATAACGTTGAGCATTAGTTGAGAATTGAGAGATGGATACTGTACAGATATTGTAACTTATTTGAATTATAAACTAGACAAGGCGGCGGGTAGAGAGTGATCTCTTAACCTGTCGTCTTTTTTACGTAGCCGTTATATAAGCTTGGCTACACATCATTCATTTTTACTATAGGGGTCATATTTACTACAATGTTTGTACTTACTACAGTATTCGTACTTGCTACAATCTTCATACTTGCTACAGTCTTCGTACTTGCTACAGTCTTCATACTTGCTACAGTCTTCATACTTGCTACAGTCTTCGTACTTACTATAGTCTTCGTACTTACTACAGTCTTCATACTTACTACAGTCTTCATACTTACTACAGTCTTCATACTTGCTATAGTCTTCATACTTGCTATAGTCTTCATACTTGCTACAATCTTCGTACTTACTACAGTGTTCATACCTGTTACACTTTTCGTACTCATTACAGTGTTCATACTCATTACAATGTTGATCAAGCTTGCAATACTCCTACCTATCCTACTGCTCGTACTGACCACATTCCTCATGCTCAGTACAATAGTTATAATCGCTACAGCATGGCAATCGTCACGATGCTCACTATATTGCTTAGCACTCTATATTACACATCTCATGCCGCCAGCCGATAAATAAAATAGAACACATCCATATACATAAATAAAAGGAGTAACTTAGCAAAAATAGCAAGTCTGTACAGATGTGTTCGTATGAAATCGGCAAGAATGAACTAAAAAAGGAGATGAGTAGGTATGCACACCTTTCGTCAAATTCGGCTTGGGGAATGGTATGGTTATTTGACGGCTTCGTTAGGCTGTCTCGTCATGGCGAGTCTAATCGTGGCAGCATGGTATCACAGTGGATTTCGCTTTTTATTTATCGTGGCAGTTGTAGGATTCGCGGTGTATTTTGTTTTCGCTCTCATGGCGTTAACGAAAAATGCTCGCACGTACAACTATGAACCGCATAAAGGTTTCTGGTATTACCGAATGCCCGAAAAAACGAAAATGGTACTCATATGGACAGGCTTTGCTTGCTCGGTTATTTTGCTTTTTATGTATTGCTTTGATGCCAGCTTTGATCGGTGGACATTTCTGTATGGAATCGTCGTTGCATTTCTTTTTCCAGGCACCTATTACTGGTTAAAAGAAAAAACATATGGGGATATACGCACGCAAATCGCCTGTGCACAATTGCTGTATTCGTATGGCGTATTAACACCAGACGAACGGATCTATGCGGTACATGGCAATGTACCGTATCATGCCTGGGTCCGGATCGAGCAGGAGGAGCCTGACGCCATCGACTGGATCGATGAACAACAGGCTGACGTGTATGAGCCATTACATCTGTTAATCGTTACCGACGACGAATTGGTAATGTGTACACAATATCCCGATGAGGAATTCGTATTTTCCACCATCCCACTAACCGAAATCCGGCAATTGTATGTATCCGGCGCTTCGTACAAAAAGATCGGCGGCGAGTCTGGTCCCAAGATGAACAAACAGATGATCGTCATTGGCGATGGGGAAGGTCACCAGTATCATTTCCAATTTTCCAATAAGCTATATAGTGCTCTGCATCTGTTTGTATCGGAACTGCTTTTCTGTATGGACAATGCATATATGCAGCCAGCCCCTGAGGATAGGCTGCCTGAACGAGATCATCCGGATTATGTGCCGCTGGATGATTTCCCGATGTTGTCGACTACCGAGGAGGACTATTTGCCGTTTGTACGGCAATCGCTATAACTAAGGTGGCGAAATGGAAATCATAACCAGACTATTGATCCTATATTTATTCAGGAGGAACATTCATCGTGAAAAGATTCCGCCAGATTCAGCGTGGCGAGTGGAAAGCTTATATTTTTAATTCAGTGATGTGGTTTGCACTAGTGCTATTTGCATTAGTCGCATGGTCTAGCTCAGGATTCGGGATTATGTTTTTCTTAGCTGTTGCTTTATCCATCGCTTTTGCACCTTCCTATATCCGTAGCCTGACTATCAATCCTCATACGGAGAATTACAAGACAGGCAAGGGATTCAGCTACTATCGTATTTCCGAAAAGGCAAAATTGAAGTTAATGTATTTTTCTCTAGTAAGCTATGTGATTGCTATGATCTTGTTTTGCCTCAGTGATGCATTCGATTGGTCGATTCTATTGTTTGGATTGCTGGGTGTGGTATTTATTCTCGTCACGCACATCAAGTTGAAGGCAGACATTATTGAAATGGAAAACTGTATTCGTTTAGCAAAACAGCTACACTCGATCGGTGTACTACATCCTAACGAAGTTGTTCGTGCCGCTCACGGTAATGTAATTGAATCCAAATGGAATAAGTTCATTAAGCAAAATGCCTTAGATCCGATCAACTTTACGGAACAAGAAAAAGAAGAGGATTATGCACCGCTTCATCTGTTAGTCGTTACAGACCATGAATTAGTTATGTGTACCAAAAAGCCAAATCAACCATTTGTGTTCTCAACGATGGCGTTAACTGATATTCGACAGCTTTACGTTTCAGCTTTTTCCTACAAAGAGATTATGACTTCAACTCTGGGCGTAAAACACAATCAAATGATTGTTATTGGTAATGGTTATTACCGGCAATATCATTTTGAATTTTCAGATTCGTTATATGGAAATAACATGCTTTCGTTTGTGAGACAGCTATTATTCTCAATGGATGAGGCTCATCGACGCGTACATCTCGACTCCTCAACTGAGCGTCAGCATTCAGCTTATGTTCGGTTTGAAGATATTCCGATGCTGTCGAGTACAGACGAAGTTTATTTGCCCTTTATGAAGCCGTCCCGGTAAGTCAAAATGAACCGTAGCTTTGCTGTCCTCCCCAGCTGTTATACACATCTGCTGTATCTGTAAGCTACATTTTCAATACGCGTTGTAAGTGGAACCTTTGTTTTCCGATTCACGACATCCACAATAAAAAAGCCTGATTGACCCGCAGCAAATGTAATTCTACATTTCGCATGCTGTGCCAATCAGGCTTTTATTTATTCACGCATGGCGTTTGCTAACGCTATGGCGATTCTCTAATTTATAAGTTATACGTTGAAACGGAAATGCATCACATCGCCGTCTTTCACGACATACTCTTTACCTTCCAGACGCAATTGACCGCGTTCTTTCGCGCCGTTCATCGAACCTGCGCTTACCAGATCCTCATAGCCAACAACTTCAGCGCGGATAAAGCCGCGTTCGAAGTCACTATGGATGACACCGGCTGCGCCAGGCGCTTTGGTTCCTTTACGAATTGTCCATGCGCGCACTTCCTGCACACCGGCTGTGAAGTACGTATACAGACCGAGCAGACGATACGCTGCTTTGATCAGACGGTTCAGACCGGATTCTTGCAGCCCGAGTTCTTCCAGGAACATCGCACGATCTTCATCGTCCAGTTCGGAAATGTCCGCTTCCACCTTCGCACTGATTGGGACAACCTCAGCATTTTCGCCTGCGGCAAATTCTTTTACTTTGAGTACGAAAGGATTGGTATCCGCTTCGGTTACACCATCTTCGCTCACGTTGGCTGCGTACAATACAGGCTTCATCGTCAGCAGATGCAGGTCACGGATAATCAGACGCTCGTCTTCGGTCAGCTCCATGCTGCGTGCAGGCATATCGTTGTATAACGTTTCCTTCACACGTTCCAGAATTTCGATCTCTTGCGCGTACTGCTTGTTGCCGCCCTTCATGTTCTTCTTCGCACGATCAATACGCTTTTCTACACTGTCCAGATCGGCAAGTACGAGTTCCAGATTAATCGTCTGGATATCGCTGATCGGATCGATTTTACCATCAACGTGGGTGATGTTTTCATCTTCAAAACAACGAACAACGTGTACGATCGCATCCACTTCACGAATGTGCGCAAGGAACTTGTTACCCAGACCTTCGCCTTTACTTGCGCCACGTACCAGACCAGCAATATCAACAAATTCGAATGCGGTTGGAACGGTTTTTTTCGGTTCAACGAGTTCAGTTAATTTGTCCAGACGCTCGTCCGGTACTTCAACGATACCGACGTTTGGATCAATCGTACAAAACGGATAGTTAGCGGATTCGGCACCCGCCTGCGTGATTGCATTAAAAAGTGTGGATTTACCGACGTTTGGCAATCCAACAATACCAGCTTTCAAAGCCATTTATGCTGACAACTCCTATATTTGAATTGGTGACAGACTCTTCTGAATTTCCACACTATTATATATGACAACCTCAGGCGTGGCAAACGATTAAACGATAAATTGTTCCGCCTGTTTTTTCAGATCCACCGCAAGACGGTTTAGATCGCCCGAAATATCCGACAATTCAGCTACCGATTGCTGCTGTTCCGTTGCGCTTGCGGACACTTCTTCCGTCATCGCGGATGTCTCTTCAGTCGTTGCAGCGATATGGGTCAGATGCTCCTCCACCTCATGACGGATATGCTGCATCCGCTCGGTGTTGTTGGACAGATCACGTGCCAGACGCTCTACATCTTCCGATACACGGCTAACCTGTTCAAATGACTCCATACAATCCGTAATGCGATGTTCCTGCTGCTCCGCAGCGCTCAAGCTTTGCTCAAACTCGGTATGAATGAGACGAATCTGCTCTACAAAATGTCCTAAAATCCGATCAATCTCGCGAATCGATTCCCCGGATTGCTGTGCAAGCTGCCCCATCTCATGGGCAACGACGGCAAAACCTTTGCCCGCATCACCTGCACGCGAAGCTTCAATCGAAGCGTTCAACGCCAGAATCTGTGTTTGTTTTACGATCCCCTGCACCTGTCCACTAATACCAGCCGCTTCACGCGATTTCTCCGCCAGTGTGCTGGACAATTGTTGTAGTTGTTGTACGCTAGCTACACTTTCTTTGCCCTGTGCTAACAACAATTCATGCTCATGTAAAACGGTATTACGAACATTGGTCAATTGCTCTGCTGTCGCGCTAAACTGATGCACATAGGTGCCGATCTCGTCCATAATGTCACCAAGACGTGCCGATTGATCGACCGAATGCTCCGTTTGCTCTGCCTGTTGTCCGGCTCCACTGGCAATTTCTTGAATCGCTCGTGACAATTCTTCGGTCTGACGTAATGTGCCACCTGCCACTTCTTCAATATAGCCGGATGATTGCTGAAGCGTCTTGGAGCTGTGCTGAATGCTCGCGATCATACCGGTAATATGCTGAATCATCGCATTGTTCAGATCACTAATTTCGCCCAGCTGGTCACCTGTTAGACGCTCGGAAGGAACGGTTAGATCGCCTGCTGTTACTTTTTCCATACTATGCTTGATTTCTCTCACCTGTCGTAACATCCGGCGAATGAACAGCATCGCCGCTACAACGGCAAGAATGAATACACCGGCAAAAATCGGAATGACCAGCTTGTACGCTTCCTTGATCGTTACCGCGTAAACCGAATTGACCGTGTTCGCTGAAATATCGATCCCGAGATAACCGATTACTTTACCGGCATCATCACGAATCGGCATAAAGGTGGAAAATAACTCGCCCCACTCCGGATCGTTGGACACATCCGTGGTGATCGCCTTTCCTGCCAGCAATGCGGATGTACGATCGGCGCCGAGCTGGAGTTCGGTATCGTATGGGCTGTAATTTTTATCATCCCATGCAGCACCATCGACGGTGTAAAGCCAGTGGTCATCCACCCGTTTGAACATATACACGTATAGCGTCCCGGTTTCCATACGCACATTGTTTAGCCGCTCACGCAGCTCTTTGTATGGCGCGCTCTGCTCAGGATTCGCACTGGTGTACATTTGCTCAATCGCATTTTTATCAAGTTGCGCGATCGTATTGGTCGCCAGCATTTGATTGTTTTGCTGCAATGTGGATAAAGCTGATTTCTGGATCAGTAGCTGTGTCGTCCACATCGTTAGTCCACAAATTAACAGTAGCGGCACTAAAATAATTAAGTATAGTTTAGGGCGCAGTCCCAATTTTATAAATGAATGCTTCTTCACTTGTTGTCCTCCTTATGATGTATATACCTGTGATATAGGCTAATAGTTCAAAGTACCCATTTATTATCGACGATAAGCAGTTTATTTTGTATAGCAATCTATTCATTTTGTTGATTTTTGTCGTAAAATTTCAGAAAATTCGGGTAATAATCATTTGATGCAGCAGAATATAGTCAAAATGTACTGCAATATCGATTTAACTTGATGTGTCCGTTTAGTGAAAATAGTTTGAGACTATCGTAAAAGCTACGATGACCTGTTGATGCATCAATGGAATAAGAGTGGAGCTGCGACAACGCAAAAAAAGAGACCTTGCTTATGGCGAGGTCTTTTTGCATGATTTATTAGAAATGAATGAGTATTAAACGAACATACGCTATGATTCAATAACGCTCGTTTTGTTTTGTTTTTTTGTTTCTCTTAGTCACCGTAATTGTTGGCTCCATCACAATTAGAAAACCAGCTTCGCTACACGCTATTCTTATCCATCAATTCGATATAGCCGCTGTGTCTGTTGAAGCTGTTCGATCGAAGCCGCGCCAACGCCAAACATCGCTGCGGACAGTTCAAATTCTACACGTTCCAACACTTGATCCAGCGCATCCTCCGATTCGACCGCTGCACCTAGCAAAGAACGTCCAAAACCGACTAGATCTGCGCCAAGCGCAATCGCTTTGGCTGCATCTACACCTGTGTATAGACCGCCACTGCCGATTAACGGCATATTGGGCACATGGCTTCGTACATCACGAATGCAATCTGCGGTTGGATAACCCCAGCCTGCAAACGCTTCGGCGGCTGCACGCCGTACCGGATCATGGCTACGGAACTTCTCTACCTGACTCCACGATGTGCCGCCTGCACCTGCTACATCGATAAATGCCATGCCTGCATTGGCAAGACGCTGCGCGGTTTCACCATCAATGCCCCAGCCTACTTCTTTGACACCGACAGGTACATCAAGCATCGTGGCCACCTGCTCCATACGTTTCAATAGACTAGCAAAATTCACATTGCCTTCAGGTTGAAACACTTCCTGTAAACTGTTCAAATGCAGAACGAGTGCACTCGCTTCCGCCAGCTCAACCGCACGCCGACATTCGTCTACGCCAAATCCGTAATTGAGCTGCACCGCGCCCAGGTTCGCAATGATCGGAATATCGGGCGCATCGCTACGTACATTAAATGTGGCAGCTAACTCGTCATGCTCAATTGCAGCACGTACCGAGCCAAGCCCCATCGCCCAGCCGCGACGCTGGGCTACGCGTGCAAGCCTGCGATTAATCTCTCCTGTCGCTTCACTGCCCCCTGTCATGGAGCTGATCAGCAACGGCGCTTTTAGATTAATACCAAACATCGAAGTCGTCAGATCGATACGGGCAAAATCAAGTTCCGGTAACGCCTGATGGCGAAACCGATATCGTTCAAAGCCGGACGTAATGCCTTCACCAGCTACATTTTCTTCAAGGCACAATCGGACATGTGCGCTTTTGCGATCTGAAATATGTCCTTCTTGAGATGGATGAGTCATATCCGCTTCCTTTCTTTATGTGGCGTACCGCCTGCAATTGTGTATGGCATCCATTCACCTCGAACGCCAGGCAGCGAAACCGAAGCGATAAGGTAGGTCGGGAAGGGTGATTAAACGATGTACTCCTATGTGGAACAGTGTGCTGAGAGTTGCACCATTTCTAGTAAAGAACAAGGGAACACCCCTTTATGCACATTCATTTATTCATACATATTACAGATAACCGTTCAGGGCAAATGTACCCTGTTGTTATGTTTACTCTTTTCCATTACATGTTCCAGCTTGCCCTATGCTTATCCTATAATCGATCACCAAACGACTCGAATCTAGCATAACCAGTCCATTTTAACCCTAATTCTTCCCCGTTCCTACCTGTTACCTTGATCCACTTAAATTTAGCTTCTGCTTTATTTTATCTTATGAAGACCCGATCTGTATCACAACTTAAACTCCGCTCTGTGGTGACCTATTATACTTTACTTTTAACACGGTCAAAGCGCTAACTCTGACTGGCAATATGCTTCGCTACCAGTTGACCGGATAAGGTAACAATTGGGGTGCCGCCGCCGGGGTGAGTAGTACCGCCGACGTACCATAGGCCCTGAATATCAGGGCTGCGGTTGCCCGGGCGGAAGAAGGTTTGCTTGGAGCCGTTGGACGAGATGCCGTAAATCGCTCCGCGGTGGGCGTAGGTGTCGCGCTGGATGTCGGCTGGTGTGTAATGTTGCCAGACAGGGCCGCTGCGGATGCCCGTTAAGCCGTAGCTTTCCAACATGGAAGCGATGCGTTCGCCATAGGCGGCTTGTTGTTCTTGCCAGTTCCATTGCTGGGATGTGTACGGTGCGTTGGCAAGGATAAACAGGTTGCTGGCGCCCTCTGGTGCCATGCCAGGCTCGGAATAACCGGAATGACAGATGTACAACGTTGGGTCGGCTGGCGCTGTTTTTTGGGTGAAGATCGATTGGAATTCCGGTTCATAATACTCCGGAAAAAATACAGTATGGTGCAATAGCCCATCATAGCGCTTCGGTACACCAGCGAGTGTGACAAAGCCGGATAAGGACGGCTCATACGCATCAATGCGGCGATCCGACAGTGAAGGGCGCTCCTGCTCCGATAGCAGCATGCGACTGGCACTGAGCACATCGCCGTTTACGATCACCAGTGGCGCTTCGTAATCGCCTTGATTTGTTTCTACACCGCTCACTCGTCCGGAATGGACGTTAATGCGGGTGACTTCAGTATTCGTTTGGATCGTGACGCCCAGCTCTCCTGCAAGGCGAGCCATACCATGAACGATTTGACTAGTACCGCCGCGCACGCCATATACGCCATCGACTGCTTCTACATGTGCCAGCATGGCAAAGATTGCAGGTGCTTGATACGGGGATGCGCCAACGTATGTCGCATAGCGACCGAGCAGCATTAGCGTATGCGGATGGCGAAAATATCGTTTGAGCAAACTTTGCAGTGTCGTGAGTGGACGTACACGCAGTAGACTGCGTCCCATCGACGGCTTTATTTTATCGCGCCAGGATAGCAGAAGTGTATTTAGAAACTGCCCGTCAGCTTCGCGATACATCGCGCTTGCTTCCTGCAAAAAGCGTCCATAATTTCGCGCATCCTCCGGGCTATAGACCGCAATCTGTTCAGCGGTATATTCTGCACTACGACTCAAATCTACCACATGTCCATCCGCAAATACATTACGTGTACGCGGCTCTAGCTCATACAGCTGTACGTAATCTTCCATCTGACGCCCGGCACGTTCAAACACATTGCGAAATACATGCGGCATCGTAATCGTACTCGGTCCGCGGTCAAAATGGTACCCTTCCAATTCCAGTGCTTGCAGTTTGCCACCGATCGTCGGCTGCTTTTCCAATATCGTTACGTCATAGCCTTCTGTAGCAAGCCCAATAGCGCAAGATAAGCCGCCAAATCCGGCACCGATAATAATGGCCCGACGTGATCCGAGTTGTCCGTTACTATTCATCCATACGTCCTGCCTTTCCACCGGTATCCTTTTCCGTTCAGACTGGCGATCCATGAATCAAGCAAAATCAGGATCAAACAGGCTGCACTGATCGGCATAAGCAACCCCAGCCAGAATGATTTGCCGCTAAATCGATCAATGATGCCTTTCGTGATCATCCCAATCAACACAGCCGCCCCTGCCCATGCAGCAAGTACAGGCTGCGCTGTGACCAGGCTCCAGATCAGCATCACCAGCGGTAACAGAAACAATAACGCATAAAAGATACTCACACCGAACACAAGCAACGGATTACGACCTGTGCCGGCGAAAATATTTTTCTTATACCCTTCCCATACCTCGGCTGCATTACGGTACATGCGTGCTGACGTATGGCGATGCACATCCGCCAGTGTCACCGGGTCACCTGCCTGCTTCACAGCACGTGCCAGCTCCATATCTTCCACGATATGATTGTAGATATGGGCATGCCCTCCGCTACGCTTGTAGCTATCCCGATGGATCATCAACAATGCCCCGGTCACTGCCAGAAAGACCGGACGCGGACTGCGCCGAATCATCATAATCGGCAAATGATATCCAATAATAAACGCCATCATCGGCACGACGATATGCTCCAACCATGTGCCTGTCTCCATCCGTGGAAAGCCGCTGATCAATCCGGTACGCTGAGAACGCGCCGTTACCATCGCCGCTTCCAGCGCTTCCGGCTCTAATCTCACATCCGCATCGACAAATAACCACCATTCGCCACGTGCATGCAGGGACAATTGATGACACGCATACGATTTGCCCATCCAGCCCTGGGGCAACGTCGTACCGTGAAAAAGACGAATCCGATCATCATTCGCCATCGTCTGACGAATCTCAGCCTCGGTATCGTCCTCAGAGTGATCATTCATTACGAGAATTTCTAGCTTCATCGTATCAGTGCGACAGGCACTAATCGATTCCAGACATTCGCGAATATTCCGTTCTTCATTACGCGCCGGAATAAGCACAGATAGAAGCGGTTTATCGCCATCTGTACAAGCGGTAACTTGATCTGGAAAATCATACTCCTGCTCCCACGCCTGACGCTGTACCGGCTTGCCCAACTTCGGCATCCGGCTCAAATTCCAAATTGTAAACGCAAGCTGAAGCAGTAGCCAGCAGGTAATGACCATTAACAGCAGTTCCATTGGCTCACCTTTTTCTCCATTTGCGGTATTGGTCATACTTTTCATCTGTCGAGCGGCGATGCGGAATCAGATCACGTCCCTGCGGCAGTTGTCCTTTCGCCTCGATCATGTTAGCGCGCTGCTCATCCAATTGAACGGTCAACCGCTGCTCCAGCAATTGACTGCAAGCGTCAGCCGATAATGCACGCCAATCCTCAGTAATCGGCTGACCAATCATCAGTCCGGCTTGTAGACGGGAATGTTGAAACAGCCCATAATAGAGCGTCACCGGAATAACCGGAATATGTAGCGAAGATTGACGCAGCAACAAGCTAATACCTGAGCGAAAGGCAAGCGGACGCGTCTCCACATGGCGAATTTCCCCCTGCGGAAAAATCCATACCCGCTGCCCTTGCTCTAACAATTGTCCGGCATAACGCATCGACTGCCGAATATCAGCCGGACTATTTTTATTAATCGAAAAAGCACCCATTTTGCTAAAAAAACGATATCGTTCCAGCTGTCGCTCTTCCATCATCATATAGTGGCTGGCAGACGAGGTGCGCTTAAACGCATGATACACTAGCAGCCCATCCCACCAGGAGCTATGATTCATCATATAGACCGCCGGTTGTCCAGCAGGCACTGTATCCAGCTCACCGCTCATCATAAACGAATGAAACTGCCGTCGCAGCAAATACCAATCATTATACAATACAAAGATACGCTCAAATGCGGCTGACTTGTTGGCGGCGATCATACCGATAGCTCCCTTCTGCCAGTACAATACCGATCACACCCGCAATAACCGAACCGATCAACCCCTGTTGCCAGGCAAGCAATCCAAACATCAGCAAAATCCCCTGATACAAAAATACCGCCTGCCGCGCAACGGATGGACTAAGCCGAATGATCGGAATCGTTAACGATAGCATACCACCTACGATAAACCAGGCGATAAAGTTACTCCACGGCACCCCGTAAAATCCGCTATCGCTTCCCCAGCTCCAGAAGCCCCGTGCATCCGCAACCGGATCAAGCACCAGATCGAGAATAATAATCCATACCCCAACCTGTAGCGCACGTAACAGACGCGCACGCATCGAATCGGCACGCTGACTTCCACTCGCCAGTAAAATACCGCTTGATACGACCGCGATCCACGCAAAACCGAGCGTCCACGGTACACCAAAAACGAGACTGCCCAGAATAGAACTGTATTCGTATTCACCAAACGGCCAGCCTGTATGTACACCGATCCATTCCAGCGCCATGCCGCCAAGCCACATTAGCGCCGCCGCAGTCAGTAAACGGGGTAATGTAATGCTGTCCCGGTTACTGACTGACCAGTCGGACATTGAATACTGGGGTTGACTGCGCCGTACAAGAGACATAGCATACAGCGCATAGAAGACAAGAAACAGCCCATTCGAGAAATCCAATACTTGCGGCACGCCAATCGTTAACAGGAGCACGGCTCCAATTCCATACCATATCCAAAAGATCCAGCCCATCCTAAGATACCGCCGGACGACTTAACATGTCCTTACTCACACCATGCCGCTGTGCAATCTCCATTAGCATATACAGCTTGCGCTCATCGCTAACAATCGCACGCTGTGTGAATACATCATATTCATTTTCGCGAATAACATCCATAATGCCTGCATAAAATGTTGCTGCCAGTTCTACGGTAAAAGCGCTGCGCTCTGGATACGCGTCCAGATCACCGAGACCAGTCGCAAACCATTGCTCAGCCAGTAAACGCAGTTCTTCCATCATCGCTGTAAAGCGCTCGTTCACGACACCCTCTTCCAATTCCTGTTCGGTATAGCCATGACGTGCCATCAGCTCCAGCGGTACATAACGACGACCACGACGATGGTCTTCGCCAATATCGCGCATAATATTGACAATTTGCATCCCTTTGCCGAGTGCGATACCGGAATGACGAATATGCTCGCTATGCTGACCTTTTAGCACAGGCAGCAACATCTCGCCAACCGTACCTGCGACCAGATAACAATAATGCTCCAGCTCGCGCATCGTAGAATAGCGTGTAAACGTCAAATCATACGTCTGCCCATCCATCTGACGCTTGAACGGTTCTTTGGATAAGCCCGGAAATTCATGAAACAACCAGCGCAGCGCCGGCCAGATAAAATGACCTTCAGCACGCTCCAAATTCGTAAACAAAGCTTGCAGCTGTTGAATCGTATAGGGCGAGCGTTCCGGCTCATCCACACTGTCATCAATCATACGACAAAAGGCATAAATGACATGCACGGCTTCCTTTTGCGGACTGGATAACCAGCTAAATGCGTAATAAAAGGACGATGAACCATGTCGGATCATCTCTTCACAGCTTTTCAGGTCCATTTCGGTCGCGTATTTCAAAGTCCCAACTCCTTTAACATTTGCTGTGCGGCCATTCGCGCTCCCTGCATGACGATCGGTACACCGCCACCGGGATGAACAGAGGCTCCTGCCGCATATAAACGGCGAATCGACGGAAACGGACGAGGCTGTGGACGATAAGCACCGGATTGACGAATGATCGGAGCGATGCCGAAGCTGCCTCCGCCGTACAATCCGCTACGTTTGGCATCTGCCGGTGTACGCACTTTTTTCCATGTGATCGACGAACGCAAGCCTTCCCAGCCTCGCTCCTCTACCATAGACAGAGCACGTTCAACCAGCTCGTCAGTCTGTTGTTCCCAGGCAATCCCTTGCTCATCGGTCACCGGAATTAGAAAATATAATGCACTTTGTCCATCTGGTGCAGCTTCGGGATCAAGGGCTACCGGATTAAAGACATATACCGACGGATGCAGAGGCAATTTTCGTTCGCCAAATGTTTGACGCAGACTGGCATTCAGATCGTCTGGCAAAAAGAACTGATGCACAAGTCGATCAGACCAGCGACGGTTTGTGCCGGCATAGATCAATACACAGCCACTGGACGGCTGATACGGACGGCGCTGTAGCTTCAGTGGTGGCTGCGAATCGGTTAACAGCTCGCGAATCAATGGAAAATCGCCATTGTACAATACCGCATCAAACGGCATTTTCTCGCCATCCGCCTGAATACCAAGACATACACCATTGCGCACCTCGATATGGTTCACCTTACAGTTCAGACGGATGTTCACTCCGCGATTGTGCAGCTCCTCACCGATTATACGCGGCAATGCCGCATAGCCACCCTTGAGCATCCAGACGCCAAACGCATGCTCTGCATACGGTAACATCGTGTATAGACCCGGTGTTTTCTCCGGAATCCCACCGATATACAAACTTTGCAGCGAATACGCTTCGCGCAGTTGCTGATGGCGGAAATAGATGCCTGCGGCATTGCTCAGATTGCGATAGGCACGCAGACTGCGCATAAGTGCCAGATTACTACGCGAGAAAAACGCACTGGCATTCGGGAAATCACGCTCTAAAAAGGAAGCCTGTCCCCGTGTAAACAACGGATTCATGTCCTGCATAAAACGGCGAAAATCTGCACCTGAGCCGGGAAATAAACGTTCAATCTCCTCTGCCTGCTGCTCTGTACCGCGATGTTTGGTCATTACACGACCATCCGCGTAATGAATCCGATACAACGGATCGCATTCGATCAATGGCAGACGATCACGAGAAATACCGCCTTCCTCCATAATGCTATGCAGCATTTCGGGCAGCAGTACAATCGTTGGGCCTTGATCGATCATCATCCCGTCCTGCTCTTCAAAGGCGATACGTCCACCAACACGATCACTCTTTTCAAAAATAGTCACTTCCACGTTGCGCTGGCTCAATAGCAACGCGGCAGTTAAGCCGCCGATTCCGCCGCCGACGATGGCGATTCGTTTACGTCTCATGGTTGCTCCGCCCCTGCCAGTACGGTACCCGCATCTGCGGAATGCGTATGTGATACACCATCCTGCTTGAAGATCAGCGCCGTGCTAATGCGTGCCGATTCAAAGATCGTTGGCAAACCGCTGCCTGGATGTGTACCGCCGCCAACAAGCCATACATTGTCCACTTCTTCAAACTGATTATGCGGACGGAAGGCCATCATTTGTCCCAGATTATGCGTCAGATTGAACACGGCACCTTGATACACATCGAGCTGACGTTCCCAATCCAGCGGTGTGAAAAATTGCATTTCCTCGATCCGATCACGCAGCCCACGCAGCTGCGGAATTTGCTCGGCGCGATCCAGCATCTGCTGTTTGACTTCTTCGCGCTTCGCTTCCCAATCCGTCTCGCCGGTCAGATTGGGTGTCGGCATCAACAGATACAGCGCTGACTTGCCTGCTGGCGCCATCGTTTTATCGAGTCGTGATGGGTTGTGTACGTAGAGGGACGGATCATTCGACAACGTTTTGAAGCGTGTCACCTCATCGACATAACGATGATAATCTTCGGAAAAATGGACCGAATGGTGATCCAGATCAATTTCGCCATCCACACCGAGATACAGCATGGCAGCCGAGCAGGAATACGTTTTGGCTGCAACACGTTCCGGTGCATATTTGCGCAATACGCCCGGTTCAAACAACCGGTTCATCGCGGTAGCAAAATCAGCATTAATGACCACTCGGTCAGCCATAAGGTGCTCGCCATCCTCGAGCAACACGCCTGTAGCCTTTCCGTTCTCTGTCAGTATCCGTTGTACGCCTCTGGAAGTATGTACGCGTCCACCGTGTTCAGAGATCACTTTTGCCATCGCTTCAAATACGGCATGAATGCCACCTGTTGGATGAAACAAACCATAGCGGTGCTCAAGGTAAGATAAAATCGTAAATGTGCCCGGACAATCCCAAGCGGACATGCCCAGATATTTAGATTGAAACGTAAATGCCTGCTTCAATCGTTCATCATCAAAATATTTAGATAAACGTCCATAGACGGTATCATTCAGATGCAGTTTAGGCAGTGCACGAATCACATCACTGCGTACATAATCAAGCAGATTGGAAAATGGACGACGCAGCAGTGGCATCACTTTATCCAGCTTCACGTCTTCTTCTTCCAGATAACGATAGTAGCCAGCTTCATTGCCTGGAAACAGTCGTGCGATCTGTGCCGCCGTATCTTCGCGATTACGCGATGGCTTGAAGACGGTGTCGCCAAAATGCAAACTGTACAGCGGAGTCAGTTCCTTCATCTCCACATAATCGTGCAGCGAACGCCCGGCTAGCGTGAACAGCTCCTCGATCAGATGGGGCATCATCAAAAATGTCGCTCCCCGATCAAAGCGGTAATTTCCAACTTCTAAGCGACCGGATCGGCCGCCAACAACCGGCTGCTTCTCGAACACATCCACCTCGTACCCGTGGCTCGCCAGCAGCATTGCCGCCGCCAGTCCACCCGGTCCTGCTCCAACGATAACTGCTTTGCGGGCAGATTGAGTCGCTTTCATAACATTCCCCTTTTTTTGAACTGAAATGAGTGCTGGGATAGCATCACCTGGGAAAACTGACGACTGCGCAATAACGATCCCCTATGCTGCGTAATAACGATTCCCCTATATTGAAACGATCAACTTTGCTGGTGCAGCGGTTGTATCGATATTCAGCATATAGAGTTTCCGTATATTGCATAGAAACAGCATATTGCACAGAAAAAGTTATTTTTTCCCTAAATGAAGCGCTCCCGCACGTATTACACATGTAACCAATACCCGTAAACTATATATAAACAAATAACACCCGATTTGCACCTCACCCGAACCCATTTTATAAAATTAAATTGGGTTATTTTTGAACAAAATTTGAACGATTGAAAGCAAACGATTGCTATACATTGCGTCAAAAATAAAGCTTTGTTGGTATATGGTTAGAGAGGTCCAGCGTGCAAGCTAGCAGATCATGCTTGCTGTCCGTCTAAAGCCGCGTCTGGATCGAATGGAAAGGAGCTACCGCTCATGAAAGCATTCCCTGAAAATTCCTCACCTATTCACACTTCCCGCTCCAGCAAACATAAGCGTCAAAAGGGCTGGCGGCTACCTCTTATTCGGATTGCGCTCAGTCTGTTAGTCGTATGGCTGATCGCTGTGATGATCTATCAAACACACAAACCGCTTCCAGCTGGCGTATCGTATGAGAGTCCGCTCTATACGGTCGATCATGTGAATTTTTATTATGATCTCACGTATCCAGCACCGGGTTCAGGCGATCGCTTTACCCAAAAACGGCATATTTATGATCGAATCTTGCAAATGGTCGATGAAGCCGATCGTTTTATCGTGATCGATATGTTTTTGTTCAATAACTATGTACATAAAGGTCAGGAGTATCCGAAGCTCAGCGAAGGGCTGGCTGACCGCCTGATTCAGCGCAAACAAAAGCAGCCGGACTTACAAATTGTGTTCATTACCGATGAGGTGAATACGAATTACAATTCCAGTCCAAATCCACTATTGGAAAAAATGAGACAGGCAGGCATTAGCATCATTATGACCGATGTCGATCCGCTACGTGACTCCACCCCTGTTTATTCGGCGGTGTGGCGCACCTTTTTCCAGTGGTTTGGTCAGGCAGGGAACGGTACGATTCCAAATGCAATGGCAACCGGTGGGCCGGATGTGACGTTACGCTCCTACTTAAAGCTAATCAATGTCAAAGCGAATCATCGTAAAGCGGTCATTACTGATCATAGCGCGCTGGTGTCTACAGGTAATGTGCACGACGCGAGCGCATATCATTCCAATGTGGCATTTGAAGTGCAAGGCCCGATTATCGGTGATCTGCTCAAAGCAGAGCAGGCGGTGGTGGATCTGTCCGGCTATTCGGTAAAGCTGCCTGCTTATACAGCGACTGCATCCGGCACAGACCAGACGAACGCAGCAGCGTCCAAATCGGCTGCCTCTTCTACACCGGCACCCGTTACAACGGGGGATGATACAGCGCCGACCCATGATATGAACGTAGCGCAAACGTCAGCTGGAACTGCTAATGACAATGCTGCTAATTATGGAGCTGACAGCACCGCATCAACTTCAGAATCTGCTCCATCCCAGGCTGGCGCACAATCTACGAACAATAACGATACGAACAGTGTAACAAATAACAGTACGACAAATAATGGAACCGATCGTAAGAACGATGCCACTACCAACGGTGCGGATAGCAACACCGGCACGACCGTCTCCGATCCGATCCAGCTTCGTTATATGACCGAGGGCAAAGTATATAACCGTGTATTGGAAGCGATCAACGATACGAAAAAGGGCGACACATTATGGATGGGGATGTTCTATCTGGCAGACCCGGAAGTGATCAAAGCGCTACTTGCTGCCGATCAGCGTGGCGCGACGATGCGCCTAATTATGGACCCGAACCAGAATGCGTTTGGACAGGATAAGATCGGGATTCCTAACCGTCCAGTCGCTGCCGAGCTGAATGAGAATTCCGGTGGGCGAATCGGGATTCGCTGGTACAACACGACCGATGAGCAGTATCATACGAAGCTAATGTACATTCACAAAGCGAGCGGCAACGACCTGATTATCGGCGGTTCATCCAATTTTACCCCACGTAATCTGGATGACTATAATCTGGAAAATGATCTGTGGATAAGCGCATCGAATCAAAATCCGTTAATGCTTGAATTGAACAGCTACTTCAATATGCTGTGGAACAATGATGGCGAGCAGTACACATTGCCGCTGAGCATGTATCAGGAGCAAACGACATGGCTTAAAGATATCGCTTATCGCTTACAGCTCATTCTCGGGTTTACGACATTTTAAGGTGATAGTTTTAAAATAGTCGGGTGCTGGATGAACGGGTGATCTAAAAATCATGATGCAAATGAAAGGCTCATTATTCCACCATAAAGTCATAACAAGGATCACTATTCCTATTAGCTAGACAGCTAGACAGCTAGACAGCTAGACAGCTAGACAGCTAGACAGCTAGACAGCTAGACAGCTAGACAGCTAGACAGCTAGACAGCTAGACAGCTAGACAGCTAGACAAACAATTATAGCTGGATCGCTAGGACTACAACTATAATTTATTAAAATTCACCATCATTCATTACAAATTCCTATCCCAAAAGAGAGGCCGAGATCCGCAGACCTCTCTTTTGTCATGTTAAACGAAATGCTGCTTACCTTCATCCACCTCTGTATGGAGATTACACGCAAATCGATTTCGAGCATATTCAACCAGACATAAACGAAGACAACATCAATCAAGCAAACATAATACATTAAGAAAGTATACATATAAGAAAGCAGCAATCAAGAACATGCATGATGAACATCATCCCTATCTATTTCTATGTCTATTTCTATGTTTATGTTTATGTTTATGTTTATGTTTATGTTTATGTTTATATCAACATCCATATCCGTATCCACATCCGCCACCCATACAAGGGGTTGACTTTAAAATTTAATTATCTTATGATTTACCTAACGACCGTTAGGTAGGTGATTTTATTGAGCATTAAACAGCAATTGCTAGTGATCGGACGCTCCCATTTTGCTCGTGATGGCTATGAAGGGGCTTCACTTGCGAAAATTGCGACGGAAGCAGGCATCAAAAAGCCTTCGATCTATGCGCATTTTAACAGTAAGGCAGATCTGTTCTTGCAAGTACTTCATCGCGCTGCACGTGTACAACAGCATTCGCTCAGGCGCTATATGCTGAAGCACCATCATCAGACGCTGGAAGATAAATTGCATGGACTGCTGGAACATATGCAAGAGCTATATCGTTCGGACGATACGATTAAATTCGTTATGCGCATGTCCTTCTTCCCGCCCCAAGAGCTGGAAGATGAAGTGATGCCGCTCATCTATGGCATGCTGGATACGATGGAAAATCAACTGGTACGGCTATTTGAGCATAATTTGCACAAGGAGAATTTGAACTGTTCTGTGTCTGCTACGCAGGCGGCACGAGCCTATATGACATGTGCGGATGGAATTTTGCTGGAGGTATTGTACGGTCAGGAACATCGCTCTATTCAGCGACTGGATGCGACCTGGCCGATCTATTGGAATGGCATTATTGGAAAGGAGCAACACCTATCATGAATCGCAACTGGCTTTATGTATTGATTGGCGGATTGATTGAAGTCGTCTGGGTATCCGGCTTAAAACATGCCGCTACACCCGGACAATGGACATTGACTGCGATTGGAATTGCGCTTAGCTTTTATCTTATTATTCAGGCGGCACGGCGTCTGCCTGTTGGTACCGTATATGCTGTGTTTACTGGACTCGGTACAGGAGGTACCGTAGCGGCAGAGATGTTTATTTTTGGCGAGCCTGTACAATGGACGAAGATTGCACTTATTTTATTACTGCTCGCAGGCGTGATTGGTTTGAAGCTTGTTACAGATAAAGAGCAGGGGACGGAAGCAAAGGCAGGTGAAGCATCATGTACTGGTTGAGTCTTGTAATTGCTGGCGCTTTTGAAGTGTTCGGTGTGATCTCGATGAATCGAATTATTCGGCAGCGTTCGTTGATAAATGTGCTGATGATGATCATTGCGTTTGTAGGTAGCTTTTCATTTTTGACGATAGCTATGAATGGAATTTCGATGGGAACTGCTTATGCGGTATGGACAGGAATCGGGACAGTCGGTGGCGCACTTGTCGGCATGCTCATGTATAATGAAGCAAGAAGCGGATTGCGCATCCTGTTCATCGCGATGATTATTACGTCCGCAGTTGGCTTAAAGCTGATTGCCTGACGATCAGTCTGCTCGTTTCCATACGAACAGTAGCATCGCTGACGTGACGCCAATCCGGCAATGACTTTCGAATGTTGAAGGAGTAGTTGGCATGATTACGACAGTTACACTCAATACGGCACTTGATGTTATTTATCAGGTGCCTTCCCTACGTCCTAATACCGTTCATCGGATTGAGGATGCGATCACGCTGCCGGGTGGCAAAGGTGTTAATGCAGCGCGCATCATCCAACAGCTAGGCGAGCCGGTAACGGCTGCCGGGCTAATCGCCGGACATAATGGGCGCAAACTCGTCTCGCTATTGCGACAGGAGCAAGTAGGTTGCCGATTTACCGAAGCGGATGGGGAGACACGGCTGGCAATTACGATCCTTGAGGAAAGTCGCCGTACCCAGACCGAACTGATTGAGCAAGGAGCCGCTGTTACCGCTGCCCAGCTCGATATGCTGGAACAAACGGTAGCTGAGTTAGCTGCATGTTCAAGCTGGGTACTGTTCTCCGGCAGTCTGCCGCAGCATTGTCCACCAGATGTGTATGTACGTCTGATCGAGATCGCTCGTCGCAATGGAGCAGGCACCGCACTCGATAGTAGTGGTGAAGCGCTGATGCACGGGATGAAGGCAGCGCCGTATATGGTAAAGCCGAATGAACAGGAAGCATGTGAATGGGCAGGCATCGCGCCGGACAGTAGTGATCGGCAGGAACGATTGCATCAGGCGTTAACCGCTATGATGGATCATGGGATCGAGTTGCCGGTGATTTCGCTTGGAGCGGAAGGCGCGATTGCGGCTGAACGTTCAACCGGTTCCTTTTATCGGATACGAGTGCCGCGTGTGTCTGTTCGCAGTGCACTCGGTAGTGGGGATGCGATGATGGCGGGTATGATCGTTTCAGCCAGTCGCGGTGGTTCTACACGCGCAATGTTGCGGCTTGGCGCGGCATGTGGCAGTGCCTGTGCATTACAACCTGCCGCTGGATGGATCGACGCGGATGATGTGATGCACATCGGTAACGAGATCCAGATTGAACAATCCCCTGTAGCTTAAGGCTCAGGGGATTGTTGTCGTTGTTCGTGCTGCAAAGCGTACATCCATAAATATCTCACCGGTTTGCTGATCGCTAACGACAAAATTAATTTCCTGCGGGACCAGTTCCTTTAGCGCATACTGTCTTGCCCAATCGAGCGAGGGAAATTCCCTCATCCGATCACATGATCTGACGATGATCTTTGGCAGTAGTTCCCTGTAGTGGCTCAAGGTACAAACCTCCTTTATTACTCCATTAGACTATTTTTATCATTTTGAATCCGCTTACAAATAATTTTGTATATATTTGTATGTTTATTTATATCATTATACTGAATTCGATGCTTGGCTTACTTTTGATGTGGCTTGAGTGCCTTTTTGATGTTGCTCTGTTGCCTTTTTTGCTTACATAGGTTCACGTATTATAGTGTAGTTGGCGCGGTATCTACTCAGGCAACGACTGAATAAACATAGAAAAGCGCTCAATGCACATATTGTCACAAGCGAGCGCTTTTTAATCACACCGATAACTTTTGTCTATGCAAAACGACTCTTAAAGCAGGTCATACTATACGATTCGATTACGCATGCTGATGAAGCTGACCAGCATACTGCCGCAGATCGTTCACATCGTGGCGCAAGTAATCATGCAGCATATTGCCCCATTGCTCATAAAGCGAACCCGGCGCAGTCTTAGCGAGCCACGCGCTCATTTTATCGGTCCAGACAAGCAGATAATGCTCAATAAAATCAAGCTGTGCCTGAATAACCGCCATCTGTTCTAGCGGACGCTCCTCACTCTCAGCGAGACGTTCCGCAAGCAAAGACATGAATTCCAGCTCAATCCCGATATGATCGTCCGACTCATGTTCCATCTTTTTAAAAGCAATCCCGGCACGCGCATAGACCGAGTTCAGTATCGCCTCATATCCGCATCGTTCCTGCGTGCTGCACACATAATGAGCAGCACGCAGATGATTCTCGCTGTGATCCTCATCCAGGAGGCGCTCATACGCTTCAGCGTGCCCGGCAGCAGACTGAATAATTGTGGCGAGCGGAGTCTGCTCCAGTTCAGACAGCAGGGAATACGAACGAGCATGCAGCTGCCCAATACGTCCAGCGTCGCGTCGCCATTCAATCAATTTGGACAGGGTGGGCTTGCGCTGTAACATTTCACTTAATAAACGATATGTGATTACCCGACTGTACAACCAATCGATGCTCATTTTCACTTCCGTATTCACTGCCATCTGAAATACACTCCTTGTGATTTTATTCACTACTATAATGCTGGTCGTGCGTTATGATTATAATTAGCTCGATAAATTATACTTATCATACTGCTCCATCCAACTTTATTTCGTAGTTATGTTTTTGCTTAACTATATTGTAACCGATATCACAAGCGATAGGGGCGTTTTGCTCATACGTTCATAAAATGGTCATAATACCCGGCAGATGGCTTAATTGCCGGGCATTTCTTTTAAAATATACATACGTCTTGCTTGTTCATACGCTTCTGGATCGTTCATATTGTACAGACACCAGGGTGTGATATCGTAGGATTCGGGGAACTCACCTTCACGGCGTGGAAGTTGTCCTTCCAGCGGTACATCTACCAGATTATGCTCATCCACCCACTCCATCACTTTGAGCTGTTTATGTTCTAATGCCTCTCGAAGTGACGGCAACACTGTACGATGATAGACTGCATACAGTGGATGCATACGTTCCCCATACGAAGGTATGATCGCCTGCCCGAGCGGAATCCCGACTCCATCTCCCGCAGCTTCAATAGCCATTTTCAGTAAATTCCGCATTAAATCTACACTGGTAAAGGGCATATCACATGCTGCAACGAGATACCAATCTGCTTCGATCTGCTTCATTCCGGCATATATGCCTGCCAGCGGTCCGTATCCCGGGTACTCATCAGCCGCTACTGGCAAATGTAGAAACCGATAGTCATCTTCATTCGCTGCCGCCAGACAGACGTCAGGTGTGCATTGCAGTAATGTATCGGCTACACGCTGAATGACCGGTTTGCCACCGATATCCAGCATCGCTTTATCCCTCCCCATCCGGCTAGACTGTCCGCCAGCTAGCAAAATACCTGCCACCTTGTGATTCATATTCGTTCCTCCTATTGGGATATGCTGCTCATACCCTATCGGTCATGTTGTATGTACACTTCTCTACCTACACTCTGTATCCATTTCTATCACTCGATTGCATTTATCTGTTGATATTTTTATACATCAAAGGGGGATGGCTTATTGAGTTGACGGCATTACGATACTTGCCTACTATCATATAGGCTTATTTTTATAGCTTCAAGTGTACCTCTTTGTAGAAGGTGCAATCATCGTGCAATTATACATGTATGTGTATATACATATATAGGTGGGGAGTGGGATTCATCGTGCACGTATACAACATCATTTGTTCTGAATGAGTTATTGACCTAAATTACGTATTAGTCTGAATCGCTTAATGATCAGAAATTTAATATTGACATGCCCACGATCACAGTACCACGCTATTTCACCATTACTCTAATCCATAGTTAGGTGCATTTGGTTCAAAATGGTTTGTATCCCCTTTCAACAAATGATAAAGTGAACTAAATGTTGCCTTGAAAGGATTGTCGTATCTTGAATTCCCAACCTTCTAAATCTCCTTTTCTTACCCTTCGCTGGTATACGTTCTTTATTTATGGAACGATGGTCATCTTCACCAGCTTCTTTCAGCTGTATTTGCAAGATATCGGCATGAGCCAGAGCGAGATTGGCGCACTGATGGCGATTGGACCATTTGTGTCTTTGTTTGCGAATCCATTCTGGGGTTATCTCGGCGATCGGATGCAAAATATACGTTTTGTGCTGCTTGCGATGATGATCGGCACACTTGTACTTGTGCAAATTGTCTTTAATGTAGAAAATTATACGTTGATTTATATCGTCATGACGTGCTTTTTCTTTTTTCAAACACCGATGTTTGCGCAGTCCAGTACGTTAATTCTGAACTATATTGACGGAACACCGTACAAATTTGGCGGTTTCCGGTTATATGGGTCACTGGGATGGGCGTTGACCGCCGTCGTTGCTGGTCCTGTCATTGATCAGCTAGGTGTACCACGGATCGGAATTGTATTTACTGCACTACTGATGGTCGCTATTTTGCTGATGATCGTATTACCACCTCAGGAACGTATCGCAGGCGGTGCGGCTCCGATCAATTGGAAAACATTAAAGCAGATCGGCAGCAATTTGTATTTTATCGGATTTATTATACTCGGTGTGCTGGTCGCGATTCCAAATATGATGAACAGTACCTTTCTGTCCTTATATGTGATTGAACTCGGTGGATCGAAAAGTATGGTAGGATGGGCGGTATTTGCTTCGTCGATTTTTGAAGCGGTATTGTTCCTGTTATTCGATCGCTTTCTCCGTAAAAAGGTCTCGTTTATGATCGGGTGGCTGGCGCTGGTAAGCTTATTGTTCACTTTCCGCTGGTTGCTGATGGCCGAAGCGGTGAGTCCGATGCAAGTTATTTTCATTCAATTGCTGCATGCGGTGACGTTTGGCGGTTACTTTTATGTCGGTACGCAGCTGACGATGATGTTTGTACCCAATGCGTTTCGTAGCACGGGGCAGGCACTTTATACGATGACATGGAGCGGCGTATCTGGCGTGATCGCTGGATTTCTCGGTGGATGGCTGTTTCAAAATTTCGGATCAGAGCAGATGTATCTAGCTGGCGTGGCGTTGTCGCTGGCTGGATCGATTGGGTTTGGATTGATGTGGCTGAATGTTAGGAGAACGGGGTATCAGTTGCCTGATGAAGAAGGGTAGCTTGCTGGTTAGCTGGTGAGAGTGGTGGGGCTTATGTTTTTGGGAGGTTAGATGTGAAGCAGACATCACTTCCGGTAAGAAATAAGGGGACGGGTTGGGATGTTGTCAACATAATTGTGGCTATTGTGAAATACAGATGGCGTTAGCATGGGATCGGTTCAGGCATTTGTTGGTGGGAATGTCGTGGATTTTTTTATTACGTCTGTAGGGTATGGCAGTGGTAGGGCACTTTGTTGTTAGTTGGGGGTTTTGGCGGTTAGGAGTTGGAAGGTTATACGATATCGCTACAGTGATGTCGATCATGAAAGATCATGTTGTTAGATGAAGTTCCTTTGTAAAAGATAAAAGGCGCTATCCCTTGTCTGGGATAACGCCTTTTTATTTGTGATGAGCGGTCGAATACTTTGCTCGTTACTCATGACATGATGCGTAAATACTGACTCTCTATATCTTAAGCCATTAAGCCCTTCAGTTCCTCAGCTCTTAGGTTCTTAAGCCCTTAAGCCCTTAAGCCCTTAAGCCCTTAAGCCCTTAAGCCTTTGGCAATTTAAACGAGCTTTTCATCGATACGACCAGGTTGAACACAGGGTCGCCTGGCATGGTGTATTTAGGATCGGCGCTGAAATAGCCGTGGCGGAAAAATTGGTAGCGATCGAAAGCGGCGGTGTCTTTCAAGCCCGGCTCTACGAAACCGTGCACGATTTCGAGCGAGTTTGGATTGATGGAATCCAGAAATGTTTTTTCTGGAATTTCGTCGTTACCGCCAGCAGTTTCTTCTACCAGTTCTTCGTCTTCTGCTTTGATCAAAGGCTCATACAGGCGGAATTCGGCTGGAACGGCTTGAGAAGCTTCGACCCAGTGAATCGTACCTTTAACTTTACGCGCGTTAAAGTCGCTGCCGCTCTTCGTTTCGATATCGTATGTGCAATGAATTTCGACGATGTTGCCGTCTTCATCCTTGATAAAGTCATTGCATTTGATAAAGTACGCATGTTTCAAACGAACTTCATTGCCTGGATACAAACGATGGTATTTCGGTGGTGGCACTTCCATGAAGTCGTCTTGCTCGATATAGATTTCACGCGAAAATGGAATTTGGCGAATGCCCATCTCTTCGTTTTCTGGATTGTTTTCTGCATCCAGCATCTCCACCTGTCCTTCTGGATAGTTGGTGATCACAACTTTGAGCGGACGCAGTACCCCCATTGTGCGCGGTACTTTCAGCTTCAAGTCTTCGCGGACAAAGTGATCTAGCATTTGCAGATCGATAATACCCTGACTTTTGGAAATCCCTGTCTCATATACAAACGAGCGCAGTGCTTCCGGTGTATACCCGCGACGTCTCAAACCAGAGATTGTCGGCATACGTGGATCATCCCAGCCATCGACGATGTTCTCATCGACGAGCAGCTTCAGCTTACGTTTACTTGTCAGCGTCTGTGCTACGTTCAGGCGACCGTATTCGTATTGATGCGGCTCGGCATCCACTTCACACTCACGGATCACCCAGTCATAAAATGGACGCTGATCTTCAAACTCCACCGTACAGAGCGAATGCGTAATGTTCTCATACGCATCTTCAAGTGGATGCGCATACGTGTACATCGGATAGATGCACCATTTGTCGCCTGTATTATGATGCTCCAGATGAGCAATACGATAAATAACCGGATCACGCATGTTGATGTTCGGGGAACCCATATCTACTTTGGCGCGCAGCACCTTTTCCCCGTTACCGAATTTGCCGTCACGCATCTGGCGGAACAGCTCCAGGTTTTCCTCTACACTGCGATCACGATACGGGCTATTTGTACCCGGCTCGGTCAGCGTACCGCGAGTTTCACGGATTTGCTCAGCGGTCTGATCGTCTACATACGCCAGACCTTTGTTGATCAGCAGCTCTGCTTTTTCATACATAAAGTCAAAATAGTCGGATGCAAAATATTTGCCTTCCCACTCATAGCCGAGCCATTTCACATCTTCTTCAATGGCGCGTACATATTCGTCGTCTTCTTTTGCCGGGTTCGTATCGTCAAAACGCAGATGCGTCTTACCGCCAAACTCGTCTGCCAATGCAAAGTTCACCCAGATCGCTTTCGCATGACCGATATGAAGATAACCATTCGGTTCCGGCGGGAAACGAGTTACCACTTTATTGACCTTACCGGACTTTAGGTCGTCGGTAATGATTGTTTTAATAAAATTAGAAGGAGTCAAATTCGAGTTCTCCACACCTATCAACCTTTCATCGTTCAGTTTCTGTTGCGAATATATCTATTATAACGGTTATACAGGCATAGGCAAGGCAGTTCGCCTCTTCATCTCCATATGATACCGTATACAAGTCGATCATGACGGGACTTGCGACTTTTGACGACTAATCCCGAATACGATAGCATAGACAATAATATACAGGAAGGAGCGTGCCACATGAAGCCGATGAAGCTACCGCGTGAGACGCGCGAAGCGATGATTGCCCATATTCAGCAATTTTTTGAAATGGAGCGTGGTGAACCGATTGGAGAACTGGCCGCCGATCAGGTACTGGATTTTATGATGACTACAATTGGGCCGCATATGTACAATCAGGCACTGGCAGATTGCCGTACGCTGGTGAATGAACGGATGGCTGGCATTGAGGAAGATATTTATGCACTGGAACAGCGTCCTCCACTGCGACCACGTTAATGATCGCATATACATTCGGATACTGAACGACCTTCATTCTCAGCATTGCTGCACAAGCCCATACCATGACGGAAAGAGAGGACATGTTGCATGTTCACCTACATATTGGATGAAGAAACCGAACTGCGTCCGCTGGAGCCAGCGCATGCCAGGCATATTTATCAATTGATCGATCAATCACGTGCCCATCTGCGGCAGTGGTTACCGTGGGTTGACGCCACGACTTCGCTTCACGCAAGCGAAGACTTTGTACGCGCCAGTCTCACCCAGGCGATGGAAAATGGCGGCTGGAATGCAGGCATCTGGTACAAAGGTCAGTTCGCCGGCATTATCGGTTTTCATGAAATTAACTGGAACCATCGTTCCGTCGGCATTGGCTACTGGCTTGGCGAGCGATTTGAGGGCAATGGGCTGATCACATCTGCACTGCGAGCGATGCTCGATTATGCGTTAATTGAGCTGAATTTGCATCGGGTGGAAATCCGCTGTGCAACTAGCAATAAGCGCAGTCGGGCAGTGCCGGAGCGACTTGGTTTTATTTTGGAAGGAATTATTCGTGAAGCAGAGCTACTGCCACCCGGTTATGCGGATCATGCGGTGTATGGCATGTTACAGCAAGAGTGGAAGCTGAAACGGTAGTTTACGCTACGGTATGATGATAGAAAATGATGATAGAAAACACCACGTTCAGGCTATTACTCGCTGGAACGTGGTGTTTTTGTAATGTTTTTTAGTGTTCGATTTTACAAAAAAGTCAGCTTTTAGAACATCTTATTTTAAAAAAGAGAGACCACTCGTTCACAGTAGACACATGATGATGAATGGGTTTCTGTTTATATCATTTACAGTCATGATAATACGTATGCTGTTCAAGTTGATTACTTTTTAAACATCCAATGCAATGCCCTATTACTCGTCTGGAAAGTCTAAACTTTTGGCAACTTTCAGCAGCAGTTTTTCATTTTGATCGAAAAATGGTTGTGGTACTTTGGCGTAGAAATGATACTCTACATCGTTTGTGGATACATACACCATATCGTACAAAATTTGATCGTCCTCTTTACCAATCACGAGTGTACCCTCTTTCCCACTATCCAAAGCAACCCGCTGTCGCTGAACACTCTGATCGTCATGATGATACGGATCGGACACATCCTCCATATCATTGGCAGCATACACGCGAATATCGATATCCGGATTACCAACATATAGCATCTTGCCATCGCCATTGTCTGACTCCTCCCCAGCTGTCCATGTAGCAGGATAAGCGATCGAATAGCCATACCGACTATTTACATAATGATACAATGCCGTCTTCTGATCGTCTGTTGCTGGGCTTGCTTTTGCATCAGATGGAGTAGAATGGGTAGATTTAGCTGTTGATGTTGGTGTTGAGGTCGCTTCCTCACTTGTCGACGTTTCTAGTCTATCTGAACCCTCTTCTGACAGATCGGAAGTCGGTTCTTTGCCAATTGCTGCACTCTCGTTCTCTGTATTCGTGCTTTCTGTAGTAACAGATTGAGCTGACGATGCGCTTGTGTTCGACTCGTCTACATTTGCGGTATTGGAGCAGGCAGCACAGAGTGCTATAGTAGCGATTGCTGTACAGGTTAATACGATTTTCTTCATAAATGCTTCCCCTTTCTACTATGTATGTTAGACTGTTCATTTATTGCCTGTTGCAGTCTAGCTTCGAGTGATCATAGATTGTTTAGCTCAACTAGTTAATACTTCTATAGTATAGGTAATAAAAGACATTTTTGCATGTTTAGCATGTTTAGCTTGAATCGAAATTAACTTGAAGTTGTTGCGTTGTGCATATACTTTGTTCAAACCTTTATCCAAACAGGAACGTTTTCAATGTCGCAACACAAAGGGCTAGATTAATCATTCGTGTATAGCTTCGGCCCAGATGTCGTATCCATTTTCAATGCGGCAGATTCGCTTCATCCGTTCGAAACAATTTATGTGACGAGAGGATCGACTTCGTACAGTCTCCTATTGCGAAAATAATTTCTGAACATTGGGCAGTGTCTCGTTTGGTGTTGTCATGATCGTGATACCTAGCTGCTCTTATATACGTGCAAAAGCTCGACATCAAATGCCGAGCTTGGAATGATTTCTGTTTATTTCTATTGTGGCTTGTGGCAAGCCTAATCTTCATCCAGCTTGATCACATCCCATTTCGCAAACAGCGAGAATCCCGAAGCTTCCGCTAAGCGAGCGGACGATATATTATCCGGTTGGCATCGGTATTGTGACTCCAAGCCCTGCTTTAACGCTTGAGCAACAATCGCTCGCACGGTCTGACGTCCGAAGCCTCGGCCACGGAACTGTGGCAGCGTGATTATGCCTAGATCGGCAAACGAAGTACCGTTCCACACATACATGCTCGCTACCGATACTAACCGCTCATCGACAAAGTAACCAAATACCAACCAGTGATCCAGCTCGACGAAAGCTTCGTCCAAATCGACTTCTGGCGCAGTCAGGACGAATGCTTCGAAAACGGCAGCATCTTTCGGTGTTAATTGCCGAACTGTTGCCGGAAAATTTTCAACAAGCAGAAGTTTTTGTTCGGCGAGCGGCACATAAAATAAATAATCCGCGCCGTTCAGCTCTACTCCAGCAAGCCGTAGCTTTTCGAACAACGTACTGGCAGCTATCTCACTGTCCGCTTCCAATCCAGCTCGCTGAGCGATAGCTGGCACTAAGGAGAGAAATCCGCCACAGCCTAACGGATCAAGCAGCATAACACTTCGCGTCACAGGTAGCTTAGCATCAATAATTACACGATATGTGCCGGACGATGGGCAATCGCTGCTCGGTTGCCAGTAGTCATAAACCTGATCTGTAAAAATCGAACGAGAAGAAGGGGGTTCGGTCATAAGAATCGCTCCTTTCGGTGTAAAGAGGCGTATGTATAACGGTCATAATTTTACGCTATCGAATTTCTTACGCATCTTCAGACGATATCGTTGGAAGTCAAAAATTTTTCAGCTTAGACGTATCGGCAGCTAAGGCACACTTGAAAACTAAATTCTCGAAAAAATGCCCGCATACTGTGACTGTGCTCTTTCACCATGTATCGTCCAGGTGCTCATAGCTTTTTCCTTACGTAATGCCGATGAACGCCGTCTTCCAGCTTTGTGTCGCCAAGAGATTCGAAGCCACATTTTTGCAGCACAAGATTGGAAGCGATATTGTCAGGCCTGGCGAGGCCGTGAACGATTTGCGTATCGGTATGGGCAAACAGCCACTCGCTCAAAGTTTGGACGGCTTGCGTCATATATCCTTTTCCGCGCTGGAAAGCAGAAATACCATAAACGATCTCCCGATTAGGCTGGGGAAGCTCATCTTTAGTACCTGTACAGCACCAGCCTATGAAATGTCCAGTCGAGCGTTCAATCACAGCGAGCCGCAATATCCTGTCTTCAATCTGTCCGTTGCGTGCTGCCGCTGCGAGAAATTCACGATTATCGGGAATCTCATAGTGGCTTAGCCATAGCCGCCTTGTCTCCTTGTCGACATACCAGTCGGGCAGAAACTCACGGATATGCAACTGCGCCGTAATATCGCAAAATTCATCCAGATCTTCCAGAACGAATTCACGTAATACAATATCTCGGCTTTTCAGTAGAAATGGCGCAGATTCGCCATAAATCGAAACATTATTCATCTTAAATTGTCCTTTCGCACAGACTCGAATCCATATTATAGTTCTGCTCCATAACGATGTTCCTCCGTCACAATCTCAAAGCCAGCTGCGCGGTACACTTTTAAAGCGTCTTCGTTGCGGACTTCAACGTCCAGTTCCGCATCGATGCAGCCCCGGCTATGAATCTCGTAGAGCGCACGAGTTAGTAGCGCTGAAGCCAGACCACATCGGCGATGAACTTTGCGAGTCAGCACTTCTTCAATCTCGCCTGCCTTGCCATCGGATATCCAGTACATTAAACTGGCGGCTGGTTCGCCATCCGCGTAAATCTGAAGCATCCGCCAGCCGTCACGCGATACGATGTCAGCCAGACGTTCCGCTCCGATCGGCGTTTCCGGCCAGATCTCCATATCCAGTGCCAGATACTGATCTGCTAGTTCCCTGCTCATCGCGTCGAATTCTCGCCAGGCGTAACCTTCAGGCAGAGCGAAAGCATCAGTGGGCACGTTCACCTCGGTTGTTTGAGCGGAGTCTAGCGCCGACCGGTCTGTGAATGTATGGCACATTCGATACTGCTGCTTCTGCCGCAAGAACTCAGGGCGTGCGGTAAAATAGCTGGTGTTGACTGCTTCCTCCACGTAATTACCAAAACAGAGCAGCGTACCATGCGTATTAGGAAGTGCCGTCTGGATTTCCAGCGCACGAGTTCGTAACGTCTCGTACATCGCACCTAGCAGCTCCGTATCATTTTCACGTTCAGGTAGTGTTTTCAGATTGAAGAAAATACGGTGTTTGTTTGATGGAGCGGCTGTCGGCGGCATAATGCTGAACACATCGACCTGACCTTTGGCGATCATCCTGTCACCTTCAAATGCACAGTAGACGTTCGACCAGTTTTCCGGTTCGCCTACCCACCAGAAGATCATACGTCGTCCTTCTACCGCTTGATTGTGAAAGGCACTAAGTGCCGGAAAGTCGCTTTCGCGAAAATGTCGGATACAATAAATAGAAGTTGTAAGTTGCATCAAAATCGAGTCCTCCTTATGAACATCGGAATTCGTAGAATGGTATTCCAGCAAATGGAATCTTGCTTTCCAGCAGGTAACCGCTTGCTTCCAGTATGCTCTAAAAAAAAGGGGAGAAATGAACCGTTCTTGCGCAGATTGAAATAAATGTAGTTATTTTATCGGTGACTTGTCTCGAATCAAAACTGATTTGCGCCAGCCTGCATTTTACCCGATTAAAAAGCTCATTGAATGGCTGAAATGGACAGGAGATCGCTCAAACTACCGCAGCTGACGCTTCTGACGTTTTTTGGTAGGATAATAGGAAAGATTGGACAGGAGAAAGGAACGTCAGCAAGTCGGACGCAGGGAATGAGCATGAATGAAAAAAAACAGCATCATCTGCAATCAAACAAAGAAACGAACAGGCGAAGTGACACGGATTCGTCTAAGAAATACGGGACAGTCGAGACGATCGATCAAGTGCTTCAAGAGGTGGAACGACGACTCGCAGAGAAAATTGTGCTCGACGAATTAGCAGAACATGTACATCTGTCAAAATTCCATCTCCACCGCCTAATACGTGCTGCCACAGGATTGCCGCTTATGGAATATATACGTGCGCGCCGATTGTCAGCCAGCGTAAAGGACCTGCTCGCCTCCAGCGGAGAACAAACGATATTGAATCTAGCATTATCCTACGGATTTGATCACGAGCAATCGTATATCCGCTCGTTCAAACGGCAGTTTGGCGTGACACCGGCTCAGTTTCGTCGCGGACGTCGGGAGATTACACTGGTCGAACGGTACGATACGTCAGCGCTAAAAGAAATCCGGCGCGGCGTAGTATTTGAACCGACATTTGTGATGAAGCCACAAAGTCTGTATGCCGGACGAAAGGCGACCATCAATGAGCAAGACAATTGGGAAAATCTAACGGCGAATATACAGGGAGCTTCGTTCTTTTACAACGAATACCCGAATATTCCCCATAAACTCAATCCCGGTGTGTATATCGGGCTGACACTTTATACGCCCGAACATCTGCCGGATGCGACGGATTATCTGACTTCAGCAGAAGTTTCTTCTTTAGATGGGATGGAAGGAAAATGGGATACAGCGGTCATGCCCGGTTGTAAATACGCCGTATTCAAATACATCGGGGATTTTCATGCGGAAAATCTAAATATTCATGATCTTAACGATATTTGGAACTATATAGACGATTGGCTGGTACGATCCCCTTACATACAATCTCATCCTCATCATTTCGAATATATCGATATTGCGAATACGCGCGAAGATTATTGCGAAGCGGATTTGTATTTGCCTATCGGGGATCGGAATGTTTAATGAACATGGAAGATGAACTTTTTCATCGATTTCTTATACGTGAGTCCGTAATCTCAATGCTTCCGACCGAGCGAGTAGGTAACGTCAACTTGCTAATTGAAATGTTATGCACACCCATTTGTCGCTATTCTGCCTTTCTTACTGCTTACAACGTCAAAACTTTTATCTTCCCTTTACGTCAATTTAAGTTTGATTTAAGCCACTACGGTTACAATAGCTATGCAACAACTAATTACGAAAGCATAGCAAAGTGAGGTATCCGTATGAAACGCACGACCATCAATCACCGTGCTCGCAAGGGCAAAGGGATGATCAGTACACTGCTGCTTGGCATCGCGATCAGCAGTTTGTTGCTCGGAGATCAAGCCAATGCACAGGCAGCCGTTAAAACGTCCACTGGCTCCGCCGTTGTCCGTCAACAGCAAGACCCGTTCTTGAGTACACTCGGCGCTGATTCAGATGAGGATGTCTATGATGAACTGTACGAAGGCAGCAGCCTGGCAGACACGGCGCGCCGCAACAACAAAAGCCCACAGGCCATTATTGACCTGCAGGTAGCACAAATGAACGATCTGCTTACACAGCGATTGATTGACGGAAGTATCACGCCTGATACATACCGGGCGCAAAAGGAAGAGCTGACCGAACTCATTACCAAAAGCGTATACGGACAGCACCCTTATAACCTGTAGACTACAGCCAATACGTCATTAAAATGTCATCCACATATCGTCCATGAATATAAAATTGTTCCTGAAGCCGTCCATTTTCGACGAATCCGTATTTGTCGTAAAATTGGACGGCTTCTGTATTGGTTGACAGCACCCGCAAGGTCAGCTTGCGAATATGCCGTGCGCGCGCATACTCGCATAACGCATCCAGCAGCCGCATAGCGATACCGTGACGACGATAATCCGGATGAACCGCGATATGAATATCGTACACATGCTGACTTACGGCAAATGATTGCGGATAGCCAAAGCCGACATAGCCGCACACTTGATCGCCATGCAGAGCCAGCAACTGACTTCCCGGCGGACAAGCTTGCAAATATTGACGACGAGACGAGCAATAAAAAACGGACGGTGTATTTAAATGATTCCAGACAAGCTGATCAAGCTGCATTAGCTGCCGGGCATCCTTCATCGTAGAGGGGCGAATCACGGTTTCAGAAGTCAACGAAAACGACATTACAGGACTCCTTTCGGAAAACGCATAGGTACGATATTTTGCTGCGCTAAAAATCACTTTTTATTGCACTCCGTGTTAGAAGATCGCTAACACTGCATCGATAAGATATTTTGCTGCACAAAAATCACTTTTTATTGCACCCCGTGTTAGAAGATCGCTAACACTGTATCAAGCTGGATTGTATCCAGCAGAATAGGCATTTGGAGAACATACAGACTCAGTGTATAGCAAACGTCGGATCAGCACACTAACCTGTGTGACTTATTATAGCATTGCTCTATCGATACGTAACATGATCCAGTCGAAGTTTTACATACACCTGCTCCTATTTTACGAAATCCCCCGTTAACTGCTCTCCTTCTACTCCCTATCATCCGTATACTTAGCTGCTATCGTTCAATCCATGATCGCTCAGTCGGTGGGCTGCCTGTACTGATCAACTTCCTTTATTGCCGTGGTTGAAGCTGTGCTGGATGCCGCTGCGCCGCACTATGCACCATATAAAACAGCAACGACATCACCGCAGCCACAACCGCCACCCATGTCACCGGCAGCAGTCCACCCTGATCATAAAACACACCCATCACATACGGCCCGATCACACGTCCAACTGCACCAATCCCTCCAGCTACGCCCAGATAAAAGGGCGCATACGCCCCTGTACGCTCCGATACAAATGACGGAATCGCCGGAGAAATTAGCATCTCTCCAAATGTAGTCAGTACCATTGCAATTACAAATGCAGCATACCCCGGATACACCAGAATAACGATATACCCGAGCAGGTAAAATACCGCACTCGCTGTCATCTGTGCCTGTGCCGTGCGCGCGAATAGACGCCGCACCAGATTAACAAACGGCTGTCCGGCAAAAATAAGCACTCCATTCAGCGTCCAGAGCAGACTATAATAACTAATCAGCAGACCGGAGCTTACGATATGCGGCGATACACCGGTATTCCAGATCGAATTTCCTAGCCACAGAAACATCGTCGCAATGCCCATAAACAGATACACACGCACCTGCCGCAGCAGCAAGCCTGTCCGTTCAACCGGCGCCGATTTCGGTCGCCCTGGATTATGGTCATCGATATGCGCTGGATCAGCCGTACCAATTTTGCCAAGATAAACGAAGAAAAAGATCGCAAAGCCAACGCAACTGATTCCGTTAATAACAAACGACAAATAATACGAAATATCCGCCAGCACGCCGCATAATGCCGTTCCCAGCGCCACACCGATATTGTTCGCCACATAGACGATATTAAATAACTCTCCGCGCCGATCGGCAAAACGAAACCCGATAAACGCCTGAATTGCCGGCATCGACATCGAGTTAAACAGACCGATAAATACCATTGCACCCATGAATAATGGAAAATGACTACTAACCGCTGGTAACGTGAACAGAAACAATCCGTTAAGCAGCAGCGAGCCTACGATCAAGCGGCGTACACCCAATCGATGATAGAGCGCACCACCTAGCAGTTGCCCGATAATACCGCCAAGCGATTGCAACAGCACAACCAGCCCGGCATCCTGCATCGGACGCCCCAGCTCCTGATAAACAAACAATGTGACCAGTGGCCACATTAAAGATCCCCCTGCTGCATTAAGCAGACTGGCGAGCAGAAATACTTGAATTTCCCGTGGATAGGTTTTGAGCCAGCGCATGATGAATTCCTTTCTATAGGCCTGCTAATCGCAAGAAAATGCTTTTATGCTGTACAGACGCATATAGCGATAATCGCTTATATGATGTCATGATCATTATGTATTAAACACATAATCTTTAGTATGCTTGATTGCAGCTATAACAGGCAAGCATATCCATTGCCGCTTTACACGGATAAGGAGCTGAACTTCTATGTACTCATTACCATCCCGAGATCTGGAACAGTTATATACGCAGTATTATGCGCTGTTAAAGGCGATTGCCTACCAGATGATAGGATCACATAGCGATGCGGAAGATATTGTACACGATGTATTTGAGCAACTTGCAAACAAGCCGCTGGCAGAGATCGAGCATGTAAAAGCATACTTGATTCGTGCCGTCACCAATCGAAGCTTGAACATCCTGCAATCCGCACGCAAACAGCGTGAGCTGTATCCTGGTCCGTGGTTACCAGAACCCGTAGTAAGTCAGATCGCTCGCCCTACTCGCAAAGCTTCCAGTCATACTGAGGATACTGGCGGAAACGAACATGGCACCGAGCGCGCTGGCACTTCCTCATCTTCCTTACTACCACTGGCTGGAACACGCGCGACCGATTTACACTTTACCTCCATCTATGAATATGATGCAGAGCAATCGCTATTGCAGCAGGAACAGATTGGTTATGCCGTTATGGTCATGTTGGAGCAATTGAACCCTGTAGAACGTGCTGTGTTTGTATTGCGCGAATCATTTCAGCTTGATTATGCAGAGATTGCAGACTATGTGAATAAAACCGAAGTCGCCTGCCGGAAAATGCTCAGTCGCATCCATGCACGTCTGCAACCGATCCATAAACTACAGCCTGTCGACAATAGTTCGACGCTCGCCTTTACCGAAGCCTTTCTGGAAGCTGCACGCAGCGGCAATTTTGCTCCGTTATTACATCAGCTACGCGAGGATATACAGCTGTACACAGATGGCGGCGGCAAAGTGCGCGCAGCATTGCATCCGATTAGAAGTCGCTATCGGGTGACGACATTTTTGCAGGGCATTGCGGGAAAAGGTGCATTTGCAGGAGAATGGTCGCTTATTTCGGTCAATGGCACACCAGGTCTACAATTGCAGCGTGATAGAGCCATCGTTTATGTATTGACCTTTGCATGGGATACAGATGGACAAGTGCAACATGTGTATATGATCTCGAATCCTGATAAGCTGGCGCATATTGATGCTACAACGTCTGTTTAGAGCAGTGCTATGCTGACATTTATGGTTACAACGTCTAGTTAGACCGATGCTGTATCGCTAGTTACTGCTACACGATCTGTTTGATCTGATAATTTATGGATTTTTGCTGCTATTGTGTCTGTGTAGAGCGATGTACTATCATTTTTTGCTGCTACCGTGTCTGTGTAGAGTGATGTACTATCATTCTTTGCTGCTAACGTGTCTGTGTAGAGTGATGTACTATCGTTCTTTGCTGCTACCGTGTCTGTGTAGAGTGATGCTGTATAGATCTTTGCTGCTGTAGCGTCTTTTAAAAGCTGCATCTTAAAGCGATGCTGTACACGTCATTGCTAACTGAACGCGATCACAACTGAATGAACCTAATTTATTTTTTCAAAAAGTTTAAAATAGGCGGATTATTGGTCACAGAACATAGCATGAAGTTGTCTAAGAGGATGAAGGCTGGTTGTAAATGAACTGCAAGCAAGCCTATCTACCATCGATCAGGTATTGCTACCAGATCCATCGGCATAATCTAAAGGAGATGACCATCATGCAATTACGTCTTGACCATTACAAAGCCAATCCCGGTGTATACCGACTCATGCTCACGATGGAAACGTTTATTAAAGAGCAGCAACTGGATCCCGTGCTGTACGAGCTGATCAAAATCCGTGCCTCTCAGCTGAATCGTTGTGCATATTGCATCGATATGCATATTCGTGATTTGCGCAAAATGGGCGAAACCGAAGAACGTATTGCCCTACTCAGCGTGTGGCGCGAAGTTCCGTATTACACGGCTGCGGAGCGTGCAGTATTGCATCTGACCGAAGTGGTGACCGAACTATCTCAGCAAGGGGTTCCTCAGGCTGTATATGACGAGATGCTGGAGCATTATAGCGAGCAACAATTTATGACGATCCTGACAGCGATCAATACGATTAATTGCTGGAATCGAATCGGAGTCGCGACCGGAATGTTTCCCGGTTGCCGCGATAAATAAGTCGCGGTTCGTCAGACTTATGTCTGTTTGAGTGCATGTTTGAAATGCTGACCGAACCTGCTGGAATCCAAGACCGGTTGGTCTGCTGAAATTTTTTTGTCATTTTAAATTCAGTTATGTTTCAATCTGTGAGCGTCCGTTTAACAATAAGTAACGGCATTTGGCGAGAGTGATGTCCCCTTCATTCTCACCCTCTGTCATATCATGGACCACTCCCGGAATCCGCCATATCACGGTTTCGTTCCCCCGAACCGCGACATGGCGGATTTCATTTTGTCTTTTGCACATAAATATTTTATTTTTCACATAAATATGTAAATTTAATACATATTTATACATTACGTTGTCATACAAACAATCATTTAGGACGCAGATCATTTTTAACTTTATTACATAAATTTCTTAACTTTTACCATCACTATCTATGCAGTTTATACTGTAGACACATCGATATCTCATCCAAAGAAAAATGACCCGCCGTCAGGCAGGTCATTTTTGATGTCGTCGTGTGCTTCGTTTGGTATTTAGTTAGGACGGATATGCAAACTCATATTCCTTGCCACAGTAGTTGATCCCTAACCAAACAGGTTGCGTACACACCTGGTTCGATACTTCATTTGTTCAGTATTTCGTTTGGTATTTAATTAGGACATATATGCAGGCTCATATTCCTTGCCGCAGTAGTTGATCCCTAACCAAACAGGTTGCGTACACGACCCTGATTCGATACTTTATTCGTTCAATATTTCGTTTGGCACTTCGTGCGGTGCTTCGCTTGATGCTCATTGCTGCTATTTACAAGATATTCATATCCGCTATCGATGTCCTTGCTGCAAAGCCAAAATACTGTTCAGCAGATGGATTTTACGAATCGGTTTCGTGATCACCGTCTCGAATGTATCGCGGAATTCGCCCTCTACCTTTTCACCGAGCGGTGCAAGCAGGAATAGCTGCTGCTTCTGAATCTTCGTTCGCTCACGTATCCAGCGCTCGCGATCAAGCATGTTCAGATCGACCAGTACTAGATCATAATCATGATGATACAGCTCGTCAAAGAAGCGCTCATCCATATCGTCCACAATCGTCACCTGTGCTCCCCATTCACTCAGCATATCATGAATAAGACCACGACAGATCGCATTACGCTCTAACAGCATAATCCGCAAATCATGCAGTACATTGTCTTTAAACGGAATCGACGGCAGATCTGTATACCGTTCAAAATGCAGCGCAATACTTACAGATGTGCCTACACCATGCAGGCTTTCGGCTTGAATCGTGCCACCCATAAGCTCAGTAAGTTGCTTGCAAATAGCCAATCCAAGTCCAGTTCCCTGGTGCATATGCTGGCTTTGCTCATGCATTTGCTCATACATGCTAAATATATCATTCAGTCGCTCGGACGGAATACCGATGCCTGTATCCTCAACTGATACCTTTACCGTCAGCCGCTCTGGATCTTCATTGGGTAGCATAAACAGCGATACGCTAATATCGCCTTTTTCCGTAAACTTAATCGCATTTTGCAGCAGATTCATGATGATCTGACGCACTTTAAGTGCATCGCCAATGACGAATAGTGGAATGTCTGAATGCACATTCAAATGAACCTGCACGCCCTTTTCAAACGCGCGCGGTGCCAGTGCATACGTTAAATCTTCCATCGTATTGATCAGATCAAACGGATCGCGTGCCAGCTTCATTTTACCAGCTTCAATCTTGCCCATATCAAGCAAATTGTTCACAAGCGCCATTAGTGCTTCGCTGCTCGTATGTAACACATGAAGATAGCCTTGCTGCTCTTCATCCAGACTTGTCGTGCGCAGCAGGTCGCTCATGGATAAAATTCCATTCATCGGTGTACGAATCTCATGGCTTAGCATAGCGATGAAGCGCGTTTTACTTTCGGCAATCTGTTCAGCCTGTGTACGAGCCTGCTGTTCGGCAGCAAGCTGTTGCCCCAGCTGCTGTAGCTCCTGCTCCATCTGTTTTTGCTTTTCGATCATTTCATTCCATTTATGTTCACTCTGCTTTTCCATACTGCACCTCTTGATTCGTTCTGCAACATATCAATCTATTTATTACCCGGTCATTATTTTTTGAAACGAAAGGGGGATGTCGTGTTAACGTTCAGGGATAGAGGAAGTCATCAGTACGTTGACCGATATTAATTTGGATATTGAAAATGGCTTACGTCTTGAAATATAGACATTTCAATATACAATCAAAACTAAAATGTAACTTGGTCAACGGATTAGGACATGTATACAAACTATTTTACTAGGACATACTCCAATCTTATATAGGAATGTACGGAGTGGGAGATTACTAACACTACAGATCGTCCTTTGTCCTTATTTCCTTTCCGCAGTGAAGTGCTACTTATACGTATCCCGGTTTACTTACACGCCCTATTTACTTACACGTCCTAGTATCAATGGCTATTACAGTTAGATCAGTTACAGTTGCTCTTGCTCTTGCTCTTGCTCTTGCTCTTGCTCTTGCTCTTGCTCTTGCTCTTGCTCTTGCTCTTGCTCTTGCTCTTGCTCTTGCTCTTGCTCTTGCTCTCAAGCATTATGATGTGGATGAGCACCAAAATGCTACCCTTTAATCAATATACTTCCGGTCTCAAGATATAAAAAGCACCTTCTTCTGCACCTTAGTTGACTGAGTAGCCTAATGTGCAGTGAAAAAGGTGCTATTTTGCTGCTTATATGAATTGATCATCCTCATAGCTACAGGCAGGTTATACACAAATTCAAGTGATAACATATCCAGCGCTTTGAGAAAATCATTGTCTAAAATTCAGTCTCATCCAACAATCTACAGCGTAAGATTGGATTGCTGTGCTGGGAAGTAGTCAAGAGCTAAGTTTGCGTCAAACGGTCTCTCCTTGCACCGGGTGCTGCAAGATCGCTATTACGATACATTATCAGATCATTACTGCGATATATCATCAGATCATTGTTACCATATATCGTCCTTTTCCCTTATTTCACTTTCACAGCGAAGTATGGCTCAACTACATACAACTGGCATCCCCCTGAACTCTATCCCTTTATTATCCACGATCGCTAATGATCCCCTACCTGGCTCAACCATGCGCCTGCTCGCTATGCTGTAACGGTAGCGCCACAGCGACACCTGCCCCGTTTCCAGTCGTCGCGTCCGGTTTTGCCATCTGGCTTGTACTGTCCACCGGTGAGGCAGGAACCGCGCCCACTCCAGTTGGACGAATATAAGCTACAAAATAAGCGCAGGCAACAAATAGCGCACCACCTGTCAAATTACCAAGCCATACCGGTACAAAATTCATTGCATACTGTCCCCATGAATAATAGCCAGCAAAGATCGCAGCCGGAATCAAAAACATATTGGCTACAACGTGCTGGAATCCGATCGCAACAAACGCCATCGTCGGAAACCAGATGCCTAACACTTTACCGCTAATATTATCCGCACTATACGATAACCATACCGCCAACGCCACGAGCCAGTTACAACCAATACCAGATACAAACATTTGCAGGAAGTTCCCCTCCAGCTTATGTCCTGCCATCTCTACCGTCTTGGCAAGATAAGGCCCAGTCTCCGTCATACCGACCACATGTCCAAAAAAATAAGCAACGAATAACGCACCGAGCAGGTTTGCCAGCGTAATTGCGAACAAATTACGTATCACTTCAAGCGTGCGAATGCGTCCAGCCATACGTGCTAGCGGCACCGCCATCATATTACCGGTTAACAGCTCGCCACCTGCAACGAGCACCAGAATTAGCCCCACCGGGAACAACGAAGCGCCTACAAAATTCGCAAAGCTGCCCCATTCCTCCGGCATGCTCGCAATCACCCGAATATCCAATAAAAAACCAAGTGCGATAAAAGCACCTGCCAAAAAGCCCAGTACTAGCATCTGCGTCCAGCTGGAACGCGCCTTCGTCACACCGGTCTCGATGGTGTTGAGCGCGATCTGCTGTGGTTTGTAATAAGCCATAGTAAGGTTCTCTCCTTTGAGGAATTCATTGCCGGATGGATGAGATCAGGATAGGAGAATATCTATATGCCACATACCACGTCTGTCCATACAGTAAGAATTCACTTTATTGTCGCCTGCAATCAGCGTTTATTTTCATATTTCAATTTTAATAGATTGACTTTGTGAAAAAAGTAACAAATATCACGTTAATGAGTTTATGGAGCGAATTATTTTAAATATTTGAATTTAAAATGGGTGACAGTCTATACTTTGCCCATCCTCTAATGAATATCTCTAATTTAAACCTTCACAATTATTTTTGGCTTACGGATGATAACTAAATGTACAATTGAGACGATATAAAACATTTAAAACCGCTTCCGTACAGTCCCGAATGGTGCTATAACAATCCTGAAATTGCATATTATTTGTACAATAAAAAGCCTACTTGCGTCCAAACCGCAAGCAGGCTTTCATTTATATTAAACACGCTGAACACATATATCGCTCTCCATCCAGCATGTGTAACACAGATTCAAATACAGCAACGTCATACACTCCAAGCATTTTATTTCTTGTATACTCATCCACTGCCAAACAACTGCAACCTTCATTTTCTACGTCATCTACATCATTACGATCCGTACAGCTATTATCCTTACATCTACTATCCATACACGTGCTATCTTTATACGTTCACCGGTTCCTTCACAGCTACCGCAGGCAATGCTTGCAAACCTACACTATTCAGGTAGTTCCACGGTTTGTTGTAATGTGGCTGGAAGAAAAAGTCGACAAAGGCCAGTTGATCGACGGTCATGCCAGCTTGAATGAACACCGAGATTGTATTAATCGATTGGGTTAGATCGGCATGCGACATGATCTGTGCGCCCAGAATACGGCGGCTATTTTTCTCATACACGACTTTCAGTGTAACTTTCTCATGCGTCGGCATAAATTCCGGACGATAGTTATCTTCGATCGTCGATGTTTCCACATCCAGTCCTGCCAGACGTGCAGCGGTTTCGGTCATACCGGTTGCGGCGATGTTGTCTTCATAAATTTTGATACCGGATGTGCCCTGTGTGCCCATATATTCGGTTGTCGGTTGCACCAGATTGCGTGCGACCAGTGTACCCATCCGTACTGCGTTGGTTGCGAGTGGGATGTACGCATGCTGTCCGGTTGGGTTGTAGTAGATCGCACAGCTATCGCCGGCAGCGTAGACGTCCCGTTTGCTTGTTTGCATATAGTTATCGACGATAATTGCGCCGTTAGGTAGCATATCGACCTGTCCGGCAAGCAGCTCGGTTTGTGGACGGAAGCCGATGCACAGAATGACCATATCGGCGGTATGCTCACCACGGTCAGTTACAACCGTACTCACCTTACCATGCTCACCTTCAAAACGTAAGACTTTCTCATTCAATGCCAGCTTGATTCCCTGCTCGGTCAACGTTTGTTCGGTACGTGCGGTAAATTCAGGGTCCAGATATTTGCTCAAAATGCGATCTTCCGCATCGATCAGCGTCACCTGTTTGCCGTTCATCTGGAACGCTTCAACCAGCTCGACACCGATATAGCCTGCGCCGACAACGACGATATTGCGCGCGGTTTTCGCTTTTTCGATGATCGTGTTAGAGTGGTTAAAGTTTTTCGATAAAACGATATTGTTCAGCTCAATGCCTTCGAATTTCGGAATGATCGGCCACGAACCCGTCGTTACGATTAATTTATCAAATGTATCGGTTAGCACTTCACCTGTGTTCAGGTTGCGTGCAGTTAATGTTTTGGCATCGGTATCGACGGAGGTCACTTCATGCAGCATTTTGGTCGTTACACCTAGCTCGGCCAGTTGCTGCGGCGAGGAATAGAACAGTCCCTGTGCATCCTCAACGACTCCACCTACATACAAGGCAATACCGCACGACAGAAACGAAATATTATCGTTACGCTCATACACGGTAATCTCAGCATCCGGGTACAGCTTTGCGGTGTTGACGATGGCGGCGGTTCCTGCGTGTGTACATCCAATAACAGCTACTTTCATGATTTCTTCCTCCTGTGTAATTCTGTATTTGTGCAAAGCTTGTCATCCATTCCGACAGGTGCAATAGGTCAGTTGCTCCATCGCGTATCTGAAAGAAATAAGGAAATAACTTAGTGAATACATTCACATTATAAGACGAGTAAAATGATTACTTTTAAAATAATAACCTTTGATGATCGCAGATCTTGCTACTCCATAGTGCAAGCTGCTGTTGTATAGCTAATGATGCAGCTAGTCGGTATTATTCTTTTTCACACTCTGCTTTCTGTGTTCTGTGTTCTGTGTTCTGTGTTCTGTGTTCTGTGTTCTGTACTCGTCATGCATGTGAGCTAGTCGATCTTTTATTTATGATCGCCCGGCTTGTTTGTTAACCGACTCGATTCGCTAGTCGTTTCGCAATGGCTACGTCATGGGAAGAGAATGATGAAATGATCCTCTCCCCTAACTACAGCCTTTGCTGATTGGGGTATGGTGGAAACGATTGGCTTGTGAATGTTTTCACCTTATGATGTAATTATATTGTGATTTTTGTCACAATGCAATAGGTTTGGAGGATGTTCATACTTTGTTCATACTTTCACAAATATAGTATGAGGAAACGCATAGTTTGGATTTTTGCTTCGTATATAGCGAATATTTGAGCGCCATTCCTCCTATTTATATAGGTATGACAAAAGGAGATAGCCAGAAGCATAACAAAAAAGGATAACAAAAAGCCACAGTCCGATTGACCGTGGCTTGGATGTAAAATGAGATCATGTCACTCAGCAAAATGTACTGTAGCAGACACCATTGTGTTTTACTATTTTATTTTTACTGTTTTACATAGAATTAGTTCCGAACAGCTTGCAACATCGGTGCTTGCTGACGCACTTGTTGTACTTGCTGCTCCGCCTGTACCGCTTCATGTGTATGACCTTCCAGTGCATACGGCAGACACAGTGGCACACCGCTGCGTGGATCAACGATAATATCCGCTTCGATGCCGAATACATCACGCAGTACATCACACGTCATCACTTCAGTTGGTGCGCCTTCAGCGATTGCTTTGCCTTTCTTGATCGCGATCATATGATGAGCATAACGGGAAGCATGGTTCAGATCGTGTACAACCATAATGATCGTACGACCGGATGTAGCATTCAGCTTCTCCAACAATTGCAATACTTCCAACTGATGCGCCATATCCAGATACGTCGTCGGCTCATCCAGAAATAGAATATCTGTATCCTGTGCCAGCGACATCGCAATCCATGCGCGCTGACGCTGACCACCTGACAGTTGATCGATTGGACGATCGTGGAAATCGAGCATACCGGTTGCTTCCATCGCCCACGCGATCTTTTCCTTATCTTCTGCCTTCATCGAGCCAAACCCTTTTTGATACGGGAAACGACCATACGATACCAATTCAGTAACGGTCAAGCCTTCTGGCGCGGTTGGCGTTTGCGGTAAAATGGCGAGCTGCTTGGCAACCTCGCGTGTCGATTGCTTATGAATCGATTTGCCGTCAAGCAGCACTGAACCATTTTTCGGCTGCATAATACGTGCCATCGTTTTTAAAATCGTTGACTTACCGGAGCCATTGGCACCAACCAGCGCCGTAATACGTCCCTGTGGAATCTGAATGTTCAGATCCTCTACAATCAAACGATCCTCATAAGCAATATCCAGTTTGGATGTCATCAAACGCACCATTTTTACCCATCCCTTTCAGGCAGCCGATCCGTATCGGTAACTGCCTCTCATAATTAGCGGCGTGATTCGCCAGACTTATCAACGTTGTTAGTGTGTACTGCTCGCGATTGTTGCTTTCCGCTTACGAATTGTTGTTATTGTTGTAGCTTGATTACGGTGTACTGTTCATGTATTATTCAGTCCCTATCGTGACTAGCAATAGCTAGTGACACGGACAACGATATACTTTTTTACTCATTGCGCTGCTATTCGGATGAGTGCTCCTTTGAGCTTACGCCCATTTGCCAGCCCAGCTCCTGAAAGTAACTCAAGCACGGGAACGAGCGAGCAGATACAGGAAGTACGGCCCGCCGATGATGGCAACCATCACCCCTGCTGGAATTTCTGAATTATCCATTAATGTACGCCCAATCAGATCGGATACAAGTAGCAATACCGCGCCAATCAAAGCACTGACCGGAATAACATGCTCATACCGCGGCCCGACAAGCCGTCTTGCGATATGGGGTCCAAGTAGTCCGACAAAACCGATACCTCCGCTGACCGCAACACAGGCTGCACTCAGCGCTACCGCAATGACGAGCAACAATAGCCGCTGGCGATTCAGATAAGCGCCCAGTCCAGCCGCTGTTTCATCGCCGAGGGAGAACACGTTCATTTGCCGTGCCTTCCATAATGCGGCTGGCAACAATACGATCATCCAGGGGAGCAAGGCCAGAACGAATTTCCAGTTGCTTCCCCAGATGCTTCCTGCCTGCCAGGTAGCGATAAAGTTAAACTCGTTCGGATCCAGTTGCAGCGTCAATACGATCATCAATGCATTGATGCCGGTTGCCATCGCAATACCGGAAAGCACCAGACGTGAGGACGAGATGCCTTTGTTCTTTTTATAAGCCATCAGGTAAATGCCTGTCGCTGCGGCAAATGCCCCGATCAGCGCCAGTACAGGCAGCAGCATGGGAGACGCTGATTCGCGCATCGGATTCGTTACGACGAACAGGACAACGGCAAGGCCAGCTCCTGAGTTAATACCGAGAATACCGGGATCAGCCAGCGCATTACGTGATACACCCTGTAAAATAGCCCCGGCTACCGCTAGTCCCATACCGACCAGTAACGCGATCACGATACGCGGCAACCGGAACTGGAACAAGACCAGCTCATCGCGTGGTGTGCCGCCACCAAACAGTGTACGTAGCACTTCCAGCGGTGACATTTTCGTAAAGCCGGTGTTCATACTAATGAGCAGCACCGCAAAGGCGATGATCACCAGTATGATGAGCGTAATCATCGTACGCAGTGTGCGTTTACGGTGAAAGATCGCTTCGTTCACAGATTATCCCCCACTTTCTTCCGAATGACATAGAAGAAGTAAGGAACCCCGATCAGTGCAATGAGTGCACTTACAGGCTGCTCATGCGGCGGATTCAGCAAGCGGCCAAACGTATCTGCAAACACGAGCAGCAGCGCACCGAGAATCGCAGAGGTGGGAATAATCCATTTGTAGTCGACACCGACCAGCGCACGCGCTGCATGTGGCACCATTAATCCGACAAAGCCAATCGCACCGACAGTAGATACCGAAGCACCTGCCAGCACCATTACGGCGAGTACAGCGCCAAGTCGGATAAGCGCCGTCCGTTGTCCCAATCCGGCAGCCACATCATCACCGAGACTGAGAATCGTTATCGATCGAGACAATAACAATGCCCCAATAAGCGCCGCGACAATCCACGGCCACAAAATATCCACCTGACTCCAGGTTACTCCTGCCACACCACCTGCATACCAGAATGCGAGATCCTGTGAAATGCGGAAGTACAGCGCAATACCTTCCGATAGCGCGACCAGCATCGCTGCTACAGCTGCTCCGGCGAGCGCCAATCTGACCGGTGTCAGACCACCACGCGCGAGTGAGCCGATACCATATACCAGCACTACACTAAGCGCCGCGCCGATAAAGGAAAATAATATTAGCTTGTTAAATGCCAGCCCCGGAAAGAAAGCAAAGCATACGGCAAGCACAAAGCCTGCTCCGGCGTTGATCCCAAGTAGCCCTGGATCAGCTAGCGGATTACGTGTCATTCCTTGCATGAGTGCCCCGGCGACAGCGAATGAAGCACCAACCAGTGCGCCTGCAATCGCACGCGGCAAGCGCAGCTCCCATATAATCTGATGCAGCTGATTGCTCGCATCAAAATGTACAAGCGCCTGCCAGACCACATGTAGTGGAATTTCACGACTTCCTTTAGCTACGGAAAAAGCAAGCCCGAATGCAAGGAGCACCAATCCGCCAACAATAATGAGAAGCGCTGCGTAAGGCCGCGACCAGATTTCTTCTTTAGGTGAGGTCTGTTGACCTTTCACAACCGTCTTGCGAGTCATAACCAAGCCTCTTTCCACATAGCTTGACCTGTCATCCTTACACAAGCATCGTCGCGAAGTACATTTGCACTTCGGCTGATCGATGGGATGATGATCTATACTGCTGTATCCGAAATAAATAACGTATGTGCTATATTCATCATAACTTCATCTTTTGTTGCATATCATTTAAGATACTGATAATCATTATCACTTGTCAACCGTAATTACAAAAAAGCCATCAGAATGTACATTATTTGTACAGATTCCGATGGCTTTGGATATTTATTTCACCTATTCAGTAAGATCAACTGCTTATTAGTCTGCATGATTGCTCCACGCAAGCCTTGTATGTTATCCATTTTCAATCCAAATGATACGCTTTAGCATTAAGCTTTATGCACGATACAGCTTTACGTCTGGATTCACGCAATTAGGCTGCTCCCCTTAAAACAAACTCCAATCAAACTCCTTTGACAACCGTTCCAGCAAATGCACACCAGCGATGCTATTGCCCTTGTTATTAAGCGATGGCCCAACAACACCGATACCATACTGACCAGGCACGAGTGCCATAATGCCGCCAGACACGCCACTTTTTGCTGGTAAACCGACATCGATCGCAAATTCGCCGGATGCATTATACATGCCACAGGTGACCATAAACGTCTTGGCAATCTGGATATAGCGACGTGGAATAAGCATCTCTCCACTATGCGGATCAACACCGTCAAACGCCAGCACAAGCGCCATACGCGACAGATCAGAGCAATCCACCTCAATCGAACAGTGGCGGAAATAGACGGACAGCACATCTTCGACTGGATCTTTGAGCACGCCATTTTGCTTCAGAAAATACGCCAGCGAGCGATTCAAATCGCCTGTTTCCAGCTCGGAATGGTACACATCCATATTGTAGTCCAGTCGCTCATTGCTAGCGAGCTTGCGGAAAAAATGTAAAATCCGCGCAGACTTCTCCTCTGGACTATCGCCAGCAATTAGCGACGATACCGTGATCGCGCCTGCATTAATAAGCGGATTAAACGGAATCCCCGGCTCGACTAGCTCCAGCTTGATCATCGAATTAAAATCATCGCCTGTCGGTTCTTTGCCTACATTGTAAAAGACCGCTTCCTCGCCATGATCCATCAGCGCTAAAATTAGCGTGAACACCTTCGAAATACTTTGCATCGTAAACGGTACTCCACAATCACCGGCCGACACCGTCTGTCCTTGCGAATCGGCAATATGGATGCCAAGCGTATCCCGTGATGCTTTTGCCAGTTCAGGAATATAGGCTGCCACATCACCCTGACCGGTGCGCAGGCGGCTCGTTTCCAGCCACTCGGGTAGTTTGGTTTTTAATTTTTCCATTTGTTCGAAACTCATCTATGCATCACTCCTACGCGATTGGTTTTGATTGGTTTTTTTATTTATAGTACAGGGCAGCTTGCTCCAATAATGTTATTCGTGCTATCTGTACGTATGGTCAAAGCTCCTTTATCGTAGCTCCTAGTATTGAAGCTGATACATCACAAAGCTCATGCAAAATGAAAAAAATACACGAACGCAGCTATGAACAAGGTATCGCTGACAATTTTATCACTGCAAACAAACAGGTTTTACTGTATCCAATATACCTCTAGCCCGCTCAATAACCTCTACATGCCATTTTCGTACACGTACAACTGCAATTGAAGCTTATAGCATAATGGAGAAAACTACATGTAATTAGCTATTAGCAAGATATAGCTAGTCATTCTATCCCTGCCAGCAAACCGGTTTGAACGTATCCACTACAACCTCTAATTCGTATATTAGCCCTTATATCCCATTTTCGTACACGTACAACTATGTTCTACTATAGCAGAGAAGGCAATTCGGTTGGTATGTCGAATGTATAACTCAAGCGCAAAATGAGCTTTTTGCGTAAAAAACGGTATAATGTTCCTAACGGCGTACATGCCTCAGGCATTGGCTCTGTACCCGTACTCCATTTAACAGAAAGTGGTGATCCGATGAACGGTAAATTCAGAGCAGCAATCGCGACAGTTCCGATTGAACAGTATGCATTTCAGGGACAACTCCCCCTCTGTCTGGCTCATAGCGCACTTCCTGCGCTCGAAGCACTCAAGCCGCAGGCGGATGAAGTATGGAGCGACGGGCAACATGAGGTGTTAACCTTTCATTATGCTGGGCATGCGGTCAATGTGACATTTCGCTGCTCCGGTACGTATCTGTTTGATAGTATCGATGTATGGGCAGATTGTTCCGACTGCGGTGAGATCGCCATTCGCACACCCGAAGGATTATTTTTACACGCTACAGGCGCTGGCGCCAAGCTGGAACCGTTCGAGCTAACCGATGAACTGGTGTATCTTTTGCCTAATGCTGTGACCGTACATTATCATAAACACGAGCAGCAATGGATGCTGACCAAAATTGCAGGATCGTTCCGTAATTATGAGGATACACGCGCTAGCTTGCAAATGATTATGAGTGCAGGTTAAAGCTGAGATTAAGCGCTTTTGAGCTTTTGAGCTTTTGAGCTTTTGAGCTTTTGAGCTTTTAAGCTTTTGCGCAAACAGGTAAGTTTAACTGTTACCCTATAACGCCAGCTAATCCGTGTACAATTTCTATGATGATTCTCTATTCTTTTCATATCGATTCGTTTAAATAGAACCGAGATGCTCGAGCATCGATCGGTAGGATCTCAGATGGATCATCCGCACGATCTCGTGTATACATTTGATCTAATACAAACAGGCAGACGGTAGATACCTCCCGTCTGCCTTTATTTTTACAATGATACGTTGATCATGATGCGTTGATGCTATTACCTTTACAAGTTTACGCCTATAATATTGCTCTTATGTTACGATGTTGCTCGAATGCTACTGGACTGGCTCCAACGCCTATCATTGCCCTAATGTATGCGATGTGGCAGGCTTTTTGTTACGCGATGCTTTACCCACCCAGCGATCGCCGAATTTGTATACGATAATGCCTACAACAATAACGAGCACACCGATCAATTTTCCGGGGGTGAGGGCGATTTTCTGCGCGACCAGCCAGCCTGTCGTATCGAACACTAACGCGGTACTCAGCTGCGCGATCAGCACGATCGATGTGGCAAAAGTCGGACCCAGACGTTTAATCCCCTGCACCAGACAAAATACAACCCCAACGCCGATCGCGCCACTAATCCAATACCACGGCTTCATATGCTGTAGCGAAAATGTCCCGCTGCCTTCAAAGATCAGGCTCGCGATAAACGAAGCGATAAAACCCATCCCGAGCACGAGTGTCGTTGTCGCCCATGAACCGGCTCTTGCATTCACCTGATTGTTAAAAATCGTCTGCAAGCTGACCAATGCGCCTGCCACCATAGCGAGCAATATGCCCATAATCATATGTTGTTCCTCCTATAGCTTTAATATAAGCACGCCTGCAATCATCAATCCTACGCCGATACATTGTGGCACGGTAATCTTCCGGCGCAATACGCCAAACCAGCCTCTGCTATCAATCACAAACGTCATACATAGCTGCGCAATGAGCAGCATCGCAATCGTGAACGTCACGCCAATATATTGAATCGCTGTCACTTCACTGAAAATAATGACCGAGGCAAATGCCCCACCAAACCAGTATAGCGCAGGCACCTGACGCATATCTTTCCAGCTACCATCCCTTACAAATGCCAGTACAATTGCCGCCAAAATAAAGCCGGTCAGCTGCGTAATCGTCGCTGCCTGCCATGTACCGATATCATAGCTGATGCGATTGTTCGCTACGCCTTGCAGTGTAATACAGGCACCGCCTAGCAAGGCGAACAGAATTCCTTTCAGCACATTGTGTTCCTCCCTTTTCCGATCTGCTTGTCTATATGAATAGTCTATCTGTTTGCTTATAAATTCGACTCTGTTGCTTTGATTTGTATAGATTGAATCCGATATGCTGGAGATGGATGTGATGCACATGAAGATCGTGCTTCACGTTGTATGTGTAGGTCATACTTGTATGTGTAGGTCATACTTGTATGTGCATTCGTATCTTTATATCGTATCGTTATGCCGTATGTTGCTGTTGACTGTTTTGCTGCCAAACGTTTGATCGTTTTATACCGTTGGAGCATTTTGCATAGTTGACCCTTTCCATTAAAAAGCATACGAGCATCGCCGAAAAGGACATATGTCCCATCGATAGTAAATTTGATACATGGAGACGATGATATCACCCAGGGCATGTACGCAATCGGTTTTTGCTGGGGCAGAACCCATTCCGGCAAGGAATAAGAGGGCAAACCCCGGTCTCGCACAGGAATGTATGGAATAGAAGTTCATGGTAGATTCCTGTACTTACAGGTCATCCTTATCCCTGATTTCCTTTCCACAGTGAAATGCTTCTTAATACGTATACGAGTTATGTACACACCCTAGTTTTTATTGATGCGTTTGAAGGAAAACGATACAAAAAGGATGCTCCACCGGAGCACCCTTAATATCTAAATCCTAAGCTCGACTCGCCTTAGCTTGAGCGGCACTGTTGATACACCTTCATTAGATCTAGCAACATTTTGATTAGCTCCAGCAACATCGTCCACCTGCTGGATCATTCCAGCATATAGCGACCTTGTGCCTTGAACTATAAGCTACCTACACCATCCAAACGTCATTACTAACACAAGCACAAAGAACTCTGCCTTGACCTACAGGCTACCTACACGGTTCGATTAACGACGGCCGCGTCTGTTGCCACCATCGGAACTACCGCGTGTGGAACGGTTGCTGCTCTGACGGCTGCTTGGTCCATATTCACGGCTGCGTCCGCCACCGGATTTGCTTCCGTTTCCTTTGGAGGAATCACGACGGAAGTTGCCCTGCTCATCTGTACGACGGGACATCGCTGTGCCATTACCGCCGTAGCTTGCTGGCTTGTCGCTACGTTGACCGGAGCCAGAGCGTGGCTGACTGGAGCCTGTACGCTGCTGGCTGGAACCCGTGCGCTGTTGACCGGAACCTGCACGCTGCTGGCTGGAACCCGTGCGCTGCTGGCTGGAGCCTGTACGTGGTTGACCGGAACCTGTACGCTTCGGTGCATCTGCATCGTAGCTGGATACTACACTTTGCTCACTCACGCTTGCACGAGCAGATTTCGCTGGACGTTTATTTTTACCTGTACGTTTTGGTGCATCTGAGCTATACGGAGATGCACCTCCGCGCTCGCTGCCAGCACGCGCACCACGTCTGCCACCAGCGCCGCCGGAGCGACCGCCGCCACTGCTCTGTGCGCGTTCGGAACGACCGGACTCGCCACGTTTGCCTCGACTGCTACCACTGCCGCTGCTCGTTTTGGAACCTGTGCGTGGCTTTGGCGAACGTACATTGGATAACAATTCGCCCGAATCCTCGGATTGTGCGGACGTATTGGAAATTTCACGCGGTAGATTTTGACTGGTTTCGCGTTCGATCTGCTCCAGTTCACGACGATCATGTGGAGTCACAAATGTAATCGCGCGACCTTTGCCGCCTGCACGACCGGTACGGCCGATACGGTGGATATAATATTCGACATCCTGCGGAATATCATAGTTAAATACATGGGTTACACCTTCAACGTCAATACCGCGTGCTGCCACATCGGTAGCGACGAGCAATTGCAATTTCGCATCACGAAACGCCTTCATGACCTGCTCGCGTTTGTTCTGAGACAGATCGCCATGCAGCTCATCTGACGCATAGCCCATTTCCTGCAACTCTTCATTCAATTTGGCTGCACGACGTTTTGTACGGCAGAAAATTACAGCCAGATACGGACGTTCACGTTCGATATATTCGTTCAACGCAGCCAGTTTGCCGCGTGGTGTGCACTCTACTACAAGCTGACGGATCAAGTTCAGCGGAACCGTTTCTTCTGTACCGACACGAATATCGTGCGGCTTGCGCATATATTGAGCGGACAGACGACGAATGCCATCCGGAATCGTCGCGGAGAACAGCATCGTCTGACGGGAAGGCGAAGTTGCCAGAATGATCTGCTCTACTTCTTTTAAAAAGCCCATATGCAGCATTTGATCCGCTTCATCCAATACAAGTGTACGGATCTTCGTCATATCGAGCGTGCCACGACCCATATGGTCAAGCAAACGCCCCGGTGTACCTACAACGAGGTGACAGCCGCCTTCCAGTTTGCGCAGCTGACGTTCTACATCCTGACCGCCATAAGCTGCCAGAATGCGTACACCTTCATAGGCATCTGCGAGCTTACGTGCTTCGGTCGCAATTTGCAGAGCCAGTTCGCGCGTTGGTGCAACGATCAGCGCTTGCGGCGCACCAGTCACGTTTAGGTTTAACTTTTCAAAAATCGGGAGCAAAAACGCCAGCGTCTTACCGGTACCGGTCTTCGCCTGTACGATTGCATCTTCACCATTTAGCAATAAAGGGATCGATGCTTGCTGCACTTCAGTCGGCTGGGCGATGCCGTTCGCTGCCAGCAATTCAACGGCGGCAGACGAAATGTCAAAGGAATTAAAGTTGGTTGTCAATGATTTCACCTATTCTCATAAAATTTGGGCAGCCCGTCCGCACATTGCTGTGCAGCCGTACAGAGGTACGACTCAGGCCAGTTGGAGCGCAATCGCTGCTCGTAAAAAGAAGCATCGGTTCATCCCGATGCTTCAGCGTCTATATCGTCAGATACACTATGCTCATTCGAAAATAAAACATGCTATTGCGGTTCCATTTTGCTCATCCTAGCGTCATGCCAGAACAAGCGAAGACTGTGCAAAAGACATAATCTCCTAGCGTCAATATAACGTGTATTCGGCTTCCCGTCAATGCCCGGATGAAATTGTACCATGATTTAGACGATCATATAGCTCACGGCTTTCTTCATTCAGACCGCGAATATGAATAATTTTGCCTGCCGCTGTATATTTATCACGCAGCTTGCTAATGCCAATGACCGCTGAATGATCCCAAATATGCGAGCGTGCAAAATCAATCGTCACCTCATCCGAATCATCCTGTGGCTTGAAATGATCGATAAATTGGCTCATCGTTCCGAAAAACATTTGTCCCCGCACCTGATACACCCGATGTGTAGTGGATGAATCGTTCGCTTCCGTAATATGAAGCTGTGACATTTTCCAGCCAAAGCGCAGCGCGCTCATCACGACACCGACCCCAACACCAATCGATAGATTATCTGTCAGCACGACGATCACAACAACGGTAACCATAATAATCGCTTCCGCCAGCGGCACTTTATGAATCGTGCGGAGCGAGTTCCAGCTAAACGTACCGATCGAGACCATAATCATTACGCCGACGAGCGCTGCCATCGGCACCTCGCGTACAATCGTGCCCAGCACGACGAGCAACACAAGCAAAAATGCACCTGCGATAAAAGTAGACAATCGCCCGCGTCCGCCGGACTTTACGTTAATGACCGACTGCCCGATCATCGCGCAACCTGCCATACCGCCAAACAGACCACTCACAATGTTGGCAATCCCTTGCCCTTTCGCTTCACGGTTTTTATCGCTCTTCGTATCGGTCATCTCATCGACAATCGTCGCGGTAAGCAGCGATTCCAGCAAACCGACAAAGGCGATCGAGATCGAATACGGCAAAACCGTCACGAACAAATCCCAGCCAAGCGGTACAACCGGTAAATGGAAAAAGGGTAACTCATTGCTCAGATTACCCATATCGCCCACCGTCTTCACATCCAGATGCAGAAAAAACGCCAGCAACGATACGATAATAATCGCTACCAGTGGGGCAGGTACAGCTTTTGTGAATAGTGGCAATACATAAATAATGACGAGCGTCAGCCCAACAAGCGCATACATCATCCAGTTCGCACCGACAAACTGCGGCAGCTGCGCTGAAAAAATGACGATCGCGAGCGCATTAACAAAGCCCGTCAAGACCGACTGCGGAATAAACGTAATAAAGCGTCCAATCCGCAGCCAGCCCAGTATAATCTGGAACACACCTGCCAGAATCGTAGCCGCAAACAGATATTCAACGCCATGCTGCGCGACCAGTGTACCGACGAGCACGGCAATTGCGCCTGTTGCGGCTGAAATCATACCCGGGCGTCCACCAGCGAGCGAAATGACAATTGCAATACAGATGGAAGCGTACAGACCAACCATCGGGTCCACGCCTGCAATAATCGAAAACCCAATCGCTTCCGGAATGAGCGCCAGCGCTACCGTTATTCCTGCCAGTACGTCAGCACGAATATTACCAAACCATTGTTGTTTGTAAGTCATAATCCTCCTCTTGGAGGCATAACGCAGCAATCCGATTGCATAGATGTATGTGCCGGACAGGACTGATCGAATGAAGCATTATGCCATGCTTGTTTGTAACATAAATTGGTTTCCTCTCGCAGGACAACCGGGACCGTAGATGTACATAGAAGTTTATTATACCCAATTCAATTAGGTACGGCTAGATGTTTTGTAGATGTAAGCGTTATAACGTGAAATTATACAGTTTGGGTAGACGCTACTCTGGTAAAGAATCAGGGAATGAATGACAGGGAAGCTGCAAGCATCTTTTAGATTAGAAGTAAAGGTAAGTCCCCTCTCCAAAGTCGTCCTTTTCCCTTATTTCCCTGTCTCCGTTCTAGTATGTAGCGCAACATTCACCATTTTGTACTATTTATAAACAATATGTAGTTACAATTTTTCATTTCCGTTTCAAAAACAGATCTTGAAGTTGTCGTTTTTAGATAACTCACTAGCTGTTGTTCATTTCTTCTTTAATTGTATCCACATGTATAGATGGATCTTTACTAGTTCGCTTTTTGATGTCTTGTTGATTATATGCAATCCACACTCGTATCGATAAATGAGCAATGATAGAATATACCATTACCCCAATGCTAACAAAAGATGTATTCATTACGTTCTACTCTCAAGCCATTCAAAACGTATACATGTTAATAACAATACAAAAAAGAACGAGTAGAATACCCGTTCTTCCATAAATCACATTTCTAAAATCACATTCCTATTTTGTATACCCTATATTTCATGCACGGATCGCCATCCATCATCGCTTACATACGAGCGTCTTGCCATCTAGCTGTGTGATCTATCCATATATCCCGACTCAACACCCCAGCTCAAAACCGTCCCGACTTGAAGATCGCGAACAACAACCACAGTACCATCAACGTGGCGATGCTGAAGCCGATTTCGACGACAGGCAGGCCCCATAGGATCGGGCTTTGATCGCGTAGGGATGAGCCGATGATCAAGCCGACCATAATAATGCAGAAAGCTAATAGTACGATACTAAAAGCAAGTCGGTTGACGATCTGATCCATTTTGTGGAGCAGTTCGCCAAGCTCTGGTACATTGACTTCGACCTTGAGTTTGCCGGAGCGAATCACGCGTGACAGTTCGGATGTCTGACGCGGGAGGTCGGTAAGTACCTCAATCGCCTGTAGTGCGCCATCGGTAATGCGCTCGCGCAGACGCTTAGGACTGTAGCGTTCACCGAGCAGGCGGCGACCGAAAGGTTCTGCCATTTTGACGATGCTCAGGTTCGGGTCAAGTCGTCCGATTACCCCTTCGAGTGTGATCAGCGCTTTGCCAAGCAGGGCGAGATCGGATGGGATATCGATGCGAAAGGTGCGGATGATCGCGAACATTTCATTTAGTGCCTGCCCCAGATTGATCTGTGAGAAAGGAACTTCATAATATTGATCACGTAATCGTTCCAGTTCACCGCGCAGGGAGGCAATATCGATATCATCTGGCACAAAGCCGAGCCTGAGAATGGCACGAACCATACTATCTGTATTTTTACGCAGCATAGCGATCACGAAGCTCGCCAGCCCATTTTTCGTATCGCTATTCAGGCGGCCCATCATGCCAAAATCGAGATAGGCTACACGTCCATCGCGCAATGCCAGCAGATTGCCTGGATGTGGATCAGCATGGAAAAAGCCATCGATAAAAATCTGCTGTAGCATCGAATCGACCAGACGCTGTGCCACATCCGGTAGTTGCAGCCCCTGCTCGACAATCTCTTCTGGCTTGCCCATATGAATGCCATCGACAAACTCCATCGTTAGTACACGTGCGGACGTATAATTCCAGAACGTTTTCGGAATATGGATACGTCGGTTATCGGCAAAGTTCTGCCCCAACCGTTCCATATTGCGTCCTTCCACATTATAATCCAGCTCAGCACGCATCGATTTGGAAAATTCTTCGATAATCTCGCTAATATTGTACTGCGATACCCAATCCATATGACGCTTGGCAATACCGATCAGATCTTGCAAAATTTCCAGATCACGCTGCACCATTCGGGCTACACCAGGACGCTGTACTTTGATCGCTACAAGTTCACCAGAATGAAGTTTGCCCAGATGCACCTGACCGATCGACGCGGCAGCAACCGGCGTCTCCTGAAAACTTTCCAGCATCTGTTCAATCGGCAAACCTAGCTCCAGCTCAATAATCTGGCGCGCTTCTTCTCCAGGAAAGGGCGGCACCTGATCCTGCAACTTCACAAGCTCATCAATTACATTTTCCGGCAACAAATCGGAGCGGGTACTCGCCAGTTGACCGAGCTTAATAAAAGTAGGCCCTAGCTCTTCCAGCACCAGTCGGATTCGTTCGCCTACTGTACGAATCCCGTGTACGTCGCGGCGTGCCAGTTTAAGCGGAATCGACAGCATCCGATTTAAACCCATTTCTTCGACCATAAAACCAAAGCCATGACGCATCAGCGCCATGGCGATTTCTCTATACCTCCCGGCATGCCGGATATGAAGAGACATCTCAGGCTAGTGGCGGCTGCGGCTGATCTTGTTCCTTTTCAGCCAGTCGCTGTTCCAGAACTGTAATGCGTTGCTGCAATTGGTCGATCGTCGCTTTAGTCGGCACATCCAGCTCGGTCAGGGCTTTTTGCACTTGTTGACGAACCCAATCTTTGATCTGGTTTTGCTCGTCTGCACCACGATCCATTAGACGATCCACCAGTGCACGGGATTCCGATGGAGCCAGTTCACCGCGTTTTACCATATCATTCACTGCTTTTTCCACTTTTTCTTTACTTACTACCGTCATGCCAAGTCCAAGAGACAATGCTTTTTTGAACAAATCGCTCATTTCCGTTCCTCCTGACATCAATTAAGTACAGTCTTACGTTTCGTCTACTTCCATTTTGCATATTGGCATATGCCGGTACGATCACAGACAGCAACATCCGCCACCTCTGACTCCGACCGACTCATGCCAATATGACCATGCGTCATTGATCTGTTCTTAGTATAACGGTTCTCGGTCCATATGCCTAATCCTGCCTATACATATGAAATTGTAGTGTAATAATCGGTACATTTTACGCTTACTCACCCGCTGCCCATATCATGCTTTGAGCAATCAAGCGCAGCAGTTCAGGTTTTTGAAAAGAAGGCGCATGATGACCCGGCATCACATAAACGGTACGTCCCAGCGCATATTCAGAGCACCACGCAGCCGGCCACATTTCACCATCCATCACATATTCCATTAAGATCGTTCGCTCTGCTCCTGGCAATAGCGTGAACTCATACGGCTCTTCCTCCATCACAAAGCTAGAAATGCCTTTCATAATCGGATGGGCGTGCGAGGATACATGCATTTCTAATTCCTGGTAATCGGTATGTCCGCGGTACTGTGCTCCCATTAGTTGCTTTAACTCGTAGCGCGTTTCCTGAAGCGAGACACCGCAGTGCAAGATCAATAAGCCCCCTCCATTCGCCACATATGTAATAATACCTGCGGCATGCCGTGGATTGATTTTCTTGTTAAATGCGTCAGTATAGACAATACATAGGTCGTATGCTTCCAGACGCTCCATTTCAAACAGATCGTAATCATCACTAACATGCAGTTCCCAGCCCTCAGGCATGAGCTGATCGATGTGAGACTGAATCTGATCCAGCGGGTGATACGGTGCATCGTCTCCGTAATCCCCAATCAACAATGCCTGTCTAATATGTTGCTTGGAATTGGAGGTTGTACTCATATAATCGATTCCCCTTTCGCATTAGAAAAATAAGATAGTATAGCAAAGGGAGGCGAGCAGCGAGCAGAAGCCGGGCTTAGCACACCTCACCGTCAATGACACGTATACAGCAAATCAGAGCAGAAATGCCTTACACCATCCCCTACTCTACAAGCCTCAATATGTCCTTACCCGTATTTCAGTTTTATTTGACATATAATTCAAATTTTATGCATTATAGTATAGATCATCGTAGCTAGCTGCTGAAGTTATATAGTGAGCATTGCGTGCATGGATTGGATGCTTATTATTTATTTGTCGTCTAGTTTGATTCGTTCATCGGTAGGATGTTCATGAATCCGTCCGGGTTTGGGGTTACTCTAACACGACCTCAAAGATAGCAATCCTACTTCGCCCGCTCGAGATAAGCTAATCATGATCCCATTTCCTACACATTGGATTACATCCTCTGTCTTTGTTACGATCCAACCTTCTTTTTTAGCCAGTTGCATCCAATCATCGATCCCCCAACTATCGATCTCTCCGATCGCTACCATTTCCGTTCTGTTACTATGAAAGTCTATATTTATAGCGATGACATATCCATTTTCAGATAATACATTCACATTACCATATAGATGATGGAGCACTTTTGATTTTTTACTGAGTTTCGTTGCTGGTAATTGTGCCGCGCCCATTATTTCCAGTACAACAGATTCTGGCGAACCAACTTGTACTCCTTTAATACTATGTGTATTGATAACATCTATTAGATCTAAATTGGTGGATGGAATCCATTTGTCATTCATTATTAACCACTCATTTTAGTATTATAATTTCGACATTTCCACTTGTATCCTGAAACTCTCCAGACCACCCATTGGCTAAATTATGTAAAGTGCCAGTTTCAGTTTTAGCATGACCTAAAACTGAATGAACACCTTTATTGGCTTTATTCAAATTATCGTTTTCAACGCTAACATCACTCTCAAATGGAGTCTAAACTGGATGTATAGTTCGTGCTCCTTTTTGTGAGCCAGGTAAAACCCTCTATCTGACGACATCCACCGGAGCTGCTATACTCGTAGCTCCGGTGGATGTCGTCTCGCTCATCGGTCACGTTTAGCGGCACACCGTTGAAATCGGTATTCAGCCACAACGTCTTGCCCCGTCGCTTTGCGTCATCTGATCCATGCGCGCCGCCAGCGGATTCTAAGTTGCGTTCGGTTCGTTGCCTATCGATTATGCAATCGATGGTACAGCTTACTGTATTCACACCATACGTTTATATAGGGAGAGTTTAGCTACTTTTCTTGACCGCTTTTTTGCGACTGCTTTTCTTCGCTTGCGCTTGCTCTTCTGCCACACGAACGGCTTCTTCTTCAGCTTCACGCTTCTCAATCACTTGTTGCTCGGCGTGCTGTTTGACCTTCGCCTCATATGCCTGCTGCAAAGCAGCTTGAAGATCCGCTTTGTCTATTTTGAGATGACTGCTGAACACATCAGGGAAAACGAAGCTTTTGCGTCCTACACTTTGATCAAACATGACTGTAATACGATCGTTATCATGTTCTACTACTTGCCCTGTACCAAATGTTTCGTGAATGACCTGTTCGTTGGTTAAGTTCATCATTTGACCTCCTGTGGCTGTTGTATGGCTAGGTGAAGAAATATACAGTAGCAAAAAATGCAGGGTGCCTGTTAAAAATCGAAGTGATGTTAACAAGTACACTGCATTTTCTCAAAATCTGTCTTTTAAGTATAACATATAATGAGGCACATACGTAGATGACATGATGGTGGATATGATTAAGGGTATGAAAAGCAATAAGTTAAAGTGAGCGTTGTATCATTTTCTAGCCAATGACATCTGCTGATCCCCTGCCTTCAACATGCAATACAAATACCTCCAACATGTAATACGAATACCCCAACATGTAATACACGGATCAGACGATGTTATTCTCCCGCTTCGTTCGATGCTACCTTACGTTGCTTGATCCCTTCGCTTAAAGCAAGTTCTCCCAGATCGGTAGCTTCTTTTTCCAAATGGACATCATCGTTTACAGCAACGTTCTCTGCCAATTGCATCGTCGGCTGCACACGGCCTTGTTTTTGCTGAACGACATGCCATGCTTCATGTGGCAAGTGTTTATCCTGCCCTGGAGCAAGATGAATATCGCTTCCTTGAGCATAGGCATGAGCATTTACTTTCTGAGGCTGGGCCGAATTATAATGGACACGAACATCCGACATATCCATTCCTGACAGGCTCTCAACTCCACTTTTTAATGCGTCTGGCATTCCGGTCTGATTGCTGCTCGTTCCGCCACTGCTAGAGTCGGTTACAGCAGATGAAGCGTTTGTGGATCGCTGAACAGGCGCGTGTGTAGATGACAACGCTCCATACTTGCTGATCGGCACCTGCTGTCCAGCACGAACCTGCTGCATCGTATGTTGATTACCAAGTGTCTGCTGTAAGGTCATGAATGGGGCGGTTCCCTGTCTATGCGGTACTCCAGCAATGAACGGGGCATGTTCTGCCAGTGGCATCGCTTCTTTACGTTGCATCGGCGTAGTACGCAATGGAGCATTTTCCTTCCGGGATGGTTCGGATTGGTACATGCTGCTTCCTCCTGTTCCTATCACTGGGCTGGATCAACATCCTGCTTCATGATGATATACGTTAACTCTATCCACGTTTACCTGGGACTACATACGGCAAATCTATCTTATATTCTATAGTAGAGCATTATTTATACAGAACACGACTGTTTTTTTCGTCGTATGCCCATTTTTATGCAAAACCGGTCTTACGGCTACATCCACTTCGAGAGCGGTATTCCTCTTTTCCACACATCGATTATGAAATTTTCAACTGCCCTTTCCAATCGTCGTCTGCGCCACGACTGTAATACTCATCGCTAAGGTAAAAATACATCCGTGCCGCCTGATCGCTGCCATTTTGCCGAACGATTTGCAAAAATAGCCCGCGTGCCTCCAAAAAGCGTCCATCCCGAAACAACTGAATCCCCTGCTCAAATGAAGCGGCTGTCCGCTGCTTCAATAGACGCTGATGTTCGGGATCGCCATCGTATAGCTCGTATAAATGCATCACATGATCATCGTCCGGACCAGACTGAATATGTCCCAGATCGCGAATGCCATGCTCATGTGGATGTTCCAGCGCGCGGTACACTTCATCTGTCAGCAAAATGTTAATGCCCAGCTGCTCGCTAATATGTTCCAGCTCGAACACCACATTCACATCTTCTGAAATGACCGCATTGGACATGCGCTCCTCCTCCCCAACGACACCGAGCAATAGACTGCCGCGATGAATGACTACACCTACATCCAGCAGGCGCTCACCGCGCTCGGCATAGTCGATATTGACCTCGTTCACACGCTGCCGAATCGATAATGCCGCTGCCAGTGCGTCCTCTGTCCAGCGTGGAAACAAGCTGAACAGGCTCGCATCGGCATAATCGTTTACGATACCGCCAGCATGACGAATACGCGGCCCGGCGCTACCGAGAAATAGATTGATCAGGTTGAATATTTGCGAAGGGTCCATGCCTTTTGTATAGCGGTAAAAGGAACGAATGCTGCAAATCATCATGCTCATTTCCTTTTGCACCTGATTGCCCAGCTGCACCTCGGTCAGATCTTTTTTATCGAGAAAATCCAGAAAGGAGCGCGGGACAAAACGATAGTACGACTGGCTGAGCAGCTTCATACTGCTAATCTGCTGTTCGATCTGCGCAGCCATCGTATTAAATTGATCGCCCAGCTCGCTCACCTCATCACGGATACCCCCAATATGAACGCGGGTTCCCCAATTGCCGGATGCCATTTCGATCGCTCCGGCTCGTAGTTTGCGAATCGATGACAAAATGAGTGCGGTAAGTATAGAGAACAGCAGTGCCGTCAGCGGAGCGCTAATCGTAATGAGCCAAAACATTTTGTTGTATAGTGCATCCTTTTCTTTGTTCAAGTATTCTTCGGACATGCCCACCTCATGCAGCCCAATGATCTTACCTTTACCGTCATAAACGGGACCGACTACAGATAGCCATGATCCCTGTGAATCGGTATCGTCATTGCGAACGGTGTTGCCCTGCAATGCTTCACGAAATTCCTCATCCAGCGGCTCTGGAAAATATGGACCAACCGGATCGCCATAATCGGTCATCACATACAATCTGCCTTCCCAATACATGTACAGCTCACTGTATAATGCCGTCTCACTTGCGGGCAACAGCTTCCGATTCATCTGCGCCAATCTGTTAAATACGGGAGCACCGTAATCTTCAGGTGAATTGATTTCCAGCAGCATATCTCCATCGATATTGCCACGACTGATCTCGACAGCACTTTTTAGTTGTTGCTCGATCTGGTATTTAAGCTGCATCACCGACCGTTCCATAATCGTATGCGAAAAAATGGCGAGCAGGCATGTTAACACTAGTAAAAAGGCGGCCATCTGTTTGATCATAATCGATACATGGCGCTTCATCACATGGATATAAATATGATGCAGCAATAGCGCAAACACAATCGGGATTAGCAATGTGCAGATCCAGATCATGCTAATTTGGAACACAAGCCAGCCGGACATCTCTGGACGATTAATCATTTTGAACGATTTCAGATCAGGATCAGCCTGAATCATCGTATCGTCGACACCGATCGTAATTCGATTCGCCTGACCGATGGCCATCGCACTAATATGATCCAGATGCAGCGGATAACCCCGTTGTGCCAGCATTTTGTCATCCAGCCAGATGGTTGGCTTCAGCTGATCTACAGGTTCGCTTGTAGCTCCATCATAACGAACGATGCGCTCCGTGCCGATATCAGTCACATACAGTTTGTCATCCGGCGACAAAAACAGTCGATAATTATAATTGAACTCTGCCGATTTACCGGACGACTGGGGCACAGTAAGCAAAGGTAGCTGTTGTAACAGCGATGTTTCGGTGGCCGTATCGCCGAGTGTGCCTGCACGGTATACAAGTCCATTTTTACCGGTAAAAAAGACTTTGCCATTTTCCCAACCAGTGACATTTTGTACGCCGATGTTAGGTGGGATCACAACCTGGAGCAGATCACGATTAGTATGGGTGGACAGATTGATTTCATGCAGCGTCAATCCGCTATCCGTCATAATGGCAAAACGCAATACGCCATTTTTAATCAGCATCGAGGTAAGTTTGCTGTAGGCATGAAGCAGCGGTGGATTGTACGTATTGGTGTAGAGCGTATCCGCAGGCGTGCCATTTGGTGTATAACGCACAATTTCTTCTTTACGAAGCTCGGTACGATCACGCGAGTAATAATTACGTGCAATGTACATATTGCCCTCGTTATCGACTTTGATCATGCTGAGCTGCACAAATTCATCGCTTGTGTTGGGCAATAAACTCCGTTTAAGCCAGTTTTCGTGCGCATCCACAATCAGCGTGACGTTCCCCTCACTGTTCAGCTTGATCACGCGTTGCTGCTTGTCCAGTACATAGGTATTGCCTTGATCATCAGTTGCCGCATTGTTCACGTCCGCCAGCGCTACCGTTCTGGTCGGTAACGATTCTCCGAGCAGATGGATATTATGGTAGCTGAAAGTAATACACACGCACAGAACGACAAACAGCAGCACCATGATTCCCCATCTACGCCATACCTTCATAGGTTCTCATTCCTCCACGTATCCAAAATCGAGCATTTCGGCGATTCAGCAAGCAACTTATCGTTGCCGTGTACAAGCGCCGTATAGTACCATAGAAAAAGGTAAAATTTACACATTCCATACACTTCACCACGTATCCATCATCTTCGTCCTACGATGCTCCCTGCCGTCCGGCACAGGAGTCGACTATCCACTAAGGAGGATGTGACATTGGGCTTTCAAGTATGCCAGGGAGCCGGATTGCAGTGCAGCTTCGGCGCCGCTCCCTCTGTTTTGAATGTACTTCCTCTCAACCGCGTACTGGTTGGAGGCGTTCCTGCCGCCAATATTATGGATCATCAGCCTTTCGTTAATATCGCTCCATTCGGAACCTGTATGTCACTAGCGAATCCGCTCGTTGCTGCTGCTACGGCGGCGGCACTCGGTGTACTTACTCCTCAGCCCTGCATACCAGTCACAACGGCTCCCTGGATGCCTGGTGCGCCTACCGTACTCATCGCCAACATGCCTGCTTTAAACAACGACTCTAAATGCTTATGCACCTGGGGCGGTGTTATTTCCATCATTCAACCCGGACAAATGAATACGATGATTCCATGAACAGGAGGAAACCCGTTGGAAAGCGCATGGAAACCGCTTAAAAAGCTATCCAAGCAAGCAGCTGGCAAAACGAGTGAATGGCTTAAAAGTTCCCTTTCCACTCAGCCGCGTAGCCTGAAGCAATACGTGCGGATCGGCAATTATTTTATTAGCAAAAAGTGGTTATGGATCATTTCGATCGTGCTTCTGTTGCTGATCGTGCTCGCTATCTTTTTCCCGTATCACTGGTTTGGTCGCTGGACTACTTTGTATGAGGGCACTCCTAAAGCCCAAACGTATAGCGGGCAAGCGATGCTGTATGATTCTCCGCAGAGCAAGCAGCTCGTCTACAAAGGCACTTTCAAAGATGGCCAGTATGACGGCAGCGGCCAGCTCTACAGAGAAGGTGGTCTGCGCTATGAAGGCGGCTTCGCCGCAGGACGCATGCAGGGCGATGGCACCGCATATAATGCTGCTGGACAACGTGTGTACAGCGGTCAGTTTGCAGATGGTATGTACAATGGCGCAGGGACGCAATATCAGTCAGATGGTACGATCCAATATCAAGGCAGCTTTGCCAGTCAGCTTCGCAGTGGAACAGGCAAGCTGTACAATGCTCGCTCTCAACTAGTGTATGAAGGCGGATTCGCGCTGGATAAGTATGATGGCGCAGGAACGTTATATCGTGATGATGGTACGCTTCGCTACAAAGGTAATTTTCAAAATGGCTTGTTTAGTGGACAGGGTACAACATTTGATGCCAAAGGACAGCCACTATACGTCGGCAACTTTGTCGCCGGCCAGCGTCAGGGGCAAGGTGTGCTCAGCAATGCCAGCGGCATCAAGCTGTATGAAGGTGATTTTCTAGCTGGTAAATATGACGGTCAGGGCAAAGTGTACGACACGAGCGGCAATGCGCTGTATGAAGGACAGCTTCGCGCTGGAGCATATGATGGTATCGGGACGCTTTACGGTGCAGATAAGCTGATCCGGTACAAAGGCTTTTTTAGCAAAGGCACGATTGATCCGGCTCGTTTCCTCGGTTTATCCCGTAAAGAAGTGCAAAATATTTTGGGCGATCCGGCAACGGTGCGACCGATGTCTGTATCGGCTGGTGCAGCGACAGGTACAGCGGCTACCGCAAATACGGCTGCTGGCGTATCATCCGTTTCGGCAACAGGCGGTACAACAAGTAGCCCGGCTGCGACAGGATCGAACGTTTCAACCAGCCCAGCGAGTGCAGGTAAAAATTCATCTGCTGGAACTAATTCTGTCAGCGCTGCTTCTGATGCTGCTTCAAGCAGTACAGCTTCGGCTGGAGTCGCTTCCGGTAGTACTTCAGCTACAACAGGCTCGGGCAAAGCCGCGACAGATGCAGGTGCAGGAACAGCCACGCCTTTACCTGCTGCTCCGACACAGCCGACTGTGCCGGAAGGCTTGCAACCCGCTTATCTGGACTATCCCGACCTGCATCTCATTTTCGAGATTACGATCAAAGGCACCAATGCACTCGTCTCGCGTGTGACCGTGACCGATGCCGGGCTGGCTGGAGAGCTATACGACGCTCAGGTCAGCGATGAGAATCAGAAGAAAACCGATGAAGAACGTACCGCCAATCCCGGCAAAAGCAAATATTTCTTTATCGATGATGATGTGATCTACGGCTTTGAATTTGGACGTAAGGAAAAGGAGCAAAGTGGCCTGCAATCAGTTGATGTGATCGATGTGGCTGATCAGATGAAGCAACCGTAGACCGATCATCGACGACGCGTTATAACGATCCGAGCTGTATTCTAGCTGCCGACAGCCGGAAGTGGGCATGATTATTGCTCCCTTCCGGCTTTTTTATGTGGATTCGTTCATATCTTCATTTGCCGCCCGTGTTGCCCACCAGCGCACATGTAGTGTGGACGGCCCTGAGGATGAGAATACTCTGGCACCGATACGGAACGTACCTTTGTCTGGATATTGAACCGTGCCCAGCTTCACCTGTGGCAAATTCGATTCATACGGCGTATGGTCAAACACATCCTGATTCCCGCCGAAAATGCGTGAATCTTCCTGCTCGCATAGCCCCAGCGTAAGATGTACACTGCCTGTCCCGAATCCATGCTGGATTTCCTCAGAAACGATATTTTCCCCTTTCGCAAACAGGCCATTATGACCGCGTCCGCCAGACAGTGACAGCGCGATCGTACCCGTGCGTACACCGCTGACCGGCAGTGGTGCAGGCGCAGTCTCCTCTGCATGCTCTTCCTGTTCCAATAAGCCCAGCATCCAGTCGGATTCGAGTGGAGCCGCCTGCGCTTCGACTGTGCGCATTTGCTGCTGTCCGGTCATTGTGCCATTGAAAAGTCCAAGCCGCTGTAGCTCTGATAGGTTACGCACATAATCTCCAAATGGCACACGCTGTACATCTTCGATCGCATAGGTGGAGCGAATGCGAGTCAGACTGATTCGTGCCAGACAGACGGAAGAAGGGCGTTCAGACAGCGCCTCATCCAGTGGACGTTCCACATAATCCTGCCAGATGCGCTCCTGAGGATCAGCAGTCACTTCAAGCGGGAATACAATTTCCTCCCGTACCGGAATGGTGCGCCCGTCCACACGAACCGTAGCGGTCACGATACGTATGACGGCTTTGCCATCCTTTTCCCCTGCTACAAATTGGCTATCGATTCGGTATTCGGAAACCGCCTCTTCACCGGAATCATTGTAGGTCACACGATGCTCGCCCCCACTCAGCTCCACGCCTTCACTTTCCAGCGTGCAGTCCAGAATGACCTGTGCCTCGCGTCTGGCTTTGACCACATGCATATGCAGCGCGAATGGTTCACCTGGTGCGACATAACGTGGCCCTTTGATCAGAATGCGCACCGAATCATCTTTGTAAAAGGAAACCGTGCGCTCCTTCAAACTCGTAATACCATACTGATCCAGATCGTCTGCATATTCGCGTAAAACTAGCTTATACGTCTCCTGCACCCGATTATGCTCACTCAGATCATCTGTCGATGCCTGCTCCTGCCCGCGCTCCAGCGCATGCACCGGCTCACGTCCGCGCTCGCTGTATACGATACATAGGTACAGGTCGCGAATATATTCATTACTGCCAAAGCCTTCGATTAACGATAACTTGGTCGTGATCGGGGACGGCACGATAATTTCACGCCCCAGACTGTCCAGTGCTGCACCAGATTGGATCGATAACGTTTTATCATCGACCATTACGACCGTCAGACCGGTAATAATACCTGGCCCATACAACAGTCGGTTTAATAGCCGCCTTTTATTCACCGTATACTGCTGCTCAGCTTCAAAATCTCTGACCGTTAGCAGCTTGCCGTAAAAGTAACGGTTACGCTCAAACGGATAATAGCGAGAATTGCTCATACCGTGGACTCCTTTTATATGGTCATATCAGTGCCTGCCTTTTATTCTGATTCATGTACTTCTGTACTTTAATGTTCTAACTTGATCGCCTCATCCAGACGAAATGGGAACGTCATTGCTGCCGTATCGCCGCCATCAGTCAGCACCGTATCGTACGAGACGACCGACTGCTCATCAATAGACATACGCGATGGACGGGACAGTACCGAATTGATCTCCAGATACGTATGCCCACCAAGACGCATACGCGGTTCCAATACAATCAGCTCTGCCTCGGTCATGACGGGCTTCTCCTCATGCAGCATGCGCTGAAGCATTTCCTTCTGTCGTTCGGAATGAACGGTATCCGGCGGTATAATGACGAGAAAGCTATACGGCATATCGTTGTATAGCGGCTTTAGCGCCTCGCTCCATTCCGGATCATATAGCAAATGCTTGTATTGGAAATGCTCCAGCACATACGGCCTTTTGCCTGTCATCAGCTCCATCGTGAGCACCATCGCTTCACGTGTGCCGCGCATCCGATACAATCGTGGCATCATCTGTAAATAGCGCCGTAGCAGCGCATCGTCCCAGCTTTCATCTGCGGCAATGCCGACCCAGCCTGCCAGCCAGCGTAGAAACTCTCCTTCATTCAGCTTCGGATCAAGCCGGTAGGGCATCTCATCAATCTGCTGATGTAGCTCACGGAAAAAGTGACCAAACAACGCCAGAAATCGTCCTAGAAAAGATTGCTCCCCCTGCTCCTGATACAGCTCTGGCAAATAATGCAGCAGCGATGAACGTGGATAAAACAGTTCCAGTTCACGCACGATTGGCGCCTGTGTCCAGCTTCCTGACAGCTCCAATGCAATCCATAAATAACGTCCACGCGCTTCGGGGAAAAGAGCATTCAGTGGATTGAGCGGCAATGATTGCCAGTGTTCATGAATATAATGAAGCCGCTGTCTGTCGCCAATCTGCGGTGCATGCAGCCATTCATCCAGCGTATACACCCGATTGCGCCACTGGATCTGCGTATGATCAGCCGCATAATAATGCACAATCAGTCGCGTCTCTGGCGGCACTTCCGCATCAATTCGCAAATTATGCCACATATTGTCTTCTGCACCGCTGTCTGCGGATGGCAGTAGCAGATGACCACGCGGCAAGCTGTCCGTTTCCAGCGGTGAACGAATCATACGATTGCGTCTAAAAACAGTCATCGCCGCCGCAGACGTATCATACACAAGCAACTGTTCACCACTGCGCAACAGTTCATCCACCCGCCCGGTATAACCCGGAACTCGCTCCCATTCTCCATACGAGCGAATGGCAATCAGATAGGCAGCTGATTCGCTATCATTGCGCAGATCATACACCCCTGCATAGAGCACACCGTCTGGCCCTTCGATCAGATTGCCTTCCAGCCGACATCCCGGCAAGGAAAAACCGCTCAATTCCCCTGTCTCGCTCCAGCTCCAAATGGTACTGCTATGAGGAGCAGCGATATAAAAATGGTCGCCGTGCAGGGCTATTTTCCAGCGATCATGATTATGAACAGAATGCGCGATATTTTCACGATCATCTGCCAGTTGTTCCGGTAATGAGCGACTTCGGAGCAAGCGTCCATTCCAGTCATAGCTATGCAGCTCATAGCTCCATACCGCCTGTTGGATCTGCTCTGTCTCGCTCTCTTCTAGTATCGAAAGTGTCTGTTTACGCTGTAATATGTGCAGCCCATTCGCATCATGTTCGGCGGCGAGTGTCTCGATCTTTTCGCCAGCTACGATGGCTGGGCTAGCTTGCCAGAGGCATTGTCCGTTAACTGCTGCATACACGCTAATCATCGTTTCTGTCGGTTCCAAAGGAAGGATCGCCCATCGTCCCGTTGTTCCAAGCAATAGCGATGGGGACATAGGCTGCCCGGGGGATGCAGACAGCAGCAACTCCGGTGCCGGATACGCGGGATCAAGCAAATATACCGCTCCATTCCAATCAAGCATGTACAGTTTCCCTGTGTGATCGGTAGCTACAGCGCTAATGGATGCTCCTGCCGTAACCACAGAAAAGCGTCCAGAAGCGCTGTATTTTAGCTCACGGCGTAATGTGATGCCTTGCTCGCTAATGTCCAGATTGATCGCGCGACCGGTTGACCAATCCGAAGGTTTGTTGAAGGCGATGCCGGGGATTCTCATTGTGCTGTCCTCCTTTCTTGTGAGCGATGATTGTATCGTTCGGCTATAGGCGTTGACGCTGTGCAGCTTGTGTACAACGAGCTTGTTTACAATGTTCTGGATGCGTGGATGAGCCTGATCGTTGTGAACTGAAGGTTACCTACGGTTGCGTCCCTATTCAGTTTGTTAGATGCCGCGAGTTCATCTTACTGGCTGTTCCTGTATTTGTTAAATCTGTTACAGATATGGAAGCCCTGCTATCAACGTACTTCGGATACGGTAAACAACTGAACTTCATGATTACCAGCATACGTTAACGCATGCGGTGGGATACGGATGTTACCGCTCTCGTCCCGTATCGCACCGCTGCCCTCGGTTGTGATCCATAGATCGGCGACATAAAGTACACCTGGAATGCGTGCCAGCCAGTTATGCAGGCTACCACTGCGGATCGTTTTGCCAAATTCGCGTTCACGACCGAGCGGATCGAAGTATTCGTCTAGCGCGTTCAGAAATAGCGACTCTCTCCCTTTGAGATGCGGCTCAACAACGATATGTGCCTGCACATCTGCCTGTACATATTGGGGACCGATCACATGCAGCTCAGTACCGAGCATACGATAACGATCCATATATCGCCGTACCGCCTGCAAGAAGAGCGGAGATGGCTCTGGCTTGCGATGCTCGGTGTAGGGTACAACAACCAGTGTCATTTGCCCGGGCGCTTTGCGTTGCGGGTATCCAGCCAATCCACTCACATATAGCGGCAACGCTTTGACCCGACCTACACGCAGTCCAGGGGTACGCATCGCAATCGTTTCATAATCGTCCGCGGTAATGGCGCGTTCAACATCATGCAAGCTATCCGCCAGTCTGCGTTTCGCTGATATGAGCGTCTCTGCCCCTTGACCGCCATGACCATGTGTGTAGTTCGTTGCGCGTAGCGCGTGATCATAGGATGGCGCATCATCCAATCTCAGCACGCCGCTGCGTACATTGCCACGTTCTCCACCACCTGACGTTCGTGCGATCATAACGATATTCGGACGACTGGCGCGCTCCGGTGCTCTACCATGACGATTATCACCGAACACGATTTCGCCCGTTCGTTCATCATAATGAAAGTGCCGATCGTCCGGTCCTGAGCTATCGAAATTAGCAACCTGTGTCCATTCATGCCAGTTGACGAATGAATCTTTGGTATCCAGGCTGGCCGTCTGAATGCGCAACAGACAGAGCGATTCCTCCGGTGTAGCGATCAGATAGCGCTGATCCGGCATACCGGTTCCCGTGCCTGCATAACGGCGATGTTGCCAACCATCTTCCCATGCTACTAACAAAATATGATGTTCACCCTCAGGAAGCCGATAACCATGCTGTCCATCTCCAAAATAAATATACAGTTGTGCCAGCTCCGGGTCCTCCGTCAGTACGCAGCAGCGATCGTGCGGCCCACACAATTGAAGATCGTCGACCGCCTTCCATACGTGCCAGCCATCATGCTCATGCACACGTACTTCCACATTGTCGGGATGCGCAAGTTGATGCGACCATACAAGTACCGGACGACCCCTGCCATCCCAGCCCGTCTGCTTGCATACGATGTTACCGATCCCTTCACGCGCATGCACGGTATTGATCAGTAAATGTCGTAACACAGGCGGCGTTTCATAGCCGGATTCGATCAGCGTACAGCGCAGCCAATAGCGTGGTCGATCTGTTGCCGGATATAATGCATATGGAGTCATCAGACCTGAAACGGTAATATGTAAATCCCCATCAAATGTCAATTCAAATGTGGTGTCTCCCCGCAGTTCAAGCGGCTGCCATTGCCCATCGCCATAAAATTCCCACCGCAGTACAGCAAGCGGAGAATGCTTGCTCTCTGCATCGATCGGATTACGCGGAACACGACGATTGCCTGCCAGATCAAACGTCAGATGGAGCGGCTGATTGACTGGAAGTGCCCCATCCAATCCGATGCAAAAGCTGTTGCCTGGTTTGCCGTCTGTACCAAATAGGGCAAATTCCGGTGAACGCAGTCCCTCCCACGCATGCATCACCGCCGTGTTGTCATACTGTACTACAACGCGCTCAATCTGATGCGGCAGTAGCCAGAGTGGAGATTCGGTTTCAAACACAATCGTATCTGCGCGCAGCCGCGTGCCAGCAGGCAGTAAGCGCTCCTCTTTTACGCCGGTAAACTGTACTTCCGTTTCAGCTGAAATCGCTGCCTGCGGCTCCATACCGAGCAACTGAAGAAACTTCAGCTCATTGCGCGCGGTGACACGGTTAATGTAATATTGCTGTGCCTCTGTAAGCCAGGAGAACATTTCCAGCAACGTCATACCGGGATCATGTGCATTTTCATCCGTCCATTCTGGACTATGACGGTGAATCGCCTGTCTGGCGCGCTCCATAATTTGCGCATACGTGCGATCATCCAGATTTAGATTGGGCAGCATGGTTGTTGTCTCCTTTCACGGGGATCAGATGCGCTGTATTCATCGGCTTAATCCCAATCTGTACGTATCTGTAATGATTGTTTGCCACCGCTAACTATACAATGACGAAGACCTGCTGCCTGTTCAGGAGTCAGCTCTCGTCGTCCATTCTGTTCCTTTTGAAAAATCTCCATTGTGAGCTTCTGGATATAACGCACACCGGGAACCGATTGTAGGAGCGGGTAGAACATCTCTGCTAGCGGCTGCTCTCCGATCTGCCAGCCTTTTCCGTCTGCCTTACCATATACTGGATCAAGAAAACGGCTCAGCCGTTCCTGACACTGCTCTTCGACGGGTACCAAATCCTCCAACGCCCGCACGATAATCGTTGCCGCCATATCTACCTCTAGCCGCACCGGTTCAATCACATATAGCTGTTCCGGGAAAATCATGCCTGACATACGTGGATGCAAATAGTGCCGAATACGTAGCGACAGCTCCGGGAAATACCGTTTGCCTGCTCCCTCATCCCGTGCCATGACGACCAGTGTTACACTGCCTGCTTCACGCTCCATCTGACCGTTATAGCCGGAGAAGCAGCGCACACGAGCAACATGCGCATCCGCTGCACGTGCTAGATATTCATAATCTTCTGCGGTTACCGCGCGCTCACGGTGGCGAAGCTGCCTCGGTCCACGTACAGCGGCTTCCGCCTCTGTCTCACGATCATGTCCACCTAAAGCAGGCACTGGATTGAATACGTCCTGAATAAAGGCGCGCGCATAACGCGGCTGTGTGATCTTGTATTCGTCTACATTGCCTTGCTCCCCATCGGATAAACGATAATTGACTCGTACACGCCCGATCCCCGTTGCGGAAGGAATACGCCCATTGCGTCCATCTCCGAAGCGAACGATTCCTTGTTGCCGATCGATCTGGTAATGATAATCATCGGGATCAGCGTTATCCAGATTGGCAATCGGCTCCCATTTTCTCCATAATCGCTCTATACCTGTCGGTAATGTCTCACGTCGTAATCGCTCCGGGTATTGTTGTTGCTCCTGCAACCATTTGACCGGATCAGCCTGCTCTGTTTCATCCACCCAGACCGCCTCATTTTGTATCGGTGCACGCAATAGTCGAAAATATAACCCCTGTCGATCACGTAGCACATCAGGCTTTTCCTCCTGTACGCTTTGCTGCTGCACGGCAGGGACCGTATTCCAATGCAGCTTGCGCACGAGCGGATAGGGCAAGCCGTCCCTGCCAAAGCGCCGATGGCGATCCACCAGCCGAATCCAGTACGCTTCCCGGCCCAACCGGCGTACACGTCCAAAGTCCGGCGGTCCAGCCCACTGCACATGACCGCTCACCGTCATATTTTCGGTAAAATCGTACACTTCCAGAGCTGCCCAGCCGCCACCATGATGATCATCACGCCAGTATTCCCAATCGATGCGTGCAGGATCGGCAAGACCACTCAGGGGCTGGTATTCTAATTCGGCATACATACATAACGGCCCACCTGTCGGCGGCTGATCAAATGCCAGATAACAGACGCTTCCGCCACTTTCAAGTGCAATAAATGGAGGCTGTGCCTGGCGTGCGTAGTGGGAGCCGTAGCCTGTATATTCCCCGTTATTGAGCGCCATCCAGCCACTAGCAGCAATCGGTTGCCGATATTCATACGACAGCATCACATCTTCTAACCACGGTGAACGGTAGATTACATAAGGTGCATAAGCATTGTCCAGCTCAATAATGCGCGCCCGAATCCAGTGTCCCTCCATTCCGTTGACTGGATAAGCACTCAGATCATCCGGACAGTAAAAGCTCCATGTGTGCCGCTGACCATCCGTTTCAGTTAACTCTACTTTGGTCGCTGTATCCGCTACCGCTGTAGCCGCACGGTTCATCACCGTCCGTTCTGCCGCAGATGGCGCAAACTGCATCGTGTGGGAATCGGCGGACACCAGTCTAACCCATGCCTGCCCATTCCAGTATTCCCAGCTCACCTGCCGGATATAAGCATAATCCTGCCGCTTCGGATCAAACTCAGACGCACGCATTACCGGACGCCAGCGCGGTTCATGGTCTGGCCCTGCCATTAGCTGATGCTCGCTATATCCAATGCGGCAACTAAGCGTAATCACACTGCCTTTACGACTGAATATTTCGGACGAATGGAGGTAAAAACAACCATACGGATAAAACACCGTGCCAAACGGATACTGCCGTCCCGATTCCAGCTCCAGATCATCCTGCAACAACCGCTCCGGTACAATGCCTATATCCGTTTCTTTTTGTTTCGATGTAGCCGTTGATACGACTTGCCCTGGCTGATCAGCGTGAGGTGTCGCCGATATGGCAGGCAAAATCGAGACATGGCTCATGCGCACCGTCGACAACAGCTCGATCAGCTGCTCTTTTTCACGATCCGGCTCCTCTACCGTAAGTGGAAATACCAGCACACAGCGAAGCCATACTCCTTCTCGTTCATTAATAATGGATGATTGCGGTACATATCCTGCCGCCTTAAACAAATACAGTCGCCGTGTGCCCGCACGAACATAATCGAATTCGCGCCATTGCCCATTTGCCCGATATGACCAGCGTGCATACTGCGGATTGCTCAGCAAGCGAATCCATGACTGAGCAAGATGCGCTGGCTCCAGCTCCGGTATCCACTCCAGCCTTGTCTCTCCTTCCAGATACTCCAACTCCGGGCAATTCGTATACAGCACATGCTGTTGAAAAGAAGGCCGTTGTCCGGCATCGAACAGACGATTGTGCCGTGGCTTCATTATATCTGCTGTTGACGCAGTTAACCTTTGCATATCTGTAGTACGATCTGCCTGCCCTATATCAAATGCAGTCGTGCTTGTGCTTACATCACTTGCATTGCCTCCAGTGTTTGCACCATCTGCCTCCGTCGCATCCGCATCCACCAGTCGAATCAACTGATCCGTACGTCCATCCGCAATGTACATATCGATCATACGTGCCGGCGTAACGAGCATCGCCCCGATCGTTTCAAACACGACCTCGCCTGTTTCCGTAGCCGCCGATACCGGTGTACTTGCCGGAATAAGCACCGGACGTGTCGCCCCTTCACTCAGCCGAAAAGTTAGCGCCGTCGACGCAGCACGCGCAGGCATCGGCTCGACTCCGATCAGATTTAGAAATGACAAATAATTGTTTAGCGGTGCCTGATTCAACCGCCGCCAATTTTCCAAAAGCATATCGGCTACGATATAAAATAAAGCCGTTCCCGCATCCGGGTCTTCCGGTGTAAACCGCCATTCTGGTGTGTAATAGGGCACAAGCGCCGACATTTCATGGACCATATCCCCCAGCTGACGCGTATCCAGCGGTGGAGAAGCAAGGCGGGCAATCTGCTCCCAATTCAGCGGGGTCATCGTTCATTCTCCTCTCTGCTGCTTTATGCCGATACCTGCTTAATGTACCGCTACCGCTCAGCCGCCATACAGATAAAACGGATACACCTGATTGGACACATGATTCGTCGCTCGTTCACGATAACGAACCTCAATGCGAACCGTGCCCTGCTCCGGGTCATCCTGATGCACACGAACTTCCACCTCGGTCACTCTCGGTTCCCAGCGCGCAATTGCTTCACGCACGCTTTTAGCCATCAGATTCATCGTCGTCACATCAAGCGTATCGAATTGATACTGTCGAATCCGGCAACCAAACTCAGGATTCATTACTCGCTCGCCTGGCATCGTGCCAATCAAAATCCGAATCGCTTCACGAATATCGTCGCCATACTCCGACATACCAATACGCCCTGTTGCTGGATCCACCTGCACCGGAAAGCTCCATCCTCTACCTAGAAAAGAACGCTGCGCCACTACACTCGTCCTCCTTTGTTGTATAGTCACTTAGGATCGTTAAAATTACTACCTGCGTCAGCGTATATTTTCCATATCTCATACTGCCAGTTGCCAACTTTTCTGTCGTCTCTGCCTGCTTCCCCCTGCTGGCACAAACGGCAGACTCCAAGCGCTCTCGCTCGGAGCATCAGTTGATTTTGACCATCGTTCCTTTGAGTGTAACGATCGCATCCGATTGAATGGACAGCGGGCCGCTCGATTTCAAATCCAATGTACCCTTCGCCTGGATCGAGATTTGTGTCGATTCGATCGAAACCGATTTGTTACTCGTCAGCGTAATATCTCCCTGATCATTCAGCACAATTTTGGTGCTGCCGCTCGTCACGGTGACCGAACCGGAACTGCCTCCGGTCAGCAATACACTATGCGTACCACCGGAATCTTTGAATTCGACTTTGTCTCCGCCATCATCCATCGTCAGCGAATGGCCTTTCGCGCTTTGGAACGTCATTTTGGCGGCGTTATCGGTCTCATCAAAAATAATCTGGTGACCTGCGGTCGTTTTCATCTTTTTGAGTGTATTTTTCTCAGGTGGTGGTTCGGGCTTCGCCCCATTGCTCCACAGCAACCCGATCACATACGGACGCGTAATATCGCCCAGGTGAAAAGCGACCAGCACCTCATCATCCACTTCTGGCACGAACAGACTACCACGGGCACTACCTGCCATCGACGAAGTTACACGCACCCAGTCGGTCTCATATTCGCCCTGCTGCATTTGCAGCATCAGTTTCACACGTGCCAGATTGTCTGGGTCCTGATTGCTCGTTACTTTGCCAATCGCTACACCCGCGATACGTGTATCTGGTCGTCTGCGTGCATCATAGTATGAATCCGGCAGCATCATATCGCATTCCCCTTTACTTCAAATTGGATCATATAGCCCTGCTCGTCCAGTACATGCACCGCTCCGGTCAAATAACAGGTGCGTCCAACCGGCGTGCCGAGTCCGGTAAAAGCGACATAAACGCCTGCACGCAGCTCTGGTATGCCCACACATTCACCACTACCGCTAACGAGATCCATCGAGCGTGCCTGCATCAGGGAATCGGCAGCATTTTGCACATCCTGTACCGTTTCTCCATCCAGATCGTGATACGCTTCATACGTGCCAAGCGCTCCAATCAATGCGCTACCTGTCTTCGTACCATCACCGATTTTGACGACAGTCGGGGTGGATGAGGATAATAGCTCGCGATTGAGTGGGTCCCAGCTCTGCACCTTAATACCACTCCACTGTGAAGCGATGTTATGCTCCAGTCGTAACGAGATTAAACCTGCCCCCCAGCCTAGCTTCAAGTACGGTGTAGTCGAAGCGGCGACTTTGCGAAAATAGACCGATTTGCCAACGACGAGCAGCTCCCGATTGCTACGAAATGCCAGCTCCTGTAAAAAGTGATAATCATCCTGACGGTACTGCGCGATATTTTCAATCGTTTCGCTCGTTGCATCGACAGTCAAACTGCCTGCATACGAAGACGCAATTTCGCGTGCGACATCGCTGTATTTCTTTTTTTGCCATACTTTTTCGCCATACGTTTTCATCATCAGCACCGTCATATCCATACAGCCAATCGTCACATAAGCCGCTTCATCCTCATGTGCTTCATAACCGAGTGACGTAATATAACCGGTAAATACCGCTTTAAGCTCGGTTCCATAGCCTAGCTCGATATCAATCGTGCCGCCGAGTGTCATGCCATCCGGTACGATAAACTCCTTCGTCTGCGGATCGAACGCTTCCTTGATCTGAAATGAAGCATATTCCGCCATCGGCTCAACCGTCGTATGTACAGTCAATTGTCGTAGCGATAGTGTGTCCGGTGTGTAAGATTGACCGCTACAGCTAATTTTAAATACCGGAGCGGCAAAATCATTATAGGTGCTGCTCAAACTGGTATAGTCCGCGCTGGAAGTTGGTAACGAAATGTCTGCCATCGCCTCTTCAACCCTTTCCCGGTACAGTCAACAACGAGGCAGGTCCCGGATTAAGCGGATCATCGATGCCACTGGCATTAGCGATCTGTCGCCATTTGGACGCATCACCGTAAAATTTTTGCGCGGTTTCGGGTAATGACTCTCCCTGCTGTGAAGTGACCTGACGATCGGTATCGCTTAATGTTTGCGCCGTTACTGTCTGATCAAGTGACTTTTCCCGATAGAGCGTAATATTCATCCGTAAGCGGAGCGGCACACCATTTTCCATAAACAGCGTATACTTCTGCTCCTTGATCTCCATGCGCCCTTCATACTCAAATGTTCCCCAGGCAAATGTATAGGTGCGCGGCTTGGCACTGCTCATATCTTCCTGCACCATCGATAATAACTTGCCCGCATATTCACGCACATCGCTTCCCTGCATCGATGTATCGAAAAATAAACTAAGGCTCAGACTGCCAGACACATTGCCTGCGGTTTGTAGCGGCTTCGATTCGTTACTGCCTGCGTTCCAGTTCCCCTGCTGCACGACCGTATATTCGGATGGATTGAACATCACGGTAAAAATATCGCCGGTATTGTTTTTCGTTTTCCCCTGTGGAATGATCAGTGCCTTGCTTGTTGTCAATCGCGCTTCCCCCTTTGTGCCCGTACACCTTCGCCATATACTTGGTAAGTTTACATTCCGCGCCGCTGATAATCCGATTTCAGGCGCCGTTGCAGCTCACGATAGACGCGCTGAACAATCTGCTCCATCTCATTCGGTCCAAGACGCACCGGCGGCCTTGCTGTCAGTAACGAGTTCGAATCCGACATGGCTGCGTTAATACTGCCCGTCATACTTGCAGCCGAGCCACTGCCAGCTTCACCTCGCGTATCCTGCCCATTCGAAGCTGGGAATGTAGCTTGTTTTATGCGTCTCCATTCCGGTACAAACGGCTCGGCACGCGGTGGTTCAACAGCACGAGCTAGCTCCATTTGTGCCTGCTCACCGGTCAGCATCGATGCGGGCAATTGCCGGATGCGGCGGCGTAGCAGTTCCAACATCGCTGGCTCAGCTGGTCCGCTCAGCGGCAAGCCTGTACCAATCGTAGGCGATACGTTGCTCCTGCCAGCGCTACCATTATGTACTGCATATGCAGAAGCAGCATTCAGACTAGCATCACGACCGATCTCCGGATGGCTGCCCCTAAATGCAAGCAGTAGACGCTCTGGCAATCGCCCACCTTCTGTTCGAAGCGGCACACTTGAGCTGAGCTGCTCACTTTGCACTGCCTGCATAAGCCAGCGACTTGCTTCCCGTTGCACCTCGCTGATTCCTCGATCTCCTGTTACCCTACGCTGATCGGTAGCTATAGCCGTCTGCTGGATCAGACGAGTCGCCAGTTCGCTACCGAAGGAACGTGTACGTAGCAACTCGCTGGATAGCTCGCGTCCGTTAATGCGCTGCACAAGCGTACTTACGATAGCACCTGCACCTGAGCTTGCTTGCAGCCGCCCCATCGTGGCTGAGCCTGTAGATAACAGGGAGGGCATCGTTAGCGTTGGATGATTCCATATCATTTGCTGCGATGTACGCTCGCGTGCCAGTTGTCGTAGAGAAGTCCGTTGCGATTGGCCAGGCAAAGCAGCGGCCAGCGGTAACAGCATCATAAAGCGTTCTGGCGATAAGCGCAGCGTTTCACGCTCAATGTAGCGGCCCAGCGTCTCGTAAATATTGCCCTGTAGCCACCTTGTATCGGTCCCCGAACTAGCTCCGTTTGCCTCTTCCTCGCTCAAATAACGACGAAGCAGCAGCGGATGATACAGTTCCCTTCGCAGAGATTCATCTCCGCTATCCGGCTGCAACCACGGTAAATTCAGCCACGGCCACCATTCCCTCAATCGCTGGCTTGCTTGTTTCCATTGCGGCCCACCTGCCAGTGCCGCCTGATTCCACAGCCAGCGATTGCCCTGACGTCGAATGAGCTGCTCTGGCAAACCGGTTACCGGCGCTCCTGCTGGACTTTGTCGCCGCCATTCCTGACGCACCGCCGTCATCACCATTCGGCTCCATCGTCCTGCCTGCTGGTGAAAAGATCGCTCTGCCGCGCGCTGATACAGACGGCGAATATTGTGCTCAATCACCGCTCGCCGCTCATGCGGATTAAACAAGCGCACAATATGGTACAGCCAGTCCTCCGAATCACGAGCTGGTTCTTGCCGTAACGGTTGCCAGGACGGATACGGTAGTGCCGCCGCTGTCTGCTCCGGCGATGGCCAGACATTTAACAATTGCACCGTATACGTACCACCCAGTACGCCGTCCAGCTCGCTCAGACGTGACACGTGGAACAAATCAGACAAGCGGCGAATGTTACGTTCCCCGTCCTGTGGACGATCACTGGACGAACGACGAAGCGGAATTGTAAGTCGTACAGGCGGTAACCAGCGCAGTTTAGGCACGATGATACCACCTGAGCCTGAAATCGTGCCCGAACTCGAACGTGTCTCATTTCTGCGCAAGCCGCTTCGTTCCAGCAATGGAACAAGGCGCGATAATGCTCGTAGATTACGATGGTTCCATGAGCCGGAAGCGGATGGTTGCGCCAGCGTGCTCGTATCCAGCGTCCATTCATACGGCTGAATCATCGCGGTATCGCCGGATAGGCTCCCCTTTAGTATGCCGCTCGTTAACATACTTCCCAGCCCGCCAGACATTTGACGGAAAATGAGCTGTGGTAAACTACCTAGCATACGCAGCGATAACGGTGATCCTTGCTCGTCCATACCATCCGACTCCAGGTGCGCTTCCAGCCACATCTGGGGCGGCAACTGTCCAGTTCGATCTCCTTGCATGAGCATCCGCAAGATGGCTGGATGCATCATACTGGCATTTCCACCCATACGAAGGGGATCACTGCCTGTCCCTAATGTATTGGAAAAGCCAGCATCCGATTCACTCCACGGTAACGAAGCCGATGAAGCAGACTGACCTCGCCCATCCATCGCAAGCAACCGCCAAAAATAATAATTTCGGATCAGTAGCGGCTGAGTGATCGATACATTCGTTAGCGGCTTCCATTCGATGCGTTGATGATGGTGATGATGAATCGCTCCATACGGTATTGCCGCTTCTCGCGCCATAAGGCGGCGATGGATTAGCGCTGTGCCCGCCATACCGGGTAAAGCGACTCCCAGCGTATGCTTTTCCGCTAACCGACGAGCAAAGTCTGTTGCTGCTGGCATGGCGGCAACCGGAGTAAATGGACGACGCAAAAGCCAGTATTTCATTGATGAATCGCCCCTTTACCTGTGCTTGTCCTCCATTTGCTAGCGGCTCGTATTACTACGGCGACTTAATGATAGCCCCTGATGCACCAGTTCAAGCGACTCTACCGCCAGACTGCCCTGCCCGGCATTCAGTTGTGGCCCGATCCATTTGACCGGATACGCCTGAATAAAATTCCAGATCAGCAGCTGACTGTAGTCATCGCTTGCCATCATAATTGAGCCGTCACGTGGCGTCATTTTTCCTATCGTAAAACTGTTGTACCAATCCCATAGACCGAGCGATAGCAGCACGCCACGTTTTAGCACAAGCGGTGGATACTCGCGCCGGGTCGGAAAGCGATGTACAAATCCATTTTGCCCGCCTTCCTCGTAGGTCTCGTACTTCGTTTCCGCCTGCAAGCCGCTAATCTCGGAGAAGCCGCCGACCTGAAGCTGATCGATCTGCACAAGAAAACGAAACCCGCCCAGCGGATCGACTTGGTTCATATTTTGGTTGCTTGAAGAAGCTGCCAGCGTACTCACCCCTTTCCAAATACATCAAACAGATTCTCAGGTTGCTCTGAGCCATCGTCATTAAGACGCCGATTGATCCGATTGATCTCTTCACACCAGCGCTGACGCTCACGGTGCTCCATCTGCATAAGCGCTTCATGCGACCAGTGAAAATAGTACGCGATAAAGCCCATTTCCTCGTACAGCTTGTCTACCGGGTATTGCAGACTCAAACCCGACTTGGATCCAAAAAATTCATCGTCACCTCATGCTCATGTCCGCAGCGTGGACATACAGTAGGAATCGTCGTCAGCTCCATCTCGTTAATACTGCGATAAAATTCCTGCAAGTACGCCAGATCGGCCGTAAACAATCCTTCGATCGTATGCGTATCGATCATCGGCATATCACCCAGCTTCGTAATGACACGAGCGAGCAAAATAATCGTCAGGTAGCTCGGATTCTGCTGCACACGCGGATCACGCATCGGCAAAATCTCATCGCTGGCAGTCGCCAGACGCATCACACCACGACGATGCAAATTCCCTTCCCGATCGATATAACCTCGTGGCAATTCAAATGCATGTTCTGTTGTTAACATCTGCTGTTCCCCCATTCCGGCACGTTGCCGCCGAATGAACCGACCTATGCTTTATTTACTATAAAGCACGCCTGTTCATCCGGCTGACATCAAGCCGCTGTGTAGTTGAAATGTGTAAGTTGAAAATAGATTATGTCGTTGCCGGATGTTCATACGTGGACAGACACATTCCACATCTATCCAATCTCATCACGATCCGTATCCACCGATGACATGAGCATACGCCGCACTCCCATGCTTATTTCGTGCGCTTCATACCCTCATGCGCCAGCTCAATCGTTTCAATCGCAACCTCTTTACCAGAACCGTTAAAACTCGGTGCGGTGTACTTGGTTGGCCACGCCTGCATAATTTGCCATGCCGCCTTGTCCGCGCCCGTTTCATCGATCGCGGTAATCGTTACATTTTGACGGGTGATCGTACCGTTCGTGCAATCCTCCAGCCATTTATACAGATCCGTCGAATCGGTCACGCCCCATTTGAGTGTAATATTGCCGTACTTGGTCAAGCCGGGTAGCTTACGCGGTGTGGTCGCTTCATTACCTTCACGATATTCCACAACCTCCACTGTTGCATCATAGCCGGACACCTCGGTAAATCCGGCTTGCGTAATATTGCCAACTTCCATTTTGAACCTAAAATTACGGTATGGGTCCTTGCGCTCACTCATACATGTATCCCCTCTCCCGAAATGAAATCATATTCGCCGTACATGCGGTCTGCGCTGCCGCTTACTCGGTTGCCGTCTTCTGCGTAATGCGGAAAATAACAAACTCCGCTGGTTTTACCGCTGCAATCCCGATCACACAGATCAGTCGTCCATTGTCGATATCGTCCTGCGTCATCGTATTCGGGCCAATATCGACATAAAATGCTTCACTGGGACTGGAACCTTGCAATGCGCCATCACGCCATACAGTTGTCAGGAACGAATCAATCGTGCGCTGTACACGCGCCCATAACGGTGCATCATTCGGCTCAAATACAACCCAGTTTGTATTGCGGCGAATCGATTCCTCAACGAAAATGAACAGACGCCGGACGTTAATATATTTCCATAGTCCGTTCGAAGAACATGTACGTGCACCCCAGACACGAATGCCCTGTCCGGTAAACTGACGAATCAGATTGATACCGCGCGGATTGAGAATATCCTGCTCACCGGTGTTGTACTGGCAATACAGCCCAGTCACACCGCGTACCACTTCATTCGCTGGTGCTTTGTGCACGCCGCGTGTATTGTCAGAGCGCGCATAGATGCCTGCCATCGAGCCGGAAGGTGGAATCGCTACACTGCGCTTTTCGAATGGATCAAAGACGAGCAGCCACGGCGAGTATAATGCCGCATAAGACGTATCAAAATAATTCCGATGCGCCGTAATATCCGGTACCTTCGTGCTATCACGTGGTGCATCAAGAATCGCAAAGCGATTGGTCGCATTTTCACAATGCGCTACCAGTGCCAGCTGTACATTCGGATCGGTAATGCCGGGCACCGCCATCAGGCTGACCTCATCATTATCGATAAATGCTTGAATACCTGTCCGTTTGCCTGGTCCCAGATCTTTGCCCATAAAATCAGCCGGTGTGATGCTATCCACACTGCCATCGCTACCACCGGATAGTGTCAGCTGATAGCGTCCGGTCTCTTCCGCTGCACCACTGATCGTTTCAAATGGAGAGATTACCTTATCCGCAGCAGCTGTATCCGGTTCGCCTTCATTCCAGTTCACATTAATGAGCGCCGAGCGGGAAGCTACGATGCCGATATAGTTCGGTGCCGCCGCATTAAGCGAAGCATTTTCAAACAATTCAGCTTCGGAACCATACGCTACTTCCAGATTGAATTCACGTGTAGTCAGCGTTTTGGTCGGCACGAGATTGGTATCCTCTGGATCGCCATCAATCGCGCTATCTAACTCCAATACATTGTCCAGCGCTGACACAACACGGTGATACGAACGCTTCGGCTCCTCCTCAGCATTCGATTCGTCGGTAAAACCGATCACATCGCCTGCACGGAAACCGGCGGTGCTTTTCACTCGATATTTGTTACCGTCCAGCGTTTCTAAAATTTGCGTTTTCGCTTTACTTGTCGGACGCAATGTGACGATAATGCGATTTCCCCACTGACCTGGATTACGTGCAACGATACGCAGTCCCGGCTTTTTATCATCCGCTTCATCCGGCTGTACATTGGCAGCAGGCAATGCGCCTTCTGGTGCGACACGCATTACATAACAACGCGAACCGCCATTTCCAAAGAAATGCTCAACCGCATACGCCAGATAGCGATACACACCAAACGCATTTTCGGACAAATATCCACCAAAGTTACGCTGGAAATCCGCCATCCCAGTAATTAGTAAAGGCAAACCTTCTACAGGCCCGCGTTCTGCCAATCCAAGAAAACCAGCGGTACTGGTACTAACTCCCTGCATCGGTACTGGACCACTGTCAAACTCCTCCACATATACTCCGGGAGATAAATATTCAGGCATGGTGCTTTTCCCCTCTCATCATTGAACTTGGACGATCCCATCAGCCGAATCCGGCAAACGGCTTACTGCATAATGCGGCGATCCATGCGACGATTACTACCTGTTCCGAATGCGAGCCTGTCCACTTGCCATATTCAGCTCCACCCGCAGTGCCTCACCTTCTTTCAAAGTTAAATGAGCTTGCAACGATGCAGTCCCTTCACCTGTCGACAGCTCATAGTCTGTCGCACCGCCTGGCAGTGTAGGCAATACGAGCAGTGCTTCCCCGCGTGCGTCACTTTGCCCATAGATAAGATGTAATAGCGGTGTGCCTGCCGGATAGCGCTGCTGTAATGGCTCGGTCAGCTTCCAACAGCGCTCGCCAGCACTCTGTACTTGCATAACGCCATCCTCCCTATCCTCTTCCGCAGCAGCGATCTGAATTCGCTCCAGTGATGCAGATGTTGCTGTCTCCTCATCTACCTGCTGCTGAGATAGCAACACCATCTGCTCGCCAGCTACAGGTGTAGTTCCCGTCGCTCGTACATACAGTTCGGTTGCTCCCACCTCGGCAGCTTGCCGCAGTCTTGCGCGTGCTGCCGCAGACTGGCTACCACGCAGAAACAGGTCAACACCGGAAACGGGCTGTTCATCCTCACCGATACAGCGACATCGCACTCTCGTTAATCGCTCAGCATACAGATAAGCAGACGAAGGCAGTAACCGCAAATTGGCTTCAAATGGCTTTGCTGCCTGAGATTCCAGTGTCCATTGCAGCTGCATCGGCATATAATCCGGTGAATGCACCGTTAACACATAATGGCCGGGTTCCAGCTCACTTGCGGCATAATAACCGCCACCTTTAGGTTGCAATGCTCGACCACGAAGTGGAGGCAGTACACGAGCGGGAGCTGTTTGATCCGGCTGATCCAGCAAGCCCAGATGCAGCTTCAGCGCTCGTGCTGCTGGAGCGCCACCCGTGACTGAATCAATAAGACGCAGAACGACCGAGCAGCGATAACGGATGGAACGGGATGAGTTCATGGTTGCCCTCCATTTCGCTGTTCTGCCGACAGACTCGCATCCAGTACACGCGTCACCTTTTTCGTGCGCTGCGATTCCAGTAGGATCGGTCCAGCTCGACACGCCACTGACAACCGATACGGTTTTTGCGAGAAAATCTGACTGAGACGTTCTGACGGTAAATCTTCCAGTATTAATCGCAGCTCTTCATTATTATCCTTAAGCGTACCGACCAGATCAGCACCGCCCACACTTCCGTAATCATGGAGCGTCTGCATCACACCGCCTATTATGCGATTGCTGTCCAACGCACGCACAGGCAGGTCAGCTCGTGAATGCACCGTAATGAGGTAATACAGCTCCAAACAGAGCGGCGGATAGCGTAATGTGCCGCGATTTTGCACAATCATTTCATTCGTTTGATAATCCCGACTCTGCCGAATATCGAACAGATATACACTGATTGATAGCTCCCCTTCCTCCAGCGGTGAAGCCAGTCCAATGCTTTCCGGGTGAGCTACCGTATCTGGCACCAATTGCTGCCGCAGCAATCCAACGATCGTTAGCCCTGTATCGGCGATCACATTTGCATTTCCGATCGTCCATTCCCCCTTTCAAGCGATAAGCCACATCTAGCTACTGCTATGCTAACCGCTAGCTAGCTCACCATAGATCCGCATACATGCCGAGCGTCTCCGGTGATATCAGCAGACCACCCTTTTCCAATTCCAACCGCACAGCGGTCAAAAGCATATCCATCGATAACGTTCGCTCCTGTGCTGCCGCGATAAAAGCAGCAGCTACGACGATATTTTTAATCTGTCCACCAGATAGTTCGAATGTGCGGGCGAGAAAGTCCAGATCAAGTCCAGGTTCCAATGGAAGCTGCTCCGGTAACATCGATAACCAGATTTGCTTTCGGCTCACCGCATCGGGAAACGGAAAACGCACGATAAAGCTAATTCGTCTCATAAAAGCATCGTCCAGATTTTGGCGATAGTTCGTTGCCAGCACCGTAATGCCTTCATACGACTCCATCTGTTGCAGCAGGAACGACGTTTCCATATTGGCAAAACGATCATGCGAATCGCTCACCTCTGACCGTTTGCCAAACAGCGCATCCGCTTCATCAAAAAACAAAATGCTGCTGCTATAACGCGCCTCGTCAAACACCGCTTGCAGGTGCTTCTCCGTCTCGCCAATGTACTTGCTCACCACCTGCGACAGATTGATCTGATACAACTCCATCTGTAGCTCAGCCGCGATAATACGCGCAGACATCGTTTTACCTGTACCCGGCGGTCCCGTGAATAGTAGACTTAACCCTTTGCCATATGGTAACCGCTTGCCAAGACCCCATTCGTCATATACCTTGCTACGATGCTTCACCTGATCACACGCATAGCGCAGCTGACGCTTCTGTGCTTCCGGCAAAATAAGCTGCTCCCACGTCCATCCACCGGCGAGTCGTGTAGCCTGATCTTCCAGTCGGGTATGAATCTGCCGATAGCATGCTTCATGCAGCAACTCTCGCAACTGCTCTGGCGACGGCTCCTGTAGCTCGCTATAGGCGGATGCAAGCCATTCGAGCGCCTGCCGAATCTGTCCAGGTGTCATTTGAAAAGTAGCCGCCAGATGATCATCATCCAGTTTCAGCGTCTCCGGCAATAACTGACGGGCATAATGCTGCCAGAGCTGCTTCGTCTGCTCATGATCAGGTAGCGGAATCGTTACCTCATCTCGGAGTGGCCATAATTCGCGGTTGGATATGTCCGCACGCCCAGCCCCATCTTCACCGATAAGCCAGATGATGCCGGTATAGTCGCGTAATGCACCACGTACAAGTTGTAGTTCGCGTTCACGGTGCACCGCCCAGCTTTCCCAGCCGTGAAACACAAGATCTGCTCCACGTAGCCGTGCTTCACGAACAACTGCATAGATTGCTTCCTCCACTCCAGTCGTGTCGATCCGATTCAGATCGGTGATAACCAGCTCCCGTTCCAGACGACCGTACACATAATAGAGTTGATGCCGACGTCCGCTGCCGGTACGCCCATGTAGCGCATAATAGCGTATCGTATGTAGACCGCTACTTTTTGTGTTCACGATGCGTCTTAATTGTTCCTGTATATGTCCCTGTACAATGGGTCGCTCGGGTGCATCAACTGGACGTTGAATGTCCAACCAGCCCTGCACAGGATCGTATCGCTCCGCATCTCCAAGCAGGAAGCGCAGTACCTGGGGTTCCAGCCATAATGGCCGACTGAGAAAATGCTGCTGCTCGTTGACTGCACCGCGCTTTAACAACAAGCGACTCACTGTCGCAGCCGGATGAAGCGCCTGTAACCATTTCATTTCCGAATCGGCATCCGTTGCCGCCAGTTTAAGCATCAGATCAGGTGTTACATATTTGCACGTAATATCGTCCTGTAAATACGCATATAGCTTCTCATATCGTCGCTCCAGCTCGATCGCCAGTAGCACAATGACACATATGTATTCTTCGCGATTTAAGTGTAGACGTTCACGCAGCAATGCCAGCGGAAGCTGTCTAATATCGCTATGAGCAAGACGTTGCGACAGCTCTTGCTCCAGCGCAGCCTGCTCGGCATAAAGCTGCTGCAACCGGTCATGATCCTCAGCCGGCCGATGCTGAGCCAGTAGCAACTCCACTTCCTCATCGCTAATAAACAGCCCTTTATACTGCTCGATCTCTGCTGCAAGTTGCGGCGGATAACGAAGCATCGCTATTCGCACAAGCAGCTCGGCACGTCTTAGTTCCCGCCCGATATGCTCTAATCCGTTATGAAACCCTGCTCTGGCATCGGTGTCTGGCATCATTGACGAATTTCGTTCGTAATCCGTTACATCCATAGGCACCACTGGCCTCCTATTCTAATGTGTCTGCCTACGTGAGACTGCCATTTTTCGTCTACATAACAACCAAGCTAGCAAGCAATGAGTCAGCTAGCTAATATTTAGCTTTTGGTGAAATTAACTTCGTTTGGAACCAGCTTTTTTGTTTTGAAAAATAATCGCCTGCCCGCCCCAAATTCAATACACGCATGAACGTTACCGACTCCTCATAAGCAACGTTATAACTGCTAAACAAAGACGGAGACATTTCATCCATTGACTGGTCATTTAGACCTGTCTGGGAATCGCGGACTACATATATCGGATACAACCGTATCGGTTCAATATTCATTTAAAAATAATCTTTTATTCGAGAAAGTGAACATCCCATATTCAGAGTGGTAGAGCATTATGTAAAATGCCTTGATGTAACCAGCGATGCTGGCAGAAGTAGCGAAAAGCTTGCTATATAGCTGTTCTTTATCGCCCATGTAGCTTGTTGGAGTGTGCTACATGTAAATGGGATCATCATGATGGAGAGATGAAGAAATCAGGAATCAATAAAGTGGAATTACAAATTATGTTAATACAACTCTATTCAATTTTCAATAACAAAAAGCCAGTCACCTGGGGTAACTGGCCTATTTTTACATTATCTTCATCTATGAACCGACTAAAGACGTAATTACGCCCAGTAGTCCGTTGGCATATAGCGGATTTGCGAATCTGCTTCGATCGTCAAACGTCCCTGCTCGGCATCAAACTGCACTCGATCCGGGTTCACATAATACCAGTGCTTAATCTGTGGCTCATTGTCAGGAAGCTCAAACCGGAACATATTCAATTCCTGACGAAAACGCACGATATCATGAGCGATTTCAGGCTCAACACCTTGAAATTCCAACCGATATCGTCCCTCCGGCAATTCCGAAAACTGATAATTCAGCGATTGCCGATTATTATTCAAAAATTCGCGACCTGTTACCGCATGCTTCACCATTACCGTTTCCTTCATATTCATCCCCCTTGTGCTCAAGGCAAATCAATCAACATCCAGAATACCGGCTGCTCGGCAGTCACTTCCAGACGGCTTTCCTGCTCGATACGTGCGGAATCGCGTGCAGATAATACCTGCCCATCGTTCAAACGCAGCGCACCGTTAATGACAAACACATACATACGGCGGTTCGGTTGCTGTACAAACTCTACCTGCTCACCCTTTTCCAGGCGACTCAAATAGATCGTCAAATCCTGATGAATCGTTGCCTGATGTTCTCCACCCTGACGACTCACAACCGGAACAAGTTTGCCGCTCAACGATGCCGGATTAAAAGAAGCTGTCATATACGATGGTGTCAGTCCACGCACCTCCGGTTCAAACCAGAGCTGTAACAGATTGCAATCCGTTTCGTTGGACGCATTATGCTCGGTATGAATCACACCTGTACCTGCCGACATACGCTGAATACCACCAAATGAACTCACTGCTACATTACCGATATTGTCTTCATGCCGTAGCTGACCCTGTAAAATAATCGATACAATCTCCATATCACTATGCGGATGCGCACCAAAGCCATGCGACGGTGCAATGATATCATCATTAAACACACGGAGCGGCCCAAAGCTCATATTGTTCGGGTCCTGATATTCACCAAAGGAGAAGCTGTGACTGCCACGCAGCCATTCACGGTCAAAATGAAACCGTTCGCTTGCAGGATATACCTGAATCATATACGGATTGCCTCCTCAAAATTAACAAATTGACCTTACCTTTAAACGGGCAAATAGGGCATACTTTTGAGCGTACTTTTAATACGGCTAGTACTTCTAATACGAGTAGTACTTCTAGTATGAGTAGTACCTCTAGTACGAGTAGTACCTCTAGTACGAGTAATACAACTAATATAGATTGTATATCGAATGTAACAATCCCCACTGAATAATTGTAACAAACTAACGAATATAATGTATTATACCTGTTCGCTTATGCTTCTGGCAAACATCTCGTTCCGAACATCTGCTATAGATGATCCAAATATAGATGATATGCAAATTCATGCTTCGTACCGTTCTGCTACGCCATATGATTTACTATTCACTATGACTGTAAACGAACGATGGGATCATACCAAAAACCGCTGCCCCATTACATATATGGAGCAGCGGCTTGCCGTTCAAACATATTTAAACAAATCGAGCAGAATCTTTGATCAAACCACTGCAACCTAATCCTGAGATCGCGCTTCATATATAGCCATATTCATCGCCATTTAGAGTATCCAGTCCAGTCAATGATCCGGTTTAACGATTAGCTTTGATCGTAGGCTAGCACGTTATAGCTCGGAATTGGCATCGGATGTAAAGTAAAGTTAACCTTCATCTCGGTCGATATACGGGCATACGAACTTCTAATGCTTAGCCTGACTCTATTTTATAACTTAATTCCCTCGCCTTATCCTTACAGACGGAAACGTGCTACTAACTCTTGCAGCTGTTCTGCCAGACGGGTCAGATCGGTTGCTGCACTGGACACTTCCTGCATCGAAGCAAGCTGTTCTTCTGCTGCGGCAGAGATCGTTTCCGTATTGCCTGCTGCCTGATCCGAAATGCTGGCGATATTTTCAATTTCAGCCACCACAGCATCTGCATCGCCTGTCAATTGTCCGGTGACTCCGTTCATATCGTCCATTTTGCGAGCGACCGCTTTAATTGAGCGATTGATTTTCGAGAACGAACGGCCTGATGTATCGACCGCTATAATACCGCCCTCGACATTTTGCTTCGCTTGGTCCATAACTTCAAGCGACTGGGTAACGACCCCTTGCATCCCTACGATCAGGTCACCGATCCGCTGCGCCGAATCTGACGATTCGGAAGCCAGCTTACGCACTTCATCCGCCACTACAGCAAAGCCTTTACCATGCTCGCCTGCACGCGCAGCTTCGATCGACGCATTCAGCGCCAGCAAATTCGTTTGCTTGGCGATGTTACGGATCAGCACGACGATCCCATCGATCTCAGACGAATGCTCACTCATCTGATTGATGATCGTACTCAAATGCTCAACCGTTATCTGAATATCGTAAATTTTCTGTACCACATCGATAACTGAATCGTTACCGCGAGCCGCTGCCTTAGACGCTTCTTGCAGCGTATTGGTCACATCGCCTACATGCGTCGACATCTCCGTTACACGCTCCGACATACGATGAATCGCGGTAGCGCCTTCGTTTACACTGTTCACCTGACGTTCACTGCCTGCGGCAACTTCCTGAATCGCCATCGTCACATGCTCGACCGAGCGACTGGTCTCTTCCGCTCCGGCGGACAGTTCCTCCGACGCAGCTGACACATTATCCGTCGTATCGCGCACACGCTCGATCATATCGCGTAGATTGTTCACCATCACGGCAAAGTCACGTGCCAAATCACCAATTTCATTATTTTTACTCTGATCAATCGTAACGCTCAGATCGCCCTGACTGATCTGCTGGGTCGTCTGACGAAGCGCGCTAATCGGCTTCATAATCATACGGATACTGAACAATACAATACCGGCAGCAATTACAAGCGCGATAGCGACAATGATCGTTGCCGTATGGCGGATCGGTGCTACAGCATCATCAATTTCACTTGTATACATCGTGCCTGCAATTTTCCAACCTGTCAGCTTATCGGTTTGGAAAACCATTTTTTTGGCGCGATTTTCAAACACATAATCAATCTGGCCGCTATCTTTGGCATACATCTCTTCCAGATAGTTACCTGTCGCTGTCTCACCTGGTGTTCCACTACGGCTAACGATATATTTACGATCTTGATCCAGTACGATCACATAACCTTCACGACCAACCGGAATATCGACCAGCTTTGCAATATTTTGCAAATTAAGCGATACGCCCAGTACACCGGAATTATCTGGCAATGTGCGCGCAATCACGACAACGGGCAGCTTTTCGGAATTGATCACAACGCTCGTCATGATCGTTGTACCTGGCGCTGCGATCGCCTTTTTGTACCAGTCACGTTCACGTGGATCATAGCCATTCTCATTTGCTTTTGGAATCGCACGAATCATCGTTCCATCCGGTGTACCGATAAAAGCATCCACGGCATCTGGATGCAATCCTTTGTACTGAGCCAGTCGTGGTACAATTTGCGGACTAAAGCTCCCATCGATCATAGAACTATTGAACAATTTCGATAAATATTCAACATCATAAAACTTTGTCTGCAACGAGTTTTGTACAAAGTTGTCTGCTGTCCGCACGCTTTGCGTTGCACTTGTAATTAATTGCGACTGTACTTGATTTTTGGCCGTATCATACAACGTCAGACTAATCGCAAGACTTGGCCCAAGCAAAATAATAATAAAAGCCGTAATCAGCTGATTTCGAATCGTCCAGCGAAATGTCCGATTTGCCTTCGGTTTTTTCACCTGCTTTATCTTCGGTGCCTTCACCGTTTTCGCCATTCTAACCACACTCTTTCCCCTTTAGACATGCAATAATGGATGGTACATGAGTGTTAACTCATACCTAATATTGTATATATCGCCTTTACACACTCATTTATTTAGAGATATCTGACATGGAATGCGAAATTTGCAGAAATATGAATGTTGGTGCGCGGTACCAACCTTTTCGAATACGATATCAATCGATCAACGGTACAATTTAGATTGCATTTCGACAACATTCACCTATGTTGCAATCATCAATTACTAGTCGTTTCGCTTATTCATTCTCTTTAAAAGCTTGTCGTTATGTTCCATCAATTTCTTTGTTTACACCTCATCTAGTCCCCTTCAAAAAAGCTTCAATGAAATGGTTATGCCTCTATCTCTAGGTTTATCTCTATGTCTATCTAAAAAACTACAACGTAAGTGCAAGTGCTATACCTTCCCCTCCATACAAAAAAGCGGAATATCGACTATACAGCCATATCCCGCTTTTTCATATGATCTACTATACCGTTGTGTAGGCACGATGATGTCTTTATTGGATGGTAGTGACGCCCTGATCAAGTTCACGCCTACAACTATACGATGAGCGAATAAACGTACACTAAGCGTCAATTTTCCGCCAGTCGTCTATTTTCACCACGTGTCTTTTTACCGAAAATAACGCTATCCAGCGACAGCAATGCACTACCTGCCAGAGCCATTTGCAAGCTGGCGAACAGCACCAGATAATCGAACTCTGTACCCATCATGAACGGCTGTCCCATTTTGGCAGTCAGCAGTGCTCCCACGATAACGATAGCGAGTACAATGCCAGCAATACGTGTGAACAGACCGAGAATGAGCGCGATCCCGCCGACGATTTCCAGCCCCCCAACGATCGGCGCGAGGAAAGTTGGAATGCCTACACTTTGGAAAAAGCCCTGTGTACCCGCAATACCACCCTGGAATTTGGAAATACCATGTACGAGGAAAATAATACCCGTTAACACTCGGACGATCAGCAGACCTAACTCCACATTTCTTTTAAGCACATTCATTATAAATTCCTCCTTTGTCGATACACTACAGGTTGTAGTTTTATTTTATGAAAAGCCGCCCTCCGTTTAGATGAGCGACCATAACACCAATACGCTAAGTACGATCAAGATCGGCAGCGAAATGATAACTGACCACAGCGCAAGCCGTGGGGAGTGACCACTATCAGGCTCGATAATCCGGTGAATCCGGTAGTTGAGCGATGTCTCCGCGAATGAAGAATAGATCATTCGCGCTGGCAGTTGCATACGTGCTCGTGAGCTTTTGACCAGTTTGAGCAGTGCACCGCCAATTCCTGCGGGTGTTCCTAGCTGTTCGATCGCAGCATGATCGGCAAGCACCTCACGTGAGATTTTGTAATGTATAGCTATGTTACGCAGTACAGGTAAAAACCATAGGGCAAATGAAGCCTGCGATAGCATAAAGGTACGCAGCGGATCACGTTGTTCGTAATGAAACCGTTCATGATGCACGACCGCTTCCAGCTCCTGCTCATCTAGCAGCTGTAGCAATCCTTCGGACAGGATAATACGCCGCTTCCATGTCCCCATCGTTAATGCAAGCGGTTCGGCATGGCGCACAATGATAAAGATCGGCTCACCTTGCGGGTAATAGCGCCGATTAAAACGCTCCGACAGTGCATGATTCTCCAGCTGACGGCAACGCTGTGCCGCCCGGTACGAACCATAGCATTGATCCATAGCATAACCTGTGAACAGCACAAACGTACAAATTACAAGCGTGCCCAGCAAGTGACTCACTGACAACCAGCCATGTTCCTGCATCCACATATTGCAAATACGCAGTACATCAAACGGAATATTCCAGCCAAACAGCATATGCATCGCGTACATGCCCATCAGCACAAATGTAAATAGCGCAATGCCTAACCCTGTGCTTAGCAGACGATCAGAGCGACGTTTCCACCATTCTACCCGTTGTTTTTCCATTGTCTGATTTTGTCCTCCAAGGCTTGAATAAGTTTGGGGTCAACCTCTTCCAACACATCCACCATGTGGTTGACAGCAAGCGAGCCGAATTCCTCCATCAGTTCATGGGTTAATTCTCTGGATTGATGATCGAGAAAGTCCTCGCGGCTTTCCAGCGGCACATAATGAAAGCTTTTCCCTTCCATCTGCTTGTGGAGCGCGCCTTTCTCAACAAGTCGATTCATTACCGTCATGACCGTGTTGAAGCTAAGCGACTTGACCTGATCCAGCGCCTGCTGGACCTCTTTAATCGTTAAAGGGTGCTCCGCATCCCAGAGCACATTCATAATTTTGGCTTCCAATGGGCCGAAAAAACGATCCAGTCCTGTTGTACCGACATTAAATTTTTTAATTTTCATTCTGCTCGCCACCTCACACTACTTATTGTAGTGCTCATCTTTAGAGCAAGTCAAACTCATATAGTTAATTGTATATTAACACATTTTGCGTATCAGTCTATACTTTTTGTTAGTTTCTTAATTATTCTTTTGGAAATAAATTGGGTGGGGGTGGGGGCAAACTTGGGTTATGGTGAGTTCACCCACTCCGGCAAGGAATAAGGGGGCGGACTTCCGTCTCGCACAGGAATCTACGGAGCAGGAGGGTATTGTAGATTCCCGTGCTCAAAAGCAGTATGATATTTTGCTTCGCAAAAATCACTTTTCATCGAACCACGTGTTAGGAGATCGCTAACACTATGAGTACGTCCGTCCCCCTTATTTCCTTGCCTCCGTTACGTGGGTGTTGCACCATATGAGTTTGCGTACACCCCAAGTTGGGTGGCAGGGTAGTTATTTTACGAGCATTTCACGAGCATTGCAAAACCATAAATAATTATAAACAATCATTACAAATATATACTTTCCAAAAGGGAGATCCTATTCGTATTCTAGTGCTCTGATCAGGATGAATAATTATACAAGTTGAATATGATATTTGATCGTGCGCTGGCATTTTGTAGATCCGAATTTGAATCGCAGTTAAAGCTAAAATGAATTTCGGTTAAATCACTAATACATTGATCAGCCTCAATTGACAGTCTAATCGACTTCACTTTATAAAAAACATCCTTGTATCATAATGAGAAATATACTTGTATTATGCCATGAACTCATTTTTACTAGCTCATAGCAAACTGCTATCCAATTTCATATTTAATGCGGTCAAGGTATGAGTTCTGCCTTAGAGTTCTGCCTTAGAGTTCTGCCTTATGTACGGTGCTCTTTAAACGTTGTTCTATCCGAACGTCTTTCTGATTGTATTCATTTTACAATAGGCAGACGTTCGGCAGAACAGTATAACCATGTAATAGATAGATGTTTTTCATACTACATTGATCGTCTATCGTGTATAGATCTTTCAAAGTGTATTGATCCTTTATACTACATCGATCTTTCATGCTGTATTGATCCTTTATATTACATCGATGTTTCATACTGTTTTGATCTTTTATATTGCATCGTTCTTCTACAGTATTTCTACGATCGCAACTTACCATTACCGGGCATCGTTCCAGATTAGGGTCATCTGTACCTGTCCGTTGTTCACGTTCGGATCGACGGGATTGGCTATTAAAATCCAGCTTTCGCCGGTTTGTGCATTATCGCCTTGAATGAGTAGACCTTCTTCACTCACTTTCTTGAGTGCATCCGGCATATCGATGCTGCGGAAATATTCACTATATGTTTTGGCAAGTAGCTCCATACTCAGCATCGTGCGCAGTGTTACACGTACAAAATGCTCGTCACCGTTATCATTGCGTGTGGATGTGACTACGGTTGCATCATCTGGAATCGGAAAATCGGATGGTACGCCGCCGCCATTTTTATGTTCGACCACACGCTGTGCAGCCAAACTTGCTGCGCCAGCCGTCGCAGGCTGAACAGCAACCGCCCCTATGAGACATACAGCCGCCAGCAAACTAACCATACTTCGAACTGTCCATTTATTCATGGCCCATCTCTCCTCTACTGTTCGATCGTGAATCAAAAGCCTGCATTCCTGTTAAAGCTGCATCGGCATTGAACGACTAACAGACCTGACGGTAAGAGAAACAAACAGGGAGAAGCGCAAACTCATGCTGCCACGCTTCCCCCTGCCAGTACATCTATATGATGGCCATATGGCCTTGTCCGCTGCGGCTTACGGGTTCAGGCGGTAACCGAATGATCCATCCATAACGTTGTCTCATTCATACTCCGCAATACCCGGCTTACTGCGCCGCAGACAGTTTTGCTGTAGGCTTGTCGAACAGCTCCGTATCCTCTGCTTCTATTAGGCTGCACTTCCTTACCAGAGCGATTCAACAGGCTGTATATAAAAGCATCCCACTCCAACCGTATACAGTCTACCCCTTGCATGGTCAAAGAGTCGGATACTGGAGCACACCAATCCGCGCGAAGCGGACCTTACCGGAAGAAGAACATACCTGCTCTTTTGCAAGCACGACCTTCTACCTTGATATACGCAAGATGTGCATCAATAGTTTACCACTTAGGAGTGCAGCTGGGACATAAATTCGTTAATATCTACGCCAAGTCCTTGAGCCAGACGCATTCCGTATTCACGGTCTGCACGGATAAAGTTGCAAATGGCGCGCAACTGAATATCCTTTTTCACTCCCTGTAAATCATTAACCAGATTGGAGAGCAAATTATCCTTCTGCGCCGAATTATATGAACGATATTGTTCACCAGCCTGGGTAAAATCGTCTGTTTTTTCAATTTTTTGACGGGTGACCTGTCCGTGCAGCTCCACTTCAGTTTCTGAATAAGCCGGATCTTCAACCGGACCGTCAGTATAGCTGTTCGGCTCATAATTGTAACGGCTCGTATCCTGGTTCACATTCATCAATCCATCGCGCTGATGATTACGAACGGGCGCATACGGGCAGTTGACCGGAATTTGCAAATAATTCGGTCCCAGACGGTGACGCTGTGTATCCGGGTAGGAGAACAGGCGACCTTGCAACAATTTGTCTTCAGACGGCTCAATGCCGGGTACAACTGCACTTGGCGAGAATGCGGATTGCTCCACCTCAGCAAAGAAGTTGTCCGGGTTTTTGTTCAATGTCATCGTACCTACAACATGGAATGGGAACTGCTCTTCCGGCCATACTTTCGTTGGATCGAGTGGATCGAACGAATAGTTGTCAATGTCAGCAGGCTCGATAAATTGCACTTTAAGCTGCCACTGCGGGAACTCGCCTTTTTCGATATGGTCAAACAGATCACGGGTCGCATGGTTGAAATCTTTGCCCTGCTGTTGCTCTACTTCGCTAGCAGACAACGTGCGTACACCCTGCAACGATTCCCATTTATATTTTACATACGTGACTTTGCCTTCGGCATTAATCCATTTGAACGAATGCACCCCAAAACCATCCATTTCACGATAATTCGCTGGTGTTCCATGATCGGAGAACAACCATGTCATCATATGTGTCGATTCCGGCGTCAATGTCATGAAGTCCCAGTAGCGGCCTGGATTCTGAATATTCGTTTGTGGGTCAGGTTTGAGTGAATGCACCATATCGGGAAATTTAATCGCATCACGGATAAAAAATACCGGCAGATGGTTGCCGACCAGATCATAGTTGCCTTCCTGTGTGTAGAACTTAGTCGCAAAGCCGCGCGGATCGCGTGCTGTCTCTGGTGAACCTACACCATGAATAACAGTCGAGAAGCGAACAAAGACGGGTGTCTCTGCGCCTACTTCTTGTAGAAAAGCAGCCTTTGTATACTCTTTCATGCTGTTTTCTACGCGGAATACGCCGTGTGCACCTGCACCTCTTGCATGCACAACACGCTCAGGAATACGTTCACGGTCAAAATGAGCAATTTTCTCAAGCAGATGGTAATCTTCCAGCAGCGTGGGTCCTCGGCGTCCGGCAGTACGGGAATTCTGGTTATCTCCTACTGGAGCACCCTGGTTGGTCGTTAAACGGTTATCCATCGTTACAATCATCCTTTCGAAGCGGAAATCATGACCTGCTCGATCTACTTTATACTGCCTATACTCGAAATATACTGGAATCAATATAAGAGTAAAATGCTGGGTATAAATTAGACTTGCATTTAGACTGATTTCAAAATTTGAATGTAACGTTAGTGTAGCATCGAAAACGGTCGAGGTTCATGAGCGAAGGATGAGCGTTAGGTGAGTCTTTTATGAGGCTTGGATGAAGAAGAAATGAAGGAAAATTCTTCTTGTAATAACTGTTTGTAATCACTAGGTAGTTTGAAAAATATATTTACTGCTGAACCAACGGCTGAATAAAATAAAATCGCTCTATCTCGGAAGTGAATCCCCTTCTGAGACAGAGCGATACCGAATACTTATTTAGAAGCACTGTTTTAGAAACAATACGATGGGCAGTCCATATCCTGCCAACACGATAAACCCTGTAGGCTTACACGTCTGGACTTACACATTCGGTGTGCTGGTGTGCTGGTGTGCTGGTGTGCTGGTGTGCTGGTGTGCTGGTGTGCTGGTGTGCTGGTGTGCTGGTGTGCTGGTGTGCTGGTGTGCTGGTGTGCTGGTGTGCTAAATAATTTTATATTTCTCAAACTATCTTTTGCTAATCGAAAAAGGATACAGCGATCAGTCAGCCAAACGATAGCCTACACCGCGTACTGTAGCGATATATTGCGGCGCTGAAGCATTATCGCCGATCTTTTTACGCAAACTTTTGACGTGTACATCGACTACATTGCTGCCGCCGAAAAATTGAGTGCCCCAGATTTCACTCATCAATTGCTCACGTGACAATACGCCACCTTCGCTTTCAACGAGCATTTGCAGCAGATCATACTCCGTTTTGGTCAGATCGATGCGGCGTTGACCCCGATAAACGGTCATCTTTTTGCGATCGATCCACAGATCTTTAAACACGATGCGGTGCTGTGCATCATCCGCTGCTGGAGCAACCGGACGGCTTGCGCTGGAACGAATAACACGTTCCACATGATACAATCCTTCTTGCGGACGCATCGGCCAAACGAGCAATTCTTCCTCGGTCCATTCCTTCATGCCCAGCGCCAGCATTTCCTCACGTACAAGGAAGATCGCAGGCACATGAGAATTATTCTCATTTATGCGCGACTTAGCCTGTTCAATATCGCTACTGCCTGCCGAAGCAATCATATCGAAAATGTACAGATCCGCACTGATCGCGCCTGAACCGCTATTTTCCCAGCGATGGAATACCATCACATCAAAGCAACTATCCGATAATGTACGTGTTAACTCATGCACACGACTTGGAGTTGGACTAATAATCACAACGCGGCGTGTAACCGGACAAGCAAGTGCCATCGATTGTGCATCCATTTCATCGGCTACTACTCCCCAGCTTAATGCAGCACGGGAACTAGAAAGATAATCATTCTCAATTATTTTTTCGATTTGTTTTTGCATTCAGTACACACTCCTTTAAATACAACATGTGCATGATGAACATCGTACCCGGTCTCCTCCGCTACATCTGCATACCATTGAAGCGGTGCACCTGTCATAACCTCGTCTACACGACCACAGGATTCACATACAATATGCTGGTGATCATCCATTTTGCCATCATAGCGGCTGGCGGCTTCACCAAGCTTAAGCTCGCGAATTAATCCATTGTCAGTCAGGTAGCGAAGCGAATTATATACCGTTCCATAAGCGAAATTATGACCACGCTCTACCAACCGATTCATGACGTCAGCGGCAGTCGGGTGATCCTCAGCATGATAGACGATATCATATACAGCTTTACGCTGTGTCGTCAGATTGATGGTTTTCACATGGATCATTCCCTTAATTTGATTTTAGAATAAGTATAAATCCATTTCAAATCCGGGTCAATAGCTTTACAAATTAAAGTGATAATGGTTCTCATGGTTTCCTGGGTGGGGATGGAAAAATGTTACTGGGGTGGGGGATGCAGGCTTGGTTTGGGGATGCTTCCATCACTCCGACAAGGAATAAGGGGACGGACTCAGGTGGAGCCGCGGGAATCTACGGATTAGGAATGACTTGTAGATTCCCGCCCCTCCAAAGTCGTCCTTTCCCCTTATTTCCTTGTCTCCGTTACGTGCTGATTGCATCATATTAATAAATATTAAGCGTGCTTGCGCAGCAAGCGTAACATTGTTTTCATCTTTAGGGGGTGTAGCAGTTTTTAAAATAAAAGGAGTGCTGGTTGCACTCCTTTTGGGGTTGTGTATTTAGTTTTATTTAACCTGTATTGGTGGTGGGTGAACATTTAGTTTAAGGAAGCATATGTTATATAGAGTAGTTATAGAGCGGAATGATCAAAATAAACTTGAACTCGTAACTTTGCTTTTATTTTTACTTGTATCTGCTTTGTTTTGCTTTGAGGTTTTACTTTGAGGTTTTATTTCAAGTATGCGAGCTATTTTATTTATCTTTAAAATAAAGCATGAGAATGTGTACTTCATAATTTATAGCTGAACAGCAGGCTTTGTAATATTCGTAGCTGGCTTTGCATTTAACTTTATACATACAATTGAATTTATTTATCATGCATACAGTTGAATTTATTTATCGTCTGGTTCATTTTATAGCTTGGCTTATCTTTTCGCTGCTAATCTACTATAACTTCAGGGGCATGCAGTGTTCATATACTGAACACTGTTACCTCATGTCGATGCAGATGCGCTACGTATTACAGAATATATAACAAACTAAATATATAACAAACTAACATGATTCCCTTATCGTTAATTTTTAATCGTCCTGCACATCATACAGCACTCTTGCCAGCAAATTTTGGCCGTAGTTGCCGAAGTTTTTGCCGAAGATCGTTAGACCGCGCTTGTTGGCTGGGCCGTCGGTTACGGCGATGCGGAAATGGATGTTACTTTTGTAGTCCAGTTCGATATCGCTGAGTGTCACGTCAGAAATGCGGCAGCCGTCGATGTAGCTGCCATCCTGGGTGATGCGGATTAGTTTGAGCATGCCATACTGGTTCAGGTGCGGTGGCCACCAGTCGGGGTTAAATGTTCCACGCGTATCACCGAAATCACCGGGGCTTGTCCAGCAACCGATTTGTTTTCCATTAATATAAAAGAAAATGTCGGATGGGTAGTTGTCGCAGAAACCGGGCGCTTCTGAGCCTAGTTCCATCGAGAGCTGAATTTCGTTAAACGTCTGGTTCGGTTTTAGATAGTTTGGGATACGGTATTCCAGATAACCATCGTTCAGCCAGATCATTTCGGCATCGATGCGCAAAGGATCAGCAAAATAGCGTGGATCATCGAATTCACCGATAATACTGTCGCGTGTAGCCAATCCGCATGTAGGCACGGCTTGATAATCACTGTAGTGACCGACCTGAATCTCGACTTCATAGCGGTTATGGATTTCTTTGGAACGCAGGTCGACCATGAGCTTTTCCTCATTCAGATAACATATTTTCTGAATGCCGTGCTTGCCTACTGCGGTGTTGATCTCAATGAGACCGCTTTCTTCTAACTTTTTAATATGCATAGTGATGGCACCGTTGCTCAGTCCGAGTTTGGTTGCCAGATCATTCAGATTAAGACTTTGATTTTGTGCAAGCAACTCGATAATTTGAATACGAATTTCCGAACTCAGCGCCTTGAAAATATTAACACCTGACATCAGGTCTTTAATATAAATCATAGATGGATGTCCTTTCCCCGTTCTGAACAAAGTCTATATGGATAGACGATGCACATGTATGTTTTATTTCACACAATTATAAATCATTACAAACAGGAAAGAAAGACATACTCAAAAAGCTTAAAATCCTTTTAAAATGCCTACTTTTCGGACGTTTATGTCTTTTTTCATTTGTAAACCCTCAATATATCAACTTAAATTGATTGATATATATTTAAAATATACCATTGAAATATCATGTAAACGCTTTTATAATATGGTTATACCTAAATTGATTTAGTCTTTTATAAACCAAATCATGATCATCCCCAGAGAGGTGGCGTTCCGTTTGGAGAAAATCCGCAAGACAAAAGGATTTAAGGTTGTACGCTTAGCTTTGCCGCTATTCCTTGTTGTCATGATGTTGCTGGCAGGTCAGTCACGTGCGATTGCAGCATTTTGGAATTTGTCGGGTGATATCGCTGTACATGATCCATCGATCATTAAAGAAGGCAATTCATGGTATACGTTCTCTACAGGTCCAGGTCTGCAAGTGTTGAAGTCAGACAATGGAACATCATGGTATCGTGTACCGCAGATTTTCCTATCCGAGCCGTCTTGGTGGAAAACGGCTGTCCCGAATCATAAGCAAATGGATGTGTGGGCACCGGATATTCAGCAGTACAACGGTAAAGTATGGCTGTACTACTCGATTTCTGCATTTGGCGAAAATCGCTCAGCGATCGGTCTGGCAAGTGCAAGCAGCATCGGTGCTGGACAGTGGAAAGATGAAGGCATCGTGCTTCAATCGACAAGCGCGAACAACTACAACGCCATCGATCCGAATCTGGTCATTGATACAGCAGGTAACCCGTGGCTCGCTTTTGGTTCGTTCTGGAGCGGACTGAAGATTGTGAAGCTCGATAAGAACACGATGAAGCCAACTGGCAGCATCAGCTCGATCGCCGCTCGTCCGAATAACAATGGGGCAATCGAAGCACCTAGCATTACGTATCATGGAGGCTACTACTATCTGTTTGCTTCGATCGATTCATGCTGTAAAGGTGTGAATAGCACGTACAAAATGGTGTACGGACGTTCGACTAGCATTACCGGCCCTTACGTTGATAAAAATGGCGTGAATATGCTGAACGGTGGCGGTACAATCCTCGATGCCGGCAATGATCATTGGAAAGGTCCAGGTGGTCAGGATATCTACAATGGCAATATTATTGCACGTCATGCTTACGATGCAACCGATAACGGCAATCCAAAGCTGCTAATTAACGATCTACTCTGGGATTCTAGCGGCTGGCCCACGTACTAAATGAACAGGGGATCAACATCAACTGATGCATTCATGTGAAAGCCAACATGTAAGCCTGAGAAATACGGATACATCATCATGATGCTTCTAATAACGAATTGTCGCCGACTTACTCAACTATTTACTTGGTATCTCTTCGTTACTATCGTTCTTCGTCCATGTTGATCTTCATTCATCTTGATCATCGTTGATGTTGATCCCTTGCTCAATACGAATCGCAACTGATCGCAGCTATCTTTCTCTATTTTGTATACGGTTACATATTTAGATCAGGAGGTATCATTATGTTCAAGAAAAAATTATGGGTGACGAGCATGCTTATTATGCTCGTAAGCGCCCTTGTACTGGCAGGCTGCGGTGGCAATAGCGGCTCCAGCAGTGGCAAAAAAGAATTGACGTTTATGTTCCGTGGTGGCACGGATGAGCAGAAAGCGTATCAAGCTGTTGTGAAGAAGTTTGAAGAGAAGCATCCGGACGTAAAAGTCAAAATCATCGTTACTGCTGCCGATCAGTACGCAACCAAGCTGAGAGCAGCGATTACAGGTAACAGCATGCCTGACGTCTTTTACTTCGCTCCCGGCGATTTGAAAGCATATGTGAACAGTAAAGTATTGATGAACCTGACTCCATATGTAGAGAACAACAAAGATGTCGACCTCAACAACATCTGGAAATACGGTGTCGATCTGTATCGCTATGACGGCCAGATGGCAGGCAAAGGCGATATTTACGGAATGCCCAAAGATCTTGGTCCATTCGCACTCGGCTACAACAAAACATTATTTGAAAAAGAAGGCATTCCTTTACCTGACCCTAAAAAACCATACACATGGGAACAATTTATTAAAGTGAACCAGCAGGTTACGAAAGATACGAACGGAGACGGCAAACCAGATGTATTCGGTACAGGCTTTAACGTACAGTGGGCACTGCAATCGTTTGTATGGAGTAATGGTGGAGACTGGCTGGATGCCAGCAAAACAAAAGTTACGATCGATGATCCAAAGTTCGCAGAAGCGCTGCAATTTTTCGCCGACATGCAGAACAAATACAAAATCACACCTTCCATTGAAGAATCCCAAACACTGGACACGTATCAGCGCTGGATGAAAGGCGAAATGGCCTTCTTCCCTGTTGGTCCGTGGGATATGAGTACATTTGAGAAGCTGCCATTCGACTATGATCTGATTCCATATCCGGTAGGCTCGACAGGCAAACCAGCAACATGGATCGGTTCGCTCGGTATCGGTGTATCTTCCAAAACGAAGTATCCAAAAGAAGCCGCTGAGCTGGTGAATTACCTGACTGCTTCCAAAGAAGGTATGCAACAACTAGTCGACGCAAAAGTTCAAATTCCAAACTTGCTCGATATGGCGAAAACATGGGCAAGCGACAAGTCCACCAAGCCTGCTAACAAACAGGAATTCATTAACATTATTGACGACTATGGCCGTGCACTTCCAGCCAACTATACGTACAACTCCGAGTGGTACGATCTGTTCTTCACCGACATTCAGCCTGTACTGGACGGTAAAATGACAGCGGCAGACTATGTGAAGCAGCAACAACCGAAGATGCAAAAGCTGCTCGACAAAGCTGTAGAACAGGAAAATCGTTCGAAAAAGTAATCGTCACTAACGCACAAGCATGTATAACAGAACGTCATGCCAGCAGCCTGCATCTGTGCTGCTGGCACCTATTTTGCCATCGTCCATACGAGCATTGGAAAGATCTACACATCCCACCTGCTCATACTAGAAACAGGGGTGACCGTCATGAATGTCAAATCCAGTTTGTATCGTAAAGAAATGATTTTCGGGTATTTGTTTATTTTGCCTCCGCTGATCGGCTTCTTGATCTTTGTGCTGTTTCCGTTCCTCTACTCCCTCTACGGTTCGTTTACCGATTGGGATGGACTTGGTCAGATGAACTTTATCGGTCTGGACAATTATAAGGATCTATTAACAGATGATCTGTTTTACAAAGCGATGTTTAATACCTTCTTCCTGATGCTTGGCATCCCGATCGGCTTGCTGCTCGCCCTACTGCTGGCGCTTGGTCTGAATCGGAAAATTCCGGGTACGACTACATTTCGCGTTATTTATTATATTCCGGTCATCTCCTCCCTTGCCGCGGTATCGATCATGTGGAACTGGGCATACAACGGAGACTATGGACTGGTCAATCAGTTTCTAGCACTGTTCGGCATTGAAGGCCCGAACTGGCTCGCGAATAAAGATACCGTTAAACCTGCGCTGATCATTATGACCGTCTGGAAAGGTCTTGGCTATACGATGCTGCTCTATTTGGCAGCACTGCAAAGCATCTCGCGCACGTATTATGAAGCTGCCGAGCTGGATGGTGCGAATAGCTGGCAAATTTTCCGTAATATTACGTGGCCGATGGTACAGCCGGTTACATTTTTCCTTGTCGTCACGAATATCATTGGCGGCTCGCAGATTTTTACCGAGATGAACATTATGACACCTACGGGCGGTCCCGAGTATTCTTCGGCATCGATTGTCTTCTATATCTGGCAAAAAGCGTTTGGTAACCTGCAAATGGGCTATGCCTCCGCAATGGCGATGATTCTTGGTATCTTCATCTTTATCATTACTCTGGTGCAATTCAAAATGAATGAACGTTCGGCCTACGATGGAGATTGATGAACCAGGAAAGGAGCAAACCCAGCATGTCTTACAGTCAAAAACGCAAATTAACGAATTCGATTATTTTTATCGTCCTTTTGATCGGTGCGGTGGCAATGATCGCACCACTCATCTGGATGTTGTCTACCTCGCTTAAGGAGAAGCAGGATGTATTCGCCCTGCCGCCGATCTGGATTCCGGAAGTGTTTCAATTTAGCAATTATGCAGCTATTTGGGAAGCAGGGCCTCTGCTTAGCGGGATTCAGAACAGTTTGATCGTAGCGGTTAGCGTAACGATTGTCGGTACGTTCACATCCAGTATCGCTGCTTTCGCATTCGCTAAGCTCAGATTCCCACACAAAGGCAAATTCTTTCTCGCTTTGCTCACGTCCATCATGATTCCATATCCAACGCTGATGATTCCGCAGTTTATGATGTTCTCCAAGCTGGGTTGGGTCGATACGCTGTTGCCACTGATCATACCGGGCTTGTTCGGTAATGTGTTTATGATCTTCTTCCTGCGTCAGTATCTGCTGAGCGTGCCGGATGCGATCATCGAAGCCGCCAAAATCGACGGTAGCTCGTACTTCCGTCTCTATTCCAGCATCACCTTCCCACTGATCAAGCCGGCGGTAGCTGCGCAGCTGATCCTCTGGTTTATGGGCATCTGGAACGATTATCTGGCGCCGATCATCTATTTGAACTCACCGGAAAATCAGACGTTGCAGCTCGTAATTGCGAACTTTAACGCCACGTATGCGATTCAGACGGACTATCCGCTCATTATGGCGGCATCGATCGTCGCCTTGCTGCCGGTACTGATCGTATTCCTTATTTTCCAAAAACAAATTATTGAGTCCGTCGCAATCTCTGGCGTCAAAGGATAATGGAAAGGGATGATCCGTATGAAATCATACAAAAGCGTGGCGGCATTAATGCTGCTATTCGTTGTCGGTGTGACAGGTTGCAATGGAGAAGAAGAAGCTACGCCACCTCCGACATTCCCCGAAGCGCCAAAAGATACGAAATTGTATGATACGTCCATCCTGAATGATGAGTCCAGATGGACAGTGAATAACGCCCATGATCCGGCAATTATTAAAACGGATCAGGGCTACTACGTCTACTCGACCGATGTGCGTGTCGCTGGCGAACCCAAACCCGGTGTGATGGTACGCAAATCGACCGACCTGATCAACTGGACATGGGTCGGTCAGGCATTGCCTGGCATTCCTGAAGAAGCACTTCACTGGACAGGTGCTACCAATCTATGGGCACCCGATGTGATCCAAGTTGGCGATACATATCGAATGTATTACTCCGCTTCAAGCTTTGGCAGTACCCAGTCAGCAATCGGCTTGCAAACGTCCAAGTCGCCAGAAGGTCCCTGGACAGATGAAGGCATTGTGGTGAAAACCGCCGCTCAGGAAAAAGACCGTCTCAATGCGATCGACGCCAATCCGATCGTCGATGCGGACGGTAAGATGTGGATGGTATACGGCTCCTTTTTCGACGGTATTTATATCGCTGAGCTTGATCCAGCAACAGGTAAACTCAAGCAAGACGGCTACGGTACACGTATTGCCGCCAGAGATTGCGCCACCGCAGATGGTGCTGTAGAAGGGCCTTATATCGTCTACAATCCGACATTTAAAAAGTATTATCTGTTCGTGTCCTATGATTCACTGTTCGAGGATTATAATGTGCGCGTCGCTCGCTCTGATTCGATTACCGGCCCTTACACCGATGTGAACGACATGGATCTACTCGATACCGCTCATTTACCACAATATGAGGTTGGTACGAAGCTGCTCGGCGGCTATCGGTTCTCAGAAGGCGAAGGCTGGATTGCGCCGGGTCATAACTCGGTGCTGAAAGACGGCGACGACTATTATATCGTCCACCATGCACGCGGCGAGACCGATAAACACTGGCCTTATCTGCATGTACGCAAAATGCTCTGGACGAGCGACGGCTGGCCTGTTGTATCGCCCGAACGCTATGCTGGCGAACGGGAACAAAATATTCCCCGGTCGATGTTAGCCGGTACATGGGAAGGCATAGCGATGGACCCGTCTGTAAACGGACAGGTGCAATCTGTACCGTACACGCTCACAGACAGCGGCAACATCGAAGCCGAGACTGGCGGCGGTACTTGGACATTTGACGGTAAACAAACGCTCACGCTGACATGGACAGAAAGTCCGTGGGGCGGCGCGTCCACAGAGGAAATGAAGCTACTGCCTGCATGGGACTGGGAGCGCAATCAGTCTGCGCTTGTGATGACCGGAATGAATGATCACGGTATCGCGGTCTGGGGCAAGCAAATCGAGGCTGCGAGCAAGTAAAACTGCCTGTCATACCCTTTTATTCTCTTTCATGCTATCTAATGCTATCTCATTTTATTTCATGCTCTGTTATTCTCTATCATGCCCTGTTATGCATAGAAGGCAATACGTATCGTATCCTCAAATGACTGCGAGCCAATACGGTTCATCCGACTACGTCGGTCCACTATGATGTAGATGCTCTGTCGCAACATCTATGCATAGCAAATAAAGTGCACAGATTGAAATTAGAACCTAACCGCTCAATCCTCCAAACCAGCAGACTGACAACAGAAACGATTTGCAACTATTTTTGCTTATGATGTTGTTTCCATTGAAGGCTGGGCACAATGGAATACTGTGTACAATGGAATGCTTGCGAACACGATGTACCGGAACAACTGAAATCCATCCATTTTGAAAGGGGACTACTATCATGACCCATTCCACTTCACTTACGTTTACTAATCCGATTCTGGAGCAACGCGCAGATCCGTGGGTGTACCGCCATACAGACGGCTACTACTACTTCTCCGCATCCGTTCCTGCCTACGACCTGATCGAAATTCGCCGCGCGAAGACGCTGGAACAACTGCGCGAAGCTACACCGGTGGTCGCATGGAGAAAACCAGCGAATCGCGCCAACATCTGGGCACCGGAAATTCATTATATCGATGGCAAATGGTACATCTACTACGCTGCTGCACGCACAACCGAAACGAACGATGGCTTATTCGATCATCGCATGTATGTACTCGAAAATGAGTCCGCTAACCCACTGGAAGGCACATGGGTAGAAAAAGGCCAGATTCGCACCAAATGGGAAACGTTCGCGCTCGATGCGACCACGTTCGAACATAAAGGCATCCGCTACCTCGTGTGGGCGCAAAAAGACCCGGATATCGTCGGTAACTCCAATCTGTACATTGCCCAAATGGAAAACCCGTGGACACTGCGCGGTGAACAGGTGATGATCGCGACACCGGAGTACGATTGGGAAATTATCGGCTTCAAGGTAAACGAAGGTGCGGCTGTGCTGCATCGTAATGGTCGATTGTTCATTAGCTACTCCGCCAGCGCAACGGATTATAATTACTGCATGGGTTTGCTGACTGCGGATGAAAACGCCGATTTGCTTAATCCAGCTAGCTGGACCAAATCGCCAGAGCCGGTATTCCAGACCAATGAAGAGAATGGACAATATGGACCGGGGCATAACAGCTTTACCGTATCGCCTGATGGGGAAACTGATATTATGGTGTATCATGCGCGGAATTATAAGGAGATTGAAGGCGATCCGCTGTATGATCCGAACCGTCATGCTCGTGCGCAGGTGGTGAATTGGAAGGCGGATGGGACGCCGGATTTCGGGGTGCCGGTGCCGGATGGACGGGGTTAAGTTGAAATAACAGCGAAAATTCGGAAGCATTAGTGATCCAATTTATAAACGTATAGCTTTCGCAAACTATTTTGTTGAATATAATCATAAGTAGCTGTTCTAAATAATATAAGTCCCCATGTGAGTGTGAATTGCTCGCATGGGGACTTATTCGAGTGTCTATTTATAAACTTTGTTTTTTGAACTCGTTTTTAACCATCTCTAACAACTCAGCCTTATTCAATCGTATAGAATCAGTATACTCCCAACGGAAATAGTAACTAAGTGATTGGGCAACTTCTTCCCAAGTTTCGCCTTGAATATCTGATAAAATTCGGTTGATTTCTTCAGTGATTACTTCAAAATCTAACGTATTCATTATAAATTTATTCGTACCAAGAATTACATTTTTCTTTTCTTCTCTTAACTCTCTTTCTAATGCTTTTGGACTTATGATACCAAAATCAAAATTATCCTCACCCTCAATTCCTTCCATTCCAATACATGCTATTCCTGATAAATAAAAATCATCACCAATATCTTCGGTTTCTGTGAATTGTAGTTTCCCATAGATATTAGGATTTCCCGTAATAATAAGATCTTTTAATATCGGTTTGATCAAGATCTTCATCTCCCTGTATTTAGAATGTGATATGAATCAAGGCCATTTGCCTGCTATCCTTTAATATCATTGTCAATGTCATATCACATGACTGAACACCGCACTACACGACCTCTGTACCCTGCCCATTAACTACAAAATGCTGCTGCTCTGTCCTCATTAACAAACGCCACAGCTCTGCATCAGACGTTTCATGGATGAACGATTCAAACTGATACCCATTTGAAAAAGTTATCGTAAACCCACCATAATGATCAGCCATCATTCGCTCTACTGTCCGTTTCATCGCATTCAAATGAACGTGTATTCTCACCTTCTCATCTAATGCGCTCATCCCCGCTACATCCCATTCCAAAAGATCGGGATCTCCGCTATAATCTGAACGCGGTCTATACACATCGGCTGATCCCATCACAATTTTCTGCTCATACGTGATCCGCCAGGGGCACTGCATATGTAGTGCATAGCTCGCCACGGGTTCAGGCTGTTGCGATTCGACAACTCCAAACTGAAACCATACCAGATCGGCTGCTCTGCCTATGTCCAAAATCGAAAGCTGCTGTAACAGGCTTAAATGTTTATGTATTTCGCTTTGCATCATATATGACCTCCATATCTTACTTTCATCAGAACTAGGATGACCTTCTTTTTAATACATGTTAGCTTTTCATTCCTTCACCTTAAAATTCTTTTTAATTTCAGGCAGTATGGTATAGGAAAAATCCTCCCTATTCGTAAATCCTACATAGTGATCATAATCATCTTCTTCATTAATCAAATGATTTTAGGCCTTTGATTTCCTTCATCCCAGTACGATATCGTTTCTGCCCAGGGTAAAACCCAGTTGGAATTGACGAATAAACATCTGTCTACAATAAACTTCTGCGTATCTGCATCATACAAATGCAGATTTCTCTCATAAAAGGAAAAGAGCAATAGCGAATGATCTGCTACGAATAAATGGAGTAATAGCGCAAGCTTCTCGTCTGTTTCATGATGTTTGATCACACCATAGGATGGCTTAAAAATAATTTTTAAAAGGATCACCTATATAATTAAAGTGGAAATACGTGGACAATTTTTTGAATCTGATCAGAAAATATACATTCGTAGTAAAACGAAGCATCACCCTATTCATTTTTAATGTATTCATTCAACTCATGTAGCACCGAATTAATAACAACTTAAATCGTTTACGTATAAAAGAACGTAAGCTGCCAATTCAACTTCGGTTGGCACCATGTTTGCTTCACAACTTAATTACCGTTGGAATTGCTTTATAGCCTTTAAGTTGATTGTTCCTCCATAACGCTTCCACCTCAGAACCGCCTACATTTATACCCAAAAACGAAGGATCAAAAAATAGTTCCTGCTTATTCAGTAATACTAATTTGAAAACATCACAGATTACGCGTGCTTCGTGTTCCTCCATATTAAACAAGACTATTTCTGAAACGATGTTATCTGATAATGGATTATGAAATACAACATTACTAATTCTTGATTTGGCCGGAATAAAATTTTCAACATCAATGTCAATGTGAATATCATCAACTACAGTAAGTGAAAGTTTAGAAAACTGTTCCATTTCCTCCACTTTAATAATTTTATTTCCGAACTCGAGAAATAGACATCTCATACTGGCAATGAACTCAGTAAGTTCGTTTTCTTCTGCGTAGACAAATCCTACCAGACATATATCATCGAACACATGAGTCTTCATCATATTTTTGATTTGTTCTAATGACATGTATGACCTCACTTATAGGTTATGCTGCATTTCCTTTCAAAATATATTGACGATGCAACTACAATTAGAGTTGCATTGAAGAATCCACTTAGCTTTTCAATACATCATTTCTCCTGTAATTACACCTAATTTGTAACCGTTCCAAACGAACTCATCCCAACCCATTCCATGATAAACACACATCATCCTCCCGCTACATTTTTTGCAACTACGATAATAGATATGCTATGGTGTAATAAACATTTTTTTACATTAATTATATGTTATTCATACCTATATTTGATGAGACCAGCTTCTTCCATCAAATCATCATTTCATTCCAATATCTTTCACGATTCAAATCCCAATGAAAAAGGGTGCATAAGTCAGGAGGATATTCATGCTTATTACCTTAATGCTAATTGGGCAAGTTGCTTATATGTCTCAAGCCCCTCTATTTTTAAAATCTCAGAAATTATATGAATACGGCTATCTTGCACTGGATCTACTGTTTATACTGTTGATTGTACTTGGTTCTATGGGGAAAGTTGCGATTAGCGATAGTACGCTTATCATTATCGGGATTTTATTATATCTACCTATATTTATTAAAATTTTAAAACAGACGAATAATCGGCGTTCATCTTCTAATCGATAACGTGCGGCTATACATAATTTTCAAATATCCTTTATTTTTATGTTTGTTGTTGCTGTTGTACTTATAACAGTTGTTCCTGATATACCTATAGTAAAAGAAAAGAAGCTCCCCTTATCCGGGTAGCTTCTTTTTCGTATCGTTGAGGAACATCTCTACATTCATCTATTTAAGCTAAACTTACTATGCCATGTTTAAAAGGCAGTGTAGCTCTTCTTACTCCCCACCCAGCACTTGCTGCACCGCATCCACCACATCACCACTCAATTTAACCCCCGAAGCCCCTGCATTCTGCTCCACCTGCTCCGGACGGCTCGCGCCTACAAGTGCACTCGACACATTATTCTGACGCAAAATCCATGCCAGTGCCAGATGGGTCAATGACAGGCCAGCTTCATCAGCAATTGCCTGTAGCTTACGTACCTGCTCCAATCGATCTTCGGTGATCCGTTTATCATCCCAGCCTAGCTTGGCAGCGCGGCTATCGGCTGGAATATCGGTTGTAGACGTATATTTCCCTGTCAGCAAACCTTGAGCGAGCGGCGAATATACAACCTGACCGATGCCATATTTTTCGCCAAGTGGAATCACTTCTTCTTCAATATAACGATTGAACATATTATACACGGGCTGGTTGACGACGATGCGATCCAGCAGATAACGATCTGCAACGCCTACAGCTGCCTGCATTTGAGCAGCTGTCCACTGGCTGACACCTACATACAGCACTTTGCCCTGACGCACCAGATCATCCAGTGCACGTAGCGTTTCTTCGATCGGACTTTCTGGGGAAAAGCGATGGCAATAGTACAGATCGATATAGTCATGTCCGAGACGCTTTAGACTGGCATGACATTGTTCCATAATATGCTTGCGAGACAGGCCATGATCGTTCGGTCCATCGCCCATATTGCCAAACACTTTCGTCGCCAGCACATACGATTCACGTGGATATTCCTTCAGCGTCGCACCGACGACCTTTTCGGCTTCACCGCGCTCATACACATTGGCTGTATCGAAAAAGTTAATACCTAACTCATACGCTTTACGGATCGACTGCACTGCATTTTCGCGTTCTACATAGCCGCCGTATGTAAGCCAGCTACCGAGGCTAATCTCACTCACTTTGAGTCCACTGCCACCGAGTCTTCTGTAGTTCATTGTCATTGCTTTTCCCTCCCATATATGTAATTAGATTAGTTGCAGATGTAAGCGTCAACCCCATTGCTGATGCAAGCCATCTTCATTTTGCTCTGTACATCGCTTTTACCAGCACCACGTATACGCTTACAGCAACGTTCCTTACTTATTGTAGTAGTGTCGATGCCGATTAGGCAAGCTGCGCTTGTGTTTATATGTATATAGGCCTATTTTACTGGAGCATCGAGCAGATCATCGATTAGCATGTAAACTTCGCTTGAATCTTTCCGTCTGCTGGCTGCGTAATATAACAGACAATTGTTGCAGCCCTTCTTTATTCCAGCAAACTTAAAAGGGACTTTCTATTTAACGATGCTGTATTGCTACTGTCGCATACGATCATTGGGATGGAATACGTCGGTTTGAGCAAATCAGGGTTCTGGGACATGGCAGTATACATATAGCCTATTCTCATGCTCATTGCCGATTCAGTCTTATGTTACCTCTCCATCCGTCTCGACTGCCGTTGTTCTAACCTTGATCATTCCAGTTGCCAGTATCTACAGCAGTATCATTACACATTTGTACATTCACTATTTGCTCTATTCGCACTTCATACCTACACTACATTTTATTCAAGGGGGATACTCTACATGCTGCAAAACCGCTTTTTCCGCCTCGGTGCGGGCGTTGCACTCATCTTACTCATTATTTATCTCGGTACGCTGGTCGACTTTATTTTCGTACCGATCCGCTCACTCATTAGTTTAACGATTGTACCTTTATTAATTACAGCCTTTCTGTACTATCCGCTGCGTCCGCTGGTGAATTATTTAGAAAAGAAAAAGCTGCGACGCTCCTGGTCGATTTTACTGCTGTATCTGCTAGTCGTTGTTATTCTGGTCGTATTCAGCATCATTGGCTGGCCGACACTGCGTGACCAGGTGAAAAGTTTCATTACGAGCGCGCCTGACTTTACACGAAGCATTATCGCGCAGGTGCAAATGTTGGAGAAGCAACCATTTGTCCAGCAATTTATGCCTGCTGGCAGCAGTGCCAATAGCTCGGAAATGTTGCAAAAGCTAACCGAGTATCTGAATACCGTGTTTGATTGGCTGTCTGTGCATATTTCGGGCATGTTCTCGTTCGTCTCGAACTTTGTGCTCGTTGTCGCGACGGTACCGATCATGCTCTACTATTTGCTCAAGGATGACCGCAAGTTGTCGACTCGCTTGCAGCAACTGTTTCCAGGCAAATACCGTGAAGATGGCAAAACGATGCTGAGTGAAATCGACGATGCATTGAGCAGCTTTATCGCGGGGCGTGTACTCGTCAATTTTGCGCTCTGTGTACTGCTGTATATCGGGTTTCTGATCATTGATCTGCCGTACTCGTTGCTGCTTGTGTTTCTTGCCTTTTTCCTGAACTTTATTCCGTATATCGGGGCGATTTTATCGGCGGTTCCAGTGGCGATCGTCGGTCTAATCGAATCACCGATGATGGGCGTATGGTCGATCGTAATCGTCATTGTGGCTCAATTGATTCAAAATAACTTGCTGGAGCCGATCATTTTCGGTAATCAGCTTGATATTCATCCATTTACGATTATCGTGCTATTACTCGTTGGTGGCGATATGGGTGGTATTCTCGGCATGCTGCTCGTTATTCCGATCTATATGGCAGCCAAAATTAGCGTCGTGCATCTGTATCGTATGTACCTCAAACAAAAGGTTAGCAGTGAATTAGAATGAATACAGAGCGGAGTGACCAAGCGAGATCGCTGTCACTCCGGTCTTTTTTTGTGCGGTTCGGCTAAAACAGGGTCAACAACATCCGATTCCATAAATGCAATTTTATGGTCAAATATTCGGTTATCTCGGAAATGATATGGTTAATAGGGTTATGCGATGGCCATCGTGACCCGTCTTTCCATGGAAGACATTATTGTCGATGTCTGGCAGTATGAGGTTATAGCATATAGCCCATTCGGTAGAGCAGCTCTTCTACATACACGTAGTGCTGCCGTATCGGTGTGACTGTCCAGATACCAAACAGACTTTAAGTGAAATCACCATACCCGTACAAATCCTGACCTAACTTCAAGCGACATCATCATGCACAAGGAGGCGTTACATTATGTTCTTTCACATTAAAGAATTACAATACACTGCCAAACCGGATAAGCCAGATCCAGTCTATGCGCGTAAGCTGCAAGAAGTGCTAGGTGGACAATATGGCGAAATGTCCGTTATGATGCAATATTTGTTCCAGGGCTGGAACACACGTGCAGATAGCAAATACCGCGATATGCTGCTCGATATCGGGACCGAGGAGATCGGTCACGTCGAAATGCTGGCAACGATGATTGCCCAGCTGCTGGACGATGCTCCACTGGATCAAGTGGAAGCCGCAGCTAAAGATCCTGCGATTGGTGCCATACTGGGTGGTATGAATCCGCAGCATGCGATCGTATCCAGTCTGGGCGCCCTTCCATCCGATAGCGTTGGTTATCCGTGGAACTCGCGCTACATCGTAGCGAGCGGCGATCTGCTGTCCGATTTCCGTGCTAACCTGAATGCCGAATCACAAGGACGTCTGCAAGTGATTCGTCTGTATGAGCAAACGACTGACCCCGGCGTGCGTGATCTGTTATCGTTTATGATCGCACGCGACACGATGCACCAGAATCAGTGGCTGGCAGCCATTTCCGAGATTGAAGCGAAGCAGGGCACCATCACACCAGCTTCTTTCCCGCTTGAACTGGAAAAACGCGAAGTCGCGCACCAGTTTATGAACTTCTCGCAAGGTGAAGAGAGCGCAGCCGGACGCTGGGCAAGCGGCCCATCGATGGATGGTACCGGTACATTTGAATATGTACAACAGCCAAAAGCATACGGTCAGGCACCTATTCTCAAACCAGCTCCTGATATTATGCACTCTCGTCCAGAACAGGCACCAAGCATTATTAATGTGGGCACGTTAAGTAAATAATAGATGATCCATAATACCGCATTTTATGCACGCACAGGCATCGGTTATTTTGTTTATAACGGGAAATCCCACTATATATGTATATACAATGGTGCACGATATTCCAGACGCAATCTCACTCGTTATAATAAGATATCCAGCTAAGGTGCTGTATAGAAGTTGCCTATATGAAGTACCGAATATTATAAAAAAGTAGCCGCCTTCTCAGCATAGAACTACTGCTGAAAGAGCGGTTACTTTTTTATCTACTTATCTTCAAATATGCAGTTTATCCGTCTTGCTTTAAAAGGAACAAGTTACTGCTTACGTGCAAGTCTTTATTTATGGTGCTTGATGTTTTGATGCAAACGCAAAGAACTCAGGTAAGAAAACAGGGAGTAAGGAAGACTTACCGTGTTAGCGACTTGCTAACATAGATTTCAATGAAAATGAATTTGGCAAAGCAAAATATCTTACAGCCTTGTAGGAGCAAAAATCTTCATCCTTTCCTCATCCAAAAGATTCCCGCCGCTCTACCTGATCTCTGATCCAACCTAGGCCATGCCTTATTCTGTGCCGGAAGTAGTATGCCTCCCATCCGCAAAATTAGCTAACCACGATCAATGCACATCACTCACAACTAGCGGCTCATACCGCGCCACCCCACTACGATAGGCCGCCTCCATCACCGCCAGCCGAATACGCTCTACCACCCGCACATCAAACACATCGGGAATAATATAGTGCTCATTCAAATCAGCCGGATCAATCACCGATGAAATCGCCTGTGCTGCCGCCAGTTTCATATCTTCGTTAATATCGGTCGCCCCACAGTCCAGTGCCCCACGGAAAATACCAGGAAAACACAGCACATTGTTAATCTGATTCGGAAAGTCCGAGCGCCCTGTCGCTAATACACGTACAAAAGGAGCTGCGATGACCGGATCGATCTCTGGCACCGGATTTGCCATCGCAAATACGATACGGTCATCCGCCATACTTTGCACATCGCTCAGGCTCAGAATATTTCCGGCAGATACGCCGATAAACACATCTGCACCTCGGATCACTTCAGATAATGCACCTCTTTCACCATGCGGATTAGACATAGCGGCAAGCTCATTCCAATGCGGATTATCGTATTCCATATCGCGGCTAATCGCTCCATGACGATCTACACCGATTAGCTCAATAGCGCCCGCTTTGAGCAGCATTTTCGCTACAGATAATCCGGCTGCACCGAGACCGTTAACGATAATTCTCGATTGTGCTAGCGTTTTGCCGCATACTTTGAGCGCATTCAACACACCAGCGAGCGACACAATCGCTGTCCCATGCTGATCATCATGAAAGATTGGGATATCCAGCTCTGCGCGCAGGCGAGCTTCAATTTCAAAGCAGCGTGGAGAGGCAATGTCCTCTAAATTAATACCGCCAAATGTAGGTGCGATCGCTTTCACAATCCGAATAATCTCTTCGGTATCTTTTGTGTCCAGACATACAGGCACCGCATCCACACCAGCAAACTGCTTGAACAACGCTGCTTTGCCCTCCATCACAGGCATCGCCGCATGAGGGCCGATATCGCCAAGTCCCAGCACAGCTGTCCCATCCGAAACAACGGCAACGGTGTTTTTTTTCGTCGTTAGCTCGTATGCCTTGCTCTGATTACGTGCAATCTCCTCACACACCTGCGCCACACCGGGTGTATACACTTTAGCAAGATCTTCTTTGTTGACGATCGGGTGCTTGAGCATCGTTTCGATTTTGCCGCCTTGATGCAGTTCAATGATATCTCCGAGAATTCTCATGATGATTCCCTCCACAAATGAATAGGTTGTTCGCTCTGACGGAGCGACAGTACGATGTCTATCTCTATAGTTTATATTTCTATTTCAGTAGATATAACTGTTCTCGGTTTCGATCTCATCACGAATTCAAGTCCGAATGTAAGTGGATACCCGTTTCCTTGTATTGCAAAAAATAGGTCATACAGATTCCTTTCAAGAACGGATCAGCCTCCCCACATCGATAACAGCAAGGTCGCAATCACGACCGTTAATGCGCCGCCAATCCGAGTGGAAATTTGTGCAAATGGCATCAGTTCCATTCGACCGGAAGCTGATAAAATCGCTACATCGCCCGTTCCACCGAGACCACCACGACAGCCTGTTACAATCGCAGCTTCGACCGGATACATGCGTACCCATTTACCCACTACATAGCCGCTAACGATCATCGCCATAATGACGGAAGCACATACGAGAATGTACGGAATGGATAGGATCGCTGCTACATCACCGAGTGGAATGTACAAAATGCCCAACCCCACCATAATCGGCCAGGTCAGCGTACCGGAGACGAATTTGTAGAGCTGGTATGCGCCCTGCTCGATCGATTTTGGCAGTAGATTCGTTACTTTGAGAATTGCTGCACCGAAAATCATCAAAATCGGTCCCGGAATGCCTACAAATGGTGACAGCAAATGCCCGGTAATGAATAAGCCACAGGCAAACAGCAAGCCTGCCCCCATCAGCGCAAAATCGGGCTTTAATCCGTCGTACACACTGCCGCTCATCGTTTGGCCGTATTTCTCTCGGACGAGTACGCCGTTGCCGGTAATCGCACTATTTTTATCTGCCATTTTCTTGAGTACACCGGCACCAATAATCGCAAACACGTTCCCGATCACTGCCGCTGGTATCATTTGAGCGACATAGCTTGCCGACTCACCGCCGAGAATTTGTGAAAATGCAATCGATAGCGGCAAAATGCCCTCGCCCACACCGCCCGCAATAATTGGGACGATAATATAGAAAAAGGCATGGTAAGCACTGTAACCAAACATGATCGCTACAGCCAGACCAGCAGCGACTGCCGCCAGTGTCCCGGCAATCATCGGGATAAAAATGCGAATAAAGCCGTGGATCAATGTTTTGCGGTTCATGCCGGTAATACTACCTGCCACCAGACACGATATATACAAGTACAAAAAGTTGGATGTTTTCATCAGCGTATGCACCGAGTCGATGACCGGTGGATTCAGCACATGCCAGAAGACGAGGAACGAAGGGACCATGAGCGACAGAATCGCGGGTCCACCGATATGTTTGAGCAGAGGGAGCTTAAATCCAAGCTCACTCAGCAGCACGCCCATGACCATAATGGTAGCAAGACCGCCGATCATATCGTTAGGCAGATGACCTAGCGCAGCCGCCGCAAAAACGATTATTGCCATCAGCACATATAAAGGTAGCGGAATCGCTCCGATCTTAATATGTCCAAGCTGCTTGAGCCAGGCAGGAAGCTTGAACTTGCCTTCGTTAGCCGAAAGATGTCGTTCTTCCGCATGCGTATGAATCGGATGCTGAATTGACTTTTCCATCTTTTGTTTACCTCCTTTATCAGGCAAGCGTTCTGTCTATCGCTCGATGCTTGCTCTGTACAGATTTATAGTAAACTTTTTGAAAGCGCTTTAATATTTTTCTAAGTATCGATATCTTTTTTAAACTTTTTAAAGTGAGCCACAGGTTTCAAATGAGAATATGACTGGGATTTATTGAAAGTATAATTATAATCATAGAAAAAGGAACAACGCCTTGCATGGTAGCTGTGAGCGCTCTTTATAGTTTCATATTCATAATTTGGTATTTTCATGTATTTTTTAGGTGTAGTTTTAAATTTAGGATTTATACAGAGAGCTTTTTCAAATATAGGAGTAAAGCCACAAGAATCTTTTGGATTAGTAGTAAACAAAGACTCTCACTATCATTTTCTTGCACTGAATGTATAGAAGATACTTTTAACGATTTTAAGAATGTTATACATAGTTAATACTGAGTATTTATCATAGTTGTTCTGCATGACATACACTTTCATCCCATAATCAGCGCTACTTACTTTAAAATGTCGTTTTCCATCCATAGATGCCAGTTTTCTTTTAACAAAACAATCTTTCCCTCGATTGCTTGATACAGTAGTGTAGAATTGAAACAATGAGGCCGTATTCCTTTGCTATGATGACTTTAAGCTGAACTTATCATTTGTATTTTAAATTCAATAAAAAATGTTTAATTTTGTTGTTCGAGTGTTGTGGAAATTCAATCCTTCGACATAATAAAAAATAAAATGAAATATATTGTATACAAATAACACCAAAGTATATTCTGTGGATTTTATGTAAGCATCAACAAAATTTTGTCATTATAGAGAGTAGCATTGGACAGAGGAAAAGATCAGTTTTGGGGCAAGTCTATGTGATCCAATCTGATCTTTTGGTTTTGTTTAGTAGTAGATATTCAGTTACTCTTCATATCATATACGAGGAAGTTTTATTTACTTGTAAATGAATTTAATAATCATCAAAAAGATTGAATTTTAATTTTTCAAACACAAAAATTCTAAAAAAGTTTCTGTAGATATCTGAAGTCCTTCTCACTCCTCTAATATAAAGAGAAAATTTCAAAAATTGTATTTTTCTAGACTCATCTTTAAATAATCTGTTAATGTAATCTGGATTATATGTGACTTTTAAATCATATAACAATACGCATTTCGTAAGAAACCCCTCAAGTTTTTTGCTTTTTTTCTTCAAAAATAACTTATATAATAGATCACTTAATCGTTTACAGTGTACTGATTCATCTTTGAAATAAGAAATAACAACCTTTGTTTGATTCTTTTCAGGGAAAATATTCACAAATAATTTATCATTAACGTGACCACTATATCTAAATTTAAGGTAGTTAAATGGAAAAAAAGAAAAACATGAAATAAAATTCACTTCTTTATCAATTGTTATTACTTTAGTCTCGATACAATCCCAATCATCAATAGAGTAAGCTACCTGAAATTTTTTAAAATATTTCTGACCATATGGTAAACTAAAATTGGCGCGAAAGTTAGGACCTTTACTATGATTTGTTACTATTCCTTCATCATTCACGCGTTTCTCATGCATATAATCAAAAATAAATGCCCTCAAAGCAAACTGAAAATTTTGTTGTTTGAAGTTTTCCGCGTGTTCATCATATCTATTACCATTTTCTATTTTGTCAAATAGAGACGCATCATGCTTTCCACACAGCACATTTCTAGTATTTGCTTCATTCTTTGTGTGAACTAGAGTTAATAATTCTTCCCATCGTCCTCGTTTCTTTTTTTCACAATACGATTCATGGCCTATATTATACATAAGCACTTTATTATCCACTGAAGCAATTCTAGAAAGATAGTCATTCTCTGATATTATATGACTTCCAATTGTTAATTTATTTTTTTGGTTACCTGAACATACATGTTTAATATTCTTAAAAAGACACTCTTGTTGAGCTTCCAATTGTCTTAATCTTTCTATATTTTTATTTCCTGAAACAGTATTTCTTTTATTCCCCATTTTCCACCACCTAATTTTGAATGAACGCTTTTGTTTTTAGTGCAGCCGATTCACTTTTGTATACGTATAGACATAACAATGATAAATTGATCTGTATAGCATTAACTTTAGAAAGTTGTTAATCGCACCTTTCCTCCTAAATGTTCTTATTTTATGGAAATGAATTAAGCTTATATAAGCATGAAATCGAGAAGTACTTATAGAAGCTTTATGAAGCAGTTTCCTAGCATTTATCATAATCACACTTATACTTTAAACCATGTAGTCAATGTCTGTACTCTTTACTTAGCTCAAATATATTTGCCGATAATCGCATCTGCGCCGGATGTAGTGCGATAGCGTTTGACAGGGCGGCCGATCATGCCGTAGGTCGTTTCCAGTTCAAGTATGCCCAGCTCCTGCATGGCTGTCAGGTATTTGCCCACGGATACACGGGATAGTCCAGTTTGTCCGGCGATTTCTTCGCTGGAAAATACAGAGCCTGGATGCACGTTGATCGTCTCCCAGATCAGTTTGAGCGTGACGCGTGTAAGCCCTTTGCCTAGGTCTGTTTTTTCAGAGGCATGGGTAGGCTGAGTGAGTAGATCAAGCTGAGCCTGGGCGAAATGATTGCTGTTATACAACAGGGAATGCCGCTCGCGATAGGCAGCTAATGCGGCTCGAAACCGTTCAAATTCGAACGGCTTAATCAGATAATCGACTGCACCATTTTGCAGGGCATAACGAATGCTCGTTTTATCGCTTGCTGCGGAGATAATCATCACATCCACCTCTATATTGGCATGCCGAATGTCAGCGAGCAGCTCTAAGCCGTTATGTTCTTTCATATAAATATCAAGCATCACCAGATCAATACCGTGATTCGTTTGCTGTAATCGCTCCAATGCCTGTACCGTTGATCCTGCCCAGCCTACACAATGAAAACCGTCCACCTGACTCAAATAAAACTTGTTCATCTCTGCCACCATCGGATCATCTTCTACGATCAGTACGTTAATCATTTAATCACCACGCTTGATAGAATAAGGAATCGTTAATTCAAAGATTGTACCGCTGTTTTCATAGCTTATGACACGAATATCGCCGCCGAGCTTGGCGATGCTTCGACGTACAAGATACAATCCAACACCACGATCATGTCCTTTAGTGGAGAAACCCTGTTCATACATGCGCTCGACTAGCTCATCCGGTATACCGATACCGTTATCGTTTACCGTTATGGCTAGCTCTTCGTCATTATAATCAAAACCCAGTTCAATCACAGGTTCTATCGATTGACGCGATGCCTCCATCGCATTTTCCAGCAGATTGCCGACGATGGTCACTAATTCGTATGCCACCTGCGGATCAGCTGCTTCCGGCAGTAACGCATCTTCCTTCAGTATCATACGTACATGCAGTTCACGCGCACGGCTAAGCTTGCCGATCAGAAAGCCTGCCACTATAGGGTCTTTGATCTGCTCTCGTACTGTACCTGCCTCCATTTGCAGGCTTGGCACTATACTGCGTATATACGTCTCCAATCGATCATACTGCTTCATATGCAGTAATCCCATCATAATATGGAGTTTATTCATAAATTCATGCGTCTGCGCACGCAACGTGTCTGCATACATCGAAATCCCGGATAAACGCTCCATCAGCCTGCTAATCTCGGTCATATCGCGAAACGTCGCAATCGCGCCTTCGGTTTGTCCGTTCACCTGAATCGGCTCCACATTTACAAGCAACATATGCCCGTTAGCAGCAACCTCCACATCCTTAAGCGGCTCACCTGCCAGTGCTCGTTCCATCTGTAAAGAACGCAAAAATTCACGAAAGCGCCGTTCATCCGCTTCGCTATCACCAGCCGCTCCGATCAATCGACTGGCTTCAGCATTGGCAAGCGTAATCTGAAACCGTGAATCAACCGATAAAATGCCCTCTTTTGCCGATTGCAGCATCGCACTGCGCTCCTCCAGCAAACGTGCAATTTGTCGCGGCTCCAGTCCGAACATCAGGCGCTTGAACTGACGGGCAAGCAACACAGCTCCAATTGTACCCAGCAGGGCACCCAGGGCAATCCCCCAGTACAATATCCACTTGTTGTCACTGATCGCCGTCATCAGCGTACCGATCGATACCCCTACCGCTACCGCGCCAACTTGCTTGCCATTCGCATTGAAAATCGGCTCGAACGCTCGTATCGATCGTCCCAGCGAGCCATCGGCGATCGATATCGTTTCCTGTCCATGCAGTGCCGACACTTCATCTCCACCGCGAAAATGTTTGCCGATCTGCGCCGGGTCCGGGTGGGATAGCCGAATACCTTGCATATTCATCACTACAACAAATTCAACACCATTGATACGCCGCACATGCTCTGCATACGTCTGTACTTCCTTTGGCTCCACCTTTCCATCCAGCGCCTCATACACAAGTGGTGTGTACGCCGCTGTACGCGCAATCGCAACCGCGCGTTGCTCTAGCCCTTTACGTGTCTGTTCGGACACCTCAATGCTGTACATCACATACACACAAAGCAGTACAAGTGCGACAACAAGACAGACGAGCAATGTGATCGTCGTTTGTAAACGTAAGCGAATTCCTTTTCTCACTGAACTCACCTCAGCCTGTTTGGGGTATCGTATCCTGTCATGCCTTTTCCGGCAATGATCATTTTTTATAAAGAAGAAACACCATTTCCGTCTTACATTTCGCATACATTTTCGCAAAATTTTAATACAGAGTTTACAAAACTACGACTTAAAGCTAACACTGAACTCCTAAAATATGTTTTGTGATCAACAAAAACATACAAGTATGGCGCCTTTAATTAGGGGGAGGAGACTTTACAAATGTTTAAGAAACTGCCAATTATGCTTTTCACGCTGACTATGATTCTGGTACTTGCTGCCTGCGGATCTGGAAACAGCGGCTCAACAACTACAGGTGCATCATCCGGCACAGGTAGCACTGGAGAAACAGCTTCAACCAGCACAGATAGCGGTTCGATTCTCGCTGTAGGTTCCACTGCACTGCAACCACTGGTTGACCAAGTCGCACAGAAATTCATGGCAGACTCCAAATATGCAAACATCTCTGTACAAGTACAGGGTGGCGGTAGTGGTACTGGTCTGACTCAAGTATCTGAAGGTCAAGCAACAATCGGTAACTCCGACGTGTTCGCAGCTGAAAAGCTGGATGCTGACAAAGCAGCTGAACTGGTTGACCATCAAGTAGCGGTTGTTGCTATGGCAGCAGTTGCTAACAAAGATGCTAACGTAAAAGGTCTGACTAAACAACAACTCGTTGATATCTTCACTGGTAAAGTAACGAACTGGAAAGATGTTGGTGGCGCTGACCAGAAGATCGTGATCATCAACCGTCCAAGCAGCTCCGGTACTCGTGCAACATTTGAAAAATACGCACTGGGTCAAAAAACAGAAGATCCAGCGGGTTCGATCCAACAGGATTCCTCCGGTACAGTTAAAAAGCTGATCGCTGAAACACCTGGCGCTATCGGTTACCTGGCACTGTCTTACCTGGATGACAGCGTAGCTGAACTGAGCTATGACGGCGTAGAGCCAACGGTAGAAAACGTTGAAGCTGGTAAATATCCAGTTTGGGCTTACGAGCACATGTACACGAAAGGCGAGCCAGATGCTTCTACAAAAGCATTCCTCGACTACATGCTGAGCGATGACGTTCAAAAGAGCGATGTAACACAACTGGGCTACATTCCAATCTCTGGCATGCAAGTACAACGTGATGCAGAAGGTAAAGTAACTAAAAAATAAGCCTTACTTTCAAATAGAACGAGTGAAAAGATCCAGCTGTCGGTGAACCGCAGCGAAAAGAGGCGGATGATCCGCCTCTCTTTTCACGTTAGCACCACATACCTCCTGTGCAAGAGGTCTATTCTCCCTGTTCCTACACATATAGATATAGACTATGCAATGGCAAGACAACGGATTTTAAACGCTTTGTAGAAAAGAGGTTTTTTATTTATGGAGCATTCCAAGGTTACTCCACGAGAAGCGCAGCGTCGCAGACTGCCGCTCGAAAAACATCGGATTGAGGATTGGATCGGTCGTATTTATACTTCGATCTGTGTCGTCTTTCTGATTGCGACCATCGTATCGATCGTGTACTTTGTTACATCGAAAGGTGTAGCTACGTTTGCCGTGAATGGTGTGAGTTTTGCAGACTTCTTCTTCGGCACACGCTGGGCGCCGGATGCATCGCCGCCAGCATTTGGCGCGTTGCCAGCCATTGCGGGTTCATTTCTCGTGACATTGCTGGCAGCCGCGATTGCAAGTCCACTCAGTATTGCAGCTGCATTGTTCATGACCGAAATCGTGCCCACATTCGGTAAACGTATCCTGCAACCGGCGATTGAGCTGCTGTCCGGTATCCCATCCGTTGTATACGGCTTTATCGGCTTGACGCTGATCGTTCCGTTTCTGCGTGACCATGTAGGCGGCCAGGGTATCGGTGTTGGCGCCGGTGCGCTTGTACTGTCGATCATGATCTTGCCGACCATTACAAGCGTAGCGGCTGACGCACTGGCAAACTTGCAGCGCGGTCAACGTGAAGCTTCCTATGCACTAGGTGCTACACGCTGGCAAACGATCTATCGTGTCGTACTGCCAACTGTTCTGCCTGCACTGTTAACAGGTATCGTACTCGGTATGGCACGTGCTTTCGGTGAAGCACTGGCGGTACAGATGGTTATTGGTAATGCTCCATTTATTCCAACTTCCTTGCTGGAATCTGCGTCTACACTAACAAGTATTATTACACTCGGCATGGGTAACACAGCGATGGGTTCCATTCAAAATAACGCATTGTGGAGTATGGCGCTGGTACTGATGCTGATGACTTTCGTCTTCATCATGATCATTCGTCTGCTTGAAAGGAGAAACCGGATATGACAACCCAAACTCAGATATTACGTAGTAAAGCACGCAAACGGGCCAAAACCGCTGATAAAGTCGCTACGGTTGTCATTATCGTGTTTGCTCTGTCGATCGTCGCTATTTTGCTTGGTTTAATCGGATTTATTATGTTCCGTGGACTTGGACATATTAGCTGGCACTTCCTCACTTCCAACCCACAAACGATTCGTGAAGGCGGCGGTATCGGGCCTCCGCTGTTTAACTCGCTCTACCTGCTTGTACTCACGATGATTATTACGATTCCGCTCGGATTGGGCGGCGGTATCTATATGTCGGAGTACGCAAAGCCTGGTAAAATTACTAGCTTTATTCGACTCGTGGTAGAAGTATTGTCTTCCTTCCCATCGATCGTTATCGGTCTGTTCGGCTTGCTCGTATTTGTTAACACATTTGAAATGGGCTTCTCCCTGCTTGCAGGTGCGCTGGCGTTGACGATTTTCAACCTGCCGCTCATGGTTCGGATTACGGAACAAGCATTTTCCGGTGTTCCACGTGAACAAAAAGAAGCAGGCTTGGCACTCGGTTTGTCCAAATGGAAGATCATCACATCGATCATGCTGCCTGTAGCGATTCCATCACTCGTTACCGGTACGATTCTGGCGGCTGGTCGTGTATTCGGGGAAGCGGCAGCATTGCTGTTCACCTCCGGTATGACCACACCACCACTGAATTTCTCAGATTGGAATCCACTGCATCCGCGTTCGCCGCTAAATCCGCTGCGTCCTGCTGAAACACTGGCGACTCACATCTGGAAAGTAAACAGTGAAGGTCTGGCACCGGATGCGATACAAATTGCTGCTGGTGCTTCCGCTGTACTGGTCATCATGGTACTGCTGTTCAACCTGTTTGCACGCTGGGGTGGACGTACACTGTATCGCTATATGACTGCATCCAAACGGATGAACTGATCCGATACGACGCCGTAGCCTGTACGATCCAATATCATCATGACGGATTGTACAGGCTGTGCAACCACTCAAGGAGGAACATTCAATTATGGTAATGCCAATGCCTTTCAGTACCGAAGATTTAAGTATCTATTATGGTGAGTTTCAAGCCATTAAAAATATTAGCATGGGTTTCCCAGCAGCAAGTGTTACGGCATTAATCGGGCCATCCGGTTGCGGTAAATCGACTTTCCTGCGTTCACTCAATCGCATGAACGATGAGATTGCTGGTTCTCGTTCAACCGGACATATCTGGATGGACGGCATCGATCTGACTGCGCCGCATACCGACGTGATCAAGTTGCGTCAACGGATCGGCATGGTATGGCAGCGTCCGAACCCTTTTTACAAATCGATCTATGAAAATATCGCCTTTGGCCCACGCTATTACGGCATCAAAAACCGTAAGCAACTGGACGAGATTGTGGAAACGAGTCTCCGTCGTGCGGCATTGTGGGATGAAGTTAAAGATCGTTTAAAGGACTCCGCGTTAGCATTGTCCGGCGGACAGCAACAACGTCTCTGTATCGCACGTGCACTATCGGTTAATCCACAGATTTTGCTGCTGGATGAGCCTGCTTCCGCACTTGATCCGGTATCTACTGGTAAAATTGAGGAACTGATCACCGAACTGAAAAAGGATTTGCGTATCGTTATCGTTACGCACAATATGCAGCAGGCAGCGCGGGTATCGGATTACACCGCCTACTTCTATCTCGGTACGCTCGTTGAGCATGGCGAGACCGATCAGATTTTCACCAATCCAGAGAAAAATTCTACGCAGGAATATATTATGGGACGCTTCGGATGAAGCGTCTTTTTGTTTGCTTTGTATTTGTAGATGGAGTTAGCGATGTAGATGGAGTTAGCGATGTGGTGGTTTCATTGGATGATAACATTGTCTAGTTAGTGATGGTAAACAAGCAATTGGAGCACCGTATAGCAAAAAGATCGTATAGTCACCTTATTGTTGGTGGCGTATACGATCTTTTTTGGTTGTTATTTTGGTACGGTATTTTGTGCGGTATTGTAGGGATGTGACATGTATAGTAAGTGGAAATAGTCGCTGTGTTGATGATTATTGGATGTAGTGAGTGGACGTTGATGTTAGCGGCAATAACTGCTCCGTAAAAGAATAAGGGGACAGACTCCGTTCTGTGTTATTTGCATCACCGTGCTTCAAGTTCAAATGCTCGTAGACAGTTTGTTCTATTTCGCTACAAATGTACTCGTACATTCGTTTACAGGTAAACCATAAATACAAAGATCAAATGCTTCAATCCCTTGTAGTTAGGTTCTTTAGCACTCAATCCTCAATCCTCAATCCTCAATCCTCAATCCTCAATCCTCAATCCTCAATCCTCAATCCTCAATCCTCAATCCTCAATCCTCAATCCTCAATCCTCAATCCTTTAAAAGTGTATTCTGCGCCTTATAAACTTGCAAATATTATTCTATAAAGATATACAATCTAATCTGGCAATCACACGTCAAAGGCACGATTATGACTTAGCCGAATGGAATCTAAATTCGCTAATACGCGTTCCTTTGCTCGGTACCAGATAAATAGATTGTAAGCCGCTTAAATGATGTAAATCAGCGGTTACTTCGTGCCAGTTCACAGTAGCTGTTGTATAGGTTACGTAAGCTGCATCGGCTACGTGAGTTGTATCTGTTGCACTTGTCGAACGAGTATGTTCACCTTTAATCGAAGCAGACAAAATAGCGACTGGCTCGGAATCGGTCTTTCCTACATAAACTCGAACCCCAGCGGATTCAGCCCCGCTGCCGATGCGTGCCGTTATGCTGGACGCACCAGCGGTAAAATTCATATCGTCATATAGCAGCCATGCCTGTTCATCGATTGCTTCTGTCGCTGCGCTGCCATCGCCAGCTTCTACGAGCTGAATGGCTGTGTAGTTATCGTAATTCTCTGCACGGATCGTCTGATATGGGTCGCGTGGAGGAATGATTTCGCCATTAATCTGGATATTCGCTTCCAGACGAATATCGCTGGAAGAGCTTCCTACGAGCATGCGGTACGTTCCTGTTTCGACTACATATTGATGACGGGTGACATCCCAGAAAGCAAGTTCCTGGATAGGCAGTTGGAGCTGGATTTGCACAGATTCGCCTGCTTTGATATGAACACGCTGGAATGCGCGTAACGTTTGGAGCGGCTGTTTGACCCGTGATTGTTCATTACGAGTGTACAGCTGTACGACTTCATCGCTATCCAGTCCGCCTTCATTTTGAATGGTGACATGGATGGTGAGCAGGTCTTCGGTTTCTAAAGTGTCCGCTGATAGCTCCAGCTCGCTATAGTTCATCGGTGAATAGGTCAATCCGTGACCAAATGGGTACAACACATCCCCTGTAAAATACTGATACGTCCGGCCAGAACGGATCATATCGTAATCCAGTAGATTGCCGAGTTGCTCGACGGAACGGTACCACGTCATATTGAGTCTGCCTGCCGGTGCATAATCGCCATACAGCACATCTGCAATTGCATTGCCCAGTTCCGGTCCAGCATGGGTTATATACACAATCGCTGGAATATGTTCCTGTATCCAATCCATCGTAAATGGATAGCTTCCGACCACGACAACTACTGTATTCGGGTTCACGGCATACACTTCTTGCACAAGCCGAAGCTGTGAAGCTGCCAGTTCCAATCCTGGGCGATCGACTTCTTCTTTTCCGTTGATGAGCGGATGATTGCCGACGAACACAATCGCGGTTTCAGCATCCCGAGCTAATTGGATAGCATGTTGTACACCATCTTCCAGCACTTCTTTTTTGAAATGGAAAGTTTCCGCTGCACGTTCGGATGCTGTCGCAGCAGTGCTGGGGATGATGGATGAAGGAGCAACATCTTCTACAGACACATTTCCTTGCGTTTTGTTCACAGCGGCGCGCGTGGCAGCCGGAATTTGCCAGTCTGCTTGCACTGGCGGATATCGATGCTCGCCTTCGGCAATCCGTATCGTGCCGTCTGTCTGATCCCAGTATAGTTCACGACCATTCCATGTACGAATGCCGATATGACCATCTGGTTGCTCTATCAATCGCAGCACTTCTTTGGCAAACCAGCCATACACTTCATCGGTCGCTGTAGCGATCCGTTGCTGCTCATCATCTGCTGCGACATACATTCCCGTTGCTTCACAGCGCAAGCAATAGCTATCATAGCCCCAGTCCGATAAAATAAAGCGTTCGGATGGTGGTTGGCTATCCACTGTCATATTCGCATTTGCCGCATCATATTCCGCCGTCTGTGTTCCTATGCTACCGTCAGCACGAACAGACAACAGCTCGCCATTCGCTGCGCGTAGCCTAATGCGATCATTGCCATCTGCATAATGAACGTTCCCAGCTACTTTACTTCGAATCGCTTCTACAGCGGTAACCGCATAAGGGAGCGTACCGGAATACCAGTCTCGATAGACCGTACCACCTAATTCGCCGATAAGTGCTACGCTGCTAGTAGCTTTGTCGGATAGCGGTAAGGTAAAGTTATCGTTTTTGAGCAGCACTACCGATTTGCGGGTAGCCTCGGCAGCAGTCGCTTTCGCCTGCTCGGTCATCATCGATTCTTCGCCAATCGTAGCATATGGATTCAGTTCATCCGGATCAAATTCGCCAAGCATAAATCGCACGCGAAATGTGTTGTGCAGCGCGGTATCGATATCGTTCCAATCCAGCAATCCTTGCTCTAATGCTTCACGCAGTGCAGCTTTGGACAGATCTGGATCATCGGTAATGCTATCAATGCCTGCTTTGATCGATGCCGCTACACCTGGCGTATGGGAATCATAATAGCCATGATCACGCATAATGCCCATCACATCACCGGCATCACTGACGATAAAGCCATCCATATTCCATTCCTCTTTAACGACTTCGTGCACAAGCGGATGCATCAGCGCAGGGATACCGTTGATCGAATTGTAAGCTGTCATCATCGACTTCGCTTGGCCCTGTACAAATGGTCGCTCAAACGCCTTTAAATAATATTCCCGCATATTGCGCGGATCAATGCTGGATGAGCCTGCACCACGATCGACCTCATTGTTATTACCGAGAAAATGCTTGAGCGTCGCCACGGCTTTTAAATATACCGGATGATCTCCCTGAATTCCCTGTACCAGCTTGCTTGCCAATTCGCCCGTCAAATACGGGTCTTCTCCATAGGCTTCTTCATTACGTCCCCAGCGTGGATCACGCTCCATATCTACTGTTGGTGCCCACAATGTCAAGCCATGAACCTCGGGATTCCGCTTGTACATTACGCGCGCTTCATCGGAAATTACTGTTCCGATGCGCTGCATTAGCTCTGCATCCCATGTACAGGCAAGACCGACAGGCTGTGGGAAATACGTGGCCTCGCCCAGCCAGGCAATGCCATGTGCCGCTTCGGTTCCATGCTTGTACGCCTGCACGCCAAGTCGCTCTACTGCGGGCTGATACTGTAACATTGATTCAATCTTTTCTTCTTCGGTCAAGCGGGAAACGAGATCCGTTACACGATGATCCAATTCCAGCGTATGATCTTGAAACGGATAAGGTGTTGTTTTTGCCATCGATTATTCGCTCCTTTGTATGTAGACAATCGTGATCATGTATGGGTGAAAATAGGCTGTAACCAGCTTGTAGTAGTAATGAATCGGGAATCCTATCGACTCAGGCTGAAGTATGATGAGTAGTATGAACAACTGGGTAACTTGAGTTACCCGATTAGCCTGAGTTACCTGAGTTACCTGAGTTACCTGAGTTACCTGAGTTACCTGAGTTACCTGAGTTACCTGAGTTACCTGAGTTACCTGAGTTACCTGAGTTACCTGAGTTACCTGAGTTACCCACCTATTGTGTCGCCTTCCCTCCTAATGGTAAAGTAAATATTTTGCAAAAGAAAGCCCTTACAAAAATGTTCCTCAGGTCATAATTAGCGTAATAATTAGTGATAGCTCACTGCTGCAATACAGAGGAATTTCTATTTTACGATAACCTTTGCCGCTCGTTATCGTCTGTGTATATAGAGAGACTATGAATCAAGAGAGGGATATCATGCTAAACGATGAAGACATTGTGCAGCTATACTGGGATCGGCGCGAATCGGCTATTGCGGAATCGGCTGCACGGTATGAGCGCTACTGCTACTCGATTTCGTACAATATTTTGCATGACACAGAAGATGCGGAGGAATGTGTTAATGATACATGGTTACGTACATGGAATACGATTCCACCGCAGCGACCGAACAAGCTATCCTTTTTTGTCGGACGCATTACACGTAATTTATCACTGGATAAATACAAAGCCAAAAAAGCTAAAAAGCGTGGTGGCGATATGCCGTCCTTGATGGAAGAATTGACCGAATGCATTCCTGCCAGCACGAATGTAGAACAGACGCTACTGGATCAGGATTTAAACCGAACGATCAATCAATTTATGCACAGCTTGCCGGAGCGTGAATGTAATCTGTTTTTGGCACGATACTGGTATGGGATGTCTCTGTCCGAAATGGCAGAACGATTTAATGTGAAGGAAAACAATATTAAAGCCAGCCTTTTCCGCAGTCGTGGCAAGCTGAAAAGTTATCTGATCAAGGAGGGAATGGAGCTATGACTACTTCGCCCACGCGTGAAGAACGATTATTTCAGGCGATCGGTCAGGTAGATGATGTGCTGCTGGAGCGATTGGAGCAGCAGTTACAGCTAATGGAGCCTGTCCCTTCAACGCTAGCGTCAGATGAGCGCGAACGAGCAATGAGTAGCCCACGCCGACGTCGCTCGTTGCGTATAGGTATCGCTTCTGCGCTGGCAGTCGTTGCTGTAGCCGCCTGTCTGTTTATGTTTAGCTCATCCTGGCCAAGTCAGCCTGCGATGTATACCGCCTCCGAACCGGTCGTGAACAGCTATATTTCCAATCAGAAACAGCCTGCCGATGTGTCACCGGCGATGCAAATGCCTGCCAATGGCACCGTCCTGTACAGTCCGGATGTGAAACAAGCGCTACAAGCGAATCAAGGTAAGCAGGTAGTGTTCCTTGTCGCTATTGATCTGTTCCATAATCGCACACCTATGGCTCAGGATAGCGAGCAGACGCGCGCTGAACTCAAACGACTACAACAATTGGATTATACTATCGGCTATTCACGTTACTGGACCTACGCTGGAGAAAATCAGCAGGTAAACGGTATCCTGGTCGCTGGTTATTTAACCGCAGCGCAATTGGAGCAATTTGCTACTAGTCCGAATTATGGCTATTCGATTCATTTTGCTGTAAATGGAGATGGTTCACCGATTCCGGCGGAACAGGGGATTTTCACCGATCCGCATAATCCGGCTTTGAAGTAAACTGTTCGCCATCTAGCATTGAAAGAAATTGTTCGTTAGTAGGTTAATGTGTTCGTTTAGCGTGTTCGTTTACCTATTCTGTACGATGAATGAGTAGACAATGATAAAAAAGCGATCGATTTATTTTCAACAATTCATCCGAAATGACCTAACCATTTATACGCATTGTCGTCTTTTAAGGTAGAACGTTCCATTCTTATCGATGGATAAACCTATTTTCAAGGAGGAATATACGATGAACAGCAACAAAAGTAGAAATCAGATGGTCGCAGCAAAAAGCAAGGAAACAGGCTCGAATAAAAGGCGCCGCAGGCTCGGTCAACAACTGGCAATCTCAACGCTGGCAATCTCCCTGTTGTCCGGCGGCATGGCTACCAGCTCTTTTGCCGCTAGCTTTGACGACCTGAACGGTGTACCGGGCAAAGACAAAATTACATCACTTGCCACTCAAAAGGTAATTAACGGCATGAGCGACACCCACTTTGCCCCTGGCAAATCGTTAACTCAAGCGCAGGCGCTGCATATGATGGTCAAAGCGTTCAAGCTGGATACCGTTCAATCTCCTGCTCCAGACCCATTAGCAGGCGATGAGAATAAGGCGCAGCAGCCAACCATTCCCCAGTTTAGCAAGGTAAAACCTTCGGCATGGTATGCCGATACGTTTACTACCGCCGCGCAAGCAGGTCTTGATATCCCTGCCACCGTTAATCCAGACGCGCCCATCACTCGCGAGCAATATGTCGACTATGTGATGAGCGCTATGCAGCTTACTGGCAAAATGCCTGTGTTCCGCATCATTCCACCCGATATTAACGATCAATCTGCGATGGATATTAGCCATGTCGGTTCCGTTCAGCTCGCGATCGTTTTGAAAATCGTAAGTATGGATGCGAACGGCAACTTTAATCCGAAGCAAAATATAACTCGCGCCGATGCTGCGATTATGTTGTACGATGGTCTGAATTATTTGAACCGATTTACACCAGCAGCAGCGCCATCAGCAGACCACTCACAAGTTGCGAGTGACCTACCGTTAATCGAAGATGCACCTGCCGGTGAATCGTATGCGATGACCAACAATGGCGAGATTATACTCATGCAAGATGTGAATCAAGCACTCGCTCAGCACGCTAATGACAAAGATGCGCTATACTTCGTCGCGATCGATCTGACTCAAAACGGCAAACCGCTCGAACCCGATAGTACGCAAGCAGCGGCTGAACTAAAGCGCATGCAACAGCTCGGCTATGATGTAGCGATGAATACAGGCTGGACGTACAAAGGTCAACTGGAAAAGTCCGAATTCCGCTACGTATCCGGCTATTTTACCGCGGATCAACTGAAAAGTTTCAAGCCAGATGCAAACTACGGTTATGCGATTCACTTCTCCTATAATGGCGATGGTTCCCCTGCAAAGGCAAAGAACGACGCGATTAATCGTTAACACGATTGTTAGACCAATCCAAAAAGCCGCTTCTGTTATCGCAGATAGCGGCTTTTTGGATGGATTTCGATATCCGTTTCAATTTCTGTCTCAACATCCACTTCGATGTTCACTCCAGCATTTGTGCACATTTGCACTTCGACTTCGACCTCAACTTCCACCTCTACACTGACCGAAGCAGGTGTCGCACGATAGCTCTCGCTATGTTTATGTCGATGTCGCTGACGATGCTTAACGGAGTAAGTCTGCCAGGGGATCTCGTGCCGGCTCAGTGCCGCGTGACGTGGGGGAAGGCGTATTGGCCTCGGCTTTTTCCAGCCCCAGACGACGTGTCATCTGATCATTAATAGTGGACAGTTTCACCGTATAATCCTGACAGCTGGCAATAATTTCACGATTGGAACGTTCCGATGTATCGAGTGCCGACATCAGATCTGCAATCGCCTGATTGACCGATTCCAGTGACATCGTTGGCTTTTTCAGCAGCTCTGCCGAGCGCTCGCTGTTCGTTTTCAGCATTTGTGCATTTTGACGGAATTGATCTTCAATCGTCTGATTTACACTTTCGACTGCATTCGCCACACGTTCCTGATCTTCAATCGCCAGTGCGATCATGGCGGAGATTTTGATCAAGTTCGCTGCTTTGTATACAGAGTCGTTAACCGAGTCGATCAGCTTATCATTCGTATCATTGACGATATCAGTCGCAGCAATTGCCTGATTGAACAGCATAATATTTTCAGTCATCGATTGGACGCGAGTCACCACTTTGCGCAATCCACGCTCCAAATACACTTTACGATGCTCATTTTCCGGCTTCTGGATTTCGGCTTCAAATAGCTTTTTCAGCTCATTGCCCATCGCGATCTTATATTGCAAATTGTAGATTTCCTCCAGCGAATTGCGCTTGAGTGTACGCATGCTGACCATGTTTTCTTCCAGTGTGTCTTTGCCGTCACGCAAACCCTGTACGATCGCGTCGACATTTTTGCTGACCGACTGATATTTGTACACATAGTTTTTGATCGGAGATTTGCGCAGCAGTTTAGCGAACAAGCCTACATTTTTACTTTGCTGGAGCGCTTCACACTCATCACGCAATGACAAAATCAAATTCGATACTTGCTTGGACTTGCCGGACATCAGATCATTCACCGGGCGATCCAGCATTTGTAGCGTCTGGGTTGCACGCTCCTGCGTTTGCATGCCCAGCTTACCGACTTCATCCATCAATCCATCCAAATTTAGCGTATCCGCGCGGGAGACCTGTTGCAGAATGACACTTGCTTCCTGGGTTACTTTTTGCTCATCTTCTTTTTTTAACGAAATCGCAGGTGTTGCCATGGGATCATCTCCTTTAGGGCTGACAGGCAGCCTGGATTGATACAACGTAGTGGACGACCGTCCTCACATCGATGTCATTCTATGACTCGTCTCTGTTCACTCAGGAATATCGATGATGCAGCAATTCGGCTCTGGACTGAAGTTCCATCAGATCCTTGTGCTCGATCGTTTTCACAATCTGAGTCACACGGTTATTCACGTCCTTTAATCCATCCAGCAAAATGCGGCGATTTTTCGTCTTCGCCTCACCGCTCAGTCGTAGGAATGGATTGATCACACTGTTTAGATCATTCATGACGAGACGCTTGATCGTATGATTAATATCATCGTTATTCAATTCCGACAAAATCGGAATCAAACGCTGTAATCGTAAAAATAATGCACAGGACTTCTCCACAATCTCATTATCCAGATTATGCTTCTGTCCTTCCGAAATAATCATTTCTTCCAGTACACCGAGATATTCGAGTACCGGTTGGAAAATAGGCAATACCCCTACAGTGCCTTTATGCTCCGCTGCGGTTGAAGCGTGCTGTGCATTGGATGTCTGTACACGTGCTGTACTTGCGGATCGCGCCGCTGCTTCCTGCTCACTATGGCGTTGTTGCTCCACCGCCCGTTGACGAGCAGCCTGTTCATACTGCTCCTGCAACGAATGACGACCGGACGAACTGGCGCCAGACGCTTGATTTGGGCGCGCTTGCGGCTGGGACAGAGGGGGTTGTGTCGGTGCGGGTGGAAGAGCCGGATCGCGCTGTGAACGCCCTGCCCATACGACTCCATAAATCGAACCAGCAAGCGGGAATAACAGCGTCACGGCATCGGGCGTCCATATGCCGACCAGACAACCAGCAAGATAGCCGATCGCGCCACCAAGCACGGTTTTGCCAACAATTTTGCCTGTACTCATCTGAAAAACACCTGCCTCTGCAAAAGTCTCATGTACTATGCTACGTACACGCCTGTCCGTCGGTTGCGTCATCCGCGCAAACAATATGTAAAAAAAGATAGTACATATTCGCTAGCGGAGCACATTACGGCTGCGGCTGCTCGGTTGGCTGATGCCGCATCACAAGCGGTTGCTCTACATATGTCGTTAATAGCCCATATTGTGGTTGCTGAACCGGAACCGAATAACCAAGTGCCATTTTCACAGCCAGATAAGGGAAATTAATTCCTGATAGACAGGACATATGCAGTCCGCCGGACATGCGTGGATTGATCTCAAGTGCTTTCGGGGTATCTCCCTGATAAATCAGCTGTAGATTATAATTATAAGGAATTCGGTAGAAGCTCGCTACCCGCGCCGCAATCGCTAGCAATTCTTCATTATGTTCAAGCAGCCTTGATCTGCCGCCATTTTTTCGTCTTGGAATCGCAGCGAGCAGTTCACCTGCCGGAGAAGCCAGACAATCGATGCTGTATTCCGGTCCTTCCAGCATCTCCATTACCATTAGTTCCGGGAACGTCTCTACACTGGATAGCGTACGATACGCATGCTCAAATGTCACACGCGCACTCACCGTGGAAAATAGCTCTTCCAGCGGATCGACTTCATTATGGATAATCCGAAAGCCTACGCCGCCTTCCATCCGTGTCGGCTTGAAGCATACACCCAGGCCCAGCGCTTCGATGCGTTCGTAAGCAGCCTTGAATTGCTTCGCCGTATGTACAACCTCATATTCCGGTACAACCATTAATTGTTGCTCTGCTACGGACCGGAAGAAGTTGCCTTTATCTTCGATCTCATCCAGCAACTGTGCATCTGTACAGCAAACGAGCTTCACACCCATTTGTGCAAATTGTTCCGCTGCCGCCACAACATAACGCATCCCCCAGCGTGGAAAAAACACCTCAATCTCATGCCGACGGCAAAAATCAAGACAGAACTCCGCGTACTCACTTCCCGTCAGGACAGGCTCCACTTCGGTATAATCGCAGGACAGCAAGGACACATGCTCTGGATCACGATGAGAACCGTAAATTTCAAAAGCCAGACCATCCTCATTGTTACGAACTGCCTCCATATAATGATAGCCTACCGCAAAACTGCGGTTAAACCAGATTCGGATCTTTTTATCGGTACTCATTCGCATAGCTTCCTTCCCTGTCCATAATATCCGCTACAAATTGCAAAATATCCTCTGCTGCCACAATGCCAGACCGTGCCGTAAAGCCAAACGACATATCCGTCAGTGTTCCATTTCCATAAGCGCGATATAGCTCACCATGTGCAGGTGCAATCGCCTCATCGGCCGCTTGCAGTAAGCCAAGATCAAGCAACGAATCACCGGAAGCGATCACATGCGTAGCACCGCATAATCCCTTCACATGTGCAATCGCCCGATTTTTACTGACGGGAAAAGGAACGAGATACACTTTACGCCCCTGGATCGACAGCCCCCAACCCAATTGTTCCAGCGCTGGCGCAAGCGCCATCACCTGCTCATAAGGCATCTCTTCACGCTTTACGAGCACCGAGAAGAACGTATCCTCCCAATAGCTTTCCCGCACTACCCATTCGGGCTGTGCAATCGTATGAAATACCGCTATCGCTTCGCTTGCCGGTGCAGCCAGCTTCCGCACATCGTCCATAATATACGCATGCCACTCCTGATCGATCTGTCCATTGATCAAAATATGAGCGCCATTACTCGTGATCGCATAGGCAGGCACGACCTGATCGCGAAACAGGTGAATGCGATCGTACAGCTCCAGCACCCGTGTTGTGACCGGTACAAATGGAATCCCAGCTGCAATCCGCTGTAATCGCTCCAATGCCAATTTGGAAATATGGGACGTTATCCGCCCATCTACCGTCTCAGCAGGCAACATCGTATTCTGGTCAAGCTCCATTCCACGGGAACGCTCCGAATAGATTAGCGTTTGATCCAGATCACTTGCATATAACAGCATTAGCCGTCACCATCTCTCGGTTTAATTATTCCACAGCAAGCGTAAGTCATATCCGGCTTCATCTCAATATCCGCACCACGCTCACGCGCCAGATGCAAAATATGCTGTAAATGCGGATTGTCCTCGCGATCGATCAATATTTTCCACGGTACACGGCGAAGCAGTACACGTGTCGTCTCCCCAACACCAGGCTTAATCAAATTAATATCGCTAAGTCCAAATTGCTCCTGAATAGAGCGAATATCTTCCATCCCCTGCCAATCGCCCGGCTCTGGCTGTTCCAGCAGTTCAGTAGCACGCTGAATCGCCGCCTGCTGAATATGTTCAAAGCAAGCACGGATCCGATCCACGAACACATTCGACAGATCCTGATGCAGCCAGTGACGATAAAATTTCGACCCGTGAAAATCATGCTCCCCGATCAAGTCAGCTCGTAGCACCGTCCGGCTCATCAAGCCCGATACGGTTGAGTTCAAGCAAGCGCTTGGAATTAGAAAATCCTCGCGTGTACCATACGTATCCGAGCAACGCCCTGGATCGGCAAGTACCGCCAGATCATCATTCAGCTGTACGCCATAGCGCTCATTAAACTGCCGACATGCCTGCACCAGCACGCGGCGAATCGCCCCTTTACCCGTCCAGCCATCGACAAATTGAATCTGTGTCTCCGTCCCATGCTGCTGCAAAATGTATTTTAACGCATTCTCATCGATGCCCTTGCCACGAATAATCGAAATGCTGTAATGTGGCACCTCTAGCCCATACATCGCTTCCATATAACGCTTGATCAAAATACCAACCGGAGTACCCGCACGTGCCAGCGAGACGAGCACAAGCTGTCGCCCACGTTTATGCAGGATACATTCACTCACTACGCCCGCTGCAAGTGCGACCTGCTCTGCCGAATGCTCTAACGCTTTATGGAACAGTCCTACATATTCTTCGGTCGGCTCATATTCCGCTGGCAGCATTTCTGAATAATGCGTCCCCGTCTGAATCGCTTCTTCCCGTTCCTCGGTTGCACGCTCCAGCTGTACATCACTCAGATCTTTGAGCAAAAAGACCACATCATCTGCACGGTAGCTCCCTAATGGTACAGGTGCAGCCAGCGATGGCTCTGCCCAGGCAGGCTGTGTCTGCGCTTGCTGTGCCGTCGGTTCACTCATCGCCATTCCCCTCTCCATTATGACGGTACAAGCGATCATGACGGTGTGAGCCGCAAATGACCACATTCACCTGCTTGAATCCACGTGAACGTAATGTATTTAACAATCCATCCAGATGTCCTTCCGGTACAGCACGTTCCAAAAATACGAATACGTCATCATAGCTGCCAAATGGAATATTGTACACATAATTTGTCACACTGGAATCTTCTGGCGATGGAAACGTATCTCCGCTATAGATCGCATACTCCGGCGCTGCCGTGCGATAAACCGGACTGCGTGTCGTAGAGTGATACTTCACACCAGCGCCCATCTCAGCTGCAATCCGCATCGGAATGTACATAAATTCCTCTGTGCCCAGACAGAGTGTACGGTTTCCTTTACGCAGCTTGGACAGCTGGCGAGCGGCCTGACCGATGCCCTGCTCCAATGCAGCGTTATGCTCAGCTGCCAATCCAAAGCGACCGGTCCAGCGTACAAATGGAGCATGATGCTGAACACCAGCGCCATCTACCGATGGATAGCCCTGTAATAGCTCCAGCACACCCTCCAGCTCTGTATACGTCACCGGAACATTCTCGTCTAGCTCTAACGCTTTAAATGGCGGATGAACAAGCTGTGCCTGCCCTTCCACTGTAATTCGCCCTTTCACAAGCGATAGCGGCACAATCGTAATGCCTAGCTCCTGCTCCAATTCCGCATAGCGCAGCACATGCTGCTCACTGCGCCAATCTAGCAGCGAAGCGATATAGTACGTCGGGCGCGGATACTGTTCATGAAGCGCGCGAATAATATTGAGCGTCGTTTTGCCTGTCGTGATCTCATCATCTACCAGTACAATCGGCTGCTGCCCTGCAATCATATCGGTATGGAGCGCATAACAGCGATGTGCTACCGCATGGGAATGCTCCTCTTCAAACGTAATGACCGGCGTTAATCCTGCCACATCATGACGGGTCGTGTGTACGTAGGAAGCTTCGCCACGAAACGGTGCATACATGCTATGCCCAAGCGCCGTAGCCGTCTCCGCAAAGCCGATAAACGATACGGGCTGCGTCAGTACAAGCCCATTCTCCATCAGGCGCTCATACGCTTCCTTAGCGCCTTCTCCCGTCATTAACGCTTTCAGCACATCCGGCAATAGTGTAGCTAGCTGATCAGACGCTCGTGCTATGGACGGCTCGTCTGGATCAAGCGATTCATGACGATCATCATCAGTTGGATCAAGTTCTATCTGATGTTTGGTTGGATTCCGCTTCGCTTTAGTGGAATCCAGGGGCATACTGTCATCCATTACAAGTGCCTGCTTCTTTCCAGCGGTAGCAGACAACTCCAATTCGCGATACAGCAGCAGCGATAAGGCTGCTCCGCTCAGCAACGATACATACGGATCAACGGCAAGATGCTTGCCCAGCACACGGCTCACAAACAAAAATGAACGCTTCGGATTAATCCGCGCCGCCATCTGAAACAGACGATCCAGTGGCAAGCCAAACGGATTGCTCTCCACTTCCACCTTTACTTGTAATTGCTCTAAAATATTATACGTATACACTTCTTTCCTGCTCGGAGAGGAGGGAGATAAAATGTTGTTGTTCATGCAGCACCCCATATATTTTTGATCTGGCAAGTACCTTTTTAGCCCAATTCAAATGCGGCTTAATTTCGTTCATTTTGTTGGAATAGCCGCTTTTGAATACACCCAGCTCTCCATTGTTACGCTCAATAATGCCGATCGCATCGTCATACTCCTCGCGTGTCACCGTGTACATCGACTGCACCAGACGTATATGTGACGGATGAATGATCGTTTTGCCCACGATACCATTTTCCTTATCCATCATCACCTCGCGGATCAATCCATCCACATGCCGATTAATATACTCATTGCGCAAGCGGCGCCCATCCGGTCCTAACGCTTCTTCAAAGGGAGACTGCCGAATTTGTGGCTTCAATACACGCTCTCCACTGGCAAAATACTCCCACACCGGCCCGGATATTACATACGGCGCATCCATCCGCCCAAACAGATTAATAATATCGGAAATGCAGTCCCGAATCGGGGCAATCTCATAGATCGTCACATCTGGATTACGACGTAAACCGAACAGACTGGAAAAATCGGTCGCACCGATACGCACATTCAGCACATACGCTCGATAACGATCCAGCACACGCTTGATCGCCAGTAGTGCATCCAAACGACTCTCCCTGTAGATGACCTCCGCTGTTTCCAGAATGGGTAACCCGTACAGCACCGGCGCACAGCTATCTGTGTTCTCATTATATCGGGATATCGTCTCAAAATAACGTTCTCCCTGCTCCGCGCCAAACTTCGGCAACATGATCCCTGTAATTAACTCCATTAGCGATCCCATACTTTCCAGTACACGCCCAAGCTGCTCCACACTGCGAACGCGGATAAACAGCAGCGGGACACGTCCATATAATACAGGGTCCTGCTCCAGCGACATGCGCAGGCGATTCATCTGCACCGTCAGTGACATCTCCGCCGCTTCAACCTGCTGATCTCCGATCGCATCCTCCAGATCGAACACCCATGAGGTCAAACCGAGATGCTTGCCAGACAGCACATCCGTCGCAATCGTTGGACGTGTAGCCGGACAATACAGTGCCGCACCAACCGCATACGCCAGCAGCTCCTGATCCGATGTATTGTTGTACTCTACAGGTAAGGAATAAAACAATTCCTGCTCTTCTGCTTGCGATAAATAATTAAAATAACGCATAATACCCCTCCCGGTATACACCAGCTCATATGAATCTACTTCGTAAAGCTATGTCCAAATACAGCCCCATGGCTATGATGTCCATCACGATGTGGCTTGTTCAGACAACCGAACACGAAAACCCTCCCATTTATGCAAACAGGAGGGACGCTTGTCATCCGGCACATTCCGGTGCCGGGAAGGATACAACTTGCTTAATCCATACCGTATAGCTTTGCATGGGGATCGCGTCATCTATTACAGGTAACGTTTGATCCGCATTCTTGATCGAGCGAAGACGTTTTGTCATTACGATTATGACGAGACATGGCTCATGATCGTAATGACAAGTTCGAGATCATCCTATACTAGGCGATCCCTATTATTTCCGTCCTGCTGTCCAGCGCATATTCCAGTTGAAGGCAAGGTCCATCTCCCTGTGACCACTAAAATACTGTACAACCTTCTCAATGCTGAACGTATCACCAACATTTTGAATCATCGCTACAGCACACATCGTGCGGCGATTATCCGGTTCATCCAGACGAACGATAATGTCTGGCCCACCCTGTTGCTGAATCGTCACTACACCATCTGCCTCGGTCCAGCGACTAATCCCTTCATAAATAAACGAGAATACGAGCACCCGTTTAATATCAGATAAACGATTGCCATTGATGCGCATATTCTCCCCATTGGAGCGTTCTCCTGTACGATCATCCGCATCAAGTGAAATGTACGGTTCCAACTCCAGACTGCCAAATCGATTACCGAGCGCCTGTACAACCCCTTTTGTTCCGTCCTGTAGCTCATACAGACAGCCCAGATCCAGATCGGCACCCTGCGAACTCGAACCGCCGAAGCCGAAAAATCCACCACTTTTGCCCTGTTTGCGGTTCCAGTTCAGATTAATTAACAACTCACCGAGCGATACCCCCGGCTTTTTCTGTAAATTAATCACATCGCCCTTTTTCTTCAGCTCAATCTTGGACAGATTCAGCGGAGCAGACGGCGGCGTAGGAGAAGTCGGTGGTGCAGGTGGTAGCATCGGCGGTGGAGATTGCTGAATCGGTGGCACAAATGACCGCGATGGTTGCACGGATGGAGCAGGCGGTGGTGGTGAAGGAGGTGTACCCTGTGGCTCTGCCGGTGACTCCACCTCAACCCCATAGCTGCTACATAGCTCCTGTAATCCGCCAAAATAGCCAGCGCCAACAGCAGCAAACTTCCACTCTCCCTGATACCGATACAGCTCCCCAATCACAATCGCCGTTTCATTGGAAAAGCCAGCTTCCAGGTTATATCGGAACACCTCGGTCTGTCCCGAATCCACCACACCTCGTATGTACATCTGCTGCATGCGGCTAAACGTATGACCAGGTACCTCCGCATTATAAATCGTCAATGTTATCGCAATTTTATCAATCTGCTGTGGAATCGCAGAAAGTGCTATATCAAAGCGGCGCCGATCCGTACCGCTACCCTGTTCAATGTATCGAATAAACCCATTGCCTGCGTTGCCGTAAAAGATCAGATCATCATCGCTGGCGACACGTCCATTCGCCTGTAGCAAAAAAGCCGATGTATCCAGCTCCATCGTATCCGGTGCCTGCCAGCCTAGCAGCAGACTGAACTGTGTAAGTCCGGGTCGATTTTTCGTCACATCCGTTTTCTGTCCTCTGACGATCATACTGCTCATGCCTTCACCTCCTGAGCGAGATATAGCTTGATGTTAAAATGACATACAGGGACGTACCCTGTATGTCATTCGTTATTACGTAACGATTTGAGCTTGCCTGCTAAGCAAGCGTTATGCATTCCTATCGTTTATTATCCTGTTATGCTGCTCTCCGTGCGAGAGTGTGGATTGAAAGTCGATCGATTCCTGGTAAGTTACCAAATGAATCTCATTACTCTCCATATAAGAGCGAATATCAGAATGGTACACGGAGTACCCTACCGATAAAGTGTCAATTAAGCTTGCAAACCGTAGTCGCGTACCAGACCTGCCAGACCATCACGGTAGCCGCTTCCGATAGCGCTAAATTTCCACTCTGCACCGTGACGATACAGTTCGCCTACGACAACGCCTGTTTCAACAGAGAAGTCTTCACCCAGATCGAAGCGGATCAGTTCTTCGTTTGTTGCATCATTGACGATACGTACATAAGCGTTGGACACTTGACCGAAATTCTGGTTACGAGTGTCTGCTTCATAGATCGTAATCGTAAACGCGATCTTTTCCGTTGTTGCCGGTACGTTTTGCAGGTCTACTTTGATCTGCTCATCATCGCCGTCACCAGCACCTGTACGGTTGTCACCGCTGTGTACAACAGATGCGTTTTCATTTTGTGGATTATTGAAGAAAATGAAGTCCTTGTCGCTTGCTACTTTACCTGCACCGTTTGTGCAAAATACGGATACGTCAAGGTCGAACTCGCCGCCGCCATCATATTTATTCGTATCCCAACCCAGACCTACTGTGATTTTGGAAAGTCCTGGATTTGTTTTCGTCAGATCGATTTTTTGGCCTTTACTCAGGTTGATTGGCATAATAAGTTCCCTCTTTTCTCAATATATAAGTATAGGTGGTACAGCTTACCATTGTTGCTAGGGGGTACTACAGATCATACACTGTTCTCTATCCGCTAAAGGATACAAAAGAACGGACCTCACTTTAGACTAATGAATCCATATATGCTCATCGTCACGAGGTCATTACACGTACAGCTTAAACATATTCGCGAGCAAGAATATCGACATGAGCAGCATGCTTGCCCTGACCGATCGCATTGAACTTCCAATCCGATCCGTTACGATACAGCTCACCTGTCACCAGTGCGGTCATGCCTGCGTAATTATCCGTCAAATTATAACGCGCCAGTTCCTCGCCCGTTTGTTCATTAGCTACACGGATATAAGCAGATGCAATCATGCCAAAGTCTTGCCGACGCTGCTCTGCCTGGTAGATGTTAACGACGACCAGAATCTTGTGCACATCAGACGGCACTTTGGACAGGTCGATCAATATTTGCTCATCGTCACCTGCACCTTCGCCAGTCAGATTATCGCCACTATGTTTTACAGAACCACAAGCACTGGTCAGATTGTAAAAGCAGACCAGATTTTCCTTGCGCAGCAGTTTGTCGTCTTCACTAAGCATCAGCGCCGATGCATCACAGTCGATATTAGGCGTAGACTTTTTGAAGCCGAACAACCCGCGGGACTTTTCTTCAGCAGGGTCCCAGCCGAGTCCAACCAGCAGCTTTGTCAGATCACTGCGGCCTTTGGTCAGGTCAATCTTCTGTCCCTTTACGAGATTGATTGTCATGAATGAGATAGGCCTCCTTTTTGCACGTAATGGTACATAATACTGTGCAGGTCGAGCAATCGTTTCATTTTTTTCAAATCGGTCAGAACAAGCCCGAATGATCCAGGGCTAGCCTGTCGCCAATGACGGCTCTTGTCCGATAGGAAATGATGGGCTTGGGCAAGCGATCATCATGTCCTTACCTCCATCTTAGCAGAGCAACAAGGGCAAAGGAAAATTTCGCCATCGCAAGCGTTCATCATCACGGAATATTCAGGTAATTATGTATAATGAATGCCATTGCATTCCTCTTTATTTTCCCACACGTTAGTAAAAAAACAGCCTGTCCCTTTTAGATAACGGCAAGTATCAACAGCATGTAAATCTAAGTCGGTACATATGTAAAAGCGCCCGATTGCATTAATCAGACGCTTGATCATTAACCTGTTTTAGCCTATATCAGCTTCGATAAGAAGTTCGATTACAAAAATGAATATACAGCCCGACCTCTAGCCATTGTCATCGTCAGATGATTGTGTCAGCACCAGAGTGGGTGAGCATGAATAGTCAGAGCCAAATCTTCCAGGGTAGCACCCATTTCGATGGCCAGACTCATTTCAGCGATCATGTGGACAGGGTTACTGAAATCGCCATGCTACACAGCCTATATGAGACGATAATCATTAAACTAGCATTCAGTAAACTGGCATCATAATCGATACTAGCACAATGATCGATACTAGCATCATAATCGCCACTAGCACAATAGTCGTTACTAGCATCATGATCGCCACTAGCACAATAGTCGTTACTAGCATCATGATCGCCACTAGCACAATGGTCGTTACTAGCATCATAATCGCCAAACTAGCTCGGCGGAATTCAGCACCTTCAACTATCTAGCGTGCTTATTACGATTAACCGCATTGCCTTTGAAAAAATAAAGTGCGATCATATCCCCCAGCGACAGCAGTATAAATGCCACAATGGCGGTACCGAGCGCTTCACCGGCACTATTTTGCAAACCATACAGCCAGAACAAATAGATAATCACAGCTGGAATAATGTTACCCATCAGCCGTTGCCGGACAAACATAACCAAGGCTATCAAAAGCCTGTTCATGGTGGACCCTCCAAAAGATGTAATAGACTCCCGCAATTCATATACCCATCGTCAGAAGTGCGTAAATGATAAACGATATACAGTATGACATGTTGCGAGCTTCAGCTCTCCGCTCGCAGAATCCCATTATTATACATTTACTACACTACTACCAGTGTATAATTGACTAATTAAGCCATTACATTTTTGTCGAAAATTATCAATCAACAAATAGACCGTCTATACGGCCTGTCAAAAAAGAGAGCAATCTGCATCGGAAGCTGGGACGCTTACACGGGTAGAGCAGATCTTTCTCAAACGATAATGTCACGACAGCGCCATCATATAGACAGCTTTTGACAAAAGTATACGTAAACACTTTCATGAACAATGACTTTATTTTAAGATATCAATGTAAAAAAAAGCCCAACCAATTCGGTACTGGGCCACTCTCGTTCGCCTGTGCCTGGCTCAGGCGTTCTTGCTTTGCTTGCTATATATCACAGCGTGTATGCGCTGCAATCTTTCCATCATGCCGTAAACATGATGCCCTGCTAGGCGTACTCCATTAAGAATACGCTAATAAAGTGAAGCTATGTAGCCATATGGCTACTGTTATGGCTATAGGTGTTCTATGATATAAAAAAACACGAACTTATGATATAGGTGTAGCTACTGTTCCCGGACACCATCCAGACGCTGCCAGTACAGAAACAAATGCATCTTCTCTATCGCTGCATCCGCAAGTCTGGTACTTCCCCGCTGCGTTAGCTATGTCCTTGTTCAAGCTTTGGTGAAACGTTACGACCAGGCATACGATGTGCAGATCTATGATGTTCTGACCTGCATGTCTTACAATTTCTATTATTACAGCAGTTTGCGAAAATCGGACTTATTTTTTTTGTAATCACATCCTTTTTTTTGAACTACTGTTCTTTGTCTGGAATTTGATGCAGTCCATATAATAAGTTACCAAAAACGAACATTCAAGCTTTTAGGTAACCTATATAATAATAAAAATTATCATTTTTTGGCAAACGAAATGCCGCCTTCTATTCGAGCATGATCGCGCTTTTTTAATCGGATGACGATATAAACATATAGCAGTTTGCATACGATGAAACGGAAATGATGACGTATCGATTATGTCCCTTTGATTATAAAAAATTTACAAAATTATGAAACGTATAGACGATATGGCTACGTAATAGATAACAAAGTCGACAATGTATGACACCGGTGCTTCATCGACATGAAGTTAATGCATGACCATAAAGAGGTGATTCACTTGCAGAAACATTTCACCACACTACGCCACGAGCTAGAAGCCGAAATCGCACGTCAGGGCTACTCTCTGAGCAGCTTTAGCAAGGTATCGGGCATCAATCGTGGCATCCTTAGCTCAACGTTGAACGGCTCACCACCCAAACCGATGTCTATCAATCAATTGGATAAAATGATACACGCATTGAATAAACCTGAAGGCTGGCTGTATGAAAAGTTCGCCCAGGAATGTTTCAATGAGTCTGGCAAGACCAACTGGCGCCGCGTTCGCCCTTTACTGCTGCGCTGTGTAGAGTTAGGTCGAAACGATTTGATTACGCGTATACTGGGGTTGTTGATGGAGGACCCGAATCATATTAGTCATGTGTTTGAGTTGGCGGAGGAACTATCCGATACCGAACAAGACAGCGCTTCGATCATGCTATACCGCTGTGTAATCGAAAATGAGCGGAACTATCAATCCGAACGGCTTGCGATTAGCCAGTACCGTATTTTTCGTGCTGCGCTGAGTCATAATATCGAGCATAATCTTCGAGCAGCACTGGCATTTGAGCCTTTTCGTACCCAATTGCCTGTGCAGCTGAAGCTGGAAGCATTGCTCAAGCTGGGCAATATCTTTTATACCGTTCAAGATTGGGAGGTCACCGGTCAGTATGGCAAAGAACTTCATGAGCTAGCCAAACGCGTATACGATTATCGCCAGGCGAGCCAGCGCAAAGGCTATCAGCCTAAAGCGATTCCATTGGAAGAGCCGCTCGTCTACTACTATGGTCAAGGACTAACACTGCGGTTCAGCGCTCATAAATACCATGAACGATATGATGAAGCCCGGCAACTGCTCGATCAGCTCGCCAATCTGGATTGGTTTGACGATCACCATCCGACGAATCAGCAACATATTGAGCGCTTTCGCTTTTTCACTTCGTTTAACCGGTTGAGTGTAGAAATGCTGTCAGGAAATAGCGAAGCTCTATCCGAATATGCCGCATTACTGCGTGCTCACCCAGAAGAAGCATTAACCGGGCTGCATGCTATTTTGCAAGCGGCAAACAAGCATGATTTCAATGTGGATTCCACTTTGGAAGATCATGAGCATGTGCTCTATCCGTTTGAAATTTTCGGAGATGCTGCCACAGGCTACACGTATACAGCAGCCTTTGAAGGCTTTAAAGATGAATCAATCGTGATCAGCCGTTATGTAAACGTGTACTATGAACTCGCCATTTATTACTGCAATCGCAAAATCTACGATCAACGGCTGGAAAATATATTGTTAGCACTAGAAACGACCATCGTAAAATACAATCGTGGTCGAATCATCGATTGCTTGAATTTATTTAAAAAATTGCGTGAACTGCGCGAACCCCTTGAAATTAAACAAGCTAAGTGCAATCCAGACTCTAACTAAAATCCGCAATACGGGGGGCGTGTAGCTTCATGAACCATACGCATAGCGTACGTGATGAACTGAATACAGAAATAGCGCGGCAAGGCTACACGTTAAGCAGCTTCAGCAAGGCGTCAGGCATCAATCGTGGTGTGCTGAGCCTGACGTTGAACGATCAGGCAACCAAGTCCTTTTCTATGAATCAGCTAAATCAGATGACCGAAGCTTTGCAGTTTCCGGCAGGCTGGTTGTATGAACGGTATGCACAGGAGATGCTGGTAGATATCGAAAATGTGAGCTGGCGGAGAATCAAGGACCTGCTCACTCACTGTTTGACGCTGGAGAAGATGGAATTGATTGAGATGGTGTTGGATGCGCTTCAGGATAAGGCGAGTTATACGAATTATATTTTTAGTTTGGCGGAGGAATTGACTGAGCAAAACGTGAATGCAGATTTGTGTATATTTTATCAATATGTACTAGACCATGAGGTAAATCTACAAAATGAACGTTTTACAATCAGTCAATATCGCTTATTTCGTGCTAATTTGGGGCTAGACTTGCAGAAAAGCTTTAAGTCTACGATTCAGTTCACTCCTTATCGACATGCTCTACCTATCCATTTAAAATTAGATGCGCTTGCTCAGTTAATTAATGTGTCTTTTGCAGTTAAAGATTGGGATGCTTTAAAACAATATGGCGAAGAACTCGTTACTAGCACAATTCTCGTATATAACACGATAATAGAAAGACAGCACCCATATATTAAAAAATCGGAACGTTCGTTGCTTGTTTATTATGGAAAAGGTTATATCGCTCAAGCTGTAAGCTTGGAGTATAAAGGACATTATGAGGAATCAAAAGAACTAACAACGCAGTATGAAGATTTGAGTTGGTTTAAATTTTTAGATGATACTGATAAGGCTCAGGTCGAAAAATTTCTCATCATCGCTAAATGCAATCGATATAACCTCGAACTTTTACAAGGAAATGCTAGCGTACTTAAGCCCTATATAGACTATCTTGAGTTTTTTCCAGAAGAACAGCCTGCTAGTATAGAAATCATCATAAAATCTAGTAATATGCATAAATGGGATATTGATGGGATTTTAGAAAAGTATCATGATATTATTTATCCTACTGATGCTTTGCATTACCTTCAGACGACCACCACGTACTCTATAATTAGTGAAATTAACCGATACACTAATATTTATTATGATTTGGCTTTATATTATTTTGAACGTAAGGATAGAACAGATCAATTAGAGCATGTATTGACGAAGTTAAAATCTCACATAGAGCAATATAATCGGATTAATGCCTTTGATAGCAGTGAGCTATTTGAAAAATTATGTAAATTTTATTTTTAAATTGATTGCTTATCAAGCAATATTCCTCAGATCGATATCAATTAAAAACCTAAAATAAGAGTGACTACTTCAGTAGTGATTCTTATTTTTTTACAGATTTATATTCATAATTTAAAATACCTATACTTACCTTTTTAGCAAAAGCTTTATACAGTGTTTCCTAATTTCGATACCTATTTCTCGTTTTCTTAATTAAAAGTAATTGACCATAGTTTAAGCTCTAATATATAATGTAATAAATTTGAAAGCATGGGTTAACTGGGACGCAATACACGGGAAACTTTTACCTTAGAGGGGTGTGTTCGGTTATGATTACCAACACCACAACCATACGTTTGGAGATTGAAAAGGGAATACGTCAACGCGGACACTCCCTTAGCAGTTTCGGCAAGCTTGCCGGGATCAATCGCGGGATTATTAGCGGTATTTTAAACGGTAATCCGCCAAAATCCATTTCCATCCGCCAGCTCGATCTTATGGCTGAAGCACTCGGTCATGAAGAAGGCTGGATGTATGAATATTATGTGGATGAATGTTTTATTAACGAAAAAGCAGACTGGCGCCGGATCAAGGCTTTCCTCCTGCGATGTACTGAGATTGGACGCTATGACTGCATTCAGGCTGTATTGGATCGCCTGATGGAGGATTTATCGAATACGGTTTCTGTATTCGGATTGGCTGAGGAATTATATGAAGAAGGTAAAGTGAAGGAAGCTATTCCTTTTTATGAATGCGTTATCGAAAATGAGAAGCATCAGCATTCGGAGAGATTGGCTATTTCGCATTATCGAGTATTTCGAGCTTCGATTGGTGAAAATACAGAAGCAAGCTTCCGAGCTGTCATCCGCTTTGAACCATATAAAAATAGACTACCAGAAAATTTCATGCTAGATGCCTTACTCCAATTAGCCAATGTATATTATCTTATACAAGAATGGCGAATGATGGAATATTGTGCAGATGAACTTCGTTCTTTACTCTCTACCGTCTATAAAATGTCAGAAAATTCTAAAAAATCAGATATCCAATGGCCTACTTCTACGGACCGACACCCAGTTGTATATTATGGTCAAAGTTATCTTTTGAAGTCTGTAGCCCTAGAAAACTTAGGCAAATATGAGGAAGCCAAAACATATATATTAGGTTATGCTGATCTAAGCTGGTTTCCTGATTTAAACGAAGTTGGCTTACGTGAAGTTGCTAAATTCAAGGTCTTGGCTGAAGCAAACACTCATAATCTTGATTTACTAATGGGTAATACGACTAAACTGAATGAGTATGTGGAATTTCTGGATAGATATCCAAATGAAATTCTAGCTAGTATGATTACTATTATTGATTCAGCTAATAAATATAATTTAAATATAGACTCTATACTTCAAAAATTCTCGCTTGATCCAGATTCACCAATTAATTTTGATCATGGTTATTATCATAAATCAGCTCATATGATTCATACTTGGATTATACAGTATAAGCTGGCACTGTATCATTTCTTTAAAAAGCGTTATGCTGTGAGTATAGGCTTCATTCTCAGAAGCATCGAGATGAGCATACAAATTGAGAATAAACCAAAGATTTTGGATTGTGTGTCTTTATTTGAGCAATTAAAAGAATATGCAACTGATTCTCAACTAAATGCTTACCATCAATTAATAAAAGGAGTGAATGAAGATGTTGAAGTATATCGTAAAACTATCTCTGGTCATAGCAGTAGCCGTCATGACTAATCCTGTTACACATTCCGCAGTGAATCATTTTACAACAATGGGTAATGGTGTAATGACGTGAAATTCCGCTGTTGAAAAGCTATTAAAAAAGCAGCCGATTATTTATTAAAATCGGCTGCTTTTTTGTTTATATATGTTTAATTTATAAATACAATCCTACCCTACACACCAGCCCCTACATAATCCTCATAATTCCCCAACGTCACCTTCAACTCCCCATCCTGCAAATTCCACACCTGCTCCGCAATTCGATTGATAAAATACCGATCATGCGAAACCGCTAGAATCGTACCTGGGAATTCCTCCAGCGCTTCTTCCAGCGCTTCGCGTGCAGAAATGTCCAGATGGTTCGTCGGCTCATCCAAAATGAGCAAATTCGGACGCTGATGCATAAGAATCGCCAACCGCAGGCGGCTCCATTCGCCTCCGGATAGGCCGGATACTTTTTTGAACACGTCGGGTCCGTAAAAGAGGAATTTGGCGAGTTGGCCGCGGGCTGCGCCTTCTTCCATGCGGGCGTGTACTTTGAACCATTCTAGTACCGTCTCCCCTGCATCTGGTGGTGCTGCCTCCTGGGCAAGGTAGCCGACATCGGCGCGTGAGCCGACTCGGATCGTTCCAGCATCGGCGTGATCTTCACCGAGAATCATGCGCAGCAACGTCGTTTTACCTGCTCCATTGCCACCGATGATCGTGGCATGCTCTCCATAGCGTAGCAATGCGCTCGCTTCCTGTAGCAGCATGCGGTCGCCATAACTTTTCCATACTTGATCCAGCACAAGCACGCGCTCGCCGGAGCGACCCTTTTGACGCCATTCCAGATCCATACGTGCCTGATCCATCACCGGGCGCTTCACCTTTTCCATGCGATCCAGCGCTTTTTGCATCGATGCGGCACGGCGGTGGAAGCCCGGGTTGGGCGGATTGGAGCGATTGCCCCATTCGATTAGGCGTTTGATCGATTCTTTGATGCGTTTGATTTCCTTTTGTTGCTCCTGATAGTCCTCGAACTGACGCACCAATCGGCGCTGTTTTTCATCTCGATAGGCGGAATAGTTCATCGGATAAGCAGTTGCTTCTCCATCCTCTAATTCGATAATTTCCTGCACAATCCGATCCAGAAAATATCGATCGTGCGAGATCACGACTACGGTTGCGTTCGAGTGAGCAATGAAATGTTCTAACCAGACGACTGCATCCATATCCAGATGATTGGTCGGTTCGTCTAGCAGTAAAATGTCTGGGTTGGTCAGCAGCATAGCCGCCAGCGCCACTCGCGTTTTCTCACCGCCGGACAGCTTGCCTACCGGCTCGTCGTAATAGGCGACTGGAATACCGAGACCGTTGGCGATGCTATCGATACGCGCAGACATTTCATACCCACCTGCTCGTTCAAATCGTTCCAGTGCATCTCCATAGTCACGAATCGCTTTGTCCATCTGCTGCTCGCTCTGCTCCGTGTCGCTCATACGAAGCGCAAGCTGCTCCATCCGCTCCTGTAATGCAAGCAGATCGCTAAAGCTGGTACGCAAAATTTCCATGACTGTCATGTCCGCGGCATAGTCGGGCACCTGAGCAAGATAGCCGACTTTTGCCCCTTTTTGAATGTGTACATTGCCCTGATAGGGACGTTCTTGACCGGATAGCAGGCGGAACAGCGTCGTTTTCCCTGCGCCATTCATTCCGATCAGACCGACTTTGCGGCCGCTATGAATTTCTAAAGTGACGCTGGAAAGTACTTGCTCTGCTCCGTAATATTGTTGTACCTGATGACAGGCGATCATAATAGACATGTATATTCTCCTCATCGGGCAGCATATCTTTTTGTACCGATTGGCTTGTTTAAAGGAATCGGTGCCGAAGTGAATATGCGCCATGTTTTGTAATGGTGGATGATGGAGAAATGCACGCTACTGCCTGCCAGCCGATAGGATATGGGCTTGCTCGGTTTGCCGTATATATGCCGGATGTGTTCGCTTCCTTTATCTGCTTGCTTGATCCTCAACATTGCATATTAAGGATGTCAGATTGATCCTCTCTGGTATCACATCATCGACAGATGTGTTGTATGATTCCAGAGAACGATCAGACCTATAACATACCGATTGACCTCGCATACAAATCGATCACGTCTCCAGATGAATCATCAAGGAGAACAAAGACCGGATAACCGTACTCTACAGACATCGGTTACCAGAGCATAGGATCGTATCGGCAAACATATAAAAAAGCCACAGGCAATTATACCTGCGGCTTCATATTCGCAATTCGGTAGTTGTCTGTTCGTACAGACGTACAGCGATAATAAACCTGTGATTGTTATGAGTGTACGGCAAATGTACAACAAACAATCGCAGAGGGATACAGGGATCGTATATCACCATTACGCTGAACAGTTACTCAAATAACCCGACCGAGGCTGAAGGCAGGAGCGGCATTTCGCCATTGATATCATATTCATTTTTGGACAGACTTCTCCCGTCTTCGTAAAATGTGTTTGAAATACTAAAAACGCCTTGCACTCTGCAATCCAGCGTCATAGAAAATGGGAAATTCAACATCCTGCCTCACCTCCTTGGTATAACATGTGAGTCAGCAACCCCTGCTCCTTCCCGGAAGCGATGGACTGATTCACACGTCGTCATTATTACTTTTTTACCACGTCTGGAAGCCATCTGGCAAGCCTTTTTTTTCCAAACGTCGTTCTACAGAACAACCGCAGCAGTTCCCAACCGATCATCGCTCCAACGAAATTAAAGATAATATCGTTCATATCTACTGTGCGATAAGTATAGCCGAACCACAGATTGAATAGCCCTTGAAGCAGTTCAATCGTCACACCGATCCCCAGCGCATAAAATAGCATTCGCTGACGATTCATCGGTACAAGTAGCGGTAATAATAGACCATACGGTACCGTCATCAACACATTCAAATAGTTCGACTTATCTTGAAAGATCGAACTGTAATGCTGAGAATAAAACGGGATTAAATTGATCCTGACCAGATCCTTTTCGTTCATCGTCGTGCGCATGAGTTCGATCAATTGGGTATGAATCGGAAAAGGGAAAAACGTATACCGAATGACGTTAAGCATGTATATACCGAAAATACTGGCGATCAGCAGCCATGATACGGGCTTACGATAGACCGATTGGGCGATGAGCAATGCTACGGCGAGCATCATGATGCCAACGATCCAGATGAATCCGTTAAATACAAGCATGGCGACCCTCCTGTTCTGCAAAATTCAAGTTACTTCAGCAAGCGCGAATGAGATACATGGTTGGGGTAGCTGTGTATATTTTCGCCTGTTTAACTGCATATCTGCTATCTGCTATCTGCTATCTGCTATCTGCTATCTGCTATCTGCTATCTGCTATCTGCTATCTGCTATCTGCTATCTGCTATCTGCTATCTGCTATCTGCTCAAATTATATTTTTAATAGTTCAATTCTGGTGCAATACTTTTCAACCAGGGCGTGTCTTCAAAATAGTATACTCGTGCATACAGAATCACATGCACATTAATGCTAAACTTATGAGCTATTGTAAAGGTTGTCGCTCCGATGTGCAAAATGTCGTTGCGCTGTGTAATCATGTTAAGTAACGTATGTACAATGCAGGAATGTGCTCTTGTAGTGTAGCAAAGATAAGATCGATAGCTTGCGCACTGACATATGATGAGTTACATATCGATAGATCGTGCAGCAGCATGATATTTTACACATTAAATCTGCATCGGTGCATTGGTATTAGAAATTCATCAAATAGATCATCGTGATAGACGATCTTGCAGTAGAAGTTAAACATATGGAGGTTAACGATATGAATGATCATGCCATCGATCAAGATATACAGCAGCAAGCGGTACGATTACCTGCTATCCTGCAAAAGCTCTGGAATGGGCAACAACTGGAGCACAAGCAGCAGCTCGCGATGCCCTTGCTCACAGTTAGTGAGGATGGTTATCCTCATCAGGCGATGGTCAGTGCTGGTGAAGTGCTGGCGATGGATGCGCAGACGTTACGTATTGCACTCTGGACGGGTACGAACACGACAGCTAATTTGTTGCGGGATGGTAGAGCATTACTAACGGTAGTAATCGACGGCGTATCTTATGCACTGCGGCTTCAAGCGATGGCATTACCAGAGTTACAGCATACAGCTTATCCGCGTGCCCGGTTTGAAGCGAAGATTCAGCATATTCGTGAGGATGTGGCGAAGTATGCTGAGCTACTGACGGGTGTGACATATCGTCTGCATGAACCGGAAGCGGTGCTGGAACGCTGGCGAATGACGCTCGATGAATTACGGAGATAAATAGAATTGGTTTGGAATTGCGTTTGCGTTTGCGTTTGCGTTTGCGTTTGCGTTTGCGTTTGCGTTTGCGTTTGCGTTTGCGTTTGCGTTTGCGTTTGCGTTTAAGCAAGTCGGGCTACGAAATGAGTTTGAACCATTTTAACGATACAATATTTAAAAAAACAGCCATTCCTGAACAGCCAACAGGCTAATCGGGAATAGCTGTTTTTCGCATGTGCATATGTCTAAACACGTCTTATTTATCTCACTTATTTCTTGATGATTTCTTACTTATTCCTCGCTTCTTTTTTTCTTATTTCTTATTTCTTTTCTTCTTACTTCTTTTCTTAACTACACTACTTTACCTACTTACTTGCGACCGTTGCCACGCTTTTGCATCATACGGCGAATGAACTTTTGGATAAGGATGGGCAGGACGAAAGCCAGTACGGCTACGAGCATTAATCCATAGGCATACAGTCGATCTGGACTGGAAGGGTTACGCAGGATGATCGATAACGCAAGTACGATAATTGCAAGGCAAGTAATGCCTCGTATGATTAACATTCTTCTCATATTCATGGGGGAAGTGGCTCCTGTTCTCTATTTTCCTGATGTGGATAGTCAATCATGATCACATTTTACACAAATCTACGAAACTATAAATCTACGAAGCTATAAATCCATGAAGCTATAAATCTAAGAATCTAAGAACCTATGAATCTGTGAATCTGTGAATCTGTGAATCTGTGAATCTACGAGTGAGTGTACGCATGACACTAACGTAGATCCTATACGTTCTTTTATTATACATGTTCCCGTCTATTGCTACATGCTTCTACTCCATATAGATGTGTTGGATCTATGAACGACGCCACATCGCTCAACAACGAGCTAACCCTATATCTTCTATTTACTGGTTAAACTCCTTCCTGAAAGTGGTAATGAGGAGTATCGAAAACGACCTATGATCCACTATTTAAGGAGGGCTTTTATGAAGTATGATTCAAATCGTGACCTAACACGCAAAACGGCTGAAACTGAATTACCGATGACATCCCATTCGTTCTGGCGAGCGACAACCGAATTTCCTTCTTTTCCAACGTTGGAGCAGGAGATCGATACGGAAATTGCTGTAGTTGGAGCCGGGATTACCGGAATTACGGCTGCGTATTTACTTGCTCTGGAAGGACGTAAAGTTGTGCTGATTGAAGGCGATCAGGTATTAAATGGGACTACCGGACACACAACGGCTAAAGTTACTTCACAGCATGGACTCATCTACGATCATCTGCGTAGCCATTTTAGCGATAAGCAAGCGCTGCTCTATTATGAAGGTGCAGAAGAAGCGAAAGCTTTTATGCACCAGCTTGTACAGGACAATGAAATCGATTGTGATTGGCAGGAGGAAACCGCCTATATCTACGCTGAGAGCGAGGATACAGGTCTGAAAAAGCTCAAAAAAGAGATGGATGCCTACCGTGAGCTTGGTTTGCCGGGCAAATGGGTCGAATCGTTACCGATTCCGCTCTCGATTGAAGGAGCGATTGCTTTGCCGGGACAGGCGCGCTTTCATCCGCTGCAATATTTGAAATTTCTGCTGCTGGAGTTTCTGCGTCTGGGCGGTACGATTTACGAAAATACGCTGATCAGCGAAGTGGAAGACGAGGAGCGTCCACGTTTGCTCGTGCAGGATCGTGATTTTGGGATACGGTGTGATACGGTCATTTCCGGTTCTCATTATCCGGTAACGGATCAGAACGGTTTTTATTTTGCCCGCTTGCAGCCGGAGCGTTCGTACACACTGGCAATTCGCGCGGAGACGCCATTTGAAGGTGGAATGTACATTAGCGCAGACGAGCCGAAACATTCACTGCGCTCCGCTACTTTTGACGATCAGCAGTACATTATTGTCGGTGGTAAAGGACATCGTACCGGTCAGGAAGGTGATACGATTATGCATTATGCCGAGCTGGAAGTGTTTGCAGGAAAGCTGTTCGGTCTACATGATATCCCGTATCGCTGGTCAGCACAGGATCTGTACTCGCTGGATCAAATGCCGTGTATCGGGCAGCTCACCTCGGATACGCCGAATATTCTCGTGGGAACTGCTTATGCTAAATGGGGGATGACGACCGGTACACTTGCTGCGATGATGCTGACCGATCGGGTGATGGGACGAGACAATCGCTATGCAGAACTGTTCGATCCCGCTCGTAAAACGCCTTTTCTGAAACGGATGCAAACTGCGGTCAGTCACAATATGACGGTAGCCAAAGAATTGGTGACCGGTAAGCTTGATTTTAACCGCCATAAGGCAGAGGATTTGAAGCCAGACCAGGGAGCCGTCGTCTGGCAGCGTGGCAAACGTACTGGAGCTTATCGCGATCCAGAGGGCGAGCTGCATCTGGTCGATACGACCTGTACCCATATGGGCTGTGAAGTGCAATGGAATGAAGCGGAACGCTCATGGGATTGCCCTTGTCATGGCGGACGGTTTGATTACAAAGGTGAAGTGCTGGAAGGACCACCTACAGAGCCGTTGAAAAAGCGGTAACTGTGATGTAGCTGCTGTATAAGGAATACGTTTTTAGGTATACGTATTCCTTATATTGCGCTTTATGATTTATATTGGAAGTCGTTACTTACATGATGATGTACTAGTTAGTTGGAGCGTCGTTATTTCCATCGCAATTTAGTCGTTTATTGAACATCGTTATGCACACCATGCTTGAAGTGTTCCACGATACGAAGCGAACTTGTGCAAGCAACGTCAGCAGCTGTTCGCGTTAAGTGAGAAAGTCCGTCGCACTTTAGTCGTTTATTGAGCATCGTTATGTACATCATGTTCAAAGTGTTCCACGATACGAAGCGAACTCGTGCAAGCAACATCAGTAGCTGTTCGCGTTAAGTGAGAAAGTCCGTCGCACTTTAGTCGTTTATTGAGCATCGTTATGTACATCATGTTCAAAGTGTTCCACGATACGAAGCGAACTCGTGCAAGCAACGTCAGTAGCTGTTCGCGTTAAGTAAGGAAATCCGTCACCATTTCATCCCAAATAGGCGCAGCTGCTCGGTTGTCCACCACTCAGCACTATTCGTCAATGGCGCACACTGGGAACCACTCAAACCGCATTCACACACAGATTTACTTTCGCCTCTTCACCTCATCCTATTCATAAAAAAAGAAACGCTCCGTATGGCCGCGTTTCCGTCTATCCGTTACTTATCTATGTAAAAGCCCGATGCTTCCAGCAGAAGACCGGGACAACTGGCAATGGGAGCTAGCCCTTTATTTTAGCTGTGTACTACTTTCTGATGATTCATTTTGAATCCATTCCACATGGATTTTGCGTATTAATGAAAGGATCGCTCTAAAAAGCGTATTGGCATTACCGATAATAAACATGATGGTTCCTGTTTCCGTTTCTTTATGAAAAAAGAAGTAACTACCGACCAGAAAACAGATCGTCGTAATAATATCGTTAAGTACACTAATCATCTCATAACGGTTACTGGTCACGATCCGCCGACGCTTGAATTCGATAGCAAGCTGATAAGAGTCTGGGCGACGGATACAGATTTTCCGCTTCTTTGTTGGTGTTGGCTTGGATTCTGCCTGATGTTTGTTCATGATGCAACCCTCCTTTTGAGGACTTACCCGCTATACGAAAGGCTATAACAACATTTGTCAAATTAGTAATAACTGTTTAATCTATAAATATACTATTTATCCCATAACATGAAAAAGGATGAAATTATGCGATCTCGAAAACAAGCTCATCGACGTTCTCGTTTGCCGTTCATTATTACCATTGTCGTCACTGTACTTATCGTAGCTGGACTGGCAATTTGGCTGTTACGTGGAGGCATGGGAATGTTGTCCTCTACAGCGAATAAACCCGGCGGTTCAGCTACAACTGCGCCTGCCTATACACTCCCGATTGTCGAAAAAGACGGGATTAAGCGTACATCCACCGTCGTTGGTGAACAACTAGCAACCTACGACGGCAAAAGCTGGCAGCCTTCGTTCTGGGCAGGTATGAACCTGGGTGCTACAACACCCGGACATTATCCAGGCGAGCTGAGTCCGACTAAAGCGGATTATTTGCGCTGGTTCCCGGAAATGAAGGCGATGAATATTCGCGTGCTGCGTATTTATACGATTTTGCCGCCTTATTTTTACGAAGCGTTACAGGAATTTAATGCAACGCAAAAAGAACCACTGTATCTGATGCAGGGCGTCTGGTCGCCAGAGGAAGAACTGATCGGTGAAGATGGTAAAGGCCGCGATGCGTATACACCGGAAATCACCAATGCATTCAAACAGGAGATTCAAGATGCGGTCGGTGCGATTCATGGTAAGGTGACGATTGCTGAAAAGCAAGGACATGCGCATGGTACGTTTACGGCTGATGTGTCCCCCTACGTACTAGGCTGGGTCGTCGGAACGGAGTGGTATCCGTTCGCTGTCGATGTAACTGATAAGGCGCATCCGAATCAGCCACCGTATAAAGGCAAATATTTTAGTGCAGCATCTGATGCTACCGCTTTTGAAAGCTGGGTAGCCAGCATGCTCGATGTAGCGGCTGAAGCGGATATGAAGTACGGCTGGCAGCATCCGATGTCTTTTACGAACTGGGTCACGACCGATCCGCTCTCCCATCCCAATGAGCCACTGGAGCAAGAGGATTTAGTATCGGTTGATCCGATGAATATTACGCCGGTAAAAGATAGCTGGACGGCTGGATACTTTTCTTCATATCACATTTATCCGTATTATCCTGATTTACTGCGTCAACAACCAGAATACAAAACATTTAAAAAAGCCGATGGTACAGCTAGCGCGTATGCAGGCTATCTGAATGCGATGCGCAAGCACCATAAAGGCATTCCGCTGATCGTAGCCGAGTATGGGATGCCAAGCTCGCGCGGGATGGCGCATTATGGACCGAATGGGCGTAATCAGGGGATGCATACCGAGCAGGAGCAAGGCCAGCTGGATGCCGGACTGCTCAAAGACATCTATGATGAAGGTCTGGATGGTGCACTGCTGTTCGAATGGCAAGATGAATGGTTTAAATTCACCTGGAATACGATCGATATGGAGCCTGCCGATCGTCGCGCGATGTGGCGTAATCGTCTGACCAATGAGGAGCATTTTGGTGTCGTTGCTGTTGAGCCAGGTGCCAGTGTGGACGATATGATCCATCTGGACGGAAATACATCCGACTGGAGTAATCGCCCGGATGTTACAACGACCGATTATCCCGACATGACGATGCAAATGTCTCATGATGCTGCCAATCTGTACGTGAAGCTGGAAAAGAAAAACGGCAACTGGGACTTTGGCAAAGATCAATTGTATCTCGGTTTCCACACCGCCAATGATGGCAGTGTAACCGCCGATAAAGCACCAGGGATCACGTTCCCTGGACCGATTGAGTTCCTGCTCAGCATTGCAGAACCATCCGATCAAGGCGGACATATTTACATTAACAGCGCCTATGATCAGCATACGTATCTGTATGGATATAGCCGCAAAGAGATTCCGTATGATGCGAAATATGCGGACGGTAGCAAAGGCTATTTCCTGCCGTGGAAACTGGCGCTCAATCGTCAATTGTATTTGCCCCAAACGAAAGTAACGATGCCATTCGAGGAGCTGGAAGTCGGCAAGCTACATTATGGTATCAACGATCCAAACAGCCCAAATTTCAACAATCTGTCCGACTTTTACGTCAAAGACAATGTGATCGAACTGGCGATCCCGTGGATGCTGCTCGGTTTTATGGACCCAAGCAGCCATATGGCATGGCAAAGCCCATATAAAGCAAATGGCATCGCTCCACAAACCGTCGATGCCGTCAAAGCAACACCTGTCATCGTAGCAAAAGGTAGCTCTTCTGCTGTCCAAGCACCACAGTTTGGCAGTTACACCTGGCAATCATGGAACGAACCTGTCACCCATGAACGCAAAAAGAAAAGCTACGATATCCTGCAAAAAGCATTTGCTGAATACACAGAGCCTGCTAAGAAAAACGATTAACACTATTCATTCGTCAGGCCATTAAAAACGTATAACGTATAATGATGCACCGTATCGTTTAATTTCCTATACGCAGCCAGCTTAGAAGCCGGCTGCGTATTTTTTGTATTTACTTTTTGTATTTACTTTTTGTATTTACTCTATGTATTTATTTTATATATTCATTTTACTTCTTCCCCTAGCGCTTTTATTTCCAAAACATGTATACAAACTTCATGTATGTAAATAGCACTTCACTGCGGCAAGGAAATAAGGGATAAGGACGACTTCTAGTGTTAGCGATCTTCTAACACGAGGTGCAATGGAAAAAAATTTTCATACAGCGAAATATCGTACTTCTTCAGCGTTAGCGATCTTTTAACACGAGGTTTAATGAAAAAGTGATTTTTGCATAGTGAAATAGTTTACTTATTTTGAGCACGGGAATAGACAATCACCTTCTCCGTAAATTCCCGTACCAGATGGAGTCCATCCCCTTATTCTTTCCCAGAGTGATACCTGCCACACTACATAAGTTGACGTACAACGCCTAGATATACATGTACCTTCCACTTATTTAACTTTTCTATCCACTATAGAATATTTCGCAAATCCAAATTTAGTTGTTGAATAGTCGATTCGCTCGTGCGAGAATAGTTTAAATTCAACCGCTGACACCACATGACAGCATCTACAGCGAACCGGTTGGATCATGTCATACCGTATCACGCTTGGACCACGCTATGATTTTGACCCAGACAAAGGAGAATGATGATGACTGAACCTAACCCTTATTTACTGGAAACGCTCGCCATTCATGCTGGACAGGAAATTGATCCAACGACATTTTCACGTGCTGTACCGCTGTATCAGACGTCTTCGTATGGCTTTCGGGATAGTGAACATGCAGCCAATCTGTTTGCATTAAAAGAATTTGGCAATATTTATACCCGTCTGATGAATCCAACGACAGACGTACTGGAAAAACGTCTGGCGGCACTGGAAGGCGGCGTAGGCGCACTGGCAACCGCATCCGGTCAGGCAGCGATTACGTTCTCCATTCTGAACATCGCAGGCGCAGGTGACCATATCGTGTCGGCATCGAGCCTGTATGGCGGTACATACAATTTATTTGCGAATACATTACCTAAGCTAGGAATCGAAGTAGCCTTTGTCAATTCAGATCAGCCGGACAACTTCCGCGCTGCCATTAATGAGCGTACGAAAGCCATTTATGCTGAAACGGTAGGTAATCCGGGTGGCAATGTACTGGATATCGAAGCGGTCGCGGCGATTGCACATGAACATGGTATTCCGCTAATCGTAGATAATACATTCCCAAGTCCGTATCTGCTACGTCCGATTGAACATGGTGCAGATATCGTCGTGCACTCGGCAACGAAATTTATCGGCGGTCACGGCACATCGATCGGTGGCATCATTATCGATGGCGGTACATTTGACTGGACGCAAAACGATAAATTCCCGGGTCTGACTCAGCCAGATCCAAGCTACCACGGACTTGTGTACACCGATGCACTCGGTCCGCTCGCTTACATTATTAAAGCGCGCGTACAGCTGATGCGTGATCTGGGCGCGCCGATCTCGCCATTTAATGCATGGCTACTGCTGCAAGGATTGGAGACGCTACATCTACGTATGGAACGCCATAGCGAAAATGCATTGCAGGTGGCGCAATATTTAGAGCAGCATGCGGATGTAGAGTGGGTAAGCTATCCGGGCTTGAGCAGCCATGCTTCTCACGAGCTGGCGCAAAAGTATTTGCCTAAAGGAACAGGTGCGATTCTAACATTTGGTATCCGCGGTGGTGCTGAAGCAGGACGCAAGCTGATTGGCAATGTGAAGCTGTTCTCTCACCTTGCCAATGTTGGCGATTCCAAGTCGCTCATTATCCACCCTGCCAGCACCACGCATCAACAGCTGACAGAAGATCAGCAGTTGACGGCGGGTGTGAATCCAGAGCTGATTCGTTTGTCGGTTGGGACGGAGAACATTCGTGACCTGATTGCGGATCTGGAACAGGCGATTGCTGCGAGTCAGCAAGAGTGAGTGGTCGGAACGGTAGGATTGGAATATTCGCTTATGTAGCCTAAACTAGGGCGTATACGCATACGAGTTGGCGCATAGGAATGACCTGTACATGACGTTGCTGCCCTATTCGAGGTATATGCGCATACAAGTTTGCGCTCATACTCTGGATTGCAGTACATTATCGTATGAAAAGAAGGCGCTGATGCGATATCAGCGCCTTTTTTATGTACACGAATATATTTTAAAAATGACACTCCTATTCTCTTCCTACTCCTGTGCTGACTGCTACCCAGCTTCAACCTATTCACGCTCAGCGATATACGCCGCGTCGCCCTGCTACAAAATCAGCCAGCATATCCACATTTTGCTGATTGAATAAGGGCGGTGCATGCTGTAGATCGAAAAAACGCAGCTCTTTCGTTTCCTCATTTGCCGTCAACGGTTCGCCGCCAGTGATATGACAGACGAAGGCGGTCAGCATCGTTTGTGCTTCGTCGCCATTCGGATAAGTATAGTCATAACGGGTGTACACGCCCTGCAAATAATCGACCTGCACGGTATACCCCGTCTCTTCCAGCACCTCGCGCAGCACAGTCTGCTCTGCCGATTCGCCCAGCTCCATCGCACCGCCCGGAAAACCCCATTGTCCGTTATCCTGACGCTTTTGCAATAAAAGCTGTCCTTGCTCATTTACAATAAGGGCACCGGCAAAATTCGTAAAAATTTTGGCGGTGCCTGTTTTGGAACGTATCCAGCCGATATAATTAGCCATCCGTACCTCCCGTTCGTTATACGAGTCATCATACGGTCATTGTAGGCGATTCAAGCAATCACTTCAAGCTCACTGCTCGTCGTTGCTGCTTCTTGAATCCGTTCATGATACGCTTCAAGCGAACATTGTACAATTTTCTCAAATACAAAACGATCGACCTCTGGGACGAGTTCTGATGCATAATCCCACGCATTTTGTTCAATGCGTAAAGCGAGACGCGCAGCTTCCAATGGCTGAGGACAATGATCCAGTTCATCGGATAGCTGTTCTAGCAATGGATCATGTGCATGACCCATCTCATGCGCCAAAATAATCCTAAAATAATCATCGACCGAGCGAAGTGAGCCGAAAAGCTGAAAGCATTGCTCCTCGATCTCTTGCAAGTACAGGGTAATGATTCGGCTGCCCATCGAAAATTTGCCGCCGACTGAACGCGAACCGGGAAATTTCTTTTTGGTGCGAACCCGAACATCACTGCTGGCACGATGAAGCAAGGTCTGAATAGTAGTTTTAACATGACGCTGGTTCACGGGCATCCCTACACTTTCCTGAAATTTGGTTCGGAGTCATTCCTGTTCGTCACGCTGGAGAACAGAACAACATTCAAACCATTATACAGGAATATGTCGGATTATGTAACCTAATAGTTTACCCTTTTGTATAAAAAATGAAACCATTTTTTTGCAATCGGGATAAGTAGTATAATAGTCAGGCAAAGGCAATGCCTATTTGCGAACCTACTCATTCAGGAGGAATTTATCATATGGAACTGACAAACAAGACTGCAATTATTACAGGTGCAGGTAAAGGTATCGGTAAAGCAACCGCAGAAGCACTCGCTGCCGAAGGCGTACAACTCGGTCTGCTCGCACGTACAGCTGCTGATCTGGAGCAACTTGCCGAAGAGCTGAGCAACCGCTATGGCATAAAAGTATTTACCGCTACAGCCGATGTAGCCAACTCTGCTGACGTTCGTGCTGCCGTCTCCTCGCTGGCAAGTTCACTCGGACGTGTAGATATTCTGATCAACAACGCAGGTACAGGCGCATTTGGCAAAATGGTCGAAATGGACCCTGAGCAATGGGAGCAAATTATCCGCGTTAACCTGATGGGCGCTTATTATGTTACTCATGAACTGCTGCCAGGCATGCTGGCACAGGAAAGCGGAGATATCATCAATATCGCTTCAACTGCTGGAGAACGCGGCTTTGCTACAGGCTCCGCCTACTGCGCATCCAAATTTGCCCTGCTTGGCATGACCGAAGCTCTGATGCAAGAAGTCCGCAAATCCAACATCCGCGTCACTGCTCTAACACCAAGCACCGTCAACACCCCAATGGCAGTCAACGCCGGCCTACCGATCGGCGAAGAAGACCGCATGATGCAACCAGAGGACGTAGCCCAGCTCGTACTGGCAGGTTTAAAATTACCATCCCGTGTGGTGCTAAAATCCGCTGGTATCTGGACAAACAACCCGCAGTAACAAGGGATAGAACGCGAGATGCACCTATAAGATTCAATTACAACGAATCTATCCCCGAACAAGAGTGTAAGAACAGCTACTACAATCTAACCACAACATATCGAACATAGGTCGACATTAGCGATCACTATATACGCCCTTCTGTTAAATCTATTGTTCACTTCAACCGGCTGCTCCCCCTCCAAAAATTTAAAGTTTTGCGCTCGTAACTTACGAGCTGACAAAGGAGATTAGTTCAACATATATATTTTTGCTATAACTGAATAATTGCGAAAGCAATAACTCAGTTATAGCTTACATAAAGCTCAATCAATTAAAATAACTAGATTCATTAAAAAGAGACTATTGCTACAAAGATGCTAGCTAGTATTACTATGTATTAATGAACATCATGCAAGCAGCACAGAACAGAGGCAAGGAAATAAGGGAAAAGGACGACTTTTGAGCACGGGAATCTACATTCTCTCCTACTCCGTAGATTCCTGTGCGAGACGGGAGTCCGTTCCCTTATTCCTTGCCGGAGTGGTACCCCTCATTTCACATCCCACTTTGCGCAATACACCTCTATCTTTTTACTTCCTCTCCTTTACACCAGCTACACCATTCCCACAAAACAACTACAAAAATCCAAAGTCACCTCCCCACTCCAGCAAAACTTTAAATTTTTCACAATTCATCACTTCCAAGCTACCTCTCCAAACACAATTCAGGTATAGTAGAAGATACTGTAATTTATTTCCTGATGAGGAGTGTACAGCATGAGATCAATCTGCGTATTTGCCGGTTCCGGCACAGGTCATCATCCCGAATATATGGAGCAGGCTGCACGTCTGGGCAGTCATATTGCTGGACTTGGCTATCAACTGATCTATGGTGGTTCACGATTGGGCTTGATGGGCGCAGTCGCAGATGCAGCACTCTCGTCTGGCGGACAGGTGATCGGTATTATGCCAGAAGGACTGCTACATGGCGAGCGTGCACATCAAGGACTGACCGAACTGATTCGTGTAGGGAGTATGCATGAACGCAAAGCGATGATGCAGCAAACTGCGGATGCTTTTATTTCGTTACCTGGTGGCTTGGGCACATTGGAAGAATTGTTTGAAGTATTGTGCTGGTCACAGATCGGTATCCATAACAAACCGCTCGGTTTGTACAATATTCGCGGCTATTACGAACCGTTGCTGCATATGATTCAACACAGTGTGCAGGAGGGCTTCACAGATGCAAGCTGCATGCAGCGTTTATTCGTATCGACCGAGCCGAAGGAACTGATTCAGGCAGTCAGCCATGAACTGCCCACAACAGCTGATCTGCGCTGGAAAGAAGCGAACGACAGAGCTAATAAGCTGGAGTAGTCTGGATCGGATGTAAGCTGCTTGATGGTTACAGCATCCATTTACAAATAAAAGCGGACTTCCCATCATTATAGATCGAGAAGTCCGCTTTTTGCTGTGATAGTATCTCTTTTGATACTGCTTTTATGCTGATATTGCTTTTATGCTGTGCCATATTTATCTACAGTCATTTCATATATACAATTATTCCATATACACAGTTACTCTGCATATAGTAACTCCATATGCAACAACTCCGTACACACATTTACCAAATATAATATACCTCAAGATATACCTCAAGCTACTGCCTGCTATTTGCTATCCACCAGCATTACGTCAGCACACGAGATACAGCATGTTGCAGCTGCGACGACATCGCATCCAGTTCCTCCGAGCCAGCCGCGAGATTTTCCAATTCGCCGGCAGCCGTTTCGGACACTTCAAGTACCTGACGGGAAGCAGACAATGTATGCTCCACTGTATGTTCCAGCTGATTCAACATATTTCTCACCTCTCGCGCGTGTTCCACTTTTTGCTGCGCGATGACCGATACTTCCTGAATACTTGCTGATGTCGTACCGATCGCATCCCAGATCGCTTCCAGTGCTTGCTCGGACGATTGGGCGGCGATACGGCCATCCTCTAACTGTGTGCGACCATTGTTCAGCATAGCGACTGCCTGCGCTAGCGAGTCACTAATTTTGCTCGTAAACTCTTCTACAGCGCCTGCCCCTTCACTTGCCTGCTCCGCAAGCATACGTACTTCCGATGCGACAACAGCAAAGCCACGCCCGGCCTCGCCTGCGCGTGCTGCTTCGATGGAAGCATTGAGGGCAAGCAGATTGGTGGAGCGTGCAATCCCAGAAATGGTAGCGGCAATCTGGCGAATTTCCTGTGAGTATTCTTGTAGTTGTCCAACGATCTGTCCATTTTGCCGCGACGTTTGAGCAAATGTCTCCAGCGCGTGAATCGTCTGTTCCATCGTTGCTTTGCCGCGCAGCGCTGTTTCCTGCGTATACTGAGAATCCTGCACAGCACCATCTATACGAAGGGCTGCCTGGGTAATCAGATCAGACAGCGTATTGACCGTATGCACCGATTGCTGAACGACCGTGTGGCCGGTACGCGCATTATCATTCATTTCTTTATTACTCAGTACTACCTGACTATAGGAGCTGCTCATCTCTTCCAATGAACGCGAAAATTGTTCGGACGACGAGCTAATGCTACTTGCGGTCGTATACATATTTTGACGAATATCGTGCATAAGTGCACCTAGGTTTTCCATCATCGCCCCAATGGCAGTCGACAAACGTCCGATCTCGTCGCGGCTCTGTACCTTAGGCAATTCCACCTGTAAACTACCACCTGCAACCTGTTCTGCCGCACGAGTGATCATAACGAGCGGACGCAATAGACGGCGCGTGAGCAGCCAGATCACCAGCACAGCAGCGATGACTTCGATTACAATGAACACGATAATGCTATTGCGAAAGTGTGTTGTTGCCTGCTCATACGGTTCATTAGGCACGCCAACATACCAGATCCCAACGATCTGGCCTGCTGCATCTTTGAGCGGAATATAGGCTGCCTGGTTCGTATGGCCGACCACTTCAGCTACGCCCATATACGCTTGCCCTTGCTTCAACACGATGTTACCGACCTTTTCAGAAATTTTCGTTCCGACTGCGCGGCTTCCATCATCTTTTACTACATTGGTCGCGATTCGTGTATCCTGTTGAAATAGTGTTGCGGTATCGCCGGTCTTTTGACCAAATGTATCGAGCCATTCCATATTGTTATTCATTACGGTTGTGCCCTTGTATAACTTATCTCCCTGGATCGACCATTCACCAGGATGTAATGCGTTGAGTAACAGTAAACCGGTATCCAGATCGCCCTGTAGTTTTTTCTGAGCTGCCTGTATTAGCTGTGTACTCGCCTGTTGTACGGCGTAGTAGCCAAGCAATCCGCTGCCTAGCAAAATCACCAGACTAACCGACAACATCATTTTGCCTTTGAAACTTATCTTTCCCATCTCTTCGCTAACTCTCCTGTCTGATTAATGCTATATCATGATGGCATGCCGCATAAAACGATAACACACTTTGCGGAACGGATCAGATCGCCTCAGTCATCACATATGCCTGAATAAGATCGCAAAACTGACTGACTGTTCATTTATCGGATAGAAGTGGTCGCTAAGTTAATACATTTAGTTAAAATTTTAATTTTTCATGAAATTTTTTCGCTATCTTTCAGCAAATCCTCCCTTTTTTCATCCATGATGTCCATCCTATGACTTAATACACAATTAAATACATATAAAAGAGCCTGAACATACAATGACTCGGCGTCCAGGCTCTTTTGTTACGTCTTTCAATCTGTATCCGTTATTTAGAATTTCGTACTTCATATACAGCTTTATGCTTTATTTAGAAAGTTATCCTTGTAGAACGTCATGCTATATGTTTCATTTAAAACTGCCTACTTTGTTGAAAGTTCCGCCTATCGATCGTAGATCGTACTACAATATCAACGTCATTGATCTACATTGATCTACGTTTATCGATCTACATTGATTGATTCGATCATTTGGTTCAGGCGACTGTTCTTCCATGTTCAATCCGGCCGTTCCAGCAAATAATAATAGATTAGACACAAATGGCATACAAACTGCTCATGTACATCATTCAGATCAAAGCCTGCAATCTCGCGTATACGCTCCAGTCGATATTTAACCGAATTACGGTGAATAAATAACTGTGCCGCTGTATCCATCAGACTGCCGCGACTTTCCAAATAAAAGAACAGCGTGCGTAGCAGATCACTATTATGCTCCTCATCATATTGCTTGAGCTTGCCCAGCTTGCGGTCAAATAGCTCACCAAAGCCGCGCTCATCCACCGTCGCCCGTAACAAATGATAAATCTCAATATCTTTATAGGCTGTCATCGCCCCGCCGCCGCTTAAGCGATTGGAAATAGCTAACGAATGCCGTGCCTCGCTGTAGCTCTCGTGAATATCCCATAGCCAGGTCGGACGCCCAATACCTGCACGATATCCGGTCAGCCTCCCCTGACGATCGTCCAACCAGCCGCCCACAATAGTTGTCCACGGAATTAGCTCCTGCTTGCGTCTGACTTCATGCTCATCCGCAGCAGCCGGCGTTGGTAAAAATAAGATCGCACGATTGCTACGAAACTCCACATGCGGACGCACACCATAGCGCGCTGCCTCTGGCTCTAACAGCTGACTGATCCATTCTTCTTCAGGCGCGGTCTGTCCTTCAATAACGACCACTTCCCATAGCTGTGATGGGTCCATACCGAGCTGACGTCCACGCTGTTCCACTTCATGACGCGGCGGGGTCGGTGGTGTCATCAGCTCATCGATAAAGTTCCCACGCAGCCGATGTCCGGTATCCATAATAATCCGGTTACGCATCAGTTCCAGCGCCAGTACAAGTCTGGCCTGTTCGATACCGGTCTCCTCCAGCGTATCCAGCGTTTCTTTGTCGACGATTAATGTGGCTACATTCCGCCGGTCGACCTGAATCGTCCGGCGTAGCGGATGAATCGCATGTCGATAATCCCAGCCTGCTGGAGAAGCGACAATCGTTGCTCCACCGTTATCGATAACGGCAACCGGTGCTTTCAGCAAGCCGGACACGTGATCGTTCACCGCCTGAATACCGATATTTTCAAGCACCATCGCCGTCAGTTTGCGATACACATCATCCGAATGCTGCTCGGTTACTGCTTGCCGGCTCGTAATGCGTGCTGTTACCGCCTGAATAAGCGGTGTGTAGTTTGTACCATCCGGCAATTCCAGCACTGGAAAACTATACTTTTCACTTGCCTGCACTACTTCCAGCGGCAGTACAGACAAATATCCATCCGGCTTAATCGCCAGACCTGCCGCTCCTAACTCCGCCAATATTTTAATCATATGAGCGAGACGTGAAGGCTGATCACGCAAACTATATCCGCTCGTCATTAGCAGCATACCAGGCTTTACTCCATGTTCCGGCTCTGGCAATTCTAATATATCGATAAAATGTACAGATCGCTTTAGCCCCTGAGCACCGCTAATGACGCAAGCTCCTTGCATAATCGGTAGCTGTAGCAATTCACGTATGGTCATTTCTGTCGTTGTCATTGTTGTTCACCGCCATTACTTCCATTCATTCCAACTTGTTTATTCATTCATTACCAATTGTTTCACTTCTATTGCTAGTTTAGGCTCATTTGCTAGTTCGGGTTCATGGTCAGTACAGGTTCGGATTCAGCGTCCGTCTACCAGTTCTCCTGCACGCATAACGAGACGATCATCCAGATACACGTCCGGCTGCTTCACGACGATATCGATATGTACGCCTGCGGCAATCGTTCCACCAAACGTATTATTGCTGCCAAAAGCAACATGAATCGTACCGTACACTTTTTCATCCTCCAGCACTACACCGGTAATACGTGCCTTATCATTCGTCCCAATCCCAAATTCGCCCAGCATCCGGCCCTGATCATCACCGAGCATATGCAGCAGATCTGTACCGAGTCCACCTTCCGCAGCAACGAGACGACCATGCTCTAATGTTAGTAATAGTGGCTGTTCCAGCGCCCCCAGACCTGCTACTGAGCCATCTGCAAGCAGCTGACCGGAAGCTGTACCTTCCAGCGGTGCAATATACGCTTCACCTGAAGGCAGATTACCCGATTCACCCGGATTTAAATACAAACCTGTACTTGGTACACCTTCACGATTTTCAATAGAAAAGCTCAGCTCATAACCATCCTTCTCAATCCGCACGGTGGAAGCGTCTGTAAGCAGGCCTGTCACTCGCTCCGTCAACTTCTTCACTTCCGCATAATCTGCCGTAATCGCACCATGAGTGAACATATCCTCCGTAATGCCAGGCATCGTCGCCACACGGGCACCAGCTGCTGCCGCCTGCTTGCGCGCTGCTGTATGGGTTAACGAATATCTCGTTACACAGACAACGACCGACGCATTCATCATTGCCACCGCAACCGAAGCAGGCGGCTCCTCGCCTGAGCGACTGCGTTCTTGCATAACAACCAGCATCGATTCGGCACCAAGACGCTTGCCGCCCTCATACAACGCCTCTGCCAGCTCTTTACGACTATCATCTGTCACGACGACAAGCGATTCGCCTGCCTGTAAGCCAAGACAATCCACCAGTACATTTTTGCTGATCTCAATTCGTTGTTCGTTCATCGTTCTCCATCCTTTACATTCAGGTTAGGTCCATTCCTTAAGTGTATCATAACCGCTTTCGCTTCGCTGTCCAGCTGTTTCTATTGCAATTTTAATGTAAACTTTTTTAACATATTACTCATTAAAATACGATAAAATACGAATCAACCCATTATAAACAACAAATAAAGTGAATTATTATCACATAAACTTAAATATATATTGTAGTTACTATCATTCGCTGTTAAAATTACGACTATCAAAATCCAATAAATGGGGGAACGACTTTGAAAAAACCATTCATGTCATTATTACTCACACTTATTTTTGTCATGTTAGCAGGCTGTGGAACACCGCCATCCCAAGACGCCGCATCAACAACAAGCGGAGCGAGCAGCAGTACAGAAACAGCAACGACAGATAGCGTACCGATCAAATTTGCTACCGATGCATCTTATGCACCGATGGAATTTATGGATCTTGATCAGGTCAAAGGCTTTGATATTGATTTCCTCGATGCGGTGATGAAGCAAGCGGGCATGAAGTATGAAGTGTCAAATACAGGCTGGGATACGATGCTCGAAAGTGTTCGCCAGGGCACTGAATATCAGGCTGGCATCTCCTCCGTATCCATTACCGCTGATCGCAAAGAAAGCTATTCGTTCTCCCTCCCTTATTTTGAATCGACCAATGTGATCATGGTCAAACAGGGGAGCGATATCAAATCCGCACTCGATCTAAAAAATAAAAAGGTCGCCGTACAAAACGGCACGACCGCAGATATTCTCATGTCCGGCATTATGGGCAAAGATAACAGCAATTTAAGCCGTTTTGAAAGCAATGCTCTTGCCCTACTGGAGCTGGATAATGGCGGTGCCGACGCCGTCGTTGCGGATATCGCCATCGTCAACGAATATATTAAAAATAATCCTGACAAAAAACTGGTCAGCATTAGCGACTCCAAAAACTTCAATTCCGAATATTACGGTATCCTGTACCCGAAAGACAGTGAGCTTAAAGCTAAACTTGATCCTGCGATTCAAACGATTATCGACAATGGCACCTACGCGGAAATCTATAAAAAATGGTTTGGCACAGAACCGGATCTGACCCATCTGAAAGCAGAGATGGCTAAAGGCTAAAAGGAGCAGCGCGATGAGCGATTTTCGGATTGATATTATTTTGTATTACATACCGCTCCTGCTCAAAGGCACATTGCTGACGATTGGCGTGTCCATCGTTAGCATTTTGCTAGGTTCGGTGCTAGGGCTGATCGTTGGCTTTGGGCGCATGTCCAAGCATGCGTACTTTAGACTACCGGCAGCCTGTTATATTAACTTCTTTCGCGGCACTCCGTTACTCGTACAAATTTTGCTCGTTCATTTTGGCGTCGTGCCGCTGCTGATCGATCGGACAGATGTGCTCTTTGCCGCGATTTTATCGCTCACGCTCAATTCGGCTGGGTATAGCGCTGAGATTTTCCGCGCTGGTATTCAGTCGGTGGAAAAGGGACAGACCGAAGCGGCACTGTCGCTGGGCATGAATCGCCATCAGACGATGCGCTATATTATTTTGCCGCAAGCGATTAAACGGATGATCCCCGCCTTTGGCAATGAGTTTATCGTACTCATTAAAGATTCTTCTTTGCTAACGATTATCGCTGCTAAAGAGCTGATGTATTATGCGAACCTGATGCGCGGACAGTATTTGCGTATTTGGGAGCCATATTTGACAGCAGCGCTCATTTACCTCATTCTTACCTATTCCCTGAGCAAACTGCTAGGCTGGTGGGAACGCAGAATGAACCAATCGGAACAGCATTGATGCGGTCGGTTGGATTGTCTATTATCCATTAGATCGTGCATACAGTGTAATAGTATGTAGTCTATACAAAACAAAAGCTCTAAGTATGGGCAGGATATGATGAATGCAACGCAAAAGCTCCAACCTATTGTTGCAGGTGTATGAATATAACCTGGCAACGTATACGTTGGAGCTTTTTGACCTGCCTGCCTGTTTGCTTGTTTATTTGCGTAGTATTATTCAATATGTGATTGTCTGCTATAACGCGATATTCAATATGTGATTGTCTACGATAACAGAATAGTTCAGCATCACTTATGCTATAGTAGCCGAATAAATTAGTATAAGTAGATCGTTCATTCAATCCAGCAGTAATACCGAAGGTAAGCTGCCTGAATAATGACGTAACCACGTATACAGCTGACCGGTACGTCCAAGCATTAATCCCGGGCTAAAGGCATCGTGGGCAACTCCATTTGTCCAGCCTGTCGTACACAGCTCATGACGATACCTAGCGAGCCAGTCTACAATCGTAGCTTCAATTTGCTGACGTTCCTGTGCAAATACGCCACTACGAGCGATTGTTGCCAAAATATCGACATTCCCCATCGTACCATGACAGAGCGAATTTCCCTGCCTATGAGATTGCCCGTGTAGCAGCATATCAGATAGCGACTCCTTCATCCAGTTTGGCGTCACTACCCCGTCCGTCAAATCGGCAATCTGGCTCCGTCCAAGTACGATTCCGGCTGAACCATGACACCACATCGGAGCTGAACAGTTCTGACGGTTATTGCGATTGTCCAGCCATTGCCCGGTCGTTTTACAATACAGTTGATCCTCATAAGCAAGCGCCTGACGGATCGTATCCAATATAGCTTCGTCCTGTTCGATGTGCGCCACATAGGTAGCTAACGCATACGCAATGCCTGTAATCCCATGTGAAAATCCGGCAAGTGGCTTTCCTGTTCCTGTATCTGGCAGCCAGTAAGCATGCTCCTGCTCAATGATTGCACGTTGACACAATTGTTGACATACACGCTGTGCGATGTGCTTAGCCTTAGGCATTCCGGTCGATCGGTACAGATTCACCAGCACTTTCAGTACACCTGCCAGTCCACCCATAAAGTCATTGAATGGAATCGAAGGTAGCTGCTCAGCCAATCCATCCAGATACGTATCGTATAATTGCTGCTGCTCTGCTTCGGTGTACACTGACAGATGACGAAGCCGATTCACATAATACATATAACAGGTGGAACCGTAAAAAGCCGAATAGCTATCTTTATATACATTGAGCGGATACATATGCCGAATCGAGCGATCGATATCCGCTACCATTTCCGCTGCCTGTTGATCGGCAAATACTTCCGCATAAGCCGCATAATACAAACCCATCCCTGCCAATCCATTGTATAATCCGAAGCCCATCGGCCCTATCGTATGCTGTCCATCTGGCATTGAGACGACCGACAACCATTGTGCATGATCTTTCACATCTAGCCGTTGTGCTGTAATCAGCTCGGTTTCGTGCTGAATAAATGCTGGAATTGATGCTGTTATCGGCACAGTCGAGACGTTGCCCCAGCGCTTTCCGATATCAGTTTGCTGGTGAACCGGATTAGGCTTAGGCTTCGCCTGTTGATTCGCTGCCATCACACTCATGGACATGCTGATCAGCTGCACCTGCTGCCTGATCTCCGCTTCATCCATTTGGGTCAATCGTTCCAACACCTCATCGCTGGCACTTTGATGCAAAATATTTACCGGCACCGTTTCACCTGTCCCCGACCAGAGCTGGCGTGAAGACAGTTTCGTGAAAAAGTACGGAATATCTCCATCCATCATCTCTGTTAACTCGAATGGGAAAATGGCTTCAAATGCATCATACCGTACATACGCATTGCCAATAAACGACAGCACACGCTGACGCTCTGCTTCAGCGCTCAGATAACGCGGATGATACAGCGCCTCCAAATACGTACTGTACAAATAAGTCGGTCGCATAATGATCCGAATCTCCGCTTCCGCATAACGCTGCATCAGTACAGGTAAGTACGGATCACTCCTGAGCCATGTTAACGTATCGGCAAAACTTTCGATCAGCATCGATTCATACTCATACGCGTGCTGAACAGCACCATGATAAACGGGCATATTGCCATGACTGCTCATCTCTTCCGTTTGCCGTTGTATCGCTATACGGTCGGTTCCGATATGCACGACACGCTCCTGCTCGATTTGACGTTTATTCACATCGGTCAGTGCGCCAATATGATGCATACCGCGCTCATCGGCAAAACAGGTATAATCGAATACAGTCGTTTTTAAAATGGTGCGGTTGACGAGACGTGATACATCCAGCGTAGGATGACTGGCTTGCGTGTCGGTTGTAAAGCTGGGACTGCCCTGAAACAATGTTTCCAGATCAATCAGCACTGGATTTGCCCCGGCAGCAATTACATTCTCATAATGAAAATCCGAGCCTTGAAAAGCATACATAAACGCAAGCTGCATCCCAAACTGTGCATAAAACTGCGATACTTGTTCTAACGAAGAGCAGGGCTGTGATTGTACGTATTCCTGCCATCCATATGTACCGCAATCGATCGATACCGGCGCACGCAGCTGCGTGCCGCGCGTCTGATTCACATGCTCGATCCATTGTTGATAAAATAAATCCACTCCTAGCGAGCGCGGCTTGTAGAGCAGTCGGGACGAACCGATATCGAGGATCGCCACACTTTTGCCCTGCTGATGATCGTCACCGGCACCTGTGCTCAGTCCGTTTAATGAACCGGACAGATTAAACGTATGAAAAAGCTGCTCATATTGCTCGGTAAATCGGGCAATAATATGCAAATGAAAGATAATAAATTGCTCGGTCATCCTGTGCAGCAGACGCTGCAATACCGGATAACGACTCATCATCTGTTCGATCGTTACCGTGTTTCGCAAACTGTCAGCAAAATAGTCATAGTATTTGGAGTCCGAATATTCATCGTATTCGTCAAATGTTTGATGAAACTCGTAGATCAGCGTTTTGCCGATCATTCGATACAGCTTGTGTTTGTAATGGATCATGATGGAATGCAGCAATAGTTGCTCATCCAGCCTCCGTTGATCGAATTGCTGTAGTCCGGCACGAATCCGAACATATACAGGTTGCATATAATAAGCAGCCACTTCTTTAAAATAATCCTGTTCATCAAACAGCGATGCCGGTATAGGTTCAGCTTGATCGTTCAGCAACAGCACGTTGAACGAATCTTTGATCGGTTTCATCATCATTGCCCCCTTCGTTCCAAATAAATGACTATATTCCTGACAATATACAAATGAAAAAATGTACAAATGAAAAAAGGAAGGAATACCACCATCCCGTATTCCTTCCTCTGGTATTCATACATACCGATTAGCCGTTACAGGATTCGACGATGGAAGCGCAGCGAGTAGTTGGGCAAACAGCCAGCGATACCGGAATAATAGTAGGCGTGATAGCGTTTGGTGTTGCTTCCGCACCACCTGCCAGCTCTTGCAATTCCTTCTCAGACACCTGTGCGATCATCAGCTCTTGTTTTTTCATTGTCATTTCCTCCTTGTTAGTTAGGTTTTTGGATTATGGATTAGATTGAACATGAACATACAGAACAGCCGATCTTTCCTTACATCATTTGACCGTTTACCGCATCACCCCCTTTCAGTAAAGTGCCTGTACGATGTGACTCCTGTGCCGATACACGCCGCAGCTTCCCATCTGCCAACTCATACACATGATCGGCATGTTCCAGCCAGCTTTGACGATGTGTAATCGAAATAATCGTCATCGGCTTCGCATATAGATTACGTAAAATGGTCGCTTCCGTATCGGCATCCAAATTGCTAGTGCCTTCATCAATGAGCAAAATCCGCGGCTTTTTGGCTAATACACGCGCGATCGCGATGCGCTGTCGCTGTCCACCGGAAAGGGTTACCCCATTTTCACCAATAACGGTGTAATAGCCCATCGGCATATTGACAATGTCGTCATGGATACAGGCATCTTTCGCCGCCTGGACAATGTCCTCCATACGTGCGTGCTCATTGAAATAACGTATATTGTTCAGGATCGTATCATTGAACAGATGCGTATCCTGCACTAGATAACCGATATACTCGCGCAGCGCGCTCAGATTGATCTCGCGACTATTTGTCGCTCCGTAATGAATGCTGCCACTAGCTGGCTCGTACAGTCCAGCTAGCAATTTGAACAGTGTCGATTTGCCGCTGCCAGTTTTGCCGATCAACGTCACTTTTTCAAATGGATGGATATCCAGATCAACGCCGTTTAACTCGTATTGCTTGCCATTATGACTGAATCGTACATCCCGTAACTGAATGACATGTCGATCCGGTTGAAATGGCAAGGGTTGATCCTCATTCAAGCGTTCTTCCTGCTCACCGATAATATGCTCAACCCGATTAATCATTTCTTCCACCATTTTGACCGATTCCAGACTACCGATAATCGAGCCAAGCGGTGTCATAAAGCGACCCGCAATATTGGCAAAGGCAACGAGTGCACCAAGTGTCAGTCCATTGCCCGGTAAGCCTGCCATGCCGATCACAAGAATGCAAAGTGGTAAGGACAGATTGATCGAATTGGAGATCGCACCCAGCATGGACGAATAATTCATCCGTTTCTCAAAATGATTCAGCTGCATGCCAAAGTTGTCCTTGAGTTGCTGTTCAATCGGTTCGGTTCGGCCAATCGTTTTGATAAAACCAACCGACCGAAGCACTTCGATTAATTGCGCCTGAAATTGCGCCTGACTTCCGACTTCTTGCTTCGTAAAGGTTTCGATTCGGGGCAACAAGTACATCGTGCTTACAATTTGCACGATCGCACCCGCCGCTACGATCAGTGACAGCGTTGGCGAATAGGCAAGCATGACGATGAAAAATGTAACCAGTAAACTAATATCGAGCAAAAAGGTAGCAGCAAGGCGCGAGATTACTTCGCGTATAACTGCAATATTATAAATTCTCGCTGAAATATCGCCGGTCGAACTCGATTCAAAAAACTTCAGCGGCATCACAAACAGTTTACGCAGCACTTTCTCAGTCAGCGCCCGGTTAATGTGCAGCTGCAAGCGCACGATAAACCTCATGCGTAGTAGCGATAATCCAAAAAACAAAAACAGAGACATCACGACGGCTGCACCGAGCCAGGGAATTGACAACTGTTGCTGCTGTTGTGACGAATCAATCACATACTGGGTCAGAAAAGGCGCTGCCAGATTCAAAATCTGAAATACGATCGTTAGCAGCATAATATGCACGATAAGTGGCTTATTGCCGCGCAAATACGTCCATAGCTTGTACACCAGTCCATGCTTGCGTGATCTCTTGCTCGTTGTCTGTGCCTGTCCATCGTCCGCTACGACGATCTCTTCACTCATTTCAAGCGTGACACATACGCCGCTATACGAATCCATAAACTGCTCTGGCGACATATCGATTCTGCCGGATGATGGATCAATGATCGTGATCTTCTGCTCGCTATAACGCTCCACGACGACAAAATGATTATGATTCCAGTGCACCATCACCGGCCCGATCTTGACCAGCTGGGCAATCTCCTCCACGGTTGGTAAACGATATGCTTTGAGTGCATAACCACGCTGCGCTGCCGCTTGCTTTAACACCGCAAGACTAGCTCCATCGCGTCCTAACAGCGATTGATCCCTGCGAAATTCAGCCGTCTCGATCCGCTTTTTACGTAATCCGCTTGCCAGCATCGCCAGACAGGCAATCCCGCAATCGTATTGATTCAGTTGTAAAATGACGGGTAGTTTTCTCGCAAATAATGGCATAGGCTTCCTCCTACTCCGATAACGGTGTATCGGTCATACCACTTAGCTCCAGATCGAGAATATTGGGCAATTCAGGATGGCTAGCATACAACATGCCGTAAGCAATACCGGCGAGTCCAAGCATCAGATTCGGCGTTTCTACTTCATTGCCGACACCACACTGGTATTTGGTACGACTGTGAGCACTTTCGATAATTAGATTTGTGCCCACATTGATCCATTCAGGCTGATTCGTTCTTTGTCCGTAACGGATTAGGATCATCGCATTGCCCATATCGCCATGACATAAACTTTGCTCTCTGCCAAAGCCATCATGCAAAATGTTAGGCAATGCCATCTGCTGATCATGTACAGCCTGTTGAGCGACCGCAGGATGAGTGGACTCTGCTAGCTGCAAACGGGATAGCAAAATCCCAGGCGAGCCATGACACCACGCCGATGTAGCTGCTTCCTCTACAGGCTTACGCAGATCATTCCAGTTTCCATGACTGCAATGCGCATTTTCAAAATTCATACCTTTTTTAATGATCATCTTCAATTCGTTGTTATCGGTATGATTTTGCCATAATTGCAGGGCATAGATCATACCGGCATTCCCATGCGAAAATCCAGTTAGTGGTTTTCCGGCAATGCCTTCCCATGTAACCTGCTGTTCATCCACATGAATCGCCTTGTCGACCAGGTAGGCGGCACATTGTTCTGCCAGCTCTCGGAACAGTGGATCATGCTCAATTTCGTACGCGCGTGCCATCACAGCAAGTGCACCGGAGCTACCACCGATCAGATCCAGTTCATGATCATATGGCAATAGCTGTGGAATAAAAGCGGCTAATGTACGGGCAGACTCATAAAAACGACGCTTGCCTGTCATTGTATAAAAGTTCAGCAGCGTGTACACCATCGAAGCGATGCCAGAATAGGCTCCAATGGAAATCCGCTCTCGATTGTCTGCTGTGATTTCCAGCGACGTATACCGCTCGATTACATCATCCATCATATGCTCGGCACGCTGTAGGTAATCTTCTCCTGCACCGGTTTTCCATAGAGCCAGATGGAGTAGTGCCATGCCGGACAATCCATCGTACATCGAATCGCCCATAACCGATAACTTCCATTGCAATTCCTCTACGCCGACCGGCATCGTATTCAGCCACGCATAGGTTGGTTTGCCTGCGATACAGCTCTGATACGCGCGTGCATGAATATAATCGGTTAACTCCACTGCCTTTTGACGCAGCTCTATGTCATATCCTGCCGCAGGCGGTTGTGTATAATCGCGATACTGCTTGCTCACAAATTGCTTGAGCACCGTTTGCTTTTGCTCCTCCGCTGCCAGCATGGACAGTTCAATCACTTGCAACTGAAAATCCATATCCTCCTTAGACAGACCAGCCACACGTCGCTGCACCATCTGTAGTGGAGACTCCTGAAAATAGTGACTGATTTGTTTCCCTTTCGCAGTATACACATGAGGCTCATGCAGACGAATGCTAAAATACGGAATATCATTATTCAGCAGATCGGCAAATTCATACGTGACCAGCTTTTCAAAATCGGCTCGGCCTCTAGCATCTTCCCAGATTTTCGCCAGAAATACTTCACGGTCAATCGAGTTGTGCAGAAAGCGTGGATGAAAACTCAGCTCCAGCAAGGATGCATATTTGACCGTAGGCTTCGGGATAAATCGAATGACGGCATCGGCACCTTGTTGCTCGATTAACTGGCATAATGCTTGCTTGTGACGATGCAGCAATTCATACATCATCGTGAATCCTCGTTTGAGCTGCTTTACATACTGCTTCGGATTGATCGCTTTCGTTTGCTCCAACGAAGGCTGGTTATAGCTCTCCTCGGTTTCGGTGTAATCGCGCTCCACCTGCATATGCGCGGTTTTGACATGTTTTAGCTGTGGTACTTTGAGGATCGACTTCGTTTTCCCCTGACGACCGATTCCGCTAATATCCGCTTTGCCTGCAAACAGGAACGGCAACAGTCCCAGTGCACGTACCGATTCATTTAACTGCTTTTCGGCTTGCTGATAAGCTGTAATCGCTTCTTGATCCCGTTCATACATCGGATGAAATAAAGATTCCAGATCAATCAGTACCGGCTGATCACCGTGAGCGATCAAATTTTCGGAATGAAAATCAACCGCTTGCAGTGTATACAGTAACGCCATCTGTGCACCCATGCGTGTGTAGAAGCGCTCCACCTGCTGCTCATTCGTACAGCCTTGAAATGAAATATATTGTGCCCAGCCATAATGCTTGCGTGCCAGTACCGCTGGTGCCTGCAATTGCAAATCCGGTTCGCCAGACATTTCGTTTGTAAATTGAATGATCTTCTCATACAGCTTATCGATCGACAGATTGCGTGGCTTGTAGATCAGCTGTCCACAGTTTAAAATAAGCCGGGTAACTTTGCGTCCATCCGAGTGAGCATCGCCCATCCCCATTTCGATATCCCGTATTTGTACGGGGGTGGAGCTGGAAAGTAGACCTGCAATCTGCTCATAATCTCGTTCAAAGCGTGTGAACAATTCATTTAGAAACTTGCGATATTTGCGTATTTCTCCGCCAAGTGCTCGAAGCAGCACCGGATACTTTTCAAAAAATTGTTCGATATAAGTTTGATCCTGCAAACATTGGCGATGATAATACTGGTATTGCTGCTCCGGTGTAGCTCCTAGCAACTTCCCCTGTTCGCGGTTCATATTCAGATCAAGCACAAGTGTACGATACGATATTTTAAGGACACTTTTCTCTAGCTGCTCCATCATCCGCTGCCGGAGCTGAGCGACATTTTCCAGTCGCTCCTCGCCAATGCCGGAGAAAGATAACAGATGTGAAAAGTATGCGGTTATTTTCAAAGCAAAGGTGTGAAACATAATATTGTCGTTAATTTGATGATCTTGAATGTGCTGTGAAGCAATCGCCTGCTTGAGTTGCTGAAACACGTTCATTTTGAACCCGGTCGTATGTAACCCGGTGCGATACAATTGTTTGACCTGCTCCAGATCGTTCATTAACATCACGTGCTGAATACTTTCTTCGGCGAGTGCTGTATTTTGCTTATAAATTAATTCCAGGTTGCGATCCAGCAATTGGATTTCTGCATCTGGCAGTTGTGGCCCTTTACGTTCTTTGCTCATTAGCAGGTTGGTCATAGTTGTCATCCGATTCACATCCCCTTTGGTAGAAAAGGGAGATGTGTTCATCTCCCTGCGTTATGGATTGTGCTGGTGCTCATGAATGTATTCGTCCTTTACTTAACAGAAACAAGTATGTGTTGGACAGAGACCGCATTCCCAGGTCAGTGTACAAACATGTCCGTCATTCCCCTGAGAAATACCTTGCGCCTCTACACCGCCGTTCAGCTCGCTCAGTTCAATTTCATTCAGTTCCATTTCCAGATTACCTGCGAAATCATACCATTGTTCTTTCATCAAAATCCCTCCAGTTCATTTTTTGGGAATTATGTTTTCGACATCCATATATTCCCTTGAGAACATCATAAACGATACGTTTCGTTCCGTCAGCGAAAAGGTATTTTCGGAATAACGCCTTTAATTTGCGGTTTTCCGAAGCGATCCGATGCGGAACACGCAAAAAAAAGCAGTGTCCGCAGACACTGCTCCTGTTCGTTATTATTGCAGCATGCTGACGGGCAGCAGAGAATATCGTTTTGCTTTAATCAATGCCTCGGTTCTTGATTTGACGCCCAATTTATTATATACACCGGTCAGTACATACTCTACGGCACGCTGACTGATGAGCATTTTGGCAGATAGCTCTCGGTTGGTTAGCCCTTCTGCCACGCCCATCAGGATGTCCTGCTCGCGCTCGTTCAACGTAATATCACGTAATGGTTCCGGTACATCTTCAATGTCCTGCTCACTAATGCTGATTTCCTGTCTTCGTAATTGCTTGAATAAATATGTAGGGATCAATGTATCCCCCTGGATCGCGCATTCAATCGCTTTAACCATCTGTTCTTCAGGTAGAGACTTGCTAATAAACCCACAAATGCCGATATTGACCATCATATTAAAATGCGTGGCGATCTCGAATCCGGTATAAATAATAATTCTAGCTTCAGGGTTATACTCCAAAATAAGCTTTGCCAGTTCCATTCCATTCAGTTCAGGCATATATAAATCAAGCAGAATCAAATCGTAGGGCTGATGCTGATTCTGCAAATGTTCCATCACCTGTCCGCTACATGAGAGCAGCGTCACTTTCATCGTACCTCGTCGTTCCAAAATAGCTTTTGTTCCCTGTGCGACACCGATATGATCATCAACTAAGAGAATATTCACGAAATGATTCCTCCTTCAATGTCTATGATGTGTACGAATCCCGCGGGAATTCACATTTAAAAAGTAGACCTTCATTGATAGTGGAAGCGATCACATGAGTTCCATTCATACTTTTAATGCGTTCTTTTATGCCAGTCAGTCCAAAATGATTTTGCTGTTGATTCACTCGATCCCAATCGATTCCAATCCCATTATCTTCATAGACTAGCAGCATACCATCTTCCTTTTGCACTAAGCTCAGCACAATATATTCAGCCTGTGCGTGCTTGGCAGCATTGTTCAGCAGCTCCTGAGCAATACGGTACACATTAATGTTAAATACTTCGGAAAATTTCTCTTCGCGCTGCACCCGGCAAATCAACTCGATCTCACAGCGATTCCGACTTCGATATTGATCGACAAGTAGCCGTAGACTTTCCTGCAAACTCAACTGTTGCAAAAAAGGCGGACTTAGATCAAAGCAGCGATCTCGCAAATAGCCGATATTCCGCTGCATCTGTTCATGCAATTGCTGCATATCCTGGTTTTCATGACGATGATGTTCGATAACGCGATTCATATGAATCAGCTCTTGAATCAAATAATCATGAATATCGTGCGAAAGCTTTTTCCTTTCCGCTTCCGAAATCGAAAAGAGCATTTGCGCGACAGGTGGCGGCGAATGGATCGAAGTCGCATGCGTATGAATCCATTCATCCACATGACTGTGCACAAGTAGCCGATTGTGCAGCAGCAGCTGTACATGGTAAGCAAGCAGCGAAAAATACTGTTCTGCCGCCGCATCAGGGCGCTTAATATCCGCTCTAGCACAATACAAATAGTAGTGCTCCTGTAATCCTTCACCAACCGACATCGTCCAACAATCCTCTGCATATCTCCATTCTCCGCGCTGCAAAGATACAAGTAGGGAGCGCTCAAATGAAGGCGGTGGATGTTGAAAATGCTGCTGCTGTTTATTATAAATAGCGATACAAATGTCCTGCTCGGCTAAAATATCCTTCATCTCATCTCGCAGCAGCTCCACGATTTCAATCACGGTCGCCAGCTGCTGACATTCCTCTACAAAGTGAAGCAACCGCTGTCCATGTAAGCCGGGGCAAATGATCTGTTCTCTTGCTTTCTGCGTCAGCACGACTACGACCCAGAGGGTAGCAAGGACAATCGTGAACAGGAGCAGGGAATAAACCGCATTCGTAGACGGTGCAGGATATAACATGAATAGCGTGATCGCCACCATCCATCCTATGCCCGCCACCTGTGCTGAACGAATCAGAATAGTATTCCCCATCATATCACCCCGTTCATTAGAGTTGGAAAGCTTACATGCTGCTCCATATATACGCCGCAAACAGTACAATATAGACACCAAACGATACCGTCATCCATTTTACCGGCTTTCTGGACAGATCCAGAATCCCTTTAATTCCACTATTCAAGATCATGCCAACAAAGATAAACAATGTGCATGCCAGTGCCAGCATCGAAAGTACAAACAATACAGCTTCCATCGTACTCATCCTTTCTTACATTCTAGTTTTGTGCGAATACACATACAGACCGGCAAGCGAGATCGCTACATAAGCAAACATAATGATCGCACCGCTCGCTGACAGCAGCAGACTGGAATAGCCCATACTTTGCTCCACAATTTGAATACTAAAGCGGTAAATAAACGAAAATGGAAAAGCGATCGACACATTGCTGGCCAGCAAAATCGTCATTACCATAAAGGCAGCCACACCACTAACCATTACGACAATAATGTTACGGCTCACAAATGCGATCAGTGCAGCGACCGGAATCGTTAACAAACTCAGTGTCGTTGATGTAAAAGAAGTTAGCGGCAATTTCCAAAATTCAGAAGCGTTCATGCTACTGCCGTACACAGCAAACAATGTACCGAGATGAATAATATGGTTGATTGCAGATATAACAAACAACACGACAAAGGCGGCAATGAGCTTGGACATAATCAACTTAAAGCGTGGATACGGATACGACATCCAGTTCAATACCGTTTTATTTTTGAATTCTAAGTAAAAGTAAAAGCCGGAAAAGATAAAGATAACGGTCGGAAACAATACCGAATATTGATTGAAAACAAACATATAAAATTTAGTCCATGTCTGTTCTCCACCCATCGATAACAGGCCGATGCCATTGATTATAAAAGGCAGGAAGCTTAGAAAAAAGATCACATACAGTGACTTCAGACGCTTCAGCTTCATAAACTCATTGCGCAGCAGCAGATTCATAGCGATACTCCTTTGCAAGCAATTTCAAATACAGGTCTTCCAGCGATAAGCGATATCCTTCCAGCTTCTGTGCATTCGCTCCCAGCCCAGTCACATAATGACGCACTTCGGTCAGCGGCAGCACAGAAATAAATTCCACATACTCCGGGCCTTGTGACAGCATATGACTGGCAAAATCCATAATCGCTTCGACTTGTAGACCACTCGTCACAGGTAAGCGATACAGATGCATTTCCTGCGTATTTTTGACAAAGGCAGATTCGAAAATGATTTTGCCTTGATTCATAATGATCAGATCATCCGCCATCAGATTGATTTCGCTTAGCATATGACTGGAGATGACGATTGTCGTGCCATTGCGTATCACTTCTTGCATCAGCATTTCTCTCACTTCCTTGATACCATAAGGATCAAGTCCGTTGGTCGGTTCGTCTAGTAACAATAAACGAGGTGAATGTGCAATCGCTCTGGCGATACCCAGACGCTGCTTCATCCCGAGTGAAGTTTGTGAGAATAGCTTATGTCGATGTTCATATAGACCAACTTTGCGCAGTACGTCATCCACTTCTTTCGTTCCTTGCTGATGTAGATACCGCAGATGCAGTTCAATATTTTCATGTAAAGTCAGGTTATCGTAGAATCCCGGATATTCAATAATGCTGCCAATCGTTTCGATCAATTTGGCATCCGGCTGTTCATACAAATTACTGCCCTCAAACCAGACACTGCCCGCACTAGGTGGGAAAATACCAAGCAGCACTTTGAGCAATGTCGTTTTTCCTGCGCCATTCGGACCGAGCAAACCGTAAATACGACCTCGTTCTAGCTGTAAATTGATATCTTGCAAAATCGGTTTGCCTTTGATGGATACGCCCAGTTGTTCGGTTCGTAACGTAACGTTCCGTTCTGTCATACAATCCATCCTTTCTGTGAAGGTATAACTTTACTTTACCTGCCGTAGTTTAAAAACAGCGGTAGCTTCAGTTTAAATTTCGTTTAAACTTGGCTTAGCACCTCACATATGAGTACAGCAAACATGAATACAACCAATATGAATACATCTCGCATGAGTACAACCACTATGAATACATCACACATCAGCACGCAAAAAACGGAGACTACTCGATGTGAGCCGTCTCCGCCTGTACAGATCTTTATTGATTGGAATTTTTATGGAATGAACTTCTATTGAACGGATTTCTGTTGAATATACACTGTCGTTCCTTCATCATCACTGTCGATCATGCAGATAAGATTCATCTGTGTACACATCATATCGATAATCGACATGCCAATCCCGGCACCTTTACGCGTCGATTGCGAATGAATGCCTGGCCCACGGTCACGAATCTGGATCGCCACGCCAGAATCCGTCATGATCGTCCCAACAAAAACATACCTTCCCTGCGCAGCATGCCGCCGTACATTTTGGAAAATGTTGTCCAGCACACGGCGCAGCCATAGTTCATCCACTTCCCACATCACAGGATGCGCCAGTTCGATGTCGACTGTAAACTGATCCTGTTCAAATACTGGATACCATGCGCTTAGCGAGGAACGCAGCACTTTGATCACATCGGTTGCTTGCATCCGAAGCGGTAGCTTGCCTGCCGCCAACAGTGAAAAGGAGGACAGATTATCGATCAATTCACCAACATAAGCGACTTTATCGTTGATCACATGTACCGACTGTTTGGCTTTGTCTGTTAGGGGCTGCTCGCTCAGCGTGAACGTATGACCGCGAATAACCGTTAACGGTGTGCGCAAATCATGCGACAAATCCGCAATCAATTTGCGCCGCAGCTCGGTCTCTTCCGATTCCTTCTGCTTACTCTCCCTTAGCTCATTCACCATTTTGTTAAACGAATGCTCGACCTGACCTAACTCATCCTCATACTTCACATCCAAATTGCGTGGAATGCCATCTTCGTCTGTTTTTTGCATATGCTTTTGCAGCGTCACCAATCTCTTCTGAATGCGGGCAAAAAACAACCAGGAGCTGAATACAAACAATGCACATACAAAAAAGATACCGAGGAACCAGAAGTGAGCATAACGATCACGCGCAATTTCCCACTGCGAACCGATAATCGAACGCGGCGTTTCCAAATACGCATAACCGCTCGCCTCACTGCCCTGTACATACGCTGTCAGCACCAGATGATTCTGATTCGCCTGCTCATTCCAGCGTATCATCTCACTCACATTAAGCGGTGCCTGTGGAAGCTTCAGTTTATCGGAAGACGCATATAAAATATCTCCGCCATCACTAATCCAGGCAATCTCAGAATAGCGATAATCCTGGGTTTCCCGAAAATGAGTAATGATTTCCTCATTCGATAAGTTTCTCCAGCTGGCGATATCTTCTTGCCAGCTACTTTTTAATTTATCCGCTTCATAATAAATATGATCCTGCTGATTGAGCACATACGTTAACGTCATATAATATACAAAATTCACAAGCAGAAAGGCGATCGGGAAAAAGAGCACCGACAAAATAATATGCAGCAAATACTTGGTCGATAGCTTCATCTTCATTGTTTGATCCGATAGCCGATTCCACGAATCGTCTCCACAATCTCAGGCTCATTCGGATTGTGCTCGATCCGCTGTCGCAAATAACGAATATGCACCATTAACGTTTTATCGCCTTCGATATAAGGTTGCTCCCATACGTTTTCGTAGATCTGCTCTTTGGTCAAAATCTGATTCGGATGTCGTAGCAACAGATCGAAGATTTTGAACTGCTTATCCGTCAGAAAGATTTCTTCCTCGGTTTCTTTGTTGACGATCCGTTTCTCCTGCCGATAGATAAGCAGATGCTTCAATTCCAAACCATCCGCCTCATTTTTGTCAAAACGGCGCAATAGCACTTCAACGCGGGCGACCATTTCTTCAGGATGAAACGGCTTGGTCATATAATCATCGGCAAATTCCAGTCCTTTTAGCTTATCCTCAATGGCAGTACGCGCGGTCAGTAAAAGAATCGGCAATTGCGGATTGAGTTTCTTTAACCGCTGCCCGACAGTAAATCCATCCAATCCCGGCATCATAATATCGAGGATGACCATGTCGGCGTCATCCACATGCTTTTCATATTCATAAGAGGAAGTTAGCCAGACCGCTCGATGCCCCCGTTGCTTCAACATCTCACTTACAAAGCTACCAATTTCAAGATCATCTTCTATGTATAAAATATGGCTCATATTCGTTCTCCTTTCTGTGATATGACACAGGATACCGAACTAGGGCTTGTATGCAAACTGTTGTTGCGGTTAACATGGCAACAATTGCCGTGCTTGGATTGCCAACGGGGTTTGTACGCAAACTGTTGTTAGGGTTAACCCCGTTATCGGTCGTAAGCCACAACTACCACGTTAATGTTTGTACGCAAACTGTTGCTAGGATCAACACCACTGCGGCTTACACAGTTTGTACACACACCTTAATTAAAAAAAGCTTATACCAGAAAGGATGTTATTGCAAATAATGCAAAATCCTTCCGGTATAAGCACTCTTGAATTTATCGTTGCATGTATACATGCTCGATCCGCATCATACGAACCGATACTACCTAATTGCTATATCGTATCCTCAACCGATCAGTACCTTTTCCTCTGGATAGCTGTACTTGGTCGGTTTATTGTTGCGTGCCAGTGCAAATGCTAAAGCAAGCGGACCAAGACGCCCGATATACATCGTAATAACGACAACCAGCTTCCCTTCTGGCGATAGATGCGGCGTCAGCCCCATCGAGGAGCCAACCGTACCAAACGCCGATACCGCTTCATAAAAGACCGCCAGAAATGTCGCACTGGAGCCATGTTCGGTAATCGTGAGCATGATCGTTAATACCACCACAATACCGAGTGAAATCATAATGATCGCCAGCGCGCGAAAAGCCGTATCAAAGCTAATTTTACGGCGAAACGCATGAATCTCAGAACGTCCGCGTACAACGCTGTACAGACAGAGCAGCAAAATCGCAAACGTATTAATTTTGATCCCGCCGCCGGTCGAGCCGCTCGCCGCTCCGATAAACATCAGCATAATAAATACAAACTGCGTCGCTGCCATCAGTCCGCCAATATCGACCGTATTGTAACCTGCCGAGCGCGGCATGACGCCCTGAAATAGCGCCGCCCATATTTTATCACCCAGACTGAGCGGTCCCAATGTTGCCGGATTGTTCCATTCCGCAATCATCACAAATCCAAAGCCGAACAATGTCGCAATGAGCGACGAGATCAGTACAAGCTTCGTATTAAGCGAAAATTTATCCCAGCGCCGTTTACGCAAAATATCGGTCACAACGATAAAACCAAGTCCGCCGATCACAAACAGCGTAATAACGACCGTATTCACAATCGGATCGCCTACATGCTGGGACAGACTATCTGGCTTCAACGCAAAGCCGGCATTATTAAACGAAGAAATCGCATAAAATGCGCCGTAATACCAGGCCCTTTTCCAACCCAGCTCTGGTGTCCAGTGCAGTGCCAGCGTAACCATCGCGACCGACTCCAACACAAAGGCAATCGAGAAAATATTCAGGGACAGCTTGACCAGACCTTGCGTGGATACCGCATTGGTCGCCTGCTGAATGAGCAGACGCTGCTTCAAGCCAATCTGCTTACCGAGCAAGACGGCAAACAGGATACCGAATGTCATAAACCCCAGTCCGCCGATCTGAATCAATATCATAATCACAACCTGCCCAAACACCGAAAAAGCAGTCCCTGTATCAATGACCGCCAGCCCGGTCACGCACACCGCCGATGTTGCCATGAACAGCGCGTTTAACCAGCCCACCGAATGTCCATGTGCCCCTGAGATTGGAAGCATAAGCAGCACCGTGCCGATTGCAATCAGAATGGCAAAGCCCATTGGAATGAGCCTTGTCGGATGGACAAAGCTCTGCATTTGCCGGTTCATCCGGCGCACGGCTGCGTTTCTACCAAAGCCTAGCATGTTTTACATTTCATCCTCTCAATGAAACGGACATCGACCTCCGCCCGTTTGTGTACTTTGATCGTTCTTGTTTACATTCACTGTTACATTCATCGTTGTATTCCTATTCGTATCTATATCTACATCCACTGTACTCCGCTCGTACAACCGCTCCTGATAGAAGAAGTTCGGTGTGACGATCCGGTTCGGATACGGACGATGGAAAATATGCGTTGTTGCCGGAGACAATGGCGGAATCAGCCATGTCCAGTTGCCAGTCACTTCACGCCCTGCCGCTTCTTCGCGTTCCTCAAATTTACGGAACTGCGTGGCAGCGGTATGGTGGTCAACGATGCTGACACCTGCTTTTTTGTAGGAGTATAACACAGCCGCATTCAGCTCGACCAGCGCTCGATCCTGCCATAATGTGGCTTTGCTGGACGTATCCAGCCCCATGATGCGTGCCATATCTGGCAGTAGATTATACCGATCCTCATCCGCAAAGTTGCGTGCGCCGATTTCGGTACCCATATACCAGCCATTAAACGGTGCAGCTGTATATTGAATCCCGCCGATATTAAGCCGCATTTCTGACACAATGGGAACAGCATACCACTTCAATTCCAGCTCTGTAAATGCCGAATAATCCGCATGCTCCATCGGTACTTCCAGCACATCCTCTGCGGGAATATCGTACAGCTGTGGCTTGCCACCGTATTCGCTAATGACCAGCGGCAACACATCAAAATCCCCCTGTTTTCCCGTCCAACCAAGCTGTTGACATAACTTTGTAAAATCAAGCGAAGCCGGATCACCCACGATGCCGTTATCTGTCTCATATCCAGCATACCGGATCAGCTGATGATTCCAAATGCGTACTTCATTGCCCTGTGGATCACGCGGACGGAAGATTGTAATTGTAGGACGAATTTTGCCACCGTTGGTCGCATAGCGAATATGCTCTACTAATTCCTCTGCTATGTTATCTGTTCCATGCACATGACGCGCATCACGCACGTCCAGCTTATCCCAGAATAAACGTCCGATACAGCGATTGCTGTTACGCCACGCCATTTTTGCGCCGTGTGCTAGTTCTTCCGCGGTGTGGGTGTAGGTGCCCGTTGTTTGGATCGCTTCGTTAATGTCGGCTAAACGCTGCTCGATCTGTGTAGCGTCTTTGCCAAGTTCTGTATAACATTGTTGGATAAATAATTCTGCTTGCTGTAAAAGCGGATAAGAGACCGCCATACGTTCCACCTCATTTTATATTCAGACCTGTATCCTGTAGATCCAGACCTGCACAAGTCATATCATCATACGCCCAATTAAAGCTATCAATTAGTAAGTTGTTCTCTATTAACTGTAAAACAACATATATATCAAATAACAAGTATACATTCGACAATCTTGTGAAAAACGAATGTTAATTTTGATAAATACATCTATACGCATGAACAGGCTGCGCTAGTTTGTACGATCTACATCATCAATATGTGCAATCAGTTACTAGCTACTATATGTACATACGCAAAAAACACCCGTTAAGCCTTCATACAGGACTTAACGGGTGTTGAATGATTATAACCGAGCTTATGAATTAACGTCCCAGATACGCGTTCAGCATCCAAGCTGCTTTTTCAATATCAGCACGAATACCTGTCAGCAGGTCAGCGGTTGGGTGGTCGCTCAGCTGCTCAGCCAGACCGATCGCTTCGCTCATTTCGCCGGACAGTGTTGCATAGTCTTCGATCACTGCACTAACCATTTGGTTTGCAGACTCGCTACCTGTCGCTTCCAGCAGCGTTGCAATTTCCAGTTGTTCTTTCAATGTTGCGACCGGACGGCCGCCGATTGCTAGCAGACGCTCTGCTACATCGTCCATATGCAATGTTGCTGCATCGTACAGCTCTTCGAATTTAGCGTGCAGGGTGTAGAAGTTCTCGCCTTTTACATACCAGTGGAAGTTGTGCAGTTTAGTGTAAAGAACAGACCAGTTTGCGATTTGTACGTTCAGTGCGTTATAGAGGGCTTCCAGTTGTGTAGTCTCAGATGTATGGGTTTGGTTATTTACTGTTGTCATGATAGGTTCCTCTTTTCTTTATTTTAAATTTAGACTTATTCTAATTCCTGATTTAATAATAGCAGATGGAATTGAATTTGACCAGTCTATTTTCAAAAAAAGTTTAGTTATACGCTGCTAGCGGAGACAGCCATACGGTGCCTGTGCCGCGATACACATTGACCAGACCTTCGCCAGACGCAGCAGAGCCGATTTTGGTTTTACCGGATTTCTCCACGGTAAACTTGAGCGTGTTCGACCACATCATCGCAAAGTTACCGTCCACTTTTAGCTCATCATTTTCCAGCTCGACCACGACCGTTTCCTCTGCCGGTACAGGTGCTTCCAGTGCGAGTATGCCTTTGCCTTTTGCCGTCATATTGAATAGTCCTTCGCCACCGAGTGCTGCGGAGGAGAAATTACTGCGTGCAGTTACGCCGATCTGGAGTGATGTATCACAGGCGAGAAACAGTCCATCTTCGATCACTACTTCATCATTGTCCACATCGATTAGCCAGATATAGTTATACGTCGGCTCCAGCATAATGGTGCCTGTACCACGATAATGTGGCTTGACGGTGCCCGTACCACTCGCTGCTGATTTGAACATACCGCTCACCAGTCCGCCAATCCCGTTAATCCCGGTCGTCATTTCCATCCGTCCGATCGTATATTGCATCGCGCCTGCTTTCATCATAATCTCGCTGTTGTTTAGCTCGATCATAAGCTGCTTGCGCCGCATATTGCTTTGTGACATATAATATTGAGCGGTAGCGTCCATGACCGATGTACAGCTCAAATCCTTTATGTATTCCAGTACGGTAAAGCCACCCAGTTTCTCGCGAATAACCGTATTGCTGTTGTCTGTTAGATTGTTGATTCTAAACCCCATTTGAAAGCCTCCCTTGTTATAGTAAAATGTGTTGTTGTCTTAAAATCACTTCTCTTTTCACAGCGTGGTAGAAAATCACTAACACTGGAAGCAGTAAGATATTTTGCTGCGCAAAAATCGCTTTTCATTTCACCTCGTGTTAGAAGATCGCTAACACTAGAGCAGTAAGATATTTTGCTGCGCAAAAATCACTTTTCATTGCACCTCGTGTTAGAAAATCGCTAACACTAGAGCAGTAAGATATTTTGCTGCGCAAAAATCGCTTTTCATTTCACCTCGTGTTAGAAGATCGCTAACACTAGAGCAGTAAGATATTTTGCTGCGCAAAAATCACTTTTCATTGCACCTCGTGTTAGAAAATCGCTAACACTAGAGCAGTAAGATATTTTGCTGCGCAAAAATCGCTTTTCATTTCACCTCGTGTTAGAAGATCGCTAACACTAGAGCAGTAAGATATTTTGCTGCGCAAAAATCGCTTTTCATTTCACCTCGTGTTAGAAGATCGCTAACACTAGAGCAGTAAGATATTTTGCTGCGCAAAAATCGCTTTTCATTTCACCTCGTGTTAGAAAATCACTAACACTAGAGCACTGACTGTATTGAATCTTAGAGCTGCTATGCCGATTGAATCGACACAGCAGCTATCCTTATCTTAACCAAAACTTTCTGATCAGGAAATATACATTTTTAGCCCTAATCACATCGACAGCGTTCGACCGTTTCATTTGTATCGGAATCATGTTTCTTTTATTGAAAGCGGTTACTTTAAAAAGGCGCTCCTTTTTGTCTAGCGCTTTCGATTCAGAACGTGACCATTAGCCCTAAAAGCGCCAGCAATCCTTGCCAAAAGCGTAAATTGACTAGTATCTATCTTTTCTCATACTATATAGAAGCGAGTTCATCTTGGACGAAACAACATGTATACTCTGTCACTTATTTCATCATTGTTCATTCAGTCTAATCGTGTCTGCCTGTGTGCAGATACACATCCAAAGGAGGTCCATTCGTGGATATTATTTCAGCCATTATTATGGGTATTATTGAGGGGCTTACCGAGTTCCTGCCGGTATCCAGTACAGGGCATATGATCCTGACTGCTTATCTGCTCGGACTTAACGAGAACTCCGAACAGGTCAAAACCTTCGAGATTGTCGTCCAGCTCGGTGCCGTACTCGCGGTCGTGGTACTCTACTGGCGCAAGTTTATCGATATTCTGATGACGATTCCAGACGTATTTCGGGGAAGGGTCAAGCAAGGTAACGGTATATCCGCACCCCGCCGCCTGAATATTTTACATATTGCGCTTGCGATGCTGCCGGCAGTCGTTGTCGGTCTGCTGCTGCACGATGTCATCAAAAAGTATCTGTTCGGCCCACAAACGGTTGTGTACAGTCTCGTGGTCGGCGGCTTGCTGATGATCTATGCGGAATGGCGCAAAGGCCGGAGCGCAGGCGAAATGTCGGTTGACGATATTACGTACAAGCAAGCATTTGGTATCGGTCTGTTCCAATGTCTCGCTCTGTGGCCGGGCTTCTCACGCTCAGGTTCCACGATCTCCGGTGGTATTCTGCTTGGTGTATCACATACCGCAGCCGCTGAATTTACGTTCCTCGTGTCGGTACCGGTCATGTTTGGTGCAACCGGACTTGATCTGTACAAAAGTGCACAATACTTGAGCATGGACGACTTTGGCTTTTTTGCAGCCGGCTTTATCGCCGCCTTTATCGTCGCGATGGTCGCGATCAAAACGTTCCTAAGCTTACTGAAACGTCTGTCGTTAACTGTGTTTGCGGTATATCGCTTCGTACTGGCGATTATCTTCTTCATCGTGCTTGCTTCGTAATCCCTTTGTACATTCGCAATCCTTTCGTAAAGGGTTCGCTTATGTTAGGAAAGCTCAGGTATTAATGGAGCTTTATCCTGCATATCCAGCGCACTGTATCCAATGCAAAGTCTGCCCTTCGGGCAGGCTTTTTTATATGTTGCAAGCAGCATAAACCGCTCAAATACAGAAAAAGTATCATTGTCACATACGGATACAATCGTGTTTACCTTCCACTAACCAACCGCATAATCATTCATATGCAAACATGAATATAAAAAAATTGATGTGCTTTTGAAACTTGCTGCGTTACAATACGTATACACGATTAGCTGCGCATTCGGCGTTGACCGATGCGTCTTTTCCGGCAGAAATGAACACCTGCGGTGTTTGCACATTGCCGGTTCATCCGTATGTCTGCGCTCTAGCATACGGCAGATGGATGATCGCTGTACGGCTTGTCTACGTCCACATCTAATGGATCGGCAGACAGGACTATCAAAGGACGGATATACCGTCATTTAAATGGGAGATGCTCATTGGACAATTTACCTTCACGAAGGCGGCAGATGAGTGCGTTTGCCTTCGGTCTGATCATTTTTATGTTTTATGTGCCGTTTCAGTCGGTAGATGAAACAGATTATGATTTTGCTGTAACGAACGGAATCACTCCGGGCGCATCCTCATCAGGACATGCACGCTTTGTGCATGATGGTGGCGATACACCGGAACCGAGCGGCGGTATTTCGCTTAGCGTTATATTTAGCCTCGTTCTGTTATCCGCATTAGATCGCACTCATCTGCTTTCCTGCATACCTCTCCTGCTTAAGCGTTTGCTACTAGCAGCGCTGAAGTACCGGTCGAATTATATGGATGTTCCACAGATGATCCACATACGATAGCGATCATCTGTTAGAACGCTTTGCCGCCGCTAGCGGTGCTTTATCCATTCATGAATCGGTGCGTACACCAGTATCATTTCCTTGCTGTATAGTAAGAACACTTGATGCTTTGCCTGTACGCGGAGGGAGAGAATTTTTTTGACGGACAGTGGTATTAATATAGGACTAAATTTAACGCTTTTTATTATTTTGATTGTTATGACTGCCTTTTTCGTAGTCGTTGAGTTTGCAATTGTAAAGGTACGGAGTAGCCGCATCGATCAATTGATCGCTGAAGGCAACAAAAATGCTCGTTATGCCAAACAGGTTATCTCTAATTTGGACGGTTACCTGTCAACATGTCAGCTGGGGATTACGATTACCGCACTCGGTCTCGGTATGCTTGGGGAACCAACGGTTGAAGCCGCACTGGAGCCGTTGTTCCATGATATGAACGTTCCGGCAGCGCTGTCTCATGTGCTGTCGTACGCAATCGCTTTGATTCTGGTAACGTATTTCCACGTCGTTGTTGGTGAATTGACACCGAAAACGATCGCACTGCGTAAAGCAGAAATGGTCGCGCTATATACGGCTCGTCCGATCATTTTATTCAACCGTGTGATGTACCCGTTCATCTGGATCTTGAATGGCTCTGCCAATCTGCTGCTGAAGCTGATCGGTCTGCGTCCGGCAAGTGAGGGCGATGAGGCGCATAGTGAGGAAGAGCTGCACATTCTATTGAATGAGAGCTATGAGAGCGGCAAAATCAATCAGAGTGAATATGGCTATGTTAGCCGCATCTTCGCTTTTGACGAAATGATTGCCAAAGAACTGATGGTACCGCGTACTGATATGGTCTGTCTGTTTACCGACAAAACGCCAGAGGAAAATCGCGAAATTATTCGCCGTGAGCAATATACACGTTTCCCGGTAGCCGAAGGTAGCAAAGATAATATCGTCGGTATGGTCAATACGAAGCAATTTTTCCTTGCCGCCGAAGAAAAGAAAGATCTGAATGTCGCTTCACTCATTCATCCGGTCATGTCGGTATCGGAGACGATTCCGGTCAAAGATCTGCTCAAACGGATGCAGCGTGAAGGCACACATATCGCGATTCTGGTCGATGAATATGGCGGTACATCCGGTCTAGTTACGATTGAAGACATTCTGGAAGAAATCGTCGGTGAGATTCGTGACGAATTCGATGCCGATGAAGAAGATGAGATTCAGCGTGTGGAAGAAAATCGCCTGATCGTAGACGGTAAAGTATTCATCAATCGTGTGAACGATATTTTGAATATCGAGCTGGATGATGAAGAACTCGACACGATCGGTGGCTGGTTGTACGGTCAACGCCCGGATCTTCCAGTGGGCGCTGTGTATGAGTTTGAAAATCTAACGATCCGCGTACTCCGCCGTGGTGTACGTCGTTATCGTAAACTGGAGATCACCCGTCATTCTGTAGATAATGAACAAACAGCAGATGGCGAGCATACAGAAGATTAAACCCCATTGTAAGTTACTTAATTGAACCGCCCGTATCCCCATCAGGATACGGGCGGTTTGTTATCTAAGAACTTAGCTATTGCATATTTATGTTTCATTATATACACAAATTAGGCGATTGGTACTTGGTTAAGCCATTTTACTTTGTGTATTTATGCAAAATTTTAATTATTTCCGCAGAAAAGTAACTAAGCACCTTAAAAATTAGGGAAAAAGACCGATATATACATTGGATCACCAAAATATCGGGGGAAGAGAGGGTGATTGCGGTTCTTTTACAATTGCATAGGCTCATGGTGATACCACATTACGAATAAGAGTGAGGTTTAGAATGAAATTATCAAAACTTCTTCTGCGCAATGCTAGCTTACTTGTTTGTCTGGCATTAACCATGAGCAGTACTAGCATTACAACTGTATTTGCAGATAGCTCAACTAACAGTACGCCTCCTAGCTCTAGCGCACCTAGTACATCGAATTCTAACAACAATACAGTTACAGTAACGAGTCAAACTTACCTATCACCAGAAATTGATCGAAGCTTTGCACCTGTATTCCCAACGATCAAAGAAGGCTCGACGCTAGGCGATAATGGTACAGCTGTTTCCACTCTAGTCGGTAATAGCATTACTGTGAATCGGAGCGGTGGTCAGGCTGCGATTGCTGTCATTGGCACAACCGGATCAGGCACATGGGAAATGCAATACAGCGCGAATGGCACATGGTGGAATATTAGTCCGGGCGGTAATGAAGCAAGTAATACCAACGCGACTATGATCAGACCGGGTGAAAAGATTCGTTTCCGTCCAGCGGTAAACTGGAATGGAACGGCAACGATCACCTATCGTGCATGGGATATGGCGAATGATCCAGGTGCGAACCAATCCACACGGACGATACTGGACGTATCTACGAATGGAGCAGATACTAACTACAGTGCACAGACACAAACAGCTTCTATTGTCGTTACACCGGTGAACACCCCACCTAATGTCATCTTCCCGATCACACCGAAGACACTGACATTTGATGGCTCCACCAAGTATATTAATATGCCTGCTGTAGATTTGCCGTCAAATTTCACGTTTGAGACATGGGTAAAAAGCAGTAATCCTAGCTCAACATGGAACCGTATTTTTGATTTTGGTAACGGTGAGGCTAGCTCAAACATCTTCCTCGGTTATGAGAATAATAGCGGGAAAATGATTTTGATGAGCTATCGTGGTTCATCCGGTCTTTCCCTCACTACGAGCAATGTATTCCCTACCAACACCTGGGTGCATGTAGCGACTGTAATTGATGCTCAGGGCAATGCCTCTATTTACTGGGACGGTGTTCTTCAGGCATCTGGCAATATCGGAGTTACAGAACAGATTACCCGCACGAAAAACTTCGTTGGTCGCAGTAACTGGGCTCAAGATGCGTATTTCCAGGGACAATTGCGTGATATTCGGATGTGGAATGTCGCCCGTACCGCGCAACAGATTAATGATGGTTACAAAAACTTGCTTTCCGGCAAGGAAGCGAATCTGTTCACGTATTTACCAGCGATTGAAGGTAAAGGCACCGTACTCAGTGATACGAGTGGACATTCGAACTCCGCCGATATTATCGGAGCACAGTGGGTCGATGATCTGTCCGTACCGCCAACCTCAACGATGCTACAAAATACGAACAGCAGCACCGATTTGAACGGTACGAAAGTAACCGATGTCGACTTTAATGAAACGCCAAATGCTACGATGACCGTTACACTGGATACGTACAACGGTGTCGTAAATGTGGATACGAGCACATCGGGCGTAACCGTCGTGCAGGGCGGCAACAATCAGGCGAGCATTACACTGAGCGGAAGTATGGCGCAAATTAATCAAGCATTGCTACCGCTACAATATGTGCCAAATCATAATTTTAACGGTATCGATAAGCTGAATTTCACCGTCAATGACCAGGGCAATACCGGTGAAGGCGGACCAATGACTGCATTCAAAACGGTGTATTTGAATGTCATTCCAGTCAATCAAGATCCGACCATCTCTGCCGTTGCGGATCAACATTTGTTCGTAAATCAAAGCACCAAAGTGCTGCCATTTACCGTTTCGGATTTTGAAACCGATGCAAACGCGTTGACTGTAACCGTAACTTCCAGCGATACGCAGTTTGTACCGATCAGTGGAATCGTGCTCGGTGGCTCAGGTGCATCACGCACGGTGAAAGTGACACCAACGCTGGCTGCGACTGGCAGCAGCACGATCACACTCACCGTAAGCGATGGCAAAAACACCAAATCCACTACATTCGTCGTGTCAGCAAGCGTCGATCTGGATGGATCGCTTGGAATCATGCCAACACAAGGTCCATTGACCAAATCGCCAGGCGACGTGCTTCCACTGGATGCGATCAGCTCGATTCAGACTGACCGCGTCGTAGCACTCGTTGATGGAAAGCAAGTGGAATTGACGCTTGCGAATCCAACCACGTATGCACAGGATGGCTTCAAAGAATGGAAAAACACAACCTATGCTCTTCCAGCTACGATCTCGTCCGGTGTGCAAACCGTTGTCTTCCAGGGTTTGTCCACGAACGGAACGATTACCGAAACAGAGAAGAACAAACTGCTACAAAACAATACGTTCCTGCTGCTCAAAACACCTGTTGCGAACACAACCCAGGCTAGCGCTGTAAGTACAAGTGGCGCGACACTGGATGGCACAGCTACCGAAGATGGTGGCACGCCAATCACCGAACGCGGTTTTGTGTACGCTACGAATAATCAACCTGTGATCACGCAGGATACGAAGGTCGTCGCTACACCGAGTACGGGGACAGGCAATTTCAGCGCTCCTATTACGAATCTGAGTGCGAACCAGACTTATTATGCGCGCTCTTATATCGTAACTTCGCAAGGTACATTTTATGGAAATACAATTTCCTTTACGACACTGAATGTAGCTGCTGCTAGCACGACACAAGCGAGCAACATAAGTACAAGCGGTGCAACACTGGAAGGTGTAGCGGTGGCAGACGGCGGCTCACCAATTAGTGAACGCGGCTTTGTGTACGCTACAACGAATCAGCCTGTAGTAGGACAGGATACCAAAGTCGTTGCAGATTTAGGCAACGGTACAGGTAACTTTAACGCTCCAGTCACTAACCTGAGCGCGAGTACAACCTATTATGCACGTGCCTATATCGTCAATGCGCAGGGCGTTGTTTATGGAAATACGATTTCGTTCCAAACGCTACCTAAAGCGTCAAGCGGCGGCGGCGGTGGCGGCTCTAGCTCTACACCAGTCGTTACACCGACTAAGGTTACACCAACGATCATTGATCCTGTAACAGGCAAAACAGAAACGAAAACGACGCTGATGCAAGTGATCGGACCGGATCTGAAAGCTAGCGGACAGCTAGTCGATGCCAGTGGTAAAGTGGTCGATGCGAATGTGGCATTGAACACAGACGGCAGCTTTACTGTACCGGCGACATTGCCTGCGGGTTCGTACAGCATGATCGTACAGATCGCTGCTCCGAACGGGCAAATGCTAGCTGGAACAAGCGCGAAGCTCAAAGTCGACAATCAGGGTGGCGCAACGATGACGTATGATCTGGTCGATCCATATGGAACGATTAAAGACGAAGTCACCGGTCAACCGATTAGCGGAATCAAGCTTCAGATTTATTGGGCGGATACCGAGTTGAACCGCTCGAAAGGCAGAACACCGAACACACTAGTTGATCTGCCAGAATTACCTAAGTTCATGCCAAACCAGAACCATGTTCCACAATGGTCGACAGCGAATGGTGAATATGGCTGGATGGTATTCGGTAACGGGGATTATTATATCCTCGCTCAACGTGATGGTTACGCTCCATATGATAGCCGTCAGGATACTCGCTCCGAACAGCATGGCGCAGATAGCTATGTGAAAAACGGCATTATTCACGTCGGCTCTGAAATTGTGAACTATGACTTCAATTTGAAGCCGAATGTGGCCTCTGTTGTACGCGAGCCGTATATGCGCGGTTATCCAGATGGCAAGTTCTATCCAGAACGCGGCTTGAGCCGTGCCGAGCTGGCTGCTATTCTAACGCGTGTACTGGCACAAAATGCTCCTTCGCAGGCTGATATTGCATTCAAAGATATCGCTTCTACGAAATGGGCCAACAAATCGATCCATACGTCCACCGAGCAAGGCTGGCTAAAAGGCTATCCAGGCAACAAATTCCAGCCTGCACGTGCAGTCACCCGTGCAGAATTTGCACAGGTACTGGCGAATATCAGTCAGTGGAATATGGACGAAAATGCAACGATCACCTTCAAAGATGTGAAGAAGCACTGGGCTTCCGATGCAATTGCCAAAGCGGTTAATCACCAGATGCTTAGCGGTTCTGCGGATGGACTGTTCCATCCAAACGATCCGATCACTCGTTCCGATGCGATCACAGCATTCAATCTATTGTTTAACCGCCAGCCTGCTGCACAAATGGTAGCACCGGTATGGCCAGACGTTCCGACTAGCTATCCAAACTATGCCAATATTATGGAAGCATCGGTACGTCAGACGACCGAATCCAGTCAGCCTTAATTCAGCATTCCATATTGGCTAGGCTAAGTAATGGATCGATGAAGTAGTGAAATGAGGTAGTACATGTTCGCTATTCGATGCGGTAGTGAAATGAAGTAGTACATGTTCAATGTTCGATATTCGATGCGCTACGATGATGACTGCCTTTAAACGGCGTCCAGTCCTGATAAAGATAACTCGGACATCAATGCTATCCATCGTCGAAGTCGAATAGATACCATGCAAAAGGCTTCCTTCAGCAATAACTGAAGGAAGCCTTTTTGTATATCAAGTACACGCCAACGAGATGACAATCGAAACTTTACAACTGCACTGGCTCGCGCAGCCATCGTTCCTATCTGTTCATCGTCAACGTCATCTGCTTATTCACCCTATACTTCCAGCCAACTACTTCATGTGCTTATTTAACGCACACTTCCAGTCGGCAACACATTCGGCTGTTCGCCACGCATCAGACTGCCCCATTTTACATATAGACGATACGCCTTACCGCTATCCAGCAATGCTTTGGCATCATACACACCCTCTTCAATAGAACCTGAGCGCCCTGCCAGATAGAGACGATACGCACTGTTCAGCAGCACCTGATTAAAAAAGGCTTTATCCGCTTCGCCTGCCAGCACTTGCTCGGTCACACGAATCTGCGTACTGGCTGTCCACTCCATCTCCGGTACCGACATATCGAGAAAATACGCTTCCGGATCGATAATTTCCAGCCGTGCTTCACCATGCTCCACCGCGTATGTGCGTGTCGGTCGATCGATAAACAGATCCTCCGACCCTTCCGGTCCTTGCACAATAAAGGCGCGTTCATAATCAAGCCGTAACACTAGACGCGACATCCGCTCGAAAAAGGTATTGTGGAACACCCCGTAAACGAGATACGGGGAATGACTATAATTCATCATCTTCTCTGCCGTGTTCAGCACGGTACGTACACCGATCTGCTCACGCAGCTCACGTAGTTCGCCCAGCGGCGGACACCATTGCTCTGCTGCAACAAACAGCAGTCCTGTCTCATGGCCAGCATGCAGCGCCTGCTCGCGCGTTAGAGAGGCGGTATCCACACCCATCTGACGTAGCAGTACAGGCAGGGTAACGCCCCATTTGGGCGGTAATGGCTCGCTGCCATGCAATGTGACCGGAACCCCTGCCGCTGCCAGCACAAACGATGTCGCAAAGCCAGCAATAAATGATTTGAGCCTTCCATCATACGGGCCAGCACAGTCAATACCGCCTTTTTTAAACGAAGCTCGCCACGCCATCTGTCGGCATACATCTACAAAAGCCTGCATCTCGTCTACATTTTCCATTTTCATACGTTCTGCCATAAAAAAAGCACCGATCTGCACATCGGTCGCCTCGCGATTCATGATCATGCTCGCCACATGAAGTGACTCTTCATAGGTCAGGTCTCGTGAGCCGCGTTTGCCGCGCCCGACTTCCTTCAGTATCTCGGTCATGTTCATGTCTGGTTCCTCCCTGCTCTACGATTGCAGCAATTGATGTGCTTTGACGATGGCGGTCGCTACATCAACCATCCGTTTACGTTCATTCATCGCTTTTTTGCGTAATAGATCATAAGCTTCCGCTTCGGAAATTTGTTTCATATCCGCTAAAATACCCTTTGCCATATCGATCCATTTACGTTCTTCCAACCTGGATTGCAACTGCTTGCGTTCGTTCATCCATTGTTGCCGTTCCATACATTGACGTGCAGCAAAATGGAGTGCCCAGTGCAGCTCACGATCACGCATCGATGGGGTCAAAATGCCGTCGATCGCGATCTCGGTCTCACATGCTTGCACCGATTCGGATGCGGTATCCAGACTGCACCACCATAACATCGGAATCGGTCTGGATTGGGACAACAGCTTCTCCCAATCGGGAATATCTTCAATCGGTAGATCCAAAATAGCTGCATCGGCTTCACCTAACATTTTTAAAACAGCAGTGGAACTGTCATCTCCATCGGCGACCAGCACCTGATAACCGTTGTTGCCCAGCAGCAGCTCAGGGTATACCATGCCTGACGCAATCTGATCCGGATCGTAGATGTTCTTTTCCATTCGGATAATGAGTAACGAACGCATTATGCAGATGCTCCCTCCTGTCGGCTCTATCCCTATCCTGTAGTGCAATTGCTAATTGCTATCTTCTATTCTGGTACATTATTTGAGCAAGTTAACGTTAGAGCGTTGTTTGAACGTGATTCGACTGTTATTTGATTACTTCGGATCATGTTCAGATCATTGTAAGCTTGCTTTAATAAATAAACAGCTATTAATGATATATAATCTAACACAAAATCCGGTACGATAGATACTATTTTGTAGACGATTTAAGCATTAATATACGAACAATACATTGTAATCGCTTCATTAATATAAAGGAATAGCTAGTTATAACGCTGTTTGCAGACGATAATGTCCTGATATTTTTCATGTAAACATAATTAACCTGCAATTTCAAATAAAATTTTTATGTTATTTATATTGACATGAAAATCAACTTCTTTTATAGTTAAGCCTATATTCAAGCAACGACAAGGATACAATGATGTATCCATACTGGACGGCAATGAAGCCTGTCCCAAGCTTGTTCGCGACCTGTGTACGTATGTGCACGCCTGTCTGCGACTAGCGCGGGACAGGCTTTTTTTATTGATCATACCGAATGATTGCCGTATCGCACAATAGCGCAATCATCATCATGGATAGCATGCTTATTACGTGGAGGGAGAGATACAGATGGAGAATAGAAAAAAGCTGGTGCTGGTAGGTAACGGGATGGCGGGTGTGTGGATGCTGGAGCATTTGCTCAAGTTGGCACCACAGAAGTATGACATTACGATCTTCGGTGCGGAGCCGCATCCGAACTACAACCGGATTTTATTATCGACCGTACTTGCAGGTGGCGCTGGAATAAACGATATCATCATTAACGATCTGGACTGGTATCGTGAGCATGGGATCGAATTGTATACAGGCGATACGGTGACTGCCATCGACACCCAGCAGCAGCTCGTGCGCTCTGCCTCCGGCAAGCAGGTTGCCTATGATGAGCTAATTCTGGCGACCGGCTCCAGCGCCTTTATTCTGCCTGTAGCCGGTGCAGATAAAGACGGTGTGATCGGTTTCCGCGACATTAAAGATTGCGAAACGATGATGGAAACCGCCAAGCAGTACAAACGGGCTGCCGTGATCGGTGGAGGTTTGCTTGGACTGGAAGCGGCGCGTGGCTTACTCAACCTCGGTATGGACGTGACTGTCATTCACATCAATGAGCATCTGATGGATCGGCAGCTTGATCGTCCGGCAGGACTGATGTTACAGCAGGAGCTGGAACAGCAAGGCATGCATTTTCTACTAGGCAAACGTACCGTGGAACTTACAGGTAAACGCCGCGTTACGGGTGTACGCTTTACCGACGGGACAGCGATTGATGCGGATCTGGTTGTCATGGCTGTCGGTATTCGCCCCAATGTAGAACTGGCCGCTGCGTCTGGCTTACGGGTCAATCGCGGCATCGTCGTAGACGATTATATGCGCACGAACGTACCTGGCATCTCCGCGGTTGGTGAATGTGCAGAGCACCGCGGTATCGGCTACGGATTGGTCGCACCGTTGTATGAGCAAGGCAACGTACTTGCTAAGCGCCTTGCAGGCATTGATACACCACCTTATGAAGGCTCTGTCACTTCGACCAAGCTGAAAGTATCCGGTGTGGATGTGTTCTCGGCTGGCGTATTTCAAGATAGTGAAGACACACGCGCACTGCGCATGCAGGACGATATCGATGGCATTTACAAAAAACTGGTCATTCGTGATGGTCGCCTCATCGGTGCCGTACTATTCGGTGACACAAGCGATGGCGCTCCCCTCTTTTCCCTCATTAAGAGCGGTGAATCGGTACAGGGGCGTGAAAAAGAACTGCTCACCGGACAGCCTGCTGGCGGCGCTACCGTCTCTCCTTTACAACGTCTGGAAGCAATGGCAGACGATGAAATCATCTGCGGCTGTAACGGCGTAAGCAAAGGTGCGATTGGTGAAGCTGTTATCGGCAAAGGTTGCAATACGATGAAGTCACTCAAAGCCTGTACGAAGGCATCTGCTTCCTGCGGCGGTTGCGCACCTGTCGTCGAAGGACTTTTACAATTGTACGCAGGCGATCATGCAGGCGTGGCGGTTAAAGAAGGCATTTGCGGTTGTACGTCATTGGATCGCGATGAGATCGTATCCGAGATCAAGCGGATGGGGCTTAAAACAGTCAAAGAAACGATGAACGTACTCGGCTGGTCCGAGCCGGAAGGCTGTTCCAAATGCCGCCCGGCATTGAACTACTATCTCGGTATGCTGTGGCCGGGTGAATATGAGGATGAGAAGGAATCACGTTTCACGAACGAGCGCTATCATGCCAATATCCAGAAGGATGGCACGTATTCGGTTGTACCGCGTATTTACGGCGGTGTCACCTCTCCAACTGATCTGAAAAAAATCGCCGATGTGGCTGAAAAATACAATGTACCACTCGTCAAATTTACCGGCGGACAACGACTCGATCTGCTCGGTGTCCGCAAAGAAGACCTGCCGCATATTTGGGAGGAACTGGACATGCCGTCCGGTCATGCTTATGGCAAAACACTGCGTACCGTCAAAACATGTGTCGGTGACACCTTCTGTCGTTTCGGTACAAAGGATGCGATGGGTATGGGCATTCAGCTGGAAAAAGCGTTTGAACGGATGGATGCTCCAGCCAAAGTAAAGCTAGCGGTATCTGGCTGTCCGCGTAACTGCGCAGAATCAGGCATCAAAGATGTTGGAATCGTCGCGTTGGATGGCGCATGGGAACTATATGTGGGCGGTAACGGTGGCGTGAAGATTCGTGCAGGCGAATTGCTGTGCACGGTCAAAACCGATGATGAAGTAATGGAATGGACATCCGCCTTCCTGCAATACTATCGTGAGCAAGCACGCTGGAATGAACGTACAGCAGCATGGATTGAGCGTGTTGGTTTAGAGCATGTGCAAGAAGTGCTCGCAGATGGCGAGACGCGTGCGGCGCTGATGGCACGTTTGCAGGAGACACTTAGCTATACAAGCGATCCGTGGCAAAATATTATCCAGAACGACGAGCTGCGCAAAAACTTTACCGATCTGAACGATTCGGCAGCACTGGCTGGCACATCGCCATCCGTACAATAAACGAAGGAGGAATACGATATGAACCGATATCACGTTGCCCATATTGCCGATATAGATGTGAAAGGTGCACGCCGTTTTACTTTAGGCGAGCTGGAAATCGCCCTGTTCCGACTGAGTGACGGATCGATTCAGGCGGTGGAAAATCGCTGTCCTCACAAGGGCGGCAAGCTGTCAGAAGGGATGGTATGCGGCTCTACTATTCATTGTCCACTGCATGATTGGAAGATCGATCTGCGCAGCGGTAAAGTACAGGACCCGGACGATGGGTGTGTGACCACATTTGCGGTAGAAGTGGACGAACATAACGGTAGTGTGTATGTGCTGCTGCCTGCTACGCAGCAGCTTGCCTGAGTTCGGAAATGGGCATAACCCGATCCATTTCATCCTATTTCATTGAATTCAATCCTTTACGTTCCAAACATACCGTTCAAACGATGTAATTCAGTCAGGACAATCGGATAAGCGAAAAGCAACATCGCAAATACCTATATCCATACAGCAACCAAAGGAGGACATGCAGATGAGCCAGGTACAGGGAATGGTCAGTATCGTTGGAGCAGGGCCCGGTGATCCAGAGCTGATCACCGTCAAAGCACTCAAATGTATCCAGCAGGCCGATGTGATCGTATATGACCGTCTAGTGAGCGAGGAATTGCTATTGGAAGCACGTCCAGAGGCACGCCGGATCTATTGCGGCAAAGCGCCAGGCTTGCATCATATGAGCCAGCAGGCCATCCACCGCACACTGCTTCAGCAGGCAACGCTCGGCTTGCATGTCGTCCGTTTAAAAGGCGGCGATCCACTCGTATTCGGACGCGGCGGTGAGGAAGCTCTGTTTCTGGAACAGCACGGTATCCGCTATGAGATTGTGCCCGGTGTGACCGCTTCGATTGGCGCAGCAGCAGGTGCGGATATTCCACTGACCCATCGCGGCATCGCCACCTCCTTCGCCTGCGTCACCGCCAGCCAGTCGGCGGACAATACGAACCCGATTCGCTGGGATTTGCTCGCCGGTAGTGTCGATACACTGGCGATTTATATGGGCGTCAGCCAGCTTGATTCCATTTGCAGCGCATTAGTGCAGCACGGACGCGCTGCTTGTACCCCTGTCGCATTGATTGAAAATGGGACGACGACAGCCCAGCGTGTGCTGACCGGGACATTAACGGATATTGCTGCCATTGCTGTACAGGCAGAGCTGCGTAATCCTGCATTGATTATTGTTGGTGAAGTGGTGCGTGTACGTGAGCAGTTGATGGCGATGAGGCGGCAGGCAGAGATGCAGATGGGATTACAGGAGCGGATTGGGTAAGACATGTGTAGACGTTAAATAAAGGATCGTTGAAATAGCAGTAGCGATCATTAATGAAAGTAACCATAGATGGATAACTAAAAGGTAGACCTTCATAGGGAGGTCTACCTTTTAGTTTATACATGCAATTGGTATTGTAGGAGACGCTGTTTTAAATGAACCGATGGCTTATTGTTAGATTTGTCCGTTTCTTTGAAGCAAGACTGTTAACCTTGCAATAATTATATAACAACGATACATTCTGTGTAAGGAGTTGAACGCATGGCTATTTTACAAGACACCATACAACAGCATACATATATCGAATACATTCCTATAGATCACCGAGTAGACGAACTTGAAGGCAGCCAGCTTTGTTTTACCTATGTAGAGCAAGGAAAAGTAGTTTACAAACAACGATTCGGTTGGACGAATCGAACCGTGCACGCATTTATTCATATGCTGCAATACTTCCCACTACGCCAATATGACGGCTACTTTTCCCACTTTGAAAAGCATCTGGAAATGAAATGGAGCCATAATGAAGAGCACGATCACTATACTATACAGTTTATCGATGCGGATATATCCATGACGATCCAAGCCGGAAAAGAGCAACTGATCACTTTTGGACATCAATTTCAGCAACAATGGCATCAATCTACAGTGATCGAATGATCATCGGATCAGATGAACGATGCGATGGTCAGCAAATGAGTCAAATATATAACAGAAATGTGGAATAGGGAGTCCGAGGATGGGGATCTTCCACAATTTTCAATTAATCACACCTCACTTGCCCTTGCTCAGCTGGGCAACACCAAAAGGCATCTCCAACGTCCAGCGCTACCCTATTTTCAAATTAAAACAGAGTTGCTGATTGTTGAAGATGCCTTTATCGTATTGTTCACTAGCTAGCGTCCATTAATACCGCGCCGGTGCCGCCTTTTTCGCCAGTTCAATCATATAATCCGCAAATGCTTCCGGATTCGTATCATACACCAGATTGACCGGACGGCCATCGGCCTGTTCTACCGTTCTGCCTTGAGACTTGCCGTCTGGAATGACCACACAGTTCATCGTCTTTTTGCTCACCAGCTCTGGCTTACCGATCGACAGGGTTGTCAGTACATCCCAGAAATAATACGTGGAGTTGTTTTCCATATGCACAAGCGGCGGACAACAAGCGTAACAGTTGCCGAGGAAATCTACGCCTTCATAGCGACGCTCGGTTGCCCAGCGCTTACGGATTTTCAGATCGAGCGGTACTTTAATTGTGCTTTCAAGAGCCACCAGGTCGATCTCGATGCCGCTTTGCCATACACGATATGCCGCTTCCGGGTCCCAGAAAACGTTCCATTCTGCTGTACCGTCATGCTCTGGCTCGTCGACATTACCACGTTCAAAGCCGCCACCCATCCAAACGAGCTTTTCAATCTTGTCTTCGATCTCTGGCGCTTCGTCCAGTGCACGAGCGAGGTCAGTTAATGGACCGGTGAATAGCAGCGTCGTCTTCCCTTCTGTCGCCAGTAGCTGACGAATCATATGACGATGCGCAGGCAGGTCAGACAGCGGTGCTTCCATCGTGCCGGACTCATTCAGAATCGGCAATGCGTCCACGTAGAACGTATGCATACGCCATGCTGGTGGGAATGGATTTTTACCGCGTGAGTTCGATTTCGCTGTTTCTGGAACGTTGTTGCCATGTCCGAAACGATCAATAATTTTACGGCTTGCATCGGCACCTGGCTCCAGATAACCGTCTGCCGGAATAACCGATACACCGGTCAGTTCCACATTGTCCATTTGCAATAGCATAAACAGCGATACCAGATCATCGACACCGGCATCATGGTTAAAATATACGGATTTCATCTGTGACATATTGCTCGATTCCCCCAATATATATGCTTTATCTAACTGTGACTCTGATTGATACGGATTATCTACCAAAATAGACACCACCGCGGCATCGCTCAGCACAGCCTGTGCATTTCCATCTTCTATTATGAGGGAAGGCAGAGCGATGTTCCACAGTCATTTACTGGAAAACGAAATTGCGCAGCAGATGATATCCTTTTTCAGGAGTGTAGTTAACGATTATATTCTTCATCCTTATATTCTTCATCGTAAACTATCATCTATAGGTGAGTATGCTTCATATTAAAGATGGCTATCCCTGCAAAATGAAGTTCGCCCGCAAACCATCCTATTCCTTAAAAATCAATCTGTTTCACAGACTATCCTATTTCTCCAAACCTATCCGCCAAAACTCTGCTTTTCTAAAAATCATTTTATCTACGGATCATTCGTCACTCAAAATCCAACTCATCCACGGCAAAGCAGCGATTTTATTCAGCCGGCTTATTTATAGAAAATCAATTGCTTCATCCGTCAGGCTCACCTATGGAAAATCAACTGCTCCATCCGTCAGACGCACCTATAGAAAATCAGCTACTTCATTCATCAGACGCACCTATAGAAAATTAGCTACTTCATCCGTCAGGCTCACCTATAGAAATCAACTATTTCATTCGTCACCCTCATCTATCCACGTATACACGCCGATTACTCCACTGCCTGATCCCCGATCAAAAAGGTCAATTTACCCGGCAACACCGCTAGCTGCGCAGGTGTTTGCAAATAAATCTCACCATCTGTATCCGCTGGCATCGGCTTATCGGTACGAAGCTCCAGACGCGATGTACGAATGTATTCGATATTGCTATTTTCCGGCTTCCAATTGTCCGGCGATTTGCGACTTAACAACTCACGCAGCAGCGGCAAGCCAGCTTCACGGATCACGAGCACATCGAGCAAGCCATCCTGTAACGCTTCATCTGGAAATGGGAGCGGATTCGTGCCCAGAAAGCGTCCATTTGCCGCATAGATCATCACCGCTTCACCAGACAATGTCCCTTCATCATGCTCCAGCTCAAACGAGAACGGCTGCGCTGTTCGTACCGTTTGCAATGTGCTTAGAAAATAACCGATTTTACCAAATGCGCCCTTAATATCCGCATTAATATTTTGCGACGTTTCCGAGATGAGACCGATGCCATAAAAATTCGTGAAAAAGTGACCGTTCGCCGTCCCGATGTCCAGCGTGCGTGTTTGCCGTTCATTCAGCACTTCAGCTGCTCGCGCTAGCTGCTGCGGCATCGCCAACGCACGCGAGAAATCATTGCATGTGCCGCCTGGCAACACACCAATGACAGGCGGACGTTCCAGATCCGCCAGCCCATTAATACATTCATGTACCGTACCATCTCCACCTAAAATGTACAGCACATCGACTTCTTCACCATACTGACGGCAAAGTTTTTTCGCTTCACCCGGTTCGCTTGTACGTCTCACAATCAGTTCGGGTAGTTCCACCGACAGTATGCCCAGCACGGTGCCAAGCTGTACCGTATCGACCGAACCGGCATTACCGTTATAGATTAACATTCCTTTTTTGTACATGATCTGACCTCCATAGATAACGTAAAATGAACAAAGTACCTCTGATGAAAATCAATTTTTTTGTGATTTTACGATATTAGCGTATATTTCGGTTGCCTTATTGCGATATAATGTTAATTGCTCGGTAAATTTGGCTTTTTTGCAAAAAATCGAAACAATTTTAAGGTTTTTTGGGTTTGCGTGTCTTTTTTATGCTATAATTTATATAGGTAGATTATCATTATTAATTTAAGATAAACGTTTGTTGAATAGTTCGATACAGCCGCTTACCGGTTCAGCATGTTCGCCTATGAAACACCCTATTACACCGGTAACCCGGTACGTTTGCTGAATATAACGATCTCCGTCATACCGGTCCGTACTCCCGCTTTGTTCCTCTGTCACATGGCTGCACTACCATTACGACGTATCCATGTTCGATCCGGCAACAGGGAGCCGGAGCTTAACGCAGCGCTTATGGAATTAATCAACAATCCTACCCAAACTATTCTGGAAAAGAGGATTGTGCATGCCAAGAACACACCGAAGAATGAGCCTTAGTCAATTGCTCGCAAAGTTTGTCTTCATCACGACAGGCGCCGTCTTGATGGCGGTCGCCCTGGAAATCTTTCTAATCCCCAATAGCGTGATCGATGGTGGTATTACCGGTATTTCGATCATCCTGTCCGAGCTTAGCGACATTCAGCTTGGTATTTTCATCTTTGTTATTAACGTACCGTTTCTGGTCATCGGCTATAAACAAATCGGGAAAACATTTGCTTTTTCCACGTTATACGGCATCGCCGTCATGTCTTCAATGACCGCTTACCTGCACCATGTACCCGCACTGACCGATGACAAAATGCTTGCCAGTATGTTTGGCGGCGTTATTCTCGGCTTCGGGATCGGTCTGGTCATCCGCTTTGGCGGCTCGCTGGATGGCACCGAAATTGTTGCCATTTTGCTCGCCAAAAAGTTCCACATGCCTGTTGGACAGATCGTTATGATCATCAACGTGTTCATCTTTACCGCTGCCGGATTCGTATTCGGCTGGGATTCAGCGATGTTTTCCATCTTCACGTATTATATCGCTGCGAAAGTGATGGATATTGTCGTCGAAGGTTTGGAAGAATCCAAATCGGTAACGATTATCTCGCAGGAATACGAGGAAATTTCGCAGGCGATTATGGATCGTCTCGGACGCAGTACGACGTTCATGTACGCTAAAGGCGGTTATTCCGGTGAAGATACGCAAATGATCTATTGCGTCGTCAGCCGTTTGGAGCTAGCCAAGCTGCGTACGATCGTCAACGATATCGACCCGTCCGCTTTCCTTGCTGTTGAGCATGTGAGCGAAGTGATCGGCGGCAATTTTGAGAAGAAAAATATTCACTAAGCGTGCTAGCCTTATCGGTACCGAGCAAGCTTGTATAATGTATACCTTATTACCCATAACCCAATAAAGGGTTAATCTGATTCACGATAAAGAAGCTTTTTCTCCAGATGAGAAGAAGCTTCTTTTGTTATAATGGTTAAACTACATGCTGTTCAGCATGAACTCCTCCAGCCAACAATAAGGGGACGAACTCAAGTAAAACATCGAAAATCTAGCGATTAGAAATGAAGACAGATTCCCGATGTTCCAAAATAATAAGATATTATTTAAAAAGACATGCGATCCTAATTCAAAAAAAAGCATGATAGCCTATCATGTTATATCGTCGATTCGATCTTCTGAACAATCGGTATGTACATAGCATTCATAAGGAGGAAACATCCATGTCGAATTCAGATTCAAATTCATTGCCGCGCCCGACTCATTTGCAGCTTGCGCCAGATAGCGCAGCGATACGTGCGTTAGTTCAGGCAGATCCGGTACTGGGGCAGCTCATTAAGCAGATTGGGCCGCTGGAAATTCCGCTGCGCAGTGATCCGTTTGTGTCGCTGGTGTCGTCGATTATTTCGCAGCAGTTATCGGTGAAAGCAGCCGCAACGATCTGGAAGCGTGTGGTAGAGCTATGCGAAGAACAGGTGAGTCCAGCGACGCTGGATCAATTTAGTGATGAACAACTGCGTGCAGTCGGTGTATCGATGTTCAAAATTCGCTATATTCGCGATCTGTGCCATCATGTGCAAGCGGGATTACTGCCGCTGGATCGTTTGGATGAGCTTTCCGATGAAGAGGTGCTGCAAGCCCTTGTTGCCGTCAAAGGGATCGGACGCTGGACAGCGGAAATGTTTCTTATTTTCAGCCTGGGACGTACCGGCATTTTATCGCATGGCGACGCGGGTTTACAGCGTGCAGCGCGCTGGCTGCATGAGATGGAGGAACGCGAGGATGGGAAATATACGCAGCAGCATGAGCTGAACTGGAGCGCTTATCCGACCGCTGCATCGATTTATTTGTGGGAAGCGATCAATATTGGCTGGGTCGATTCTGGTCATAAGTTAGCTGACTTTGCTAGCGTGGATACAGCTAATACAACTATTGATCCAGTTATGGATACAGCTAGTAAGCAGCCATCTGATCCACCATCGTGAACAGCGCTGGAGAGTACAAACGATTCAATCGATATCGCTTTACACCTGACTACTTCATATCATGATCGCTGGATATCGTACAAATCTACATATCACGAGGTAAACTAACCATTCACCTCGTTAAATAGTGAAGTGGCAACGGAGAATACACAAGCGTCTCTCCATCCTTTTCCAGCTTGACTATAATCGCAAAATCCGCGCCACCGCTAACATCCCCACGGGGCAAAGCCATTATCATCGGCGGACAACGCAGCACAGCAGACGTTTCCACTGCTCCAGCATCAGCAAGCGCCAGTGCCAGCAGTCCGTCAATCTCTCGATACAATACATCCAATTCGCCAATACAATGCGTATACTTTCCTTGAGACTCATCATATTTACGTTTCAGCTTCGTTTTGTATTCTTCTACCTCATCAAAACACAATTCCCAATCCAGCGGATAGAGCGAATGCCCTAACGAATACACATGGATATTCCGCTGTCCGTATGGAATCGTGCTGCCTGGATGCTCTTGTTCGCTCATAGTTTGGGTCTCCTTTTGTATATGCTTTTAAATACTTTGAGTGCTTTTAAATGCTTTTAAATTCTCTTAAATACTCCTAAATGTTCTTAAATGATCCTGAATGATCTTTAATTTTCTTAAAGTCCTTTAAAAACTCATTAAGTGCTTGGCTCTTGGCTGGCTTTAAGTTGCCTCAGTATAGTGCAGCATCCGCTCCAGGCAGAGAACATGCCAGCGACCTCCGGTTAAGCCGGAATCCTTTGAATGGGGGAAAGTAGACGGATTCCGGCTTAAAGGTCGGTCTTTTGGCATCGTTCTCTACCTTCCGCTACGTGCTGGTATGAGTATGCGTGCGATTGATATGCCAATCTAATGTGGCTGTAATACATATGTAGTGGAGGTACTTTAGTACATGGTATAGCAGTTTGAGCTTGTGCAGCTAACTTTAGTACATGGTATAGCAGTTTGAGCTTGTGCAGCTAACTTGCCGCATTTTTCATTGCAACTTGAGAAAAGGAACGAAGTGGAGGGACGACTCATAATGGTATCGCCTTCCTAACACAACACGGGTTCAATAAAAAGCGATTTTTGCGAAGTAAAGTATATTACAGATTTGGAGGGGGGAATCTACATTTAAGCCCAATCCGTAGATTCCCACCTTCCACCGGAGTCTGTTCTCCTTATTCCTTGCCTGAGTGCTTGTTGCTTAACATCAAAAGGATATCGAGACGCTCAATAACAAGAAAGGTTTAAACAACTATGATGCCTTACGTAAGCCAGAATTTTTCCGAATCAAGCTCAACCGTTCAGATCAAATTCGAATCAAGCTCAATCTTTCGGATCAAGCTCAATTTAAATTTAAACTGAACTTTCAACTTGAAATTGAACTCGAACTTGCACATTCAACCGTTCAGATCATATAGCACAAACACGCCCCCATACCTCACCCAGCCACCTCGTCAGCAAACTGACTATTATACAAATCAGCATAAAAACCATTCTGCTCCAGCAACTGATCATGCGTCCCCTGCTCGATCACTTCGCCGTGATTCATGACCAGAATCAGATCCGCGCCGCGGATCGTGGATAAGCGGTGAGCAATGACAAAGCTCGTGCGATCTTGCATCAATTCATTCATCGCTTGCTGGATCAACACTTCAGTGCGGGTGTCTACGCTACTTGTCGCTTCGTCCAGAATAAGAATCGACGGATCAGCTAGAATCGCGCGTGCGATCGTTAGCAATTGCTTTTGCCCCTGTGAAATGTTAGACGCTTCTTCATTCAGTACGGTATCATATCCTTCTGGCAATGTACGGATAAAATGATCCGCTCGCGCCGCTTCCGCTGCTTGCACGATCTGCTGTTCGGTCGCCCCTTCGCGTCCATACGCGATATTATCGCGAATCGTACCGCCAAATAGCCATGTATCCTGCAATACCATCCCGAATAAACTTCGCAACTCGCCGCGTGCCATTTCCGTAATATCGCGTCCATCGATACGGATCACGCCGCCATTTAACTCGTAAAAGCGCATCAGCAAATTGATGAGCGTTGTTTTGCCTGCACCAGTCGGCCCAACAATAGCCACCGTCTGTCCAGCATGAACTTGAATATTCATATCGCCAATGAGCAATTGATCCGGCTTATAGCCAAATTGCACATGTTCAAACGTAACATCGCCACGCACACGAGACAGAGCAGATACATTGCCCCATTGTGGTTCTGCTGCCTGTTTGAAGCCAGCGTTCACATCGGTAACCGCAGTCTCCCTTTCAGATTGTGCATGGGCAAACTCCGCGCCGGATGACTGTATACTGGCGCGTTTCGCTTTCGACGTAGCCCTTTTGCCCTGTGCTTGCTCAGTTCCTACAGTTGATCCTACAGCTACCGCACTTGTACCTTCACCCAACGCAGGCTGCTGTTCCTCCTGCTCATCCAGCACTTCAAATACCCGCTCTGCCGAAGCGATCGCCGACTGGATAATATTCGAGATATTCGCCAGCTGTGTGATCGGCTGGGAAAATTGGCGAGCATATTGGATAAATGCCTGAATACCACCAATCCCGATACTGCCGCGTGTGACCATGATGCCGCCGACTACGCAGATCAGCACATAACCGATATTACTCACAAAACTCATCAGCGGCATAATCGTTCCCGAAATGAATTGCGCACGCCAACCGGAGTTGTATAGCTTTTCATTCATTTCATCAAATGTATGCAGCGCTTCCTTTTCACGTCCAAATGCTTTCACAATCTGATGGCCGGTATACATTTCTTCTACATGTCCATTTAATTGACCGAGCGCCGCCTGCTGTCCGGCAAAATGCTTTTGCGAGCGGCGTGCTACAAAGATCGTCACGATCAGACTGAGCGGAATCGTCAGCACTGTGATTAGCGTGAGCAAAGGACTGAGCGTGAGCATCATAATAATTACCCCAACAAGTGTTACGGCAGACGTGATCATCTGCGTCAAACTTTGCTGGAGTGTGGTGCTAATATTGTCCACATCATTTGTTACCCGGCTCAGCACTTCACCGTGGCTGTGACGATCATAATAGCTTAGCGGTAAACGCGTCAGCTTTTGCTTAATTTCACGGCGCATCTCGTACACTGTATTTTGCGTCACCGATGCCATCCAGTATTGCTGAATATACGAAAATAAGGCGCTAAACAGATACAGTCCACCCAATATACCGAGCAGCTCGAAAATATAGTGGAACCGAATCGCTCGCCCACCGCTTACGCTGTTAAATAGCTCATCTGTCGCCATACCGAGCACACGCGGCGAAAAGATAGAAAATAACGTACTCAGTAATGCTGCGATTAATACGCCAAGCAAGTGTAGCCGATACGGACGCAGATAGCGTACTAATCGTCTGAGCGTAGCCTTGAAATTTTTCGGCTTCTCACCTGGCAATCTCATGCCCATACCTGGAGGGCCACCCATCGGGCCACCGCCTGGCGGACGTCCGGAGGGTCTGCGATTGTTATCGTTACTCATGCGCTCTCCTCCTCCGACAGCTGTGACGATACGATCTCACGATACACATCGCTAGTTTGCATTAATTCATGGTGTGTACCGATGCCGGCAATCTCGCCTTCATCCAGTACGATAATCTGATCGGCATCACGAACTGTACTCACACGCTGTGCAACCATCAGCACGGTAGCATTCACCGTTTCCTGTTTTAAGGCTGCGCGCAGTCGGGCATCGGTTTTGAAGTCGAGCGCCGAGAAGCTATCATCGAAAATATACAGCTCTGGCTGCCGTACTAATGCGCGTGCAATCGACAGACGCTGCTTCTGACCACCTGACACATTGGAGCCGCCCTGCGCAATTTCGGAATCGTAGCCTTCCGGCATCCGTGAAATGAATTCATCTGCCTGGGCAATCCGAGCGGCATGCACCAGTTGCTCCTGCGAAGCATCCGGTTTACCATAGCGAATATTATCCGCTACGGTGCCGGTAAACAGCAGTGCCTTTTGCGGCACATAACCGATCCCTTCGCGCAGTCGTTCCTGCGTCAGCTGACGTACATCATGTCCATTCAATCGAATCGCGCCAGCACTCACATCGTAAAAGCGTGGAATCAGATTGACCAGCGTCGATTTGCCTGATCCGGTACCGCCAATAATCGCCGTCACTTCACCACGACGCGCTTGAAAGGAAATCCGTTTTAACGCCGGCTGTTCCGCACCTGGATAATAAAACTCGACTTCATCAAACGCTAACACCACATCGCGCTGAGAACTGCTTTTCGCCTGATCTGCATGACTAGCTTGCAACTCCATGCCTACCGTTCCCGCTGCATTTGAGCTTGATCCAGACACAGAATCGACCGGATCAACGATATCCGGCTGCATGTCCAGCACTTCATTGACACGCGCCGCCGATGCCGAAGCACGCGGAATCATAATAAAGATCATCGACAACATCAAAAAGGAAAACAAAATCTGTGTTGCATACTGTACAAATGCCATCAGATCGCCTACCTGCATATGCCCATAGCTAATCTGAAAACTACCAAAGCCCACGATACAAATGATCGATATGTCCAAAATCAACATCATCATCGGCATCATTAGCGCCATCAATTTATTCACACGGATCGCCGTATCCGCCAGATCACGGCTGGCACCGTCAAAGCGTACATTTTCATAACGATCACGGTTAAAGGCACGAATAACACGAATCCCGGTCAAATTTTCCCGAATGACCATATTCAAGCGATCCAGCTTTTTCTGCTGTGCTTTGAATAGAGGGAATCCACGTCGTCCGATCAGCCAGATCGTGAGTCCCAGCACTGGAATGACCACGATAAAGATCAGCGACAATTGCGCCTGCTTCGATACCGCCATAATAATACCGCCCAGCATCATCAGCGGTGCCATCAACATCATCCGCAGCATCATCGTCAACACTTGCTGTAATTGCGTAATATCGTTAGTCGTCCGTGTAATAAGCGACGCGGTACCGATCCGATCAAATTCTTGCAGCGAAAAATGCTCCACATGCGAAAACACCCGACTACGCAAATCGCGTCCAAACCCGAGCGCTACACGCGCAGAGAAATAGCTGGCTGTAATGGAGCACACCATGCCGAGCGCAGCAAAAAGAAGCATATACGAGCCGATACGCCAAATGTACGGTGTATTGCCATGTGCGATCCCCGTATCTACAATATCAGCCATTAATGTAGGTAAAAACAGCTCTGACATCGTTTGCAAAAAAGTCAGCAATAGAATAAAAACTGCGACCCCATAATAAGGCCGCAGTAGACGGAGCATCCTAGTCATGTTGACCATCCCCTTTGTGGGTAGGCTCCAGCGGTTCAAATACTCGCTCTTCAAAATATTCATATACACGTCCAAGCAGTTGTGCCAGCTTCCGACTATCTTCTTCTCCCAAATAATCGACAAGCCCTTCAAAAGAGCTTTTGAATACGGACAGCGATTGATCCATAATGGCTTCGCCTTTATCGGTTAATGTGACGCGAACAGCACGGCGATCGCTCGGGTCCATATTGCGCTCAACCAGGCCGTCATTTTCCATACCTTTAATCAATTGCGTTACAGTGGGAGACGTCACGCGAAGCATACGGCTAAGCTCGGAAACCTGAATGCCACAGCTTTTGCAATCTTCCTGATTGCCAATACAGATCAAAGCCATAATTTCACTTGGCTTATGACCAGCTACAGGCTTCTGCCGCCAATCCGCTTTACGAAACAAACGGAACGCTCGCAGCAGTTCCTCGCCCATTGGCGATATTCCTTCAAATTTTACATCTTCCACATTTTTCACCCCGAGATTCAATCACATTTTGTGTAAGCAAACTATTATTTAGCATGACTATTTATTAGGTTATCTAATTTTATAACTTGAAGTAATTCTTTGTCAATCATTATCTATTATAATACCACTACTTTCGCGTATTTTAAGCCTATTCTTATAAATTAAGACGTTTCATTTCGTATATTTTCATAACGGATTGCTTTTAATTTACCACTGGATATTAAAATTGTTAATTTTTTGTTAAGAAATGTTCTTTTTTACGTTTTTGAGTATTTTTTTATCCTAAAAATGTTAAAAATCTCTTCAGATTTACGATAAGTATATAGAGAGGATTTGCAGCAGCATGCAAACCTCGTACAGATTAAAGGAGGTCAATCCAATATGAAAACCAACAGCCTGCGTTCGCCCTGGCGTCGATCCGTCAAAACTAGCGTATGCGGCTGGCTCGCCGTTCTGTTATTGCTCCCTTCAGCTCACATCTATGCGGCAGAAATCACTGCACGTCACGAACAGGTTGGTCAGGATACGTATCTTGGCGGACAATACTTGGAGCTAGGCATTACAGAAAGTGGCACACTGGGTACATCTACCGCAAGTCCGGGCGGTTTCCATCCCGGTTCATTGCGTAAAAGTATTGGCCTGAACACCGACAGTGATGGTTATAATACCGGCAAGGATATGAGCAGTGGCGATTACGTCCTGCCAGGCAGTCCATCGGAAGGCTTTATCGTCGGCTACAAGCAAACCCCGTCAGACGCCAGCCCCAAAAGCTTTATCAATGAACAGCAAAATGGCAATATCGATATCCCCAGCACGACCCAAAATATCTCCACCGATGATCTGCTCGCTGCCCGCACGGTCGGGAAAACTTGTGATCAAGCCCTCGGAGTTAATCAAACGATCTCATTCAAACCAGGCGATTCCTTCTATAAAACGACCATTACTCTTACTAACCCCAGCGTGACTAACTCGGTCTACGATGTTCACTATATGCGCTTCCTCGATCCCGATATGGATGCCGATCTAAACAACGACAACAGCACAATCAACTGGGTTCCTTCCAACCCACCTTATGATGCCGATGCGATTGCCATTGCTATGGGTAGCGCTAGTGATCATGTGTTTATGTATGTAGCCAGTGATCCTCGTGCACAGGCTTCTGTAGGCTATAGCCGTGATCCGTATAGCGCGCCTGCGTTCAAAGCAGAGAGAGCACAGCGGACGGATGCGAAGCTTGCCGATGATTGGCTGACATTGACTTTTAATGCGGGCAATCTGAAGCCAGGCGAATCGACGGAGCTAGTCTTTTACAGTAGTGTAAACCCGAATATGAATGCTGCACTTGCCGCTATTCATGCGGACTACCAGACTGCACCAGAAGATATCCCAACCGACCTTGTCCTGTCTGGCGATGATCTGACATGGGATATGAAGCCAGGTGCCAGCGCAGGCCTGCTGACAGCAACAAGTGCTAATCCAGAAGACAGCTTTATTTATAGCCTTGTTACTGGCGAAGGCAGCGAAGCAAATAGCTACTTTGACATTGAGAACAATCGACTGGTGACCGCTGCTTCACTTGTGCGCGGTGTATCCAGCTATCCGGTACGTATCCGTGTAACCGGACCACAGGGCGGCACACTGGAAAAAACATTTACGATCCGTGCTCATGCACCGGAAAGTAGCACGGAGCTTACATCCTTATCACTTGAAAATGGAACGCTGCAACCGAACTTCAAGCCAGATGTAACGATGTACCATGCCACTATGAATGCGGACGCAAGTGCCATTACTGTGCAAGCTAGCGTATATGATCCAGATGCGACACTGTCTATTGACGGCGTAACCGTTACCGATCAAGTGTATGGCACACACAGCTTCATCTATACAGCACCATTGACCGATGATCTGACTGATGTGGCGCTAAAAGTGACCTCACCGAGTGGTCAGAGCAAAACGTATACAGTTCAAGTCATTCCGGCAAGCCTGCAAGCTGAGCCTGAACCTGCATCGGTTTCTGATCCAACTGCACCACAGAAAAATACAGATGAGTTTACATCGAATCCACTTATAGGCTCAGAGCAACTAGCACCAACAGGCTCAGAGCCATCCACTACTGGCGATAACAACCATGTCGTAGCAGCGACACCTGTCGTATCGACCACACCAACTACACCAGCAGACGATACGTACTTGCCACTGGTAGCACCACCGCTGACAATCACATTCCCATTCCTGCCAGAGCTACCTGTCGATCCATTGACAACAATTCCGGTGCTCATTAGCGGCGGTAGTGGAAGTAATGGCGCAGGCGCTTCCAGATTGGACGATATCGTCACCGATAGCGCAGCTACATCTGCTCCAATCGTAGCACCAGCTGGAACGACAGCTCCTGCTACAAAAACGAGCAAAACAAACGCTACACCTGCAAGCACTGTAAGTTCCAAAAGCTCAAATAAAGGCTATATTCAAGGCTACCAGGATGGCACATTCCGTCCTGAGCAAAAAGTTACACGTGCCGAGCTAGCTGTAATGCTGGATCGCCTGATCGGTAGCAACACCCAGACAACAGGTGAGCTGGATTTCAAAGATATTCCAAACGCCTACTGGGCTGCTTCCGGCATTGGACTTGTACAGCAACAGGGCTGGATGAAAGGTTATCCAGATGGCACATTCCAACCCGGACAAGCATTGACACGCGCTGAGCTTGCTTCACTGATCGCACGCTGGAAAGAGTTGGACAGCACCAACGCTTCCACTTCCGCTGCGAACGATATACCCGGCAACTGGGCAGCTTCGGACATTAACAAAGTTGTCGCTGCTGGCCTGATGAAAGGCTTCCCGGACGGCCAATTTTATCCAAACCAACCGGTTACGCGTGCTGAGATCGTAACGGTGTTGAATCGTATTCAGACCAATACACCACCTGAATCGGTCAAAGGCTCAAGCAACTGGGCCGATGTAACTCCGCAGCACTGGGCGTATGCCGCAATTAGTAAAGCTTCGGAGTAACGTTTGGAACGAATACCGCGATTGGAGTAAAATCATAGATAAAATAAATCCCCTTATCGTAAACCATCATAAGCGTCTAATAAGCGCCAGATTGATGGAGTGGATAAGGGGATTTTTCATGTTATTTTATCGATTAGCATATTGTGTCACCGAGCACAATTAATATAGTTATATGCTATTTATAATATCCACGATTTCTTTCTTCGCTTGTTCAACTTCTGGCAAAGGTGCAGGGATGACAGGAAATACATGAATCATATTCGGATATTCATAATAATTGATGTCTATACCTTGCTGCTCCGCCATATCTTTGAATTTTCGGCAATCAGCTAAAAACAACTCATGCGTGCCAACAAATAATGTGATTTTTCCTAATCCTTCGATGCTTCCATAGATTGGACTTAACAAAGGATCGGTTAAATCCGTCCCACCTGCATATGCCTTTGCCGCTGCCACCAAAAATGGAGTGCCTAGCATCGGATCAACGCTCTCCAGTGCTGAAATGTCAGGGTTGGACATCGAAACATCGAGCCAGGGTGACATTAATATTATATTACCTGGCTGTGGTATTCCTTTTTCTTTGAATAGCTGTGCCAATGCTAAAGCAAATCCTGCCCCGGCAGAATCGCCCATCAAAACAATTTGATCTGGATTGATCTTGCCAAGCAATTGTGTAAATATAGCCGTCACCTTATCAAACGATTCTTGATATTGGTAATTAGGTGCTTTCGGATAAATAGGAACCGTGATCGTGGCGCCTGTTTGTTTGGCAACATGCTGCAAAAATAACCAGTGCTCATCTAAAGGCTGAGATACATACGCTCCACCGTGAAGATAAAAGATATGTTTGCCAGATGGATAGCCTTCTCCCTTGAGGATATAGGTATCTATGTCATATATCGTCTCTTTCTCAAAACCTCTATTTGCATTAATATCTGCTGGTAATTCATAAGGCTGCTCATTTTGAATTCGAATCTGTTCAATAATCATAGGAAGATTATTTTCATCATTTAAAAGAGCTTTGCGTTGTTTTAACTCCTGTAATTTCTCTTCCATCATTCTCATGTCCATTATCAAAACTCTCCTTTATCGCCAATCTTTTGTTTGTGGCATTGTTAGCGCACATCGTTTATTTGCCGTTTCAATAAAGGATTGAATGGTAGACATTCATAGACAGGTTTGAAGTTTGAACAATTCGTATCCCCTCTATGCTGCGTCGTGGTCGTCTTGTTCGATGTACTGGATGATGATCCTATCTATTCCCATTGCTCGTATTTCAGCTTGATGTTTTCCGCAGAAACAAAACCTTTTTGCAGCAGTGGATTAGGGACGCTACGATTATACTTTTTAATCTGACCGTTTAGTTCTTCGATCTGCGCTTCCCATTTGCCTGTAGTCGTATGAGCAGGATTATCGTCCATGTGTTCAATCAGATCTTTCATACCCGCCCGAATTTGCTTTTGCAGCTCTAACCACGGTGGCAGGTAATTCGCTGTTTTGAGCACGGAGTTTAACACATCGCCATCCGGCACATCAAGCGGCTTGCCTGTTCCTTTTAGGTTATCCATCCCACCTTTGGATGCATAATCATTGAAAATATCATCCAGGTGATTGGCCGAACCGAGCTTTTTCGGTGTGAGCGGCTCGGTTGGTTTATCGTTATAGTTCATTTCATATTCCACCTTTCGTATGGCGTTAGAATCATGACGTCGTCGGCGTTTACAGTGAAGGAGGATATTGTATATTTCGAATGGGAAGGTAGAAATCCCTTTAAAAAATTAACTTTTCTTGAAATTATGTAATATATTCTGTTCCATCCCCATTACGTTTATGGAACGATTGGTTTGAATGTGTAAGGAGGATCATTCGTTCTTTCTCTTATTGGCTGGCACATATTAAAAAGACTGACTATAGCTAGCTACAGCTTCGTCAGTCCTTTTGTATTGCGCTTTATGCTTATTTGAACAACAATTTCTGTCTGTCAGCTTCCATTGATTGTACTTCTTATTTTACTTCCTCAGCTTATCCTCTTCGCCATCCTCAATCTTCGATCTTCAATCCCTCACCCATCATCTTCAATCCTTAACTCTTACCGACTAACCCATAATCCTCAATCTTTCCACTCTGGCGGTAGTAACTGAGCATATGGATTTTGCAGGAAACGATCGTCGACTAACATCAGCAGACCGTGATCCTGTTCAGTACGGATCAATCGTCCACCGGCTTGCAGCACTTTGTTCATCCCCGGATATACGTAGGCATAATTATACCCGCTATGTCCGCCACGGCTGAAATGTTCGCGAATTAATTCGCGTTCGGGACCGATCTGCGGTAAGCCGACACCGACGATGATTACGCCGGTGAGTCGGTCACCTGCCAGATCGACACCTTCACTGAAAATACCGCCCATTACAGCGAATCCGGTTAATGTGCGCTCATTATCCGGACGAAATGCGGCCAGAAATCGGTCTCGTTCTTCCTCAGCCATACTCGATTGCTGAACCAGTATATCTGTATTCGGCTCCAGCGCTTCAAATGCTTCTAACACATCGCGCATATATTGATACGATGGAAAAAAAGCAAGATAGTTACCCTGACGCTCATTGACCAGCTCCGCGAGTAATTGTGCCAGTTCCTGTCGGGTGCGTTCCCGATCTCGATAGCGCGTAGACAGTGGCACGATACGTACCTCTAATTGCTCTTTTGAAAACGGCGACGGAATCGAAATATTGTAATCGTCCTCTGCGGCACCGAGCATATCGCGGTAATACCGGATCGGGGATAATGTAGCCGAGAAATGAACGACCGAGCGATATCCTTTAGCCGTCTGACGCAGCTGTAGCGATGGATCGATACAGAACATACGCAGCAGCACTTCACTGCCATCCTGCTCTACATAGGTAATATGGCTCTCCATATCGTACAACCGTCCAATCCGCAAAAAGGCCTGTGCAGCAAAATACGTTTCCAGCAGCTGCTCTGTGTCGCCGCTATCCCCCTGTTCCAACAATGTAGTCTCTGCGCGAATTGTGAATTCTTCTAGTAGTTTGAAAATATCTTCGGGCGCTTCACTGCGACTAATCATCTTCTCCTCACCCATCTGCTTGCGTAGCCGGATAAAATACGCATTGATCGCACCCGCAATTTTGGACAACGGCTCCGAACTATGCTGGTAATCCCGTTTCAGATCGAGAAAGGCGGCTTTATTTAGCTGGGCGGAAAACATCCCGCGTCCACGGTCGACCAGATTATGTGCCTCATCGACGAGCAGTACCGTACTTTTACGCTGATCGTCGGTTAAACGCTTGAGGGATACGCGCGGATCGAACACATAGTTGTAGTCGCAAATGACCGCATCGGAAGCGTAGGAAGCGTCCAGTGACAGTTCAAACGGACAAACGGTATGCTTTTGCGCATAACGCTCGATCACATCACGATTCATGAGCGTTTCGTTCGTTAACATATCGAGAATCGCTTCATTAATCCGGTCGTAATAGCCATCGGTGTAGGCGCAGCTTTCACGTCCACTTCCACCCTCAGCTGTACAGAAGCAAACTTTATCTTTTGCAGTAATGGTCACGCCGTGCAAATGCAGTCCATTTTGCTGCATACGCTGGAGGGCATCTTCGGCATTGGCACGGGTGACCGTTTTGGCAGTAATGTACATCAATCGTTCGGCACGTTCATTGCCGATACTTTTGATCGCAGGAAATAAGGTGGAGATCGTCTTGCCCGTTCCGGTAGGCGCTTCAGCGAACAGATTCACCTGCTCACCAATCGTCTTGTACACCGCACCAGCGAACTGTCGCTGACCCGAACGGTATCCGGCAAATGGAAAAAGCAGTCCTTCGATGCTATCATTCCGACGCCTGCGATGCTCTGCCAGCATCTCCGCGTAGGGTGCATATTGCTCCAGCGTATCCATCGCAAAGTCATGTAGCTCCTGACGGGTGCGAATCCGCTCCAGCTTCGTTTCTTTGCCGCTACTTTTGTGCACATAGGTGAGCTGAATCCGCACCTGCTCCAATTCGCGTTGCTCGGCTAACATATGCCCATACATTTGCGCCTGTGCCCAGTGTACTTCACGCCCATCTCCGATATCCTCTGCTGTAATGGAGGTGGACTTGATCTCATCCACCGTTAACAATCCAGACTCATCCGTCCATAGCCCATCGCAGCGTCCTTCGATCCGAAATAACAGGTCACGTAGCGGAATTTCAATCCGTAGATGCACTTCCTTTTCGCCCTCTTCACCGTATCCTTCCTGCACTTGCTTATGAATACGTGTGCCTTCCTGCATCGTTTGTGCTACGCGAAAGCCAGATTCGATGCTGCCGCTCCGATACACATATTCCACCAGCGGACGCACTGGAATATCGATTATGGTCGTCATGACCTTCACCTGCCTTTTCTCTATATGTGTAGCTGTTTTGTATCTATATTTGTATCTGTATTTGTATCTATATCTGCCTCTATACGTGTCTGTGTAGCTTTATTCTGATTATCCTATCAGATGCAGCAAACGTATATGTTGGGTGCTTCAATCACTCCAGCAAGGAATAAGGGACGGATTCCCTCCCGTCTTGCACAGCAATCTATGCAGTAGAATGGAATTATAGATTACCGAGATTCTCGCATTGAAATGCTGCTCAAATCTATACAAGCTTGCTTAAGGAATTTCACAACCTAATATAAATTTCTTTATTGCCTCATCCATCCTCATGGTTGCATGAAAGATTCGATATAACTTCAAAGTGGTGTTCCTCACTATAATTGCTATTTTGTTACTCACTAGACTTTCTATCTTGCTATATTGTAGGCAAAATGATAGACAAGCTTCCTAGAGGTCTGTTTTTCGCCCGTTTATTCATGCCATTACTCGCTATATTGATATGGATATCTGCCTGATCCAATTGGATAATATTGCTATACATAGCATCTTACCGATACAGGAGGAATACATATGAAGCATACCGTCTCCAAATGGTTATTATCCGGCACACTTGCAATAACAGCCTGTTCTGCTATTTTACCCGTTTCGTCCAGTCATGCCGCTGTCATTAATCATGATCAGGTCGTTGGCTTTAGCGAAGTGACACCGACTAATGATTCACAGCGCGCCGCGAAGACATTTCAACCTTTTCTAAAAGTGTACAATGGCAGTGTGCCATTCCCGGCTGTCGATGCGCAGGGCAATACAAGCGGTGGACTCAAGCCAACTGGATCACCGGAAGGACAGAGCAGCAAAAGCATCGGACAGGTGTATGCACGTTCGGCATCGTATAATGGAGCTTGGGCAATCATGTATGCGTGGTATTTCCCGAAAGACGAAGCTTCTCCATCACTCGGTCATCGTCACGATTGGGAATGTGCCGTCATCTGGATCGACGATCCAGCGGCTGCCAATCCAAAGGTGCTGTCCATCGCCTACTCCCAGCATGGCGGCTTTCAAAATGCAGCGCCAACCAGCAATAATATGAGCGGTGCGCATGCACTCATCGGCTACCGCAGCATCTGGCCGCTGAACCATTCTCTTTTTAGTGTAACCGATGTCGGTGGTACACAACCGCTAATTAACTGGGAACAATTAACACCAGCCGCACGCGATGCGCTGAATACGACTGATTTTGGCGATGCGAATGTTCCTTTTAAAGATTCGAATTTTATGAACAATTTGCAAAAGGCATGGTTTAAATAAATTCATATTCTCTATTTAGAAAAGCCGCTAGCTCTCATCGGAGTATAGCGGCTTTTCGCGGTCAGCACTACTTGTAGCTGTTAAGTTCTTTAGGACTTTGTTAAAGGTTTTTGGTGCTTGTGCTTGTGCTTGTGCTTGTGCTTGTGCTTGTGCTTGTGCTTGTGCTTGTGCTTGTGCTTGTGCTTGTGCTTGTGCTTGTGCTTGTGCTTGTGCTTGGCAAAGTATAATCGAGCTAAAGCCTATTTACACATATTCAATTCGCATGATCAAATTATCTCTGCTTACCTCTATCGTCTCTATAAAATTCAGCTCCACAACTCCGCTTTAACCCAACCATACCAATCCATGCGCGCCCAACTTATCGTCATCTTCAGTCCTACGTACTACTCATTCTCCAATTCGCCTGATACTTCGTTAATCCTCACTTCTCACTTTTTACTTCTTCCTGCTTATTTCTGCATCTGCTCCCTCGTAAACCGTAACCATTCCCGTGCCGCAAACGATAAATATCGTTCTCGATGCCAGATCATGCCAAGCTGCCACGGAATCGCTGGCTGTACATCTGGCACGATATGTAGCTTCTGCTGATTGATTTGTGCGCAGATCGTCTCCGGCAACAATGCAATGCCCAGCCCTGCGCTTACCATCTCACTGATCAGATCCCACTGCGAGCTTTCATAAATAATTTTCGGCTGAAAGCCTGCTCGTATGCACGAATCAATAATCCGACCGTGCAATGTAAAATCCTCCCGGAAAATAATAAACGAATCCTCCGCCAGTTCAATCAGCTCCACCTGTTGCCGACCCGCGAGCGGATGCATGACCGGTACGAGCAGATTCAGCTTTTCCTCTCGAAAGGAGAAATATTCTAGCACCTGATCCGAAACAGGCAACACCGCAACCCCGATATCCAGTGCGCCGCTCACCACATCATTTTCCACCTTCTTACCACCATCTTCAAACAGCTGGATCGTCACATTCGGATACAACTGATGAAACTGCCCGATAATCCGTGGAAAAAAGCGCGATCCGATCATCGGCGGCAACCCGATACGCAGGTGCCCACTTTTCAAATTACGCAAATCATCCAGCTGCGAGGACAAACTTTCAAACGACTTCACAATATTTTGCGCCTGCTGCTCAATCACCCGCCCCGCATCCGTCAACTCAATCGACCGCCCGACCCGATTAAACAAAGCCGCCCCAAGCTCCTCCTCCAACGCCCGAATCGTCTTACTAATCGTCGGCTGCGTAATAAACAACGCCTCCGCCGCCCGCGTAAAACTCCCCAACCGCACAACCTCCATAAAATACTGCAAATGCCGAATATCCATACAAGCCCTCCTTTATACGATGTTATATACTCATGTGTTCATGCATTTATATGTTCATCTATTAATTTCTGCCCTTTTTGTTTTACGATTTTCCTTACCGTCTTATCGCCTTACTATATTATTCTCTTACTATCCTAATGCCCTACCGCCCTACCACCTTACTATATTGTTCACTTACTCTCCCAATACCCTACTGCCCTACCACCTTGCTATATTGTTCACCTACTCTCCCAATACCCTACCGCCTTACCACCTTGCTATATTGTTCACTTACTCTCCCAATACCCTACCGCCTTACCACCTTGCTATATTGTTCACTTACTCTCCCAATACCCTACCGCCCTACCACCTTGCTATATTGTTCACCTACTCTCCCAATACCCTACCGCCTTACCATCTTATCCTCTTGCTGCCATACCGCCTTATTGCCTTACGGTTCTAAGGTTCTACTGATCTACCGCTCTACTTCTATACCACTATACCGTTCTGCCTCTCTATTGCTCTATCGTTCTACCACCATACTGCTATACTCTCCTACTGTCTTATATCTATTGCAATTAGTTCTTAAATGCCCACCCTACCAAAGCGGGTATGCAAACACACCTGTTTCTCCTCGCACGGAACGGAGGGAAGGAAATAAGGGGAAAGGACGACTTTGGAGGGGCGGGAATCTTCAAGTGATCCCAATTCCAAAAGATTCCCGCGGCTCCACCCGAGTCCGTCCCCTTATTCCTTCCCGGAGTGATGTAACCAAGAACCTCCCCGTGTTTCATAAGCGCCCCCACCAACTCATAGCCAAAAGGAATACATTTCATGCCATATATGAATTTTACTCATGAAAGAAAGAGATGTAAACTTTTCACATCAGATAAAATACTCTGCATTTATTTACAATCCCGATGAACACATCGAATACAAGAGAGAAGGATTTATCTCATGAAAAATATAGGGAAAGGCATACTCCAAGTCGCTGCGCTGATGGGTTTCTCCGAGCTACTAAATCTGCTGGTAAGCTGGCTACATTTGCCTGTTCCCGGCAGCATTATCGGTATTGCGATTTTGTTTATTTTACTGCAATCTCGCGTCATTAAGCTGGAATGGGTCGATATCGGAGCAAGCTGGTTACTGGCTGAATTACTGCTGTTTTTTATCCCATCTGCTGTTGGCGTGATGAACTACATCCCGATGCTGGAGCAAGATGGGGTACGCATTATGGTGATCGTTATTTTCAGCACGATTCTCGTGATGGCTAGCTCAGGTCTACTGGCAGCTATTATGTCCAAACGAAAGGAGCGTCATTCCTCATGAATTCAATTATTTTCCTGCTGGCCACACTGATTATCTATGCCGGAGCGAAGAAACTGTACAAACGCTTTCCGCGTGTATACTTATCCCCATTACTGACGACTCCACTTGTGCTGGTCATCGTGCTGTTAATGATGAAAATACCGTATACGAATTACAATCAAGGTGGTCATCTGCTATCGCTGTTGCTACAACCAGCGACAATCGCCTTTGCGATTCCACTGTACAAAAACTTGCACACACTTAAAAAGCACGCCAGCGCGATTATCGCCAGTGTGCTCTGCGGCTCGATCGTTGCGGTTAGCACGTCCGCACTGTTTGCAAAGCTGTTGCATCTGGATCACAATCTGATGAGCAGCATCATCCCCCGTTCAATTACAACACCGATTGCAATGAACGTATCGCAAGCGATCGGCGGCGTACCGACGATAACGGCAGTATTTGTGATTATTACTGGATTGATCGGCAGTATGATCGGTCCCTATATTGTAAAATGGTTCCGCATTGAAAGTGAGATTGCACGCGGTATTTTGTTCGGAACAGCAGCTCACGGTACAGGCACATCCAAAGCATTTGAGTTAAGTTCATTAACAGGAACGATCTCCAGTATATCGATGATTCTGTCTGCTTTATTCACACTGGCTACAACGCCACTTCTTGCACTTGTTATGCTGCCCTGACCGGGCAGCTTTTTTTATGGCTGTATAAATAAACTGTGACATACATAACTACATAAACAATGCCCTTTCGATTCCTAACATAAATGTATAATTTTATACGTATAAGTGAATAATTATTAGTTTAGTTTAAATTTTTATTATATTAATTGCGTATTAATCGATTGCAATTTCTATTAATATTTGTTTGAATTGTTGCGACAATTATATGTAGTTCGCTGTTAAATTCATTATTATATATGTATTATTAACGCACATATTCGGACAATTTCCAAAATTTTTATGAAGTCCCAATTGTAAAAGATGAATTTTATACCGATATTGTTGTATATTTATATAAGAGCAGCCTGATGATTGGAGCCAACAGGCAGACAAGTGTTGATCAAGCGATAATGTGATAATCTAAACTGACCAAAGCGGAGGACCTTTATTATGAAAAAAACAGGTATGGTACGTCAATTGGACAGTCTCGGCAGAATCGTTATTCCGAAAGAAATTCGGGATACGATGGAGATTGGCATTAGTGATCCGATGGAATTTTTTATTACGGAGAAAGAGATTATCTTCCGCAAACACAAAGGCATTCAGTGCATCTTCTGCGGTAGCTTTGACGATCTGGTGTATTATAAAGATCAATTTATTTGTGGTGTATGTGCTGAGCAAATGGGCGATGAATCCCAGCATACACCGATGGCAGAAATGACGGAAGCGCCTGCATTTGGTCGTAATTTGCAGTCTTCTCTGCGTAAGTCCAGAAGCAAACGCGGCGAAATGCTAACCAAAGTAGAAACGGCGATGCAGGAAAATCCTGGCGCTACGCAAAATGAGCTAGCTCGTATACTCGGCATTTCTCAAAGTCGTGTCTGCCAGATTCAAAAGGAATTACGCGCCTCCGGTTCTACGTATGAGCGCTAAGCAAGACAGAGCCTGACGAGAAGCTTGACTGACTCTATGACATGATCAGCTGGCGAACAGAGTCATGACTCGTTTATTATGTTCTAGTTAGAAGCTATAATCGATATAAACGACAGAAATAGCCTTTGATGTGGCTGTGCTCCAACCTTTTACTTATACTGGTATCGATTCCATTATCCGGTATACCCCTACCACTTGTAGAAAATGTAGTGGATCTAGCTGATCGTTGGATTTCCAAAGACCGAAAACGATCTTGCGATCATGATCTGTTTCAGACTAACGAGGATCTACCTATAGATAAGCTTGTGCTCGCCTAACCTTATTTTGCGCGCTAACTTAAATTTCGATACACATACCAATGAACACCCTCTCCATTCCGTAACGTCGGAGTCGAGAGGGTGTTTTTATATTGCGGTTCGTATGATTATTGCTTTACCCAGTAGGCACTACCATCCTCATGACGATCCATAAAACCATATTCGATCATATAGCGGCGCAGTGTAACATAGTCGGCAAAGGCGGTGGATAGCACCTCATTCACCTGCTTTTCGGTATATTGACGATCCTTTTCAAAACGCTTCATCAGATGACGTAAAATAATAATTTTCCGTTTTTCTTTACGCGGAAATTCCGATAACGGTCCATCCAATCCCTCTTTAAAATACTGCTTCAAAAAGGAGGCACTTTCTTGTTCTGTAATGTTATAACGCTCATCGACCATCGTGGCGGTACGATGAATCTCAATAAATGGCGCTGGATCATGACTCTGCTGCTCCAACAGCTCCATGATCGCCAGCAATACACGTGCTTGCTTGGCTTTTTCACGCAGAGCAAACCGATGATTACGAATTGTAGATTTACTACTGCCATGCTCTTCGACCAGATCGTTATCACTTTTACCTTCATAAAAAGATTGCAGCAGCTTGCATTGCAGCTCTGTCAATCCGGTAAGCTTCTTGTTTAACGTTAGTAAATAGTGAAACATGGAAACGTAGTTCAACCGAATATGCTGTTGTACAAAGCGTTCTGCCTCATAAAACAAACCATCCTGCTCATAAATACGCCCTTTCTCAAATACTTTGCCATCAATCAGACACACAAAACCACCAAATGGCCCTGCCTGTGTATCTTCCATATAGCCTTGCTTCAATTGCTCCAGAGAAGCCTGCCAGAAAAGATCAGATTGCTGCTTGCTGGATATTTCGCTCATCATGAGTTGCTCCTTTGCCTTCATAATATATTGGCTTCAATAATACATTCGACTAATACATTCAATTTTCACATGTGATTAATATTTTAATGTCTACTAATATAATAGTCAAATTATTTAATTGTCTATTTTTAAACCAGAAGCACATTATATATTAACAAGTGATACCTACACGAATAATGTAATAATACTCACGTAAAGACCACATAAAGATTCCCATAAAAAAAGTCCATTACCGGTTTATATCCGATAATGGACGTATTATTGAAGTTCGTACTACAAAGTTCGCACTAACGCAAAGCTACCTCTACCATCGAAGCTGCCAACTATAGCAAACTACATTGATCGCATCAACCTAGCTCTTTTTGCAAATAACTTGTGACTGCATTAATTTTCGTCTGCATTTGTTCCAGCTGTAGTGGCGACTTCTTCGAAATTCTCGTTATTTGCACAAGTATATTGTCGTACGCAATCGAACATGTATCGTACTGTTTCAGTATTTGCTCCTTTTGAGCCGTAGCAAGCGCTTTGCTGGGCCATGAAATTATGTCTTTGCCGAGTGAATGCTTTAAATAGATCACATCAATGATAGTGAAAGCATCTCCACCTGTATCCTCGTAAATTAATTGCTTTTGCGTCGTATCATTAGATTGATCACCATGTAACGTCAAAAATGAACGCGTATGGAATGAATCAGCTGCATCAATGGCTACAAGATTCGTATCTTTGGTACGATCGACTAGATGTGCATCGGGGAATCTTAATTCAGTTGAACTTTTGTTAAATAGTTCCTTGTATTGTTGGTAGCTATATAGTGCATCATTGTTACTTTCATGCTGGTTTGCACTGCTTGTCATCTGCTGGGTTGTATGGCTAGCCTGCTTATTTGTAACAGAATCCACATGGTGATCACAAGCTGAGCATACAAGTAAGACTACACCGAATGGAATCAGGATCGACTTCATTTTAATCACAATAGTAACTTCACTCTTTTCTATGTAAACTATGTATTCTCTCCACTATATTCTTCCATCCAGTATATTGTACATATGATAATACTGATATCAAGATCACTCCTTTTCGCCTAACCGCACCGCTTAAAGCTATCTAATCACCAATCATGTCGCGGCATCTCTGTCATACATTCATTATGAAATGTAATCCTGCGGAATACATATCCAATATAATTCCTACGATAAAATAAGACCGGACACCCTCTTCATGCAGAGTGTCCGGTCTTATGCTTATTCACGATCTATTCGTAATATTCCACTTTATTTTCATCCATACTTTTCATTAACACCATATCTTAAACACTTTATGTTACGACGAATGCACCGTCTGCTTACTCACACGTCTAGCCGCTACAGCTGGACGGGACAGCGAGTACAATGCGCACAGGAACGACAGGACAACAATCGCTGCGCCGACCCATGAATTGAAGTTGACGTTACCGGTATTTTTGATCACGATTCCGCCGAGGGCTGAACCGATCGCAATGCCGACCTGTAGGGCAGAGAAGTTAAAGCTTTGCTGGATATCGGATGTTTCAGGTGCATTTTCGATCAGATAGCTTTGCTGTGCTGGCGACAATGCCCAGCTGAGTGCGCCCCAGACGAACAATACAACTGGGAAGATCCAGATCGATTTTACAGCTAGCGGCAATACCAGCATCGTCAGGGCGAAGACGCCGATTACGATCAGGATACTACGACGGCTACCGAGACGGTCAGACATCATACCGCCGATCATCCCACCACTTACTGCGGCAATACCAAAGACGAAGTATACAATACTAATCCAGTACGCATTCAACCCCATCGTATTTTGCAAAAATGGCGTCAAATACGCATACATCGTATAGTGACCAGCCAACAGCAGCATCGTTACGAGATGAGCGCTGAAGATTTTAGCATTTTTCAGGGAAGCGAGCTGTGCGCGCAGTGGCATCGATTCTTCCACTGGAATACGATCCAGGAACAGAGCGATGATCAACATCGCGACAAGCGTCAGTAGCGCAATCGCCAGGAATAAGACACGCCAGCCGAGTGCTTCTTGAATCAGAACGCCAATCGGCACGCCAAGTACGATCGACGAGCTAATCCCCATTGAGATAATACCAATCACACGAGCACGGAATTTTGGAGCAACAACTTTGACGGCAATCGTCAGCGACAGTGTAACGATCAGCGATCCACTCGCTGCGGTTAGCATACGCGATGCAAACAACACTTCATAGTTCGGACTCCAAAATGCAAGCAGGCTACCTGCGGTAAACACGAGCATCGACCACAGGTACAGCGACTTCCGTTCTACACGGGAAGTCAGTGCCAGTAAGGTCGGGCCAGCAATCGCATAAACAAGTGCATAAATCGTAATGAGCTGTCCCGCCGTACCGATCGATACGTTCAGGTCACGGGAAATCTCGGGCAGCACACCACCGATAATCAATTCAATTAAGCCGACCGTGAAGGTCGCAATGGTCAAAATCAGTACCTTGAAATTCAAGCCTTCTCTCTCCTTTGTTTTAAACGATTCATTTTTAACATGCCTGCAGACAGCTCCATATCGTCATCGGCCGCTGCTTATGTTCAAAACGGGAGTGTCGGAATGCTGCAAAATCCATAAAAAAATCCTGATTACGACAGGATGCATAGACGATGCACCATCTGTAGTAATCAGGATTGTTCGGTTCCTGGTAGAGACCCTCAAACCATATTATTGAGGTTATACACGATGTATGATAATTCCTTCACTCATTCAATTGTAGGTTAAACAGAGATGGGACATCCCATCAACATTACATACCTTACCAGATGGGAAATGGAATTTCAATAGTTATTTTCGTTTAATTTTAATCATTATATTTTTTTGCCAGCTCTTCAAAATGCTCTTGAACGACTCGTTGAAATTTCTGAGCTGCGGCAGAGATATATTTTTCCTGTCGCCATACTAGGGCAATCTGCCGGAACAGAGGCGGCTGGGATGGGAGCAAACAGATGCTGTCGCTCACAGGCATGCCGGTTGCTGGAATAAAGCCAATTCCGATTCCAGCTTCAATAAAAGCACCCAGACGCGCTGGTTCATTCCCCTCAAAGATGTATTCCGGCACAAAGCCAGCTGTCTGACATGCTTGATCGACCAGATCGCGTGTATGATATCCCTTTTTCACCCCAACTAGCCGTTCATGAGCAAGCTGGATCAATGGCAGACTCTCCATAGCTACCTTTGCAAGCGGATGACTGGTAGGAATAGCAATCAGAATCGGATCGTTGCACACAATTTCATACACCAACTGCTCATCGTGGATCGGCAACGATGTCAAACCAAAATCAACCTCACCTTTGTGCAACAAGTTTTCCAGTTCGTCGGTCGCACACATTTGCACATGGAACTGAATATGCGGTTCTTGCTCCCGAAATGTACGCAAAATTTGTGGCAATGTACTCGCATTCGTCACAGCGAGCCGAATCGATGGCAGACGTGACTGACTCCAATCGAGCAATTGCTGTCGTCCCTGTTCCAGTTCAAATAACGCCTTTTCTGCACGTGGCAAAAAAGCATGTCCGTACACGTTCAGCTTCAACTTTTTGCCCACACGATCAAATAACGGTACACCTATGCTTTGTTCCAGTCGCTGAATCGTTTTGCTTAATGATGACTGTGTCACATACAAGCTTTCCGCCGCCTCCGTCATATGCTCCAATCGCGCCAACTTCACAAAATACTGCAATTGCAACAATTCCATCCCTGCACCTCTTATTCCTTTGAGTCCATTAATTTATGTATGTAAATGAATTGGAGTAAATAAACGATTTCTTTTATTATACACCTATCTCATTTCTATCCTAAAGGGGGCACCACGATGGAATTATGTCGTAATTACATGGTACTGGCAATGAGTCTGGGCATGCTGCTCAATCCATTAAATTCGTCAATGATCGCTGTGGCTATTCCATCATTGCAACAGACGTTTGGGATTCCATTAACGACGGTGGTATGGATTGTATTTGCTTTTTATATTACCGGTGCTATCTTTCAGCCGATCATTGGCAAAGCCAGCGATTGGTTTGGGCGACGCCAGCTGTTCCTGCTCGGCTTGATCATTGCGCTGATTGCTTCACTGGCAGCTTCATTTGCAACTCATTTTGGTACGCTTGTTACGATGCGAATTGCCCAGGCGATCGGCACCAGTATGACCGTTACCGTTGGGCTTGCACTGGTGCGTCATCATATTACACAGCGGCGAGAACAGGCGTTATCACTAATCTCGTCATGTCAATCAGGCGCTGCGGCACTCGGACCGTTTGTCGGCGGGTTGCTCCTTCACTGGTGGGGCTGGTCTTCCATTTTTGATGTTAATGTACCGATTATACTGATCAGTCTTGGGCTGGCATGGAAATTTTTGCCGAAAGAATCGTCTCAGCATGACCTACGTCAAGTTAACGTATCCCTACATTCATCATTACGCCAGATCGATCTGATCGGCATACTGCTGTTTGCAATTGGGCTGATCGTCTTGCTTGGCAGTCTACTATCCGGCAAAACCAATGCACACTGGTCATTCATGCATATTATCGGCGCATCGGTTGGATTGTTGGTACTGATAGTATTTGTACGGCATGAATGGAAAATGGACAGACCGTTCATTCCGCTACGTACATTGTCCGAACTACCAGCGGTAAGCTGGATTACGGTTAGCTTTATGATTGCCAATGTGTTGTTTTATGCGCTCTTTTTCGGCTTTCCTTCCTATTTGCAGCAGGTGATACGACTCGATTCGCTGCATACCGGTCTGATCATGCTTGTGCTCGGTCTGTCTTCAGTAGCCGGTGCCACGCTTGCAGGCAAAGCGCTGCGCCGCTATTCATGCCGGATTATATTATGGCTGGCTGTATCACTGATGCTGGTCGGTTCTGTTCTGCTAATAATTCTGCAAGTGCATTCGTCATTGTACTGGTCGAGTTTGATTTTGCTGCTGTTCGGTTGCAGCAATGGACTCAGCAATGTAGCAATGCAAGCGGATCTGATGGAACAGACGCCAGCATCCGTCGCTGGTGTTGTGTCCGGTCTGTTTAATATGGCGCGCAATCTGGGCGGTATTGTCGCTTCGATGCTCATTAGCATCATAGCCGGTGCTGTATTTACAGCATCGCAATTCCATACGCTAGCGATTGGCTTGCTCGTATTTGTAGGTATCTATGGTGGATTATTGTATGCACGTAACAGATTAATGTAAGGTTAGATTACAAAAGAAAAAAATTTTCATTATGAAAATACAAAAACGATATTGACGCCTCCTCCCATCCGTTATATGCTACGTATGAAACCGCAAACAAATTAAATACAACGACCGTACATCGGCGTGTTACCAGTAATGGGCATGAGCCAAGCAACGGACGATACCAGAACCCGGTCAGGGTACTGATGTGTCTCCCTTGTCTTGGCTCTTTTTGGCGTTTCTGGGCTTGGATGGATGGCATGTCAGGTATAAATTGCAAACTGGACGGCTGAAGCATCATTCTTGCTTTTCGTCAGCGCCTGACCGTGTTATTCTGCAAGCAAGAGGTGATATCGGAATGAGTATAGACCATCGATTGTTGCGTGTAGATCGCATCATCGGCAACAACATCGTCATGGCCTCCTCAGAGGCGACCGGTGTTGAATATGTGTTGCTTGGCAAAGGATTAGGTTTTGCTGCCAAAAACTTGCAACAACTGGACACAGCGGATGAACGAATCGAAAAGCGGTTTCGACTCGAAGACCGGGAACAGCTAATGAACCATCCAACCTTTTTTGAGGATATGGATGCCCCTGTTATGGATGTATCGGATCGCATCATCCAGCGGATCGAACAGACCTTTCCAGAACGGTTGAACGACAAAATTTATCTGGCTCTGCCAAGCCATATCCAATTCACCGTGTACCGGATGCGTCATGAGATTGAGATTATGAATCCATTTTTGCAGGAAACCCAGCTGTGCTTTCCGCAGGAGTATGAGGTAGCTCTGGATGCGCTGCAAATGATCTGCGAGGCGTTCCATTTGGATATTCCGGAAGATGAAGCCGGCTTCCTCACGTATCATATCCATTCTGCGGTCACCCATGTTCCGCTGGGGCAACTGGTAAAAATGTCATCGCTGCTGGGCAAGCTGCAACAGATGATCGAGCAGGAGCATCATATGACGTTCCGGCAGGGTAGTATGAATCAGGTACGTCTGATGATCCATTTGCGCTTTGCATTGGAGCGAATCGTTCACGGCTCACTCGTGGACAATCCGCTCATCCAGCAAATTCGCGATCAGTATGCCACAGAATACGCGCTCGCATCGCGCATGAAGAAAGTGATCGAACAGGAGCTGAAGCTAACTGTACCGGAGGATGAAGTTTGTTTTCTGGCTATGCATCTGTATCGGCTATTTCGCACATACAACAAGGACAGTTAAATTCGAATAGGTGCCTGTACATTCTTTGACTTTATACCATCGTGTTGTGCCCTCCATCGCTGCGAAGAACGCTACGTACTCTCAAATTCAAACGGTAAACGATAGATCGCGCTTCACCACCGGAGTTACGACGGATCGGCTGCCATTCATCCGCTAATCATACGTCCTTATTTGTATCCACCATTGTGTGATCAAGATAAGCGTGAGATTAGCGGATGAATGAGCGATGTACTATATTCCGCCATGAAAATATTTTTCAATTTCTTGTGCTTTTCAGTGTATTATTTCATCATTTATGGATTTACAAATAGGATAGTCATAGCGGAACTGCTGTATTTGCGCCGTCCCTATGACTGACAGGGGGATTATGCTCATGCTTCAATTTTTGCAAAAGATCGGTCGCTCGTTGATGCTTCCAGTCGCTACATTGCCTGCCGCAGCTATTTTGCAAGGGATTGGCTTGCTCAACTATGAGACAGATATTCCGCTCGGCTCTACGGTGGGCGGCTTTATGAATCACTATATTACTCCACTATTGACTGCCGGTGCTGGTGCGATTTTTGGCAATCTCGCCCTAATTTTTGCCGTCGGTATTGCGATCGGGATGGCACGCGATGCTGTTGCCGCGCTGTCGGCTGTGCTTAGTTATATGATTTTAACTGCAATTCTCGGTATTATTCCGGGCATGATGGGCTACATACCAGATGATGTGAAGCTCAACATGGGTGTGCTGGGCGGTATTCTCGTCGGTCTGTGGTCCGCGTATATGTACAATCGTTTCCATAATATTAAAATGCCTGACTGGCTGGGCTTCTTTTCCGGTAAACGTTTTGTACCGATGATTACGGCTGCGACGACTATCGTACTTGCTACATTGATCGGTATGATCTGGAGTCCAATTCAAGATGTAATCTCTGCTTTTGGAATGTGGGTTGTCAGTTTGGGTGGTCTGGGTGCTTTTATATTCGGTGTAGCAAACCGTCTGCTCGTACCGATCGGTCTGCACCATGTATTGAACTCGATCGCCTGGTTCCAGATCGGCGATTATACCGATGCTGCCGGTAAAGTTGTGCATGGTGACTTGACTCGTTTCTTCGCTGGCGACAAAACAGCAGGCATGTTCATGTCTGGCTTCTTCCCAATTATGATGTTCGCTTTGCCAGGTGCAGCACTTGCCTTCATCCATACGGCACGTCCGGAAAAACGTAAAGCTGTAGCAGCCATCTTCATCAGTGCAGCCATCGCTTCATTCCTGACCGGTATTACCGAGCCGTTGGAATTTGCATTTATGTTCACCGCACCACTGCTGTATGTTGTGCATGCCTTACTAACCGGTCTGTCCGGTCTGATCATGTATATGCTGGATATAAAACTCGGCTTCGGTTTCTCGGCAGGTTTGATCGACTACCTCGTCAACATGAAACTTGCAACGAATCCGCTGCTTATGATTCCGGTCGGTCTGGGATTCTTTGTCCTATACTATGTATTGTTCCGCTTCCTGATCGTCAAATTCAATCTTAAAACACCAGGACGTGAGGACGATGATCTGGCGGTAACCGCTGTTCCAGCTACAGGTACAGCATCCGCTCAACCCAAAGCTGCCATTTCAGCATCCGGTGAAACGGAAGACAGCAAAGCTGCAAAAGTGCTAAATCATCTCGGCGGCGCACACAATATCGATAGCATCGACGCATGTATTACCCGTCTTCGTCTCGTCGTAAAAGATGATCGTCAGGTCGAAGATGCGGAGCTGCGTAAACTGGGTGCAGCAGGCATTATGCGACTCGGTCACGGCGCTGTACAGGTTATTTTCGGTACACAATCCGAAGCACTCAAGGATGAGATTAAAGATATCATCGAGAAGTAATCGAGGGGCATAGGATATAGGCCAGTAGGCTCTATCTATTCCACGCTCGAATACACAGATGACGAGTTAAAATAAAAGCATCGCAAATCGTGCATCTGTTTATAAAAAAAGGTACTCCTCAACCCTATAGCATCGCTCGCAGTGATCGTCTCGCTGCTGGCGATGCTTTTTTATGAAAATAGAGCTGAATGAAACTGACGACCATCCGACTGTCGATTTCAGCATGCCCTTTTACCCTATGAACAAAATGAACAAACTTGCAAACGAATACATCGATCGATAAACGGGTAAATGACTGGAAACAGACCAACCGAGGTGAATGCTATGCCCGACAAATTCGATTACGATCTCGATTATCCCAACTTGAATCTACGTGAGCACCCCGAACTGTATCGTGTCGGTAAAGGTGAACAGGGCGTGCTCATGGTAGAACCGTACAAAGGTGAAATTCTACCTCACTGGCGTTTCAAAACACCGGAGATCGCTACGGAATCTTCCGAGAAAATCTATGCGATGTTTCTGGAGTATAAGCAACAGAACGACTTCGTCGGCATGGACATGGCCCGTAAATTCCTGCAAATGGGCTATACGCGTGCGCGTCGCTATACGAACCATAAAGGCGGGCGCAAATACGACGAAGACGGCAATATCCTGCCCTACACCAGCGATCCGATTAAGGCAGAATCGGCGCGCATTTTCAAAGTGAAATGGGATGAAGCGAAGGCAGATGCCGATTATATACGGATGAAAAAAGAGCATCAGCAGCGTTACGGCGGCTGATGCTTTTTTCGGGCTAATACACAGGCTGTATTTTGTTCCCTATATCAAATTTTAATGATATACGATAACAGATGCACGACAATGACAATCAAAGTAGCGTTTAAAAATGGTAGATAGGAGCCAGCACATACATGTCTATTTTGACTGTCAGCGTTACATATCCAGCTCTACATACTGAACAAACTTCCGCACAAACCAATCTCCATAGATTTTCTTCATATACGCCGTATTGAATATATATTGCTCTACACCTTCCAGCTTCTGTACATAACGCAACAGTCTTTTTTGCTCATTACCAGACAACTCATCGTCTTGCGGAATATGCAGTAACGCTTGTTGTATACGTGGAGCTAGATCATCGACATACACATGATTTTTCAGTTTCGGTGGCACGGATTGCGTCAAATCGCAGCCGCGAAATTCCACACCGTCCAGAATACAGTTTTCAAAATCAGCTTGCAGCTTGGATCGACCCTTTCCCTCAAATGTAATATCGATCAGCTTTCCGGCGAACGTACAGTTCACCAGATGGGAAACTTGCAGCACACGATTACTCAACTTACATTTACTGAATACACAATCAATAAACGTTGCATGTTCAATCGTCATTCCCCTCATATCACAAGAGATAAATTCGCAATTTACAAACACAGCTTCATCTTCTCCAATGCCTACCGCACGCAGATCGCAGCGGACAAATGTGCATGTATCGATCGTACAATCGGCAAAAAATCTCGCATTATTCAGATCACAGGTATCAAAAACCATTTGCTTGAGCGTACAGCCAAAAAATATAGGCGAGCCTACATTCGAGTTTGCTATCGTGGCGCTATGTATCGATTCGTTCTCATACCTTACGATCTCCTGAAATGGTTCGTTATCGACTGCGATATAGGATTCAAGCTTTCTCATCAAATAGATCGCATCCTTTCTGGATTTTTATCGCATATACATATACTGCTTACTTCTATCTATAGTATGCCAAATGGTGTCATTACTTCGCTACATCCTCTATATTTAGAGCAAGGCTTTTACAATGTTCACTCCAACCTACAATATGATCAACAAATAGGATCTATCTATAACATATAACATTCACAAGCAGGTGATAGGATGAAAATCAACGAACTGGCGCGCAAGCTGGGCATATCGGCGCGTACGATCCGCTTTTATGAGCAAAATGGCTTGCTGCCTGGTGTGGAGCGTGAAGATAACCGCTATCGAGTATTTAGCGACGAAGACGTCTGGCGATTGCAGACGATTATCGCCTTACGTGAAGCAGGTATGACGGTAAAAGATATTCGTGAGGTGCTGGAATCGGAGTCAGCGCAGCATACCGTAACAGATCGGGAGCGGCTGCGTTATTATTTGGAGCTACAGCAAGCACTGCTTGCCGGACAGTGGCTGGAGATGCGTAGAATGGCGGAGACGACATCGCAAATGTTGGAGCTGCTACAAAAAGAGCAGGAATTGCCATTACAGGAATTTTTTGAACTGGCTCAGCAGGCTAGACAGCTGCGTGAGCTACGGCAGCATTGGCGAGATCACTGGAATTTTGATCAGCGAGCGAGCGAACATGATCAGCAGGTACATACCGATCGGGCTGCTTATCCAGGCTATAATGAAGTGCTGACGCATACTGCTACCAGCGTGCGTGCTGCACAGGGCGAACGCGGGCTGGATCTTGGGACGGGCACAGGCAATTTGGCTGGAAAGCTACTGGCACAAGGTGCACATATGGCAGGCATCGACCAATCTCGTGAAATGCTCAAACAATGTCGGAGCAAATTTCCTGCCCTGGATGTGCGTGTCGGCAATCTGCTGTCGATTCCGTATGATGATCGGAGCTTTGATTTTGTTGTGTCCAGCTTTGCTTTTCGTTATCTTGCTGAACCGGAATTACCGCTAGCACTGACAGAGATTCGGCGCGTATTAAAGCCACATGGACGAATATGTATTAGTGATATCATGCCGGATGAAGCGAGCGCTAGTGTATCTTCTCCTATCATTGTATTGCAAAATTGGCTGGAGCAACACGATTATATGCTACAGCGTACCTCGCCTTATGCTGGCGTGTTCACGTTGCTGGCGGTTCCGATTCGTCCGTCGTCATCCAGATGAACGCAGAAAAAGACCGCTTTTTCGGATTGATCGTGATGTCAGGGAAGAAATCCGAAAAAGCGGCCTATGATTGTGTTTATCGTTATATTGATGATGTTGAGGAAAGCCATATTGCGGAGTTGATATGAGGATAAAGGTACCGCATTTATTTAATGATAATGATGACACCACGATCCATGTGTTTGGACATATGCTTGCCTCCTTTGGCAATAAGTAGTCTAGCGTGTATGGCTACAATGGCCGTTTACTTAATAATGATAATTACGCTACGCTCGTTGTTCATAGGTGGCTCCTCCTCTCACGGGATGATCGCGATATGAAGCGATTACTTGGTTACGATGATAATAACGCCGTGTGCCGGTGCTTTGTGCATGGGGATCGCTCCTTTCTGTTAGGAATGGATACCGGGTATAGACCATTAGGTGATGATAATGATGACGCCGTGATTGGAAACCATTTGCATCGTTGTTCCTCCTGTCTATGAATGAATAAGCTTCCGTTTGGGAGCGGATAAGGGGTGGAGCTTGCATTGATTGCTTACTTAATAATAATAATCACGTTACGTTCGTTGTTCATGGATAGGCTCTCCTTTCATAGTAGAATCGTAGAATGATCGATGGAGATGCTTACTTCGTTACGATGATAATCACGCCGCGTGCTGGTGCTTGTTGCATGGTAGGTCCTCCCTTCAAATGATCTCATATGGATGTAGAGTCCAGGTTGATTACGTAATGATGATAATGACAGTCCGATTGGAATGTGTCTGCATCGTGATCCCTCCTTTAGGCAGCTATAGTAAATGAGATGTTATATCGCTGTTATTATGCAACTTGTGTGATGATAATAATGACGTTCAAAATAGAGCTTGTATGCATGTCCATTCCTCCTCTCAGCATTGTGTATGTAATGGATTAAAAGGGACTGCCCACTTGGTGATAGGGTGGCTTACTTTGTTACGATGATGATCACGTTGCGCTCGTTGTTCATGAGTATGTCCTCCTTTCACTGGTGGATAGCTGATGGCGAATTACTTCGTTACGATAATGATCACGCTGCGTTCGTTGTTCATGGATATGTCCTCCTTTCGTTGATGGATGCCCTGATGACGAATTACTTCGTTACGATAATGATCACGCTGCGCTCGTTGTTCATAGGTACATCCCCCTTCCATTGTTGATAAGCGAACCCTGTACACCTTACTTCGTTACAATAATAATCACGCCGCGTGTTTGCATACCGCTCACCTCCTTGATGAAATATCGATTATGCTGCGCCATAGCTGCCTACATTCTCAGCGAGCAACTGCATAGGGCTTCATCTGCGATGGATACATGACGGCGGATTTCAAAATGCTGTACATGTACATATCCCGATGCTCGCCTTCGCGGTACACATGGTCTCGTAAAATACCTTCCTGCTCGAAGCCAAAAGCGTGAATAAGTTTGAGGGCACCTTCATTGTGCAGATGCACCTCGCCGGAGATTTTACGCAGGTTTAGGTAATTGAAGCAATATTGCAGGATCAGTTCGGTGACGTAAGTACCGACCTTTTTACCGACATATTCGGGTGTCAGCACCAGACCGTATTTGCAGCGCTGATGAATGTACGACGTTTCATACAACATCGCCATACCGGCACGTTCGCCATTGACCTTAACGATAAACATTTTGTTATCGCCGGATTGGAAGAAACTGACCGTTTTATCGATACTGCTCGCCGAGATCGGATACTCTGACGGTTCCAGTGCATTCATAATTACCGTCGGACTATTGTAAAGCTGTAACAAAAATGCTTTATCCGCTTCCTCTACGCCCACCAAAACGATTCCTTGCTCTACATTCATCAACATCATAACCCCTCCATCTTTTTATTTGAGTGATCGATCCATTCCACAATACTGCCTAGCCTATATTTTATAGAAGCTTGTATTCAACCTCTTCAAGCTGTATGACAGCAGACGCTGCGGCATGTTCAGGATGCAGATTCAAGGATGCCATGACCTGGGGCGCTGCAAAATAACCGGTGTGATGATGTTACAGCCCATGCGCTTAATAGAAGACTTCTGCGAATATCGTCTGTTCTATAGGTAATTGATGGGCAATGGGACAATGGGACGGAGTGTCTAAAAATAAGGGTTGGCTATTCACTTTTACTTTTACTTTAGCTGTTAGTTTCAGAACTGTTGGTTTTAGGTGTTTACTGCGTCGATGTTCTCTTATCTGTGCACTGGTTTACTCTGCCATTCCGAGTACAGCCGGTGTCATATCCTTCGCTGGCGGCATAGCACGGGTATGCTTGTTTAGCAGCCAGTAGGCGGAATTTAGAATGACGATTACGCCACAGGAGATGATCAGCACGCTATTGCCTGCCCATGCTCCAAGCACTCCACCTAGAATCGCTCCAATTGGCGCGATCGCGGCAGATAATCCGAGTACAGCAGCCATCACGCGGCCGATTAATTGCGGCGGTACAACCGATTGAATCATAACCTGCGACAGTACGTTGATCATGCCTGCGGGAATCCAGCCGATTGCGAACAGAGCAATCGCCATCCAGGCTGCCGGCACCACACCGGTGAGCATCCAGCACACACCACAGATGAAGATGAGCAGGCAGTAGAGCAATCCCATTTTGAAGCGATGCAGCTTGAGTAGCGAAGCGGCATACGAGCCAGTGATAATGCCTACACCCGCAGCAGCCATGAAAAATCCGTAGTATTGCGCGCCGCCCCAGCTTTCTGCAAAGGCTGGAAGTACAGCGTAGATCGAAATCCCTGCCAGATTGACGAAGATGATACCGAGTAACATTCGTGTGAAGATCGGCTTTTTCAGCACATCCAATCCTTCGCGCAGATCGATGTTATATTGTCGGATTACACTTTTTAAAGTGGGGCGCTTTGCTTGCTGGGACGTTATAGCGGCTGTTTGTTGTGTAGCAGTTGCCTGTTCTTTCTGAACTTGTGGCAAGCGCAGTAAGGTGAATAACAATGCGGTCAGGACAAAGGTCATGCTGTTCAGATAGAACACTGATACAGCGCCGACCATTGCAATCACGATACCTGCCAGTGAGTTGAAAGCTGCATCACTTCCTTGATAGGCGATGGCAAATAATGAATTCCCGCGTGTAAGCTGCTCTTTTGGCAGTACCTTGGGCAGTAAGCTTAGCTGCGTCGGGTAAATGAACTGGTTAAGCAGCGAGATGATCGGCATCAGCACTAGCACGATGGTGATCGTTAGCATGCTATAGGCATACAATGTTGGGATGATCAGCAGCAACACCGATTGTGTAATCTGCGTAAAGATCATTAGCCGCTTGGCTGGAAAGCGATCGATGAGCGGTCCCATCACGATCTGAGCTAGTGCCGGAAGTGAAGTTAAAAATAACGCCAATCCCGTATACAGTGTCGAACCTCCGAGCTGATAAACGATCCACATGGCTGCGATAGCATAGAAGCTGTCGCCCATATTGGCTAGAAAACGTCCACTTAACAACAAGGTGAAATTCCAGTTTCGTAATATTGAACTCATGTTATTTTCTCCTTTCGTGTTCTTTTAATTATTCGGTCATATTTTTTTGACCGTTCTGGTAAAATAAAAACCTACCCTTTTTACAAGTAATAGGTTTATATTCGGCGAAGGAAAATGACCCTTCTCGCGCATGACTAGCTACTCGTACCCTCTGTTTCTTAATCGGCTACTTTGGCGGTGCTGCGCTCTGCCCATTGAATCTTCACTTCATAGCTTGCTCCGTCACTATCGCCACCCTGTCCATTCAATTGTTCATACAGACGATCGATGCCTTCCAGAAAACGTTGGAGCGATTCGGCATTGCCTTCGAAATGATAATCCTTTTTCGTTAGCTGTGGTGCACCACTGAAGCTAAGCAAATCTTCACTCGGAATGATAGCCTTCGCCACTGGACTGTAGAACTTTTGCAAAATTCCATTTTTCTCTTCCCGGCGAACGACTTCGATAATTCCGTTTTTCTCCAGCTCTTGCAGATGATAATGGATTTTGGAACGGGACAGATCCATCTTTTCAGCAAGTTGTTGTCCGGTCATTGGCTCTCTGCCCAGATGATACAGCAGTTGAACGCGAAACGGATCACTTACGGCACGAAGCTGGTTTAACTCATTAATAATCAGAACATCTTTCATTTGCAACTCACTCCTACTTTTTTAAAACCGTCAGTTTTGTTTGACCGTGTTGTTTGATTGTATTGTATGTCGCCGGAGCTGGGATTGTCAACGGTTTTTTGGAATTTTTTTCAAAAGAAAATTCGAACAACTTACAGCTGGACGATGGATAGGCGATAAATGAAATTTTGCTTCTACTTATGCACTTGTTATGCACTTGAATTGAGAGATATCCACTAATGTGCTTGAATAAACACAATCGATCCAGCATACACCTGATACATCTATATTTTTTCCGTTTCCCCCATTCGCTATACTTGTGCCATGTTGCCAGTAGGATGTCGTTGCTATAATCGATTGTATCAACAGCAACGACTGTAATGCGGTCACTGCTAAGGAGGATATCGTTATGTCTAACGTTACAATCAAATTACTACCATTTGCCGATCTGTCCAGCTATATGGACGGCTTTACCCTCGTCTCCGCTCAGTGGGGACATGACGGTCTTGCCTACGTGCTGCTTATAAACGAAGTACCGGAGCGAAAGCAAGGCATGTTTGTAAAAACCAAACTGGAGCAGTCTTATACGTACAAAGTGCTGGTTGTGGCAGAGCAGTATATCGAAGAGCTTGTCATTCCAGATCAGCGATATTTGTATCATTACGTACAGCCGCTACATGAGCAGCTGCTGCTTGTCGGTGCGCGCGCTACTTATTATGGACAGGATCAATTTGATCGTAATGCCCGTGTATGGAGCCGCGATGGTGTACCTATGCGCGACTTTCTGCTGGGCGATGGCATCGAGAGCGTACAGGTAACCCGCGCTGGAACAATCTGGACGAGTTATTTTGATGAAGGGGTGTATGGCAACTATGGTTGGGTGGAGCCGATCGGTGCCAGCGGCTTGATCGCCTGGGATGCGGAAGGAAACATTCGTTACAAAAACACGGCTGCTTTAATCGATGACTGTTATGCGCTCAATGTCGTAAATGAGCAGGACGTATGGTTTTACTATTACTCTGATTTTCAGCTAGGACATATTACGAATGGTGTGCAGACAGAGTCTTCACAGGTCACGTTCTTACATCCGGGTATATCCGGTTCTTCGGGATTTATTACAGATGGCGAACATTTCTTATTCGATGCCGGCTATAACAAGCACGGACTATTCAGATTCAAAACCATGCACAAACCCGGACATTTAAACAAAGGCAGAGTGATCGAATTTGTAAACGAGCACAAACAACCATTACAGCATGCAAGGCAGGATTTGAGACAGGATCGCCTGTTATTCTGCACAGAACAGGCATTGTATGGCGTCACATTGAACGAAATTCAATCGGCGTTAGTATAAACGTCAGAACGCAATCATAGCCATTATAGAGCCAATAAATGGAGCGCCTTCGCATTTAGGAAAGCATCATCTAAAAATAGGTTGCAAAAATGGGTTGCGGCGAAAATAACGTATAAATATGATACGTGATATTATGCGAGCGTCGTATAGGAAAAGGTTATACGTTAATGATATCGTTTATATACACATCTGCTAACAAGGGATGGAGTCTAAATCGAGCAATTCTTCTGTTTATGTCGATTTTCTGCTAGGGTCATTGCTTTACACAATGGAATACAGCTACAATAGGCTGGAAGAGCCATGTCACATCAGCATTAAAACAGAACGTTTGCAATGTTTTATCACAAAGCTGAGATCACACCAGCACTGGCATTCCGTCTAAGCAAGACATTCATGCGGCATATTTTTTGACTACAACTCCATATCAAAACATGGTTCATAGCAAACAACAAAAGGATATCAAACAACAGAGTGGTATTACACACAAAGTGATACTAAACACACATTGATATTAAACACACATTGGTATTAAACAAAAAAATCATGCTAGCCCTACGCATCATCATTATCGAAAGGAGCATAACATCATGATGAACGAGCAGTACAACCGTCCGATATGGACGACGCTGGACCAACAACAACGACGAGATGTATTAGAGCAATTGCAGTCGCGATTACCAGAAGGCTTTGCATTGGATCGACTCGAAACGTTCAGCCGTTACGGACAGACGACCGAGACCGGTGTATTTACATATAAGGGCAATGAATTTGTATTTGTTCCTGGGGATACGGTTACGCTGGGCTGGGAGCAATGGCCGATAGAGCTGGATCAAGCTACACGCGAAGATCTGGAGGCGGGATTAAGCGAACTGGATATACGGATTGAAGAAGCCGGTTCCGTTCTATTGGAGCAAATGTCTCCTGTACGACAAGCTTGTATCTCTCCGATGTTGGTGGAGCGAAGCACCCATTCTGTAGGCTGGGATGCCTACACGCCTGAGCAGCTTGATCCAGAAGAAGATGAAGATATTTTGGAACATATTGAAAAGTTTAAAACGGCAACCTATAACACACTTGAAGTGGATCAGACGTGTCTGCTGAAGCGTGACGGTGATGAGATTAAGCTATATTTGTTCAACGATACCGATGATGTGCAGGAATGGAAGGAGCATTATTTATCTCGTCGTTTTACGTTGCTATCCGAGGATGAATGGGAATATGTATATGGCGGCGGTTGCCGCACCTTATTTCCGTGGGGCAATCATTTTGACTATACGATGAAGCTGCATCATTTTGAGAATCGGAATGATCCTAATGAAAAAGAGCGTCCGTATGATCTGAATTTGCCTAATGGTTTTGGGTTGTATTTTAACGGTGATCCTTATCAATATGAATTGACGTTGAATGCGGATGGCGAGGATATCGATAAAGGCGGCGATGGTGGTAATGCGATCTGCGGCGGGATTGGCATGATGCTCGGGTATTTGCCGGCAGCGACTTATTATCGGAATCCGTATCAAAATGAACTGGATTGGGCAGAGCGTATGAGTTTTATGCATTATCGGCGTGTAATTCGGCTGTAATGTATGCAACATTGGTGTGGCGAGGCAGCATTCACTCTGGGAAGGAATAAGGGGACAGACTCCGTTCCTTACTACTCGCATCATAAAAGAATTGCATAGGCAGCAAGTTAGAGCAGACTATAGGTTGAGTTAGGACAACGTGTTGATCGGTATTCAACCTTCTCATAAAAGAAAACGTTAAACAAATAATCCCGTCCACCATCTGGTGAACGGGATTGTTTATATAGATGCCAACAACATTATACCGGAGCGGCAACAGGCAATTGTTCGGGTTTCTCTGGTTCGTCGTGCTGGACAAGGGCGTGTTTTTCCCATGCTCTGCTCTTCCAGCGGAAATACATAATGATGGCGCGTGTCCACTCGTCGGCAGCGATGGCGAGCCAGATGCCGGCGAGACCGAGGTTCATTTTGAATACGAATAGATAGCCGAGCGGTAAGCTCATACATACCATAGAGATCAGTCCGATATAGACAGGGAACTTGGCATCTCCAGATGCACGCAAGGAGTTAATAATGACGATATTGCAGGTTCGTCCAGTTTCCAGCAGGAAGCTAAGCAGGATCACCTGCGAAGCCATGCGGATAATTTCGGGATTGCTGGTGAACATACCGATCAGTGGCTCGCGCAGCAGGATAATGATAATATCCATGACGAGCGTTGCTGCCATCGCCCATTTCACACTTTTCCATACGCGCTGATATGCTTCTTCTTTGCGTTTCGCACCAACGAGACGACCGACGATGATCGCTGTCCCCATACCGATTGCAATGCTGAACAGATAAATAAAGGTCGAGATATTGTTCGCATACTGGCGCGAAGCCATCGCTTCACTACCGAGGTAAGTCACATAAAAGACGAATACGAGCTGGCATAGTTGATACATAATTTGTTCTACAGCGGAAGGGACACCGATTTTCAAAATTTTCATAATGTATTCTTTCGACATTCTGAAGTAATCAGCAATCATAATGCGTACTTCCATGACACGATACATGAGCCAGAAGAAAATCAATACACAGACAAGACGGCTAATGATCGTCGAGATCGCTGCACCCTGTACGCCCAGCTGAGGCAAGCCCCAGTGACCGAAGATGAGCAGATAGTTCAAGCCGATGTGCAGTACGTTCATAAATACCGATACAAACATCGTTTCTTTCGTAAAACCATATGTCCGAATGACCGCAGCCAAAATGTTAATGAGTGCTTGTAAGAAAATCGCACCACCGACAATAGCGATATAGCTTTCAGCCAGTGCCAGAATATCACCCTGTAAATGCATGGCTTCCATGATATGTCCACCAAACAGCAGGAAGGTTCCACTCAGGAGCACACCTACAGACAGATTCAGTGTAATCGCCAGTGCGGTAATGCGGCTTGCCTCCAATAGTTTGCGTGAGCCGATATACTGGGCTACAACGATTGCGGCCCCGTTGCCGATTACCTCCAGAATCAGTATAGCGATGGAAATAACCTGGTTGGATGTACCTACCGCTGCAACAGCGTTGTCGGATACGTCACTTAGCATTAAGGTATCGACGATCCCCATTAACATAAACAGGAATACTTCGAGAAAAATCGGCCAGGTTAATTTAAACAGATTAAATTGTGTTTCAACAGTAGCTTTACCTTGTGCAGGGTTCATAGCGCTCATGATGTCACCTTCCTTTTGTTTGTTTCTTGTTTACTACAATCCGTTATGGCAGTCTTCGCTGCAAAAACCTTCAGACAAACTCATTCAGCTGTGTGAAGGCCAAAGGGCATTTCCGACGGGCATCTCTTAAAACTCTACGTATCTTAGCACATCCATTTTCCAAATGCACTACCTAAATTGAAAATTTCTGAAAGAATTTCAAATTTTCCGATTCAAACATTTTACAGACGGGTATAATGCCGCTTTTACAGAAAAAATGTGGTATACACTATGCGTTTTCCACAAGCTTACACAAGCAGTCCAGATAGCAAAAAAGGCATTCTAATCTTCTACACTCAGAAGATCAAAATGCCTTACATCATAAGGATTGTTGACGTTCGCTTATTCCGATACACGATGAACTCCTACAATCCTTCGTTCGTATAATGGAGCGATAATTGCATACATTTCCCATAAACTTTCATTATGAAAATCATTGTGAAAAAAGTCTCGTATTTTTGAAAATAAAAGCTTGCTCAATCGCTTACAAATGTCTTCAGCTAAGAACCTATTTTCATAATTTGGCAGATCAATCTTTGACGAAAAAGTATCTTGCAGCCATGTTTTATTGTTCAGCCAAAATTACCGATACGCTATTGTAGCCTGGTCGCAACGACATCGGGTTACCCTGAATCGACACACCAAATGCATCGTTAACGATACCAACGATACTCAGGCCTGAGCTGGACACGCGCTTTGCCCCAAATTCCATATTGTAGCCTGTATAGTATGCGACATAAGCATCCCCTATCGTTTGCAAATCAGCCTGTGTGCGATATACGAGCGAAAGCTGCTTTTTGCCTCCTGCTAATTGCTCAACAAGACTTACGCGCTCCGCATCTGCTGGAAACGGGAAATCGGCTGACAGATATGGACTTTGAATCACTCCGGTCGTTATGGAAACATTGTATACCGGCGCGGTTGGCTCGGTCAGTGTATCGATCGGTCCAGGTGTCGCTGTCACAGGCGCACGTTGTCCCTGAGTATCCGTTGTATTCGAGCTTGTTGCAGCTGGCGTTGTTGTCGTCGTCGTCGTATCCTTCGTAGCCGCAGAGCTGGCATTACTGGAACTATTGGAATTGCTACTATTGGAGTTCGTATTCGTGCTCGTTGCTGCCGCTGAATTCGGCGTTGTATTTGCCGCTGTATTTTTGGTCGTGGTATTGGGGGTTGCGGTTGTTGCGGCTGGCATCGTTGCTGCACCTGCTTTGCCGATCAGCACTTTATTGTTGACCGCATCGTATAGCACCGATGTATTCATCGTTTCCCCAATCGAACGAATAGGTAAATACGTGCTGCCTTCATACGTAATTGGAGTGAGCGGCTGTCCTTCTGCATTTAATAGTGTATAGGGTTGTCCATTTAATTCAACGCGAATGCCATGATTTTTGAATGCTTGTATTTGTTCCAACTTGGTGCCCGCATATACACCAGTGGAGCCAGCGAGCACTATACCTGCTAGCATCATGGGAAACAGCCATTTTGTCTTTTTCATTTGTCGTCCTCCTGTTCGCCAGATGATTTGCCGTCAGCGCAGGAATAAGAGTAGGTCGCGGCAATTCATATTGATATTAATATCGGCGGAAGGACCACGACTCATTATATAGTACAAATGTAATATTTTAGATGATGAGCGATGTTCACTTATTGTTCTCGATCGTGGCGGTAACGTTCTGTTTCCTCTTCGATACGGCGTTCGTAACTATTGCGATGTAGCCATACATTGTTGTTCAGATTAGCTATCTGGCCCATTGCAAATAACACGGTCAAAATGATAAAGATAAGGAAATACGCCTGCATAAAGTACCCCAGATAAAAGCAGGTCACGATCGCAGCGAGCATGAGCACTGCGACAACTAGCAATACTCGGAGCATGATTTTCTTCATATTTATTCTCTCCTGTCTTCGGCTATTGTTTTTCGTGCATAGAGGAGCAAATGCTATGATTATCTATCTTTGATCTAGCTTTGATCTAGCTTGTATCTATCTTTAGTATAGCTGTACGGATTGTGATTTGTCGCAGATCCTGCCTTTTGCATCATTTTAATAAACTTCTATAAAATTTAGCATGACTTTTTACGCGTTAGGAGTATAATGAAATACGCCTGTTCAGTCTAGCCGCCATGCGAGCTGCACAGCCGGTAAGAAAGGATATAGGTATATGCTTTTTCGATCCTGTAAGCCGGTATGATGTCTTGCTCTGATGTGTGGTCTATTCGGATGTCTGCATACCGCTAAAAAACTGAACAAACTGCGTTGATACAAGAAAAAGGGTGTATATAAATCGTAACGCATTTTATATGTATCCATGCTCGCCTTGTACGCGTATAATCATTATGTTATTTTTAACATCAATTATCAAATTTACACAACGAAGGGGTACAAAAAGATGCTAGGCAAGTTAAAGCGTATCTTGATCGGAAGACCGATGAAATCCGCAGAACTCGAAGCGGAAAAGCTGGGCAAACTGAAAGCACTCGCTATTTTGTCTTCCGATGCGCTATCTTCGGTTGCGTACGGAACCGAACAGATTTTACTCGTATTGATGGTAGCCGGTTTTGCTGCACTGTGGTATTCCGTTCCTATCTCACTGGCTGTATTGGGACTGCTGGTCATTCTAGTTATCTCGTATCGTCAGACAATCTTTGCTTATCCAACAGGTGGCGGTGCCTACATTGTCGCCAAGGATAATCTTGGGCAGATTCCAAGTCTGATTGCTGGCGGTTCATTGCTGGTCGACTATGTGCTAACTGTAGCGGTTAGTTCGTCCGCAGGTACAGACGCGATTACGTCCGCGTTCCCTGTACTGCATGATCATCGAGTATTAATTGCACTTGTAATGATTGTATTTTTGACAGTAATGAACTTGCGCGGTGTAACCGAGTCCGCATCCGTGCTGGCGATTCCGATTTATCTGTTTGTCGTCGCGATTTTCTTTCTGATTATTAGCGGTATGATCAAATACATGACGGGCGGCATTGAAGCGGCAGCTCCGGAATTTGGCGCTACCGTATCCAATGTCAGTCTGTTCTTATTGCTCAAGGCGTTCAGCTCCGGCTGTTCGGCACTAACGGGGGTCGAAGCGGTATCGAATGCGATTCCGAACTTCCGCCAGCCTGCTGAGCGTAATGCAGCGGCTACATTGCTCATGATGGGTATCATTCTGGGTAGTATGTTTATCGGAATTACACTGCTTGCCTACTGGTATGGTGTAAGTCCGCGTCCGACCGAGACGATCATTTCACAGATTGCTCGGATGACATTCGGTAGTGGTATTATTTATTTTATTATTCAAGGGGTCACCGCGCTTATTTTGTTCCTCGCTGCAAATACGGCATACTCAGCGTTTCCGCTGTTGTCGTTTATGCTCGCGAAAGATAAATACATGCCGCATATGTTTATGGTACGTGGTGATCGCCTCGGCTTCTCGAACGGGATCATCTTCCTGAGTCTGGCATCGGCATTGCTCGTTATCGTATTCCACGGGGAAACGGACAATCTGATTCCGCTGTATGCGGTTGGCGTATTCATTCCGTTTACACTATCTCAGCTCGGCATGATGATTCGCTGGATCAAACTTCGTCCAGCGAACTGGGGCATCAAGCTGCTGATCAATACGATCGGTATGTTGACGACACTGTCGATTACGTTGATCTTTATTTTCACCAAATTCTCGCAAATCTGGATTATCTTCATTTTCCTGCCGATCGTCGTATATCTGTTCCACAAAATCTATGTGCATTATCAAAATACAGCTGAACAGCTGCGCATCGATCTGGATCATGATAAGCCACAGCCGAAAGGTAACACGATTATTATTCCGGTAGCTGGCATTACACGGGTCGTTATGAATACGATCAGCTATGCACAGACACTATCGCCAAATGTGGTCGCCGTATATGTAGGCTTTGATGAAGAAGCGATTGAGAAAATGGAACGCAAATGGGAGCAATGGAATCCGGGCGTGCGCCTGATCGTCCTGCGCTCGCGGTATCGCAGCATTCTTGGCCCACTACGTCGATTCATCGATACAGTGGAATGGAAAAATGGCGAGACCGATCATATTACGATTCTCATTCCGCAGTTTGTTACCAAGCACTGGTGGGAAAGCATTCTGCACAATCAGACCAGCTTGTTGATGCGCGCATACCTGATCAACTATAAAGATGTTGTTGTCACGACAGTACCGTTCCATTTGAAAAACTAAGGTAACGTGTAGCCTTTACTCTCATGCGAGCCGTAGCTAGAGCGATCTAATGAAACAACCACGGTACGCTGCCGTATCGTCTCGGCGTACTCGCTGAATCTGTATCTTTTCCAAGTCTGCTGTAAGCCGATGATGCTTGCAGCAGGCTTTTTTGCTTGCCATGCACCTGGAAAACATTAGATAATAAGTTCATCCATGCATCAAGTTAATCGATCCACATAAACTCAGTACAAGCTCATTCCTCTACTACGTGAATCACCGATTATCCGATCTAACCGTAGCTATACACTAGAAGTTATTGGTCAATCATGCTACAAATCGGGTATACATCAGTAAAGAAATGTATACAAAATATTGTAGCCGTACACGATATCATACACATAGGAGGATGAATCATGACCAACAAACGCACGCTTCCACTCATTGCTGTGATGACTATGGCATTAGCGACACCCGTTTATGCTGCTAACGATCTGACCGTGCCCGCTGTGAAAGAAGCAACGGTGGCAACGCCGTCTGCTCCGCAGATGCCAAGTACGCCAGCCTCTCCATCCATTTCTGCTAATTCCAGTAGTTCAAATTCCAGCAGTTCGAATTCGGGTTCCAGCTCCAGTAGCAGTTCGAGCAGTACGAATGGTAGTGGCAATAGTTCATCCAGTTCATCCACACAGGCGAATCTAAACAATCGACTCGTAAATGTTGCTGGCTTCGATTCTGCCAAGCAGTTTACCGGTTATTTTGCTAACCTCAAGCGAGCGGTAGCGAAAGGGAATCTGGATGCGGTCGCTAAACGTGTCTCCTACCCACTAGCTGTTAATCAAGCGGATGGCAAACGGCGTAGCATTTTGAATGAGAAACAATTTCTGAAAGAATACAGCTCGATCATGACCTCAAAAGTGCGTAATGCACTGGCTAATCAAAACGTGAATGATGTGTTTATTAATTATCGCGGTGTGATGGTCGGGAATGGCGAGCTATGGATCGGAGTTGTAGGCGGTAAGCCGGGGATTTATGCGGTGAACCAGTGAGCGTAATAGTGGTAAGATGGCGTTGGGTATTGATTTAGGTATTGATTTAGGTATTGATTTAGGTATTTGCTTCACGAATTGCGCTATGTATTGCTTTAGGAATTGCGTTATGTTGCGTTATGTATTGCTTTAGGTATTTCGCGATGGACTGAACGTAATTTTTCATTTGTGAAAATAAAAGAAGCAGGATTGAAAGCTGTGATGTGATGGCTTTCGATCCTGCTTTTTCGTGCTTTGTGTTTGATGTGTGTGGGTTTCTTGCGCATCCACTCCAGGCAGAGAACATACCAACGACCTCCGGTTAAGCCGGGATACTTTGAATGGTAGGCAAGATGGTGGATCCCGGCTTAAAGGTCGGTCTTTTGGTATTGTTCTCTGCCTTCCGTTTCGTACAGGGAGGTGGATTAGGTGAACTTAGTGAACTTTACGCATTTTGCGAAATTAGCTGATTAGCAGACTTTAAGGACTTAACTTACTTCACGAACTTTGCGAACTTTGCGAACTTTGCGAACTTTGCGAACTTTGCAAAATCAACCGACTTCGATAGATCTGAAACTTTTACAACGAAATAAATGTCAAATGCTAAATCGCCATTTTCAATTAACTTCAATGGGTATGGAAATTATATCTTTTACTTTAAAAACGTAATACTGCACGGATATACGCGTAGTATTCAATGGTACTACTATCGACCGTGACCACAATAGATAAACTATTCCTTTTTAGATACATGAAGTACACGAAGTACATAAAGTACATAAATACAGTTAAAGTAATGACGTTAAGTTTGAAAAATACAGATGGCTGGCTTAGCTGTTAGGACTACATGTCGTACTTCCTGTACACACTCCGTAAGTTACGCCAAGCATTATTTCCCCTGGAACATGAGCTTGACTTGATCCATCGTGAGCACTCTTTTATGAAAGGGTGGGTACTCTTTGCTTTTCGGATCGTAGACGCTATCCTGTGGCAAATTGATGGCGTAGATGTAGTTGCCCTTCGCAGCGATACGGTCACCGTAAGGGACTTCGTCGGGTAACTGAGCATTCCAGACGGCGCGTGGGATTGCCATCAGCGTAAGGACAGACTGACCGTTATAGCTGAAATCGACGACCTCGGAGCTATCCATACCGGGTGGATGATAGATCGTTGATTGGATGCCTGTTTTCCAGGCGGGTGGATAGTAGAAACGGAAGTGCTTGCCTTCGTATACTTGCGTCTTCGTCTGGATGACGGTATTGATGGTTGGATTGACGAGTGCAGTATTGGATGTACTGGATGTTGATTGAGCTGCTATGGAAGACGTTTGCTTGGAGATCGAAGTGTTCGATGGCGTATTTGCTGCGATCGCATAAGAATTAGTGAGCGATATTGCTGCGGTACTGGCAAGCAGTATGCCCAGACTCACCGTGAAGAAAAGCTTACGTTTATGTGGCAATAGATAGGTGTTTGGAATAACTGTTGGATTCGTGGTTGAGTTCCGTTTACTTGCTAGGTGATCGGGAGCATGTACATAGGTGTCCGTGTGATAGGATGGTACGGATGAATTGGTTGGATGGATTGGGTTCGTTGGGTTTATTTTGCTCGTTGGATCGGTATCGATGTTGCGGTTGAATTTCATCGGTGTATCCCTCCATTTTGATAGGCTAGTGTTTTGCTTTAGCTACTTACCTAATTCGGAGTGGATAGGGATATTTCCTGCTGCTCAGGTAGGATCGATATGTTCGTGTAGGACAGATCAGCATGATCGGTACGAGATTGTGTGCCATCCTGCTTTCATGCTGATCTATCACCGAACGATGGGTATGCTTACGAGCTATGATTACTTTCTACTGCTTTTTGCTTTCTCATTGCCCTATTTGCAGAGCGATTTAGCGAGACTTGGCTGGTATCGGTTGTTCCAGGCGCTGCTCCCGTTCTAACGATCTTCTAGTTCTATGAACAACTCTGCTTTGCTTACCTTTCCAGAGCGTCTGCAACGATTCGAAATTGGTCAATAGGACACCGCATAATACAATACCTGCGCCCACAGCGACCATCCAGCTCATTGGCTCGCCGTATAGCGCCCAGCCAATGAGCAAGGCGAGTACAGGAGAAATGTACAGCCATGTCGATGGGAATACCGGATTTGTACGCGATACGAGCCAGTAAAAAAGTGTATGTCCACCCATCGAGCCGACGATGATCAAATAGAGCAGTGAACCGAGCGCCTGTGGTTCTAGCATCGCTCCCACATGAATTTGTCCGCGCTCGGTTAGCAGTGATAATAGGAGCAGCATCCAGCCACCGTGCATGAGCTGTGCTGCATTTTGCGCGATTGGTGATACGTCCGTCATGTTGGAAGACACCTGTTTGGAATACACAGCGCCGCTTGCATAGCCGATCTCGCCGATAATTACGACCGCACAGGCGAGCATCCACAAACCATGTACCGTACCGGACAAGCCTGGCAGCATGAGTAGCCCGACTCCGCCCAGACCAATAAATGCACCGACAAAGGCAAGGCGCGGCACATTCACCTTGAGCACCAGTGCACGAATGAGTAATACCATCGCCGGTCCCGTTGCCGACAGCAATGCGCCAACGCCCGAAGTTACATATTGTTCTGCCCAGTATAACGCTGCAAAGGTTACAAAGGTCATACTAGCGCCAATCCACAATGACTCCTTACGCAGCAGAACAGAAAAGCTTGTCTTTCCGCATAGACGCATAATGACCATCAAGATCAACCCTGCTACAAAGAAACGGACACCTGCACTCCAAAATGGAGGCATGCCTGCGTCCACTCCTACTTTAATGGCTAGAAAAGTTGTACTAAAAATAAGGCACATGATGGCATAGCCGAGCATAATCATCTGTCATTCCTCCTCTTGGTTCTGTTATTGTATAGGAAAAGAAACAGAACAGATGGAGTAAAGCAGAACAGATCGATAGGTATGCGCAGGCGATCGCGATAAGATGGAAGAAGCAATAGGATAGAAATACGCGAGTAGTGAAGTGCTGCGTACACGTATACAAGTTTGCGTACACGCCCTGGTGTTAATGCGAGATATATTCATTTTATGGCTACTTGTACTCAGGGCAATACAGCCATGCTACAAACTTTAATATCATCCTTACTACCAACTTCATTACATCCCTTAACGATATCGCTGGAAAGGAGCTTTGATGATGACATTCTCTCGTAACGCTATATCTTCCGAACACATCGATGCTCATGCATCCGCTAATTCTTCATCCATCCATTATCCACTGACACCAACATCCCGATCGATCGAGCTACCGGACACATCCACTCGTGTGTCGTATCGGCAGATCAGTTCCTATATCGAAGCACGTATTCAGCGCGGCGACTGGCAAGCGCATGAGCGTTTACCGTCCGTCAGACAGCTTTCGCGAGACAGCGGTATGCATCGCCTAACCGTATTTAAAGCGTATCAGCATCTAAAAACGCAGGGCACGATCTATGCGCGCAGCAAGTCCGGCTATTATGTCGCACCACCTGCCGTACACACGTTGACGAATGAAAATGAGCTGGAGCCTGCACGCTTTGATGGCACGCTCAATGAACTGCATCATCTGCCTGCACGCTTTCAATTTTCACAGGCGTTAATTGATCCCAATCTGCTGCCGAATCATTATTTTACGGAATATACGAAAAAGGTATTCGATCTGTATCCGAAGCTGCTCGGCACTTATGCCCATGTACAGGGTGATCTGGAACTGCGGCAATTGCTGGCACAATACTTTAGTCAGCATTCACGTTTCTACATCGAACCAGAAGAGCTATTGATCGCCAGCGGTGCGCAGCAGGCGATTTTCCTTATTGCTGAAGCCTGGATTCGTCCAGGTGATTATGTGCTGGTGGAGTCGCCTACCTATGCGACTGCACTGGACGTATTTCGGCAAAAGGGCGCACGCTTTCTTGAGGTAGATATCGATGCGAACGGCTACAATATCGAGCAAATTGATCGTCTGATGCGCCAATATCGTCCGCGTCTGTTCTATCTGAATCCAACCTTTCACAACCCGACAGGACTGTGTATTCCCGCCGAACAGCGCAAGCAACTCGTCGATCTGGCGGCACAGCATCAGTGCCTGCTAATCGAGGACGATACATGTAGCGATATCTACTTTGGCGCTGCGCCGCCTCCGCCTCTATTTGCTTATGATACCGAAGGGTATACGATTCATATTCGTAGCTTTAGCAAATACATTTCACCCGGTCTGCGGATTGCCTGTATCGCTGCCAGACAGCCGTGGATGCACATGCTCATCTCCTGCAAATCATTGACTGATGGAGGCACACCACTGCTGAATCAGAAAGTATTTTTGCACTATTTTATGTCCGATCGGTTGCACCGTCATCTGGATACGCTGCGCATTGCCTTGCGTATTCGTATGGAAAGAATGCAGGATGAACTGCAACAAACGAACTGGCGCTATACTGAGCCACAGGGCGGTCTGAATTTGTGGATCGAGCTACCGCAGGAATTATCTGCTTCCCGTTTGCTCAGCTATGCCTTAACAGAGGGAATTAGCTTCGTTCCCGGCTCCTTATTCGATCATGCGAAACGTCCCAGTCAGCATATTCGGCTGAGCTTTTCTTTTGCTAACGAGATGCTGATTGAGCAAGGGATGAAAGAACTGATCCGTATTGCCGACGAGTTATAAATATGCAGGATTGAACAATATCATTAGCTTAAACACACGGTTCATCCGTGTACATACCCGGCGCTAGCGTAGAATGCTAGCGCTTCATGTTGTTGGACGATTGGATCGTGAAGAACATAATCACTTCATAACTAAATTAACCGTCATGCTAGTTGGACATAAACCTAGTCTGTGCTTAGAAAAATGTCCAAACTGAGCATGACCAACCCCCCTTTAAAAAAATCGATTTCCTCTTGATTTGCCGGTTGGCTCTGACGTGCATTCGCTCCAGGTGTTTAGCCAGGTTTCAGGTGCAGAGCGATGGGATTTGGCTTGCGTATCCCCCTTAGAAAATAGGGATGATCCAAGATGAACGCAAACTCGCATCACAGGCCTACATTCTATCCGAACAGACATTATCGGACAGAGATTATTTTTCCAAATTCAGCTTCGCTGGTGACAGACGTAATACGCCATTCTCGTAACGGTACGTAGCGTCCAATTCACCGATAAATCCGGTCATACCGACTTGTAGCGAATAGATCGCTGTCAGCTCATTATGATCTACTTTGAACTGTTGTACCGCCCCTCCGAATACAGGCGGTTTGCTGGCAGCAGGCTGCTCGGGCAGCCCTTTTAACGCCAGCGAATGTGTTGTTCCGTTTAGTTTCAGTTCCAGCTGATCGCCATGCACGCTAGAACTGAATTGACGGGCAATTCCACTTTGCGGCGATTCGACCGGAATATTTTCACCATTTTGACTGAATACCTGCACGGTGTTTAGCTCCATTCCGGTGCCATAACCGGAAGTCAGATTTACGATGATCTCCTTCTCACCGTCTCCGTTCAAATCCGCCTCCGCTACCCACGGGGCGTATGTCGGATTCTGTACCTGCTCTCCTGGTAGACTGCACTGAAAAACAGGGGTGCGTATCGTCAAATGGTTGTACATGCCATTCTCATCCAGCTCTCCTTCGATCATCACGCCAAGAGCGCTATCGGCAAATACTGTTTCACGCTCACCTGTTGTTTGATCGGCAGCGTCTGCCGTCATCACACCTGAATTATCTACCGTAACCGCGTTCACACGAATCGGGGTCGAACTTGCACTTGCAAGCGTTTGACACGAATGTAGACGAGTCGCAGAGATCGTTTCCACACATACTGCACTTAAAATCAATGCCAAAAACAGCCATTTTTTCATATTCTTTTTTATATTCAAAGGATTGCCTCCTGAAAAATTATGCTTATTATGCTTTCATCGATCGTTTTCATGCTCCGCCTCGGAAAATCAGACAAAGCGGAGCCTGTTGCCTGACTGGATTATTCGGTTTCTTCCTCTATGCTAAGCTTTATTAACCATAATTGCCAGAAAAAATTGAAAATTTCCGAACAACCATTAATAATAAAGTCAGCAATATAAAAATACCGAACATGTGTAGCTATTTTTGTACACGGATAACAATAAAAGGGTTGTGGAACAAATACATTCATCCAGAAATGAAAGAGAATTTCTTACCAAAAGGAGTCTACCATGATCACCATTCGCGAAATGAATATGAACGATTATGAAGCGATGTACCATCTATGGAGCAGCACCGAAGGCATGGGATTGAGCGAAGCTGATGCTCCTGAACAAATCGACCGCTATCTTAAACGCAATCCAGGCTGCTGTTATGTTGCAATGAACACTAAATGTTCTGCTGATCATTGTATTGTAGGCAGCTTGCTCGCTGGACATGATGGACGCCGCGGATTCTTATATCATATGGCGGTAGCGGCTGAGATGCGCGGACAGGGCATTGCCAGACAACTGATTGCACGCAGTCTGGCAGCGCTGGCAGAGCAAGGAATCGATAAAGCGCATTTATTTGTCATGAGTACGAATGCAGAGGGGAAGTCCTTTTGGACAGCAAGCGGCTGGCAGAAGCGTACAGAACTGGACGTCTTTTCCCGGGAAATAAAAAGCTCATTCCCTGAGTGATGGAATGAGCTTTCTAAAATACAACTTTATAAGGCGCAGTTTATGTATTGGATCGATTATATATTGGATCGGTTTCGTATCCAAACGACCGTCCTGCTCGGTAGCATGAGATTACAACTTATCTATCCAGCGGAATCATAGCAAGTTAATGCAGCTGATAACGAGCATGTCTAGCCACACCTCATCTTAATGAGCCGACGACGAATCCTGAGGTTGTTTTACAATATAACGGCTAAACAGTGCCAGCGTGCAAATGACCAACAACCAGTACACTACACCTGACACGATAAAATAATCGTACATACTATCGATGTTAAACCACGAATCCATCGTTAATCCGTACATGATCAGCCAGACAACGAGAAACACAGGAATGATCATTACCGTTAAAAACATACTCCAGCCCTGACGAAATACATACTTTAAATCATTCAAGCTATAAATGGCTCCAAAACCAACCGAAATCACAGCCAGCATAATGGCATCTCGACCGGACACGCCTATGATCAAACCGCTCACGACAAAAGAAATGGCATATATGCCTACATACGCTGCCAGTCGTTGTAAATTGTAACTTATATGCTCTTCTTTATTGTAGCTGAGCCAGTTCATCGCTTTGATTACCAGACTCGTATACAACATAAAAACAACAATCAAATTAAATGAACTCCCACCATCGACTAGACCGCCTAACCACCACCCAGATAGCGCAGATAAGCCTATAGCGGCTAGAATTACACCCAGACTGAGCTTCCATGACATGTGCTGTCTCCTATACTCGATCATATGTCATCCCTCCTGTATAGACCATTTTCCAATAAGAAGAATTATTGGAAACGTCTACAACTTTGATTGTATTATACCTTTATTTAATAAAATGTGAAAACGGGGCGCGTCTTGCTACGTATAATCGTTTATCTAACTATTCGCTAAGGATGCCAGTAGACAGATTCCTACATGCGATCGGTAGACTCATTGTAACGATAGAAGGCGTTAAAGAAGTCTTTTCCAGCCCCATCGTTTACGCTATGATAGGGCTAAACGTACATCATATACAGGGGGACTGCATGTGAACTCAACGATTACTGAAAATGTAATTCGCACACGAACCAAGCTACGCCGGGATACGCTTATTTCGGTGCTGGAGGAATTTGATAGTGTTATTATGCAACTGGACGAATCGAAACGAGCGGAGAAATATCGCAAAATGGCGCAGACCGCGTTTTCCTTTTTTCGCGGAAGTGCATATTTGTTCTACTTTGATGCGACCCGGCATTATTTTCCGTATCATACGCCAGACGATCGTCCAACGTGGATTCAGGGCGACCTGCACTTTGAGAACTTTGGTGCGTTCCGTAATGAATCGGGCGATATCGTCTATGATGTGAATGATTTTGATGAAGGTTATGTCGGTTCGTATCTGTATGATGTGTTACGCATGTCGGTGAGCATCGCCCTCGTCGGTCGACAGCTCGGTTATGATCGTGAACAGCAATGGAATGTACTGGAGCAATACGCACTTACATATTACAAACAGATTCGCCGCTTTGCTTCAGGTAAAGATGATCCCGGCAAGTTCCGTATGGATGAAGAGCACGCAAACGGTGCGATTCGCAAATTGCTGCGTAAGCTGGAAAAGCGCAGACAGGGTCATTTTCTCGAAAAAGTGACTGCGGTCATGCAGACAGATCGTGTCTTTTTGGAAAATAGTGAGCTGGTGGTGCCTTCTACGCAGGAGCAACAGCTATTGGAGCAAGCATGGGCGGACTACCAGCAATCGTTGCTCTGCTGCAAGGATGATGTGTCTCACTATAAGATAAAAGATATCGCCATCAAACACGGCTCTGGCACTGCATCAATTGGACTGGATCGTTATTATGTGCTGATCGAAGGAGGTATCTTGCAACAAGGACAGGATGATATCGTGCTTGAGGTGAAAGAAGTGCGTGCGCCGGTGCCTGCTTATTTCCTGCCCTATAGTGAATCGTTCTGGCATAGCTTTGCTCATCAGGGGAAACGGGTAACGACGACGCAGCAAGCGATGCATCATCGAGCCGATCCATATCTGGGCTTTATCACCTTAGAACAACGCGACTTCTATGTGCGCGAACGCTCGCCTTACAAAAAGCGCCTCAAGCTAGAAAATATTACGAGCCTGAATGATATGCAAAAAATCGTAGCGAGCATGGCCAGTTTGACTGCCAAAATGCATGCTCGTGCTGATGCCGATGTGAGCAGCGGACTGCTCGACTACCATAGCGAGCGTGAAATCGCTCGTGCGATGGGTGATGAACCGGATGCGTTTGCACACCATATTTCGCGCTGGGCTTACGCTTACGCGGATCAGGTGGAACGGGATTATGCACTGTTCTGTGAGTGGACGTCACCGCTGCGTGCTAGTGCAGATGAAACGGCAACGGAAGCGGCGGAAACGGAAGTGGAATAAATAGCGTTAGATGCAGCTAATACGTTACAGCCATTTGTCTGAACGCAGTTATGTAGAAGCTTATCGCTCGTTTTAGAAGAGCATATTGGTTAGTATGGATGATGTACGATGATTTATAAATGTGTAGACGTATTGATTGATTCATGTGTAGATTTATTGGTGCATAGATGCACATACTGCCATAATAGCGCACAGCTACCTCTGTATTGAAATACGCACGCTCATGACTATCGTTCAGCAACTAAATACGAAATCGTATGAAAACAACTCCCGTTTCTTTATTAGAATCGGGAGTTGTTTTAGTTAGGTTAGCCGCAGTATCCATGTAGAAACTAACGTATGTTACAGCATACCAGAGCATTTCTGCAAACTTATATAGGTGTAAGCAGCATGGGAATCTACCATTTACTTCTAATCCGTACATTTCTGTGCGATAACGGAGTCCGTGCTTTTATTCCTTCCTGGAGTGTTATCTGCCCCAGCACACACCATTTGCGTACACGTCCTCACATCGCCCGGTTAGAATTAAGAATACACGATTCGATCTCCATCGGTAAATGTATAGGTTTCAGCCAGATATTCACGGCTTTGCAGCGCTAACTTGCGTACACGTTCCAGATCCACGTCGACCAGTTGACCATTACGCTTTACTGCGCGTCCGGCGACAAATACATGCTCTACATTAGAGGGTTGAGCAAACTGGACGACCGCGCCAATTGGATCGATCACAGGCAGCAAATTCAGATCGGATGCGCGAATCATGATCAAGTCGGCTTCATAACCTGGCTTGAGCTGTCCGATCCGGTGATCCAACTTTAACGCTTTTGCTCCGGCTGTAGTCGCCATCTCCAGCGCCTGTGCTGCCTGCACATTCAGCTCGCCCGGCATATTGCCAGACGCAATAATCTCTTCATTCACCCGTGCCCGTTCCGCTTGTAATGCAAACTTCATCTGCGTGAACATCTCGCCTGCGGTAGACGTCACCACATCCACACCAAGTGCTGGCATACCGCCCTGCTCCATAAAGAAGCCTGTCGCCGGATAACCATGTCCCATCATCATTTCCACTTCCGGTGTTACCGATAGCGATGCTCCAGTATCGGCTAGCATACGGTATTCATCGGTCAGCATTTTGTTGCCGTGCACCATGTTTAGATCGGGTCCTAGCAAGCCAGCTTCATATAAACGGGTAACCGAATGATCGTGTGCACCCCAGTTACCAAATCCAATATGCATCGAACAGACAGCATCCAGCTCACGCGCGATACCGATCTCTTGTACCGTTGTATCCCAGTGACTAAATTCAGGCCCACGAATGGCCAGTCCCAGTGTGAGTAGCTGATCATTGGAGGCAAAATACTGCTTTTTCACCCGATACACATCGTCCGATAACAGGAGTCGACTCTCCCGATTCCAATAATCCGTCTCTCCATTCACGCCAAGCGCAAATACCGCTCTCATCCCGGATTCCTGCAAACCACGCACAAGCTCATCGGTATGCTCAGGCGAATAGGGCATGCTCCAGTCGAGCAATGTGGTCACCCCGGAGTTAAGCGCTTCCAATGCGCCCAACAAATTAGCGATATAACTGTCCTGCGGACGTAAACGACTGCCCAGACCGCCATAATATAAATTTTGTAAATAAACAGGCAACGACCAGTTCGTCCCTGCTGTACGCACAAGCGATTCCCATACATGACGATGCGTATCCACCAGACCCGGTAGCACAATCATACCTGTCGCATCGATGGTCTCGTAATCATGTTCCGACACTTGCAGATTCGGACCGATCAGCTCAATACGTGAGCCGACGATGAGCACATCGGCTTGTCGATAACTGCCCAGCACACTGTCCATCGTTAAAACAGTTCCATTTTTCAGAAGATAGCCTTTAGTTTGCATAAGATTTTCCTCCTCCATGATGTAAAGGGTGTAAGCTATTTTGCTTTGCAAAATCGCTTTTCATTGCACCACGTGTTAGAAGAACGCTAACACTGGAAAATGTAAGCTATTTTGCTTTGCAAAAATCACTTTTTCATTGCACCACGTGTTAGAAGAGCGCTAACACTGGAAAATGTAAGATATTTTGCTTTGCAAAAATCGCTTTTTCATTGCACCACGTGTTAGAAGAGCGCTAACACTACAAATGGTAATTTTAGGATGTTCATGTTACATGATAACTTATAAAAAAGTTATTTACAATGGAAAAGTTAGTGAAAAAGAGCTGCTTTTGATAAATGACTGCACTTGCCGTTTAGCATTGCTTGATGCAGGTGCATATTTCATAAATAGAGTAGTTGATACTTTCAATTTAAGTTGGTCAATGAACTAGCATGTAGCAAAATTTTTGGACTGTTTAGATGCGCAAACTCGTATCGATATACGATGCACAGAACGGAGGACAGAAATAAGACAATGGACGAGTTATAGTGTTAGCGTATTCCTAACACAGGGTTCAATAAAAAGTCATTTTTGCGGAAGCAAACTACCTTACGTCTGCCAAGCACCGGAATCTACAATAATTCCTACTCCATCGATTTCTGTGCGATCCGGGTGTCCATACTCTTCTTCCTTCTCGGAGGAGTATACATCCCATAAGCTAAGCTCGTAATTACACAAATTTGAATGAATCGAAATAGCCTCTCCCTCACAACCTGTAGGTTGCATGGAAGAGGCTTGCGTTCGTTTGTGCACTTATTGTGTAGAGAAACAGCAGTATTGAACCAAACGTTTATTTTACCGAACCGCGAGTAACTCCGCTAATGATCCATTTTTGGGCAAACAGGTAGATGATGACCATTGGGAGCATTGCCAGTAGATACGAGGCGAATGCGAGATTAAAGTCAGTGTTAAATTGGCCCTGGAAAATGTATTGTACGAGCGGCAACGTATACATATTCTGGTCGCTGACGATGATGAGTGGCAATAGAAAGTCATTATACGTCGACAGGCAGACTAGGATACCGACCGTTGCGTTGATCGGTGCCATCAGTGGGAAGATGATGCGCCAGAATGTGCCCCATGTGCTTGCTCCGTCTACGGTAGCAGCTTCCTCCAGCGCGACTGGAATCGAACGGATATAGCCGACATAGACGAATACGTTAAAGGCAAGCGCGTACACGGTATGCAAAATGGTCAATCCGACCAGATTGGTCATATGCAGCGAGGCAGTCAGTTTGACGATCGGCAGCATAATGATCGGAAATGGAATGAACATCGCGCTAACAAAGTAGAAATACAATCCTTTGAAAAACTTGCTGCGCTGCATATTACGGCCGATTGCATAAGCGACCATCGAGTTCGTTAGCAGCGTCAGTACAACGGTGCCGGTAGTTACGAGCACACTATTGCGGAACGCTTGAAAGAAATTTGTCACTTCAATCGCATTAGCAAAGTTATCAAAACGCCAGTGTGTAGGCAGTCCGAATAGCGATTGTGCCATCTGCTGCGGGTCTTTAAGGGCAATCGTGAGCGCCATATAGAGCGGAAACAGAATGACAATCGTACCGATGGCAACGAGAATGTTGATCGGCCAGTTCGTTTTACGTGTATCCTTCATTACATATCCATCTCCCTTCTTTGCAGGAAACGAATCTGCACAATCGAAATGACCGCGATGACGATAAAGTAGATTACCGAGTTCGCGGATTGATACGCAAACTCACCGCCTTCAAAACCGCCAGTATAGATCAGAAATGAGATCGATTGTGTCGCACGACCGGGACCCCCATTGGTCAGGGCCACGATCTGGTCGAACACCATCAGTGCATTTTTCATCGCCAGCACCATATTGATCGTGAAAAATGGTGCGATCAGTGGGAACGTAATACTCCAAAATTCACGCCATTTGCTAGCGCCGTCCAGGCTGGATGCTTCGTACACATCACCTGGGATCGTTTGCAGACCTGCCAGATACAAAATTGTGTTCAGCGCAATCCCTTGCCATACCGCCACGATTACGACGCCAATCCAAGCAAGGCTTTCATTACCTAAAATATTGGTCGACAGCGATTGGATACCGAGCGTCTGCCCCCACACGGTGAACACGTTGGAGAACAGATAGTTGAAGATGTAACCGACGATTAACACACTCAAAATATTCGGCAGAAAATAAATTCCCCGGAAAAAGTTACGCAGTCGGATGCTAGCATTCAATCCGAGCGCGATCAACAAACTGAAAATGTTGACTAGAATAGTCACCACAACGGCAAACTTGATCGTAAACCAGTACGCATCACCCACTACATTGTCGGTAAACAGGTTCACATAGTTGCGTAAGCCGATAAAATCGTATGTTTGACCAAACCCGTTGTAATTTGTAAAAGAATAATACACACCCTGGATGGCCGGCAGTGTCAGGAATAGGAAAAATAGCAGCACTGCGGGAATCGTCATCCAGTAGTAGGTAGACATGCGTTTGGACATGGGGATGGCTCCTTTCATACTGTTGGTGGAAGCTTAATTTTTACAGGTGCGTGGGATGTACCTCTTAAAAATAAAGTTTGCTCGTTTGTGCTCGCAGACATAATGTGCTTGAGCAAGTACCACTCCGGCAAGGAATAAGGGGACGGACTCCCGTCTCGCACAGGAATCTACGGAGTAGGAGTAAGCTGTAGATTCCCGTGCTCAAAAGTCGTCCTTTCCCCTTATTTCCTTGCCTCCGTTCTGTGCTGCTTGCAGCATGTTTGCTTGTGCATTTTAAAACGGCAACCTTTGAAAAAAGTGACCGCTAATCAAAGTAGCTTTTTAGCGAACATTTGCCTGGGTGCATCATTTGTAAAGAAGTTAAGCTTCTTGTGGTGGGGATAGCAGTTAGAAGACCATGATGAATATGCGAATAGGTACTGAATAGTGCTTTGGTTTATTTTGAGATATGAATATATTTTGGTACGTTGGCTTTGAGCATGTTAGGGAAAATAGTAAGCTTTGGCATGTTTGCTCGCTGCTATGATGTAGGTACAGCATGTGCTGTTTTGTAGCTCATCATGAACATAGTGATTAGGTGGAGTCGTTTGATTCTGGTGACCTTTATAATGGAATAAAGGGACGGTTTATAAGCACAGGTACAGGTACAGGTACAGGTACAGATACAGATACAGATACAGGTACAGGTACAGGTACAGATACAGATACAGATACAGATACAGATACAGATACAGATACAGATACAGGTAATTTTAAGTTATTAGAAATGCAGTTTAACTCTCAACTTCACTATCTTTCCTCTTAACTGGCTCGGCGGGCGGCTACTTTGTTCCATTCTTTGTCCAGGGTGTTTAGGAAACCGTTGATGTCTTTGTTTTGTAAAAAGGCTTGGACGGTTGGGTTGAGTTGGACGGCGCTTGGGATGTAGTGGTCGACGAAATCGACGATTTTGCCCTGTTCGAAATATGGCAATAAGCCGGATACGCTGTCGTCTTTTTGTTGTACGCCATCGACGGCGGAGAACAGGTTTTGCTGGTCGATGTATTGCTGGCTGTTTTGCGGTTCCAGCAGGAAGGACAGGAATTGTTTGGCTTCTTCGGGATGCTCGGTTTGGGCGGAGATCGCCAGTAAAGTATCAACGCCGGCGGTGAGCTTCGTTTGGGATTCGTCGTTGCTTGCTGGTAACGGGAAGAAGCCCAATTTGATGTCCGGGTTCACTTTGCGGATTTCGGAAATCGCCCAGCTGCCTTGAATGTACATCGCCGCTTGTCCGTTGCCAAATGCGCGGTTTCCGTCGGAATAGCCTTTACCGAAGTTATCGTTATGTCCGTAATTCAACAGTTCTAGCTGTTTTTGGGCGACCTCCTGATAGGCGGCGAGGAATGTTGTTTTGTTCTCGCGACGTTCTTTATAAAAATCGATGCCGACGAGCGAGCCGCCCATATCGTTAAATGGCAGATTGCTTTGCCAGTCATCTTTGTACGTAAAATAAAATGGGATCACGCCTGCATCTTTAGCTTTTTGTGCGGTTGCAATCAGCTCATCCCATGTCTTCGGAACCGACAGGCCAAGCTTTTCAAAAATCGCCTTGTTATAAATGATACCGCTTGCATTAAGCGCAAATGGAACGCCTGTGACTTCCTGCATGCCTGTCACATCGCTTAGCATCTGTACATATTGTGGATTCACCTTTTTCAACAATGGATCATTGGTCAGATTGAGAAAAATCCCACTCTGTGCCAGCAAGGAATATGTATCTGTCGCGCCCATACCGATTAGATCAGGTACTGCATTTTTGACGACACGCGTTTTGAGTACCGTCTCGGCATCCGGCGGATTCACCTGACTTACGCGAATGTTCGGATGTTCCTTGTTAAACTTCGCAATCAGTTCATCAAAGCTCGCTTTCGCTTCCGGCTTGTTCTGGAAAAATTCGAGCTGCACGACATTGTTGCCAGCTGTATTGCTGCCTCCACATGCCGTTAATATCAGGACAAGCAGCATCGTTGCAATCCATGCACTTCCCCATTTTCTCATGCGATCATCCCTTTCAAGATTAATACATTGAACGATAGAAACGAATGATCTACATTCCCATCTTGTGCTTGGCCCATGCCTTGCCTGTACGCGGGCGCTAGTTGCTAATTATGCAAACGCAAGCCGCCTAAGATGCGAATGAGAACGGTCTCTACCGGTCATGACGATTGACTACTACAATAAACGTCTTGTGAAGCGCTTACAATAAGCACGAAGTCGGAAAAAGGTGGATGAATAGGATGATTTTATTATAGTTTGTGCATTTTAAGCAGTTCCTTTTTCCCATACATCCATTACCCTTTTCATTGCTATCTAAACTGCTTTATGCCGTGTTTTTTTGCAAGTTTTACCAATCTGAACTTAGCCGAATAGCGTGTTCCGTTTTTTTAATAGGGTAGGATTTTAGATATGGATTTATCCTTTTTTCTTAAAAGAGAATTACAGTGGAGTGCTGTAATAGATGAGCAATAAAGTTTGAGATGGATACGTGATGGAGTGTGCGATTATATTATGATGAAGTACGGTGGCTATGAGAGGGATAGACGGAGCGAGATCCTTTAGCCATAGCTATGACGAATGAAGTAGAAATCCACTGCATCGGGTAGAGTGAATACGATCAACATCTGTTTTACGTGTGAACATATTGTCGCAACGCTTTCAGATGGTAAGATAGAGAAGAGAATGATGGAACGAAAGGAGGAATAGATGTGCTACATCCGATTCATCCGCTTGTATATGCCGGGCTTGGTGCAGGCGTAGTCATGTATTTATTTGGACTGCTGCTGGCTTATTTTTTCCCCAAGCCTCGCTTTTTACGCTTTTTGCCGGGATTGCTGGGCGTGATGGCGTGCGTTATTTTACTATTTCAGGCTTTATCTAAACAAGCTGGAGGTCAAGGGATCGCTGCCTTCTCACTTGCTTTAATCGGTATGTGTCTGATCGGACTTGTATTGCTGATGTTTCAGCTCTTTTACCAGTTATCTCGTCAGCAGACCCGTGACAAAGCTTAGTTTGTTTATTGGGATTTGTGAGCCTATTATATGTACATCTTTATATTATGCATGCATAGCGTAAGCTCGTGGATCACATGTACTCATATTCAACATGATATGTACAGGAGGTGAACCGATGGGATTTTTATTTGGCATTAGTGGTGGTACTGCGCTTGTACTGCTGGTGATTAGTATCGTACTGGCACGACGGAATCGGCAGTCACGGACGATTCCGTTTGTACCTGGGCTGATCGGAGTGCTGCTGGGAGCTATTTGCATGTTATTCAGCCTATTTCAGGCTAGCTTAGAAGGCGCCATGTATTTGATGATGTCGATTATGTGTATCGTTGGCGCATTGGTAGCGTTGTTCATTATGCTTATGATTGGACAACGGCTTTCGGGACAACGCAGTTAATACTGCACTAGGGCTGCACCGTTCGCCATCGCCAACAGCCAGTTCATTTCTGCACGGATGCAGAAGGAACTGGCTGTTTTATGTTATACACGGTTGCGATCATGGGATAGCTCATTAGGATCATCGTACTATCGAATCATCGCATATTCTAATTATTATGCCTATTCGCTTACGACTCCCCTCCATGTAACGCCAACGGTGCCATTTCCTCATAAAAGGTAAGTCGATTTTTCCCCGCACGTTTGGATTGGTATAACGCTTGATCGGCCATACGCATAATCTCAATCGGATTGCCGCTAGCTGCTGGATAAGCGGCGGCACCAATGCTACAGCCAATGACAATTTTCTGATAATCCAATACAAACGGGCGATTTAAGCTTGCAATGATGTTTTGTCCATATGCTGTTGCCTGTGCCACTAGCTGATCCCCCTCGGTACGCAGCACAACGAGGAATTCATCACCGCCAAGTCGCACGGTAATTCCGTCTGCGCAGCCAACCTCATTCAAGCGCTGAGCGACCTTTTGCAACAGATGATCGCCTGCCTGATGACCGAGCGTATCATTTACTTTTTTGAAGCCATCCAGATCGATATACAGAAAAGCTAACTGCTGTCCCTGTTCATCTACCGATGCGATCGTCTGCTCCAGATAGTTTTCCAGTGCCGTCCGATTGGGCAAACCTGTCAGATGATCATAATGCGCGATCGTCTGCATCTGATCCAGCTCTACATCCTTTTGCCCCAGTGCGTACACCATTCGATTCAGCGAACGTGACAACATACGAATTTCTTCAAAGCCAACGTTTTCTGGCAATGTGACATCCTCACCAGCAGCAAGCCGATCGGCACGCTTCGTTAGACGCAAAATCGGCTGTGCAATACGTCCAGCCACAAACCAACCGATAATCGCAAACACGACTGCTGCACAGATCGCCGCGACCACACTAAAGCGATTTAGCTCTGCAACAGAAGCTAGCGCCGTCGATTCGGGCTGACGCACAAGCACCGTCCAACCGAGACCTTTATAATCCATATAGCCTTTACCGTAGGCATAGCCGGTCAAATACGTTTTGCCATCCGGCCACTGCTCCAGCTCCCAGCCGTTTCGTCCTGTTTGCGCTTCGCTAACACTGCCCAGATGGAGCGGCTGACCGACCATATTATTCGGTCCAAGCAGCACCGTCTGATCGTTACGGCTAACGATAAATAGATCGACATTGTTATCTTCACGCCGCAGAGAGGATAGCATGGAGCGCTTTACCTCACGTGCCCACTCCCAGCTCATATGCGCAGCCAGCACGCCGATCGTTTGACCGGAACGATCCGTGACAGGAAGACTAATATCGACGAATTGCAATGGTTCGCCGCTTGGATTCGGCAGCAGCTTGGCCAACAGTACCGCATCATGCACATCACCGATAAACTTTTGCTTGATCCCTTCTTTGTATACCGGACGCTGCGATAGATCCTGTCCGAGCAAAATATTACCGGTCGATGCGATCACTTTACCACGAGTATCCATATACCCGATCCATGAAAAGGAAGGAACGCTCGTCTGAAGCTGATCGAGCATCTCATGAATATCGTCTTGATCGATCGAATCGATCAGCACGGGTAAACGGGCAAGCAGATCCATTTCACCTGAACGTGTCCACATAAAATTATCCAGCTTATCTGCCGTATCGTATGCCGTGCTGGATAACGATGCTCCAATCTCTTCTTTCACACTGTGAGCTGAATAGCGATTTAATACTAGCCCGAGTGCGATCGACAGCACCAGAGATAGCACAATAAAGATGAGTACCAATCCGGTACGCAACTTGAAACTCATATCATTTCCTCCGTATCTCTATCTCTATATGTATATTGCCATGTTACGTATGCAACGCTTATGATGCTCGCTATCTTGCTGCTCTAAACAGTATCGGTAAAAGTGGTGGTTTTCTGAAGAAAGGAGTGTAGTATTTTGTATGAAAACGGCGTTTTGTGTCGAATTTTTACTCGAAATTTAATCCAGAGAGATAATCTACAAATAGAAAATCTATTTTATAAATTATTTTTTTAAAGTAAATAGCGTTATTTTCAATATAAAATCATCCAAAAATAGCTTATCTATTTTAATATCACTTTGTTATACTATGTAAAGGAGGGATACTATGCTATCTAAATTTTCAGTAAGTAATTTTTTATCAATTAAAAACGAGTTAGAAATTTCATTTAATCACGCTTATAATAGCGCTGGTATTTTTAAAGATAATATTTTGTTCGAATATTACGAGAATACTCGGAAAAGAGCAATTTTGAACGGCTCATTATTACTCGGTGCGAACGCTTCAGGTAAAACGAACATTCTCTTGGCACTTCGTATTATGCGCGAATATTTTATGAATAGTATTTCATTTCTAACACCAGACGATATTGAATTGCCACTTGTTCCATACAAATTTGATGACAATCACTTATCTAAATTTAATATTGAATTTGTCGCTGAACTTATATCAGCAAATACGAATGATCCACAATCCTATTTTATTAATTACGAATTTTCATTTGACCATTCATCCCAAAAAATTGAATATGAAGCATTATATTATCGTAAAGTGTTAAAAACTAAGCTGGATCAGCCTGTGTATATTTTCAAACGCTCCTATGATGTAATTGATTTTGTATCTCCTGAAATCTCTCAAATTTTAGAAAAAATTAAACAGGAAAATATTGCTCATAAACTCGTATTATCTTTAATACTATTTGATATTAACAGGACGTTTTATCAGCAAGAAATTCAGACATTGAGTTTCGAAATTGCAGAGACCTGTGGAGAATTTTTAGTCGACAAGCTACTATTTGATACAAGTAGCGATAACTTGAATGAATTCACACAAGAAGTAAATAAAAATCAAGTATTCAAAAAGTATATTTTACAAAATCTCAATAATTTTGATTTTGCTTTGACTGATTTTAAAATTGAAGATGTAACCGATGATGTTTTAACTTCTCTTTCAACAGCAGATTTTTTTAATGGAATGCCCGCAACTATACAAAAAAAAATGTTGAATGATGCCAGAAAAAATAAACACTACCGAATTGAAACTATTCATCATGTAGAGGATGTAAATCACACCTTACCTATGGGCATAGAATCAGCAGGTACACGTAAATTCCTCGCAAATTCTTTGCCAATCTATGAATCCATTTTAAATGGGGGCATCTACATTAGCGACGAGTTTGAGAGCCATTATCATTTCAGGCTACAAGAAGGAATCATAAACAACTTTTTGAACGAAGGTAAAGAAAATCGAGCACAATTTTTGTTAGTTACTCATAATCCATATTTATTAAACCCTGATTTTTTTGCTAAGGAACAGATTTACTTTGTGGATAAAGACAGAGAAGCAGAGAGCACTTTAGTATTCTCGTTAAAAGAGTTTAAAGAAATCACATACAATAATCACAACTGGTCTCAACTCTATATAAAAGGTAAACTTGGTGCTGTTCCAGAGGTGATCTTCTAAATGAATATGTCACTAAGAAGAACCATTCATATTTTATATGAAGAAGCCTCTATGAAAAGTAAAACGATTAATTCCAGTGAGCATTTTTATGTAGAACATTCCTTCCGCAGAAAAGCGAGCAGAAATACAAATATCATTTCTTACGGCAAAGACAAAGAAAAAGATTTCACACGAGAACTTCGAGCAAGCATGAAAAAGAAAAATAATATAGATTCTTTTTACATCGTATTGGATACCGATTTCGATGTTGCTCGCACTAATATATCGCAGATTGAGGCCAAACTAGCAAAATTAAATAAACAATATCCATCTGCTAAAATCATATTGTCTAGCCGTAGCTTTGAATGTTGGTTGTGTATGTACAAACGTGATCTATATGCTAAACCTTTTACAAGCCAGGAAGATTTGAATCGGGATGTTAAAATAAACAACCATACTATTTCTGATTATGAAAAAACAAGAACTTGGTACCAAAAGAATGCCGATAATCAAACACATATTCATTTTTTGGCCTCTTTATCTCCTGTTAGTTATTTCGATGTACTTTTGGATGATATTTTACAGTCGTAAACATATATTTGAACTACGTATATACGATTGCTCGTTGCGAATTAAATAATGATATAGAAAAATCTGATGCCCTCAATATAAAAAGGCATCAGATTTTTTTACATTCAGATTTGTAAAAGGCTTATTGCTGTTTATTTCTTCTCCAACCTAATATTCAACACATCCCCGGCTTTACCGCCAAATACAACCTTTCCACCTTTAGGCAATACAGCAGTATTAGCGCCTGTAGCAGCGGATAGAGCGAGCGGTGTATCGTCTTTATCATATACGACAAAGCCTGCATTGGCTGGCAATTTCACCGTCATTTGCTTGCCTGCGGCATGATCAGGAACGTTGAACCAGCGTGCATTACCGGATGCTGGAATCGTCACCACGGAATGATGTCCGCCACTTAACTTACTTACCGCATCTTCGCTCACATAGGTGCGACCATCCGCTTGCAAGTATTCCACGCCATTCTGACGGGAAAAGTCCAGATCAAACGCGTCACGACCATTCATCACCGGAATTTCAGCTACATTGACCGCATGATCAGCATCAACAATTTGCGTACCGTTCGCATAGCCGCCTGAAGCATCCAGCTTCACTGTTTTGGTTAGAATCGACGGTGAGATATAGAAGAAGGAATTGATTTTCTCATCCAGCGCATAATAAGATTTGCCTTCACGCTGCTTCCACACTTTCGCTACAGAAGCATCCAGCGGATTTTTATCCAGCTTTTGTAGTTCGTAGAATGCCATCCGTGCATGCCCGATACCCGGAAATACAAGGTCGCTGCGGATGCGCACATACGTATGTCCATTCGTTTGCTTGTCAAAGGCAAGAATGGTGCGTCCATCTTCGCTTGTAAATTGCTGCTCCCCTGTATACACATACGCTTGAGCCGGAATCAGATCGCTCATCATCGCAGGCATTTCGATTTTGCCATCTTTGATTGCAATTGTACGTGTTTCTCCTACGGTAGCGTATAAACCTGCGTACTGGTTCATCGTTTCCGGCATTTTTTGCTGTACAGGCTTCTCAAATGTAGGCTCTGGCGAAATGCTTGTAATCGTTCCAGTTTGCTTCAAATATTGCAGTAAAATATTCGTCGCTGCCGTTGTATTAAATACAGATGAACCGCCAGCACTCACGAGTGCAATCGAAATATCGTGATCAGGCAAGCTAATCAACGCGGAGTGATACATGATCGTATCGCCGCCTTTGGTCGCTGCACGGATACCGTAATCACCAAATGGTTCCAGATCAACCGAATCCCAGCCCAATCCGTAGCCAAACGCATTTTTCGTTTCAGGCACCCATACGCCGTTTCGGTATTCAGGCTGAAGCATCGCGTTGGCAGATGTTGAGGATAACAGTTCTGGATGCTTACCGATCAACACTTCGGAGAATGAAGTTAGCTCCTCGGCTGTCGAATACACACCACCTGTGCCGAGAATATTCGCATTTTCCGTCGGCAGTTGATTGGACAAACCTGGCAGACGCAGCGGTTCCAGCCTGCTCCGATCAAATGTATCCAGCGGTGTTTTCGTTGCTGTTAGCCCAAGCGGTTCGCTCACACGCTGTTGCAGGAATTCACTGTAGCTCATACCGCTGACCTGCTCCACCAGCAGCTCCAGCAGTTGAAAACCATCGTTCGCATATACAGAATACTCGCCTGGATCAGACTTCAGGCGTTCTTTGCTCAATTTGTTTAGCAATTGATCGATATTTTGCGTATCGTTATCGTCCATTAGAATCGTGTTTTTGTAATGGGAGCCATACAAGCCTGCTGAATGGTTCATGAGCATACGTACAGTAATTTGTTTGTAACGCTCATCTGCCATTTTAAAATTAGGAAGATACGTTGTCAGTGGCTGATCGATATCCACCTTGCCTTCGTCCGCAAGCATCATCGTTGCAGCGGTCACATACATTTTGCTAATCGAACCGATGCCAAACATACTGCCTGCTTCAATCTGCTGCTTGTTGCCCTCATCATCCAGCGTTGTACCGCCGGACAGCACAAGCTTGCCACCATCACGAATCGCATATTGCGCCCCGGTTACGCCGTAGTTGGCCATTAAAGCTTCGATCATTTCCTGTGCTTTGGCCTGGGCCAGATTGCTTTGTGCCGTGTTGCTTTGTGCCGCCATTGATGTCGGCATCGTATAGGTTGCTGTGGCAGGACTGACTGGTGCCGCAACACTCTGTGCCTGCGCGATCGGCATCGTCAGCATAAGTGCCACAAGTGCGGTCGTGCCTGTCTTTTTCCAAATCGGTATCGATTGTTTCATCGTATTGTTCATCCTCTCATTCCTGTTTTCAGTTCCGCTATCTATGAACCGAGCATAACGGATAACTATAAGCCACATACAAAAATGCCCTGAACGGCAAAAAAAGACCCCCGAACGACATGGTCGAGGATCTTATTTATGCTGAAAAAGGCAGCATTACCATATTATCAAACGTATGCGCTTCCGTTTCAATCGTCATATGACCACCGTATTTCTCGCAGATGCGCTCAATATTCGTCAGCCCAAACCCATGATCATCCGGCAGTGACTTTCGGGTGTGCAGTTCGGTAACCTGACGTTCGGTTTGGTTACGCACACGGATGAATAATGCCGATTCACTGGAACGAATTTCGATCCGAACGAGACGGTCTTCCGCTTGCCGCACACTCTTCGATGCTTCAATCGCATTGTCCAGCATATTGCCAAGCACAATCGATAGATCATAGCGCTCGATCGGTAGCTCTGGTTCACGCAAACGCAGTTCAGTATCGATGCGAATACCGTTGGCGCGCCCAACATTAAGCGTATTCGTCAATAATGCATCCACGACCAGATTACCTGTGTTCACACGTACATACGCATGATCGATATGATCTAGCGTTGTACGAATATGCTGGATCGCTTCTTCACTACGACCGCGCTCGATATATTCCGCGACTACGAGCATATGCTTGTTCGTATCGTGAATGATACGCTTAATCTCTTTGAAGCTATGCACCGTTTTCTCATAATTGGCATCCTGGTAGTCCATTTGACGCTGCAACCGATCATTTTGCAGCGTAAGATGAAAGCGGGCGATCAGCGTATCCAGCATGTACACAACCAGCACATTCAATACGATAAAGCCGAAGATCGCGATAAAATAATGGACATTTTTCTGGCTATAAATCGTAAACACATTAACGAGATAAATGGTAATCAGCGGTACACTTAGAAAGGGTAGGGAATATCTCGCTTCCAGCGGGAAACGCCGCCGCTTCACCACAAACCGAATCACCATCGTAACCGCAAACATCACCGTACAGCTAATTAATAGCGTGATCGCCATCCAGATACGTATCGGTGTCTCGTGCAATAGGGTAACATCCGACTGCACCGACGGAATAAACAAATACATAAGCATCAGATTAATGAGCGTTAACAACACCGCATACAAAATCGTGAACATCACTTTTAACTTCTGAGACACCGCATAACCTTGCGCGACTAGAAAAATAATCCCCACCGCCATGAGCGAAGACACGATATTCGGCCAATCCAGCGCAAAATAAGCAAAGCCTAACGGAAGAAAGACAGCGATCCAATATTTCTTACTCGACTTACTGTTCTCGCTTCCAAATACGGTATTAAAAAAGAAATGCAGCTGCACAGCCATCACCAGTGTCGTGCCTATATGTAGTAGCAATAACCATATCGAACTCTCCATCATTCTATCCTCATCACCATAAAGCGAGTGCAGGCGTCTTTCACCTCTTTGAGTTTGGATCGTCCGATCGGCAATTCCATCCCATTGGACATAACGACCCGATTACCGGCGAATTTGTGCACATGAGCTAAATTGACCAGCACCGACCGATGAATTTGCAGGAAACGCCCACCTTTTAAAGCATCTGCATAACTGGAAATCAATCCGCGTCCATCGTGCACATCACGCGTAGTCGTAATTTTCAGCTTATGCTTCACCGTCAGACTATTCGCCGCTTCGATCGCAATAATATCATCATGATGCAGCACCAGCTCGCCTTCAGCCGACTTAACGATTATAATTTCCTGCTCCTTCTCCTCAAAATACCGACAAAGCTTAAGCATCTTCTCGGCAAACACTTCGGGATCAACCGGCTTGAGTAAATATTGAAAGGTCATCACATCAAAGCTTTCCAGCATATATTCCGCATAGCTCGTCAGGAAAATAATCTGCTCACTCAGCCGCTTCATCTCCCGCAGCTTGCGTGCCGTCTCGATCCCGGTCAATCCATCCATTTCGATATCGAGTACCCAAATATGAAAAGGTTCGCCGCCATTGCTGTAATGCGACACTAGCGCTTCACCTGATGCAAATTGTTCAGTTGCAAAATCAATACCTGACTTCACAGACAAATCAAGCAGCATCCGCCGCACATCGTCCCTGCGCGGCTGCTCATCGTCACAAATCGCGATACGGTACATAGTTGGCGCTCCTTTCGTGATTGTATTTTTATTATATATTTTTAGTAAGTAGCGAAGTTAAAAGATATTGCTCAGGCAATGGCTATTGTTTACGCGTACAGCAAAATAAATGACTCCTAATAGTCTCCAAAACCCTTTTTTTGATTTAACGTAAATTAGATATACACCTATTTGATGATCAAATTACCACTCTCCTATTATTTAAAACTCAAACTAATTTCATATTTTTTAAAACATAATAGATAAAAACGGTAATTAATATACTAATTCAAAACATCTAGCTATACTATGTTAAAGCTCTATTCCATAATCGCTAATAAAAAGTTAAAAAAGAAACCACATGGAGTATATGTACTCACCTGTGGCTAAGTTATTACTACCGTTCATCAATATAATATCCTGAAGTATCCCAGTACATCTCATATTGTACCAGCATATCTAAAATATCTTTCACTGGATCACCATACTGAGATCTTAGTGAGGCCAAGACATCGGTGTAAGTTTTGCCTTCAAATAAATAAGATGAGTAACAGTAAGAATCAGGTACATATATAGGATTCCCCAAATATTTTACAATTCTCAAGCATACATCTCTCATATCTTTTCTCTTCTCTACATCTTTGAGAAAGAACAGCCATTCCCATTCCGTCACAAGCTCAACAAGGTGAGCACTGATATTGAATGTTATTTCGTTCAGTCCAACTAAACTTATAAACCCATACTCTCTATAATGCTCTTGCGGATCATTATTATATAGTGTTACCCATTCCAGATCTTTAAGAATTAACATATCTTTACATTCAAGCGACAGGAAATCTTTAAAATAATTAACCATTTCAAATGTTGGTAAATTACTCTTATACAACGCTGTAAATTTTAATCCCACCTTGCTCACCACCTTCTAAATGGTCTCCATATCAGTTCCAATATCCCCTATATTCCAAATATACATGCCCTCTCTCTTCCAGACCTGTAACTCCATATAATCATATAAAGGGACATTATTTCTTTGGTAATCAGTGTTCTTATACGCTTTTCCAGTAGTGGGATCTGTCCCTGTGTTCTTAGCTAAATGAGTAACGTTCCTTTCTGTCCATAAATTTGAATAGTAACTCCGATAAAAATAATTACAGACTTAGTAGGGTACGAATAGAGATAGACCTTGGAAATTCCACCAAGGTCTATCTCTTAAACAATATTTCATCATCTCTTTATACATATATTTCAATTACACATTCAAGATTAAATTTTGTATATCTAAATATTATTCCTCTTCTGTACTAATAACCCTTCCGACACCTTCTAATATATCTCGTTCTTCGATATACCACGGTTCTATCATCTTTATAGCACTTAGAGGAATTAATGCGCGCGTATCATCACCTGATTTGTATGGCATAATTACAATGACATTATTAAAATAATAATAATTAACATACAATCCGATAATAATTGCACCATCCAAAAAAGTTATTTTAATCCATTTTTCAAAATAACCCTTCATGAATATCTCTTGATTATTCATAGTTATTCTCCTCACATTTTTATAATTAATCTTTCATCACCCATTCTCCAGTCAAAAAAGAAAATTCCATCATCTGTCCATATTTGGACATCATACATGAAATTAGTATCTTTAAAACGGTCATGCAACTTTATCTGTAAATTCCTAATACGATCTATATCATAATCAACATGATTATAAGTCAGATCATAAATAACTACATTTGCTCCTTGATCTACAATTCCTTAGTAGAATTACTATATTAAAATTTCCAATAAAAAACGATTGCTTCTCAAATACAAAAGAAACAATCGTTTTAAAACTCTCGCAATCTAGTTTTTTTGCAAAACAACCTCATCAAACTTATTGAGCTAAATTAAATGATAGTTATTCATATGCACTACTCAATCGCCGTCAACACATCCAGCAACATCTGCTTAAACAGCGGACGATCGATATTTTCACATACCCGTACATTCGGCTGCTGACCGAGACGGCCGTTAATATCGACCACGCTATAACCGCGTGTCCATTCGCCTTTCGTTTCCACATCGACAAAGTATTCATGCGATTCGGTCATAACCGCTTCATTCGCAGCTACAGCCATCAATAGCGTATCCGGGTGCGTCGTGCCGTTCAGCCGATGTACCTGTTTGTTAAACTGCATGACGACCCGATTCACATCGATGAAAAATTGCGAACCCGACGTACCAAGCGCCTCAATCTCGGCATGATCGTCATCATCCATCAGCGAGTAACGTGTACACATTTCCCAGCCGACCATCGTGGTCGGAATGCCGGAGCGCAGCACGATATGAGCCGCTTCGGGATCAACGTAGAAATTGTATTCCGCCGCTGGTGTGATATTGCCAAGCGCATTGTTCGTGCCGCCCATCACATACAGATGCGGAATTTTCGGGACGATCGTCGGGTCCTTTTGGATCGCCATCGCAATATTCGTCAGCGGCGCAATCGCCAGCAGATGAATTTCGCCCGGATAGCGATGCACCGTTTCGATCAGAAAATCAACCGCATGTCCGTCTGCCGGACGCTGGATCGCTTTGGGGAAATTGGAGCCGCCCATGCCGTCACTGCCATGCACATCCTCCACCGTGCGATGATGCTCGGCATTCCATGTCGTTAATAGTGGACGCTCACAGCCTTTGTAGACTGGAATCTGTCCAGCTGCGCCGCCTTTGCCAGCTACTTGAATCGTATATAGTGCATTTTCAACTTCCTGATCAAATTGTACATTGCCGCCTGTCATCATAATGCCCTGTACATCAAAATGATGCAATGCGGTTAAAATAGCGATCGTATCATCGCCAGCTGTGTCCGTATCAATAATTGCTTTGCGTAAAGTGTTCATTGTATTCGCTCCCATTTTCGTATGGATAAATATAGTTCTACATTTATTTGCCGCTCAAATAGCGGTTGTGCACACTCGGTGCTGTAACGTGATGTGTATATTTTCTGGCATAGAGGGACTAATCTCGTAGTGCTCGTCCGGTACGAAGTGCATATGCCCAATCATGTCGTCCAGTGCAGCGATGTTGCCGTGAATGTCTGCGATAACGGCAATTTTCATACCTTCTGTTGCCATACGCCTCTTCCATTCTGCTCTGCGCTTCATACTTGATTGCTCAGAGTCATACTCGATTACTTAGAATGCTGCTTCTCACTACCTGCTATCCTTTCAGCCACTCCGAGTAGAAATTCCGGTAGCCTTCTTTCATTATCCGGCTGGAAAAGGTCGCAAACGCATAGTCACGGTTATCCTGGGAATGTCGACGTGGCGAGGAAGCCGCCATATTGACCAGCTCAAACCAGTTTTGTTCGTTACCGGCAAACGAATGCGCAGAGCTAATATGGTCATAACACGGATGCTCCGGCTTGACTACAATTTTGCCCATCGCGAGCGCTTCGGTTAGCGGCATCGCAAACGTGTCGAATTTGGAGCAGCTCCAGTACACTTTCGCACTGTTCATCAATTGGAAAATCTCATCCTGAGACAGGGCAAATTGCAGTTTAATATTGGACGGGATATCGTATTTCTGCATACTTTCACGATAACGCTCACCGCCAAATACCATATACACTTCCTTATCCGGATTACGACGCGCATATTCCAGCACCAGATCCGGACGACGATTCTCCTCATCGCGACCGATCCACAAAATCCGATTATCTACAACCAGATCCGGGTTATAATGCCGCTCTGCGAGCTGTTCGCTAAAACCGATCGGGATCACATTAACATCGGTAATGCCGAACTGCGCTGCCATTTGCCGTTTGAGAAAGGGAGTCTGCACGACCGCCTTATTTACAATCGTATAAAAAGGTTTCATCATTTCATAGCCGGTTAACGCTGGATCAGGGAAGCTATGCGGAAACAGCACACTTTTGGGCAAAAACATATTTAAAAAGGTAAAGCCTGACACCGTATACAGCACATGCTCAATCCCATGCTGATGAATCTGATCCAGTACGATATCGTAATTGACCAGATCGCCCTTCTCATGCTCATAGCCAGGCAACCAGTCATATCCGCTCACATGCCGCTCCGGGGAAATAAACACGATCTCCACCCCAAGCTCCGCACTCAGCGCCTTCAATCGTTCCGCAAATACTCGCGGTCCCTGATTTTCAGTAAACTGGATTTTGCGCATTACAAGTCCGATTTTTGTCACGATGTATTTCTTCCTCCCGTCTTGCTGCCATATTCATTACAACTATAGCGATTTTATTTTCATATGCCAACTATATACGTCCTTCATCACATCGAAAAAGCTCTGCCGGATAGGATGAAAATGATCCGGCAGAGCTATAGGATACTGAATTAAAATTGCAGTAACTTATAATACAAATTCGTCGCGTCTAACCCACCTATAGCCGATATCGCAAAGTGGGGAATCTGCCCTGCTTGTATATAACCAAGCGAACGATACAGCGTATTGGAGGGATCGCCATCTCGCGTATCCAGCACGAGCAAGATACGCTCTTTCTCCCTCGCATATTGCTCCGCTTGATCCATCAGCAGGCGAGCGATACCGCGGCGGCGAAATGATGGATGAACCATAAGCTTGGCAATTTCTGCGCGGTGCATCCCATTGGGCTTGTTACATAAATGGATTTGTACGGTGCCTGCGAGTTGTCCGTCAATTTCAGCGATCAATACGATCACATCTTCATCCGGCACGCTACGCCAGTATTGCTCTGCTTTCGCTACCGATACTGGTGGTAAAAATCCGATCGATGCACCATCATGCACGACTGCGATTAACATCTCGGCGAATGCAGATAGTCGGGTATCCAGCTGTTCGATTCGTTCAATCCGTATCTCTGTTTCCATATGATCTCCCCCTATGCTCTTTCATCTTACTTTGAGACGACCTGGCTCTACTAGTTCCATTTACTTGGAATGAACAGTGATGTCCTAACACATGTATTCGATCATGGCGATAAATGGACGGACATCATCGAGCGGTTCTATCATCTTATGACGAAGTATAGAGCGATCATGCGGACAGAAAAAGGGTAAATAGAGCGCCTAACTTTTCCACTTTTATACTTGATTCTGTTCCACCATATACAATCTGCCAAAATCGACCCATCCTCGCTCATTCATATGTACACCACGCACAAATGAAGGCAGGATCATGCTTGCTGAGCGTTCTGCCAGAAATACCGCGCTGGAGGTAGCTTGCAGCAAATGATTTATGCGATGTAACCATTCAGCAGCAGAAAGTGGAGTTGCAGCTAGTCGTTGCTGCTCCTGCAAAGACTGATCTGGATGATGTTGTTGCTGTTGTTGCTGTTGCTGAGATAACGCGCTGACTGAATCACCGCATTGGACGAACACATTACCGATTGAAGCAGGCTCAGACGAAGTTGATTTTTGCTCCAATGATAGGTGGGAAACGGATGCTGGTTTCGAGTCCTGACTCACATGTAGCTGACTGCTACTTCCATCGTACACAGGCATATTCGTCAGCAACAGTCGAGCCGTTAACGGCTCCAACAAGGTCAATAACTCCTGCGGCAGCATACGCCGAATCAGACTTTGACTGGAATGCATATATTCCAGCTGACGCTGTACTCCGCCGCCTATGACTGCCTCAAACAACAGCAGGTCAGCTTGGTCTACAATCTCATCGCTCACCAGATCAGACCAGGCGACAATATGTACCGCTATACGAATACCGATATTGTTGTATGCCTCACGCAACCAGTATGCCACGCGCTCATGGCGTTGAAACGTATACAGTTGCAATTCTCTGCCATCGTAGGCAGAGAATTGTAGCTGTTTTACCGCATTATACTGTTGATCTTCGTTAATATACTGCCGAGCTTCGCTAATAGCGAGATGACGCATGCCATCGTCGTTATCTGTCCCATCATTAGCTACATTGACGGGAGCTATACTGGTTATATTGGAGCGCGACCCATTCGAGTCTACACATAAGTTATCCGCCCGTGTAGACGATGTATGGCTAAGCAACAGCCCCCGAGCTGGAGCAATATACGTATCGCCCATCGCAGCTACTAGCGCTGCACGATCCACCCCATCACACAGCGCCTGCCGTAACGCTTCATCCTCTGCTAATATGCCATGCCTGCGATTAAGCATGAGCATGGATACGCCCGTCTGAACATCCTGACGTGGCAAATGATGAAAGGCCGCGGTATCGAACTCCCCCGTCAATACAGTCAACATGCCCTGACTCCCAGCTCGTGCAAGCGGTGCCTCCTGTTCTGGCACGATCACAATTTCAATCCGATCCAGTAGCGCTCCCGTGCCATAATACGCCTCAAAGCGCTCTAATACACATCGCCCTGCTGTCCGTTCGATTAATCGATAAGCCCCTGTACCGATTGGCAATAGATGCTCCTGCCATAAACCGTCCGGTACAATCGATGCTCCACTATGCGACAGCAGCAAAGGAAGCCAGTAATTCGGCTCTGTCAGCGTGATCACAACCGTATATGGACTTGTAGCATGAATTTTAGCGACTTTGGCTAGTAACCAGCTATGCGTATAATCGCCACTTTGCAATCGGCGTAAGCTTGCCACCACATCGTCTGCGGTCAGCAAGCGGTCATGATGAAAACGCACATGCTTATACAGATAAAAGGTCCACATCTTCCCGTCCGCAGCACATGCCCAGGCATGCGCAATACCCGGCAACAGCTTTTGCTCCTCCGCGCTAAATTCTACCAAACGGCTATACAGCTGATCGATGAGCTGTGTATCAAAAGCAAACACCGCATCCGCCGGGTCCAGACAGACGACCGGACGGTAAATAGGCAATCGTAGTATATCCGTCAGCTCTGTCGGTGAAGGTCGTCCCACCGTATAACCAAAATATTCACCCAGCCAGCTTCTAAATATCACCTCTACCTGCTCCGCTATGCCTGACTCACGTATCCAGCCAAACGCATCAGCCACATCGCCGCGTTGCACTCGCTCCTTTGCTTCATCCAGCACTACCTGAGTCAACGACTGGCAAAAGGTCAATACCGATGTATGTCCACGCCCTCTCCCAGATACAAACGTAATCCAGCCCGCATCTACCAGACGTGCGGTAATCAGGCGCGCATTCCGCGGCGTACAGCATAGCGCAGCAGCCAGTTCTGCCGTCGTCACATGAAAGGCTTCTGCTTCGCTATGTTCAGACCAATTTATTCGCAGACACACATATTCTTCGGCAAGTCGCATTTTGCACTGCATCTCCTTTCACGGCTGACGATTTGTTCATCTACAACGATTTATCCAGGACGATTCCATTCATTCGGCTGGATATGTGTCCTGCCATACAGCCAGACATTGCTCCATATGCTGCTGGGTTTCAGCCTGCTGCGCCAGCAACAGCGCATGTGGCCAGATCGGCGGTTGTTGCCGCAGATCATTTTGGATCAACAATAGCATCCAGATCGAGTAGATGATCGCATACAGTAGATAATCCTTTTCAAATTCGGCAAATGTATTATACGCACGAAGCACAACAGGATAGCGCTGTGAATGAGTAGCAGCAATCGCTTTGCCGCTACCACTTGCTACCCAGTACCGTTTCAGCAAGCTATGACGAAGTTCAGCCGTCATTTCGCGTGGAAACAATGGATGGGATAGATCGATCAGATGATACAGATCCCAGAATAACGAGCCGGCATGACTATGCTCCCAATCCAAAATAATCATCGTTCCCTGCGGATTCACCCCATAATTGCCAGCGTGTAGATCACCATGCAGCAAAACAGATGGTTGTGCTGCTATACGCTCGGTCGCCTCGTAAATATGATGCTGTAATGCCAACAGCAGTTGCTCGGATACGTGCGGTAATGGCTCGCAGCAGGATGGGAACGTATCATTTGCATGAGCAGCGGAAGCATGAATAGACAAAGCGATCTCCTGCATAACTGCTTGCACCTGTTCCCAGCGCTCTAACAGTGAAGAGGAAGCGATAGGTAACGGCGGCTTTTGCCCTGTTTGCGGTAGCCTGGTGAGATGATGCGCAGCTACTGTATGCCAGCCTGCCATCTGATCGATTACCTGCTCCAGCACAGCAGACGAATGCCGATGCTCCAACACACCGATATCCTCGGTAACGATCCAGCCTACAGGATGGGAAAGGACGACCATCGACTCTTCCACTGCGGCTACGGATGCTAACATCGACTCATGTAAAATGTCCAGCTGTTCAGCTGGCGCAGCGTAGGCAATCAGTGCTGGATAGGCTGGCGGCTGCGCTAGCTCCGACAGCAGCGGCATCACCTGTAGATAAGCTTGAATTTCCCGAAAACGGTCGTCACCCGGTGGTAATGGCTTATAAATATAACGATTTCCATCCTTTAATCGGAAGCGCTGTACCGATTGTCCATGTAAGCCTGTATATAAAATTTCGATATGAGATGTCATTTCGCGGTTCAATTGACCATTCGGTCGTACTAGCTGTGTCCAGTCCAAGTTAGTTGGCTTCACTCTAATTCGCCTCCTTTGTAGATATGATACATGTTTCTATTTCAGTTATGTTTATATCTATATTATGTGATTACTACACCTTGTATGAAAAAACATACTTTATTAAGACAATAATTCTTGCCAATGGTTTTTACACATGTTAAAATTTATAGAGTAAGACTTACGTGAACGTTGGCATTTCACGTACCGCGCCGGGCGGCATTTATGTATTCACACATAAATGGAAAATAATAAAGGCGAGCATGCTACATTATGTGTTGTGAGTTAAGAATGCATAGTGTCTAGGTACATCCTACAGAGAGAATGTCTCTGTCATTGCCAAACTATTATGAAGCGACCTTGATCATATCAAGGTCGCTTCTTCTATAAAATGGGAGAATACTCGTGACGTTATTAACAGTTGAACAGTTATGCTCATTAAATTCTATTGCAAATACCGAACAAGTTTCTTTGAAATTAATCGCAGAGTTCTATGATAGATATTTATCAAAAAAGCAAATGTACTATCGTATAGCACATAAACAGCAAGAAATTAGATTAAGGTTTGAAAGTGGTGCACTCTGTCACCTTTTAGGCATTCATCATATCGTTTCAGGTAGAGAAGGGAAATCTCATTTAGGTCACGAGAATCTAAAAAACGAAAAAATCACTTTTAAAACATTAGAAGCTAGAAATCCAAACTTATATCAAGAAGATCAATTAAGAATGCTGGGCTTTCACTTAATATATCAGCTAATTCAAAATCCTAATCTTCAAGAAGGGGATAAGAAAGGGATTTTGAGCGCCGATTTTATTTTTCATGATAATATTACTGCAAAGAGAGCTTAACTTTTTTTGAGAAAGCAATTTGATAAAGAGCCTAATTCAAACTTTTATGTTCCAGTATCCTATAGCATCGATAGACGATTACCTAGTAAGAAAAAGATAGGTGTAAAAGAAATAAAAGAAGTCCCTTTCCATGACGGCGAGTAGATACTTAAATCAATATGAAGCGGATATAATAATAGTGTGTCAGTAGATACAAACCAATACAGCTCCCCCTACTTCTATACTAAAAATAAAAACCCGTGCTATTCGAACATCGAGTCGAATACCACGGGTTTTATTACGCATACTTACTACTTCTATGATGCAAAATCAATCTTTCTTCAACGGACGACCTGCACGAATATCATCGGTCATACCTGGATAAGGGGCGACCGAGATCACGTCCTCATTATCTACGCCCGAATTTTCGATAAAGGTAATATCGGCAAATTCCGGTACGACATATTTAGGATACGTTTCGTATTTGAGACGCGATTCTTCCATGAGCGCGATGTGATCATTTTGGAAGCAGACGGTAATATCTGGACGCTCATGCACCCATTTGGGGAAGAAAATAATACCGTGCATACGCTTTTCTTCTGGCATAAAGTTCAAGGATACGTCTGTGCCTGTTGGTTCTGTCCATGACACTTTATATACGCCTTTAGTTAATTTCACCAGATCGACTTTTTGATCGCGAACCCAGCGGCCTGCAACCATACCGGAGTGAATACGGTAGTCGATCGTGTCGTTATTTTTGATATAAATTTCATACTCCCAGCCATTCTCATACGTATAAATCATATGACTGCCTACAAAGTTTTCCATTGTTAAGCACCAGCTTTCCGTTATGATGATGGGTGTAGCAGTGAATACTAGTTACATCAGGCATGCTCGGTGAACGGCTTTAATCCACCATGAAATTCATAAGCAGCGCATTCACCAAACATGTAAATATCAACATGTTTATTTTACCATCATCCTATGCTATGGTCAAATCAACATATAAATTGCTAATCGAAGGAGATAAACCCTGTGCGAGTTTTAAAATATGCCATTCTCGGCTTGCTGTATCGTCAAGAATACAGCGGTTATGACATTACAAGTCAGTTTAAGCAGGAAATCGGTCAATTTTGGAGTGCTAAACATAGTCAGATTTACCCGGAGTTACGCAAGCTCGTCGATGAAGGTCTGATCGAATTCCGTACCCAGATTCAGGGGGAAAAGCTGGAAAAGAAAATGTATACGATTACCGATAGCGGTCGCCAGCAGCTGCTAACATGGGCAGCGCAGCCAGAATCATTGCCGGAAACGGAAAAAGACGAGTTTATGCTGAAAATGTATTTTATTCATACGTTATCATTACTAGAAGCACGCACACTGTTCGAGGATCAGTTGCGACAGCGGCGCGCCAAGCTTGCTGATTTACAGCGGCGGTATGAGCAGTTAATGCCCGTATTTGTAAGTGAGGAGAATAAAGCGACACCTTCAGACCGCGCGCACGAGCACAAGAATGGCGATCGCCTCCCCCTCCAATTTAACAATCCGCATCTCGGTCATTATCTTGTTCTATCCAAAGCACTCGCACGTGAGCAAAGCTATGTAGATTGGCTAGAACGCCATGTTAAACTGTTTTCATAATAGGGGGGTGCTATCCCACACGAGGGTGAAATGAACGACGATATTGGCCAGGCAACTTATCGCATGATGGAGGAGGAGAACGATGCGCAAGCATATCATTCGTACCATTATGATTAAAGAGACGAATGCAGCTGTATTTCATAGTAAATTAACGGAAGTCATCAATGATGCGCAACAGTATGATCTCCAGGTGGATGTACAGTACAGCACGGCAATGTTGCCACAAACGTCTACGATGAATACCCGTTCCAATCATCCGAGTCTTGTGTCGGATCATATTATACATATGGCGCTTGTGCTTGTGTATGATGAGGTGTGACACGACAAACGATACTTTTTAATAGAATTGAATGATGCAATAAATGAATGGCTCGGTAGAGTATCGAACCTGATTGGCAAAGCCAACTTTCCTATGTACATTAACAAAAAGGTGCCCCATGTCTAATGTTAGGGCACCCTTTTTATCCTTATATTATTCGTAGTTATCGTGTTTGCGCCTATCCTATTTATACGTATACTATTTACCGCTATATCATTTACTATTTATAGCTATATCATTTACCATGTACAGCTATATCATGCCTACGGTTATACTCAAAACTCTTCATACTCCGCCGGATCTTGATCCCACAGCCGTTTGTTTTCTTTACTAAATGCAGAAATAACGCTCATCTGCTCAGCGGTCAGCTCAAAGTCGAAAATGCTCATATTTTCCTTCTGATGCTCTGCTGAGCCAGCCTTCGGAATCGGTACGGCGCCAAGCTGGGTATGCCAGCGCAGGATGATCTGCGTTGGCGTTTTGCCGTGAGCTTCGGCGATCGCGCGTACAGCTTCATCTTCCAGCACACTTTCGCCGCGTCCACGACCGAGCGGACTCCATGATTCGGTAATGATGTTATGCTGCTCATGGAACTTACGTTGCTCTGCCTGCTCAAAGTACGGATGCAGCTCAATTTGATTCAAGCACGGCACCACATCCGTCTCCCGAATAATACGCTCCAGATGCTCGGGCAGAAAGTTACTCACACCGATCGAACGCACATAGCCACGCTTTCTCGCTTCGATCATCGCCTGCCATGCTTCGACGTATTTATCCGTTTTCGGATTCGGCCAATGGATAATGTACAGGTCAAAATAATCCAGTCCGGTGCGCAGCAACGATTCTTCGATGGTCACCAGCGCTTGATCGTACCCATGACGACGACCAGGCAGCTTGGAGCAAATGTGCAGCTGATCGCGTGGCACCGAGCTATCCTGCACCGCCTTACCCACCGCACCTTCATTTTCATAATTAAACGCCGAGTCGATCAGCCGATAGCCAGTATCGATCCCCTGCCGAATCGCGTCAGCACCTTTATACCCGTTAAGCGAATACGTGCCCAGCCCAATTGCCGGGACCTTGTGTCCATCATTCATCGTCATCATCGGTACTTCGCTTGCCATATTGATCATCCTCCCTCAATCTAAAAATAGTCCAGTGGCTATATCGCCCTACCCTAGCACTTTAAACATACAGCCGCCGCAAAGAAACCCATCTTTTTACAATAAACATGAGTTTCTTGGCGGAAAATAAAGATGAGTACAGCTATAGGTAGGGTCACTACATCCTGCGGTTCGTCTATATACGCTTTGACGATACTCCAATGCGATACGTGTTAGTGCTACAAATGCGATACGTACTACAAATGCGTTAAGGAATAAACTACATGTAAACATGGAAGTCAAACGCATACCTGCCTGCTATACATTTTCACACTTATAACAAATAACTCGCTGCTGGCATCCCAATTAGATGCAAGCGCGAGTTATTTCATTTCATGACGGATGAGATCGATTAGGATCACTTTTTTATATCCATTTAGTTCACTTTATGTTCATTTGGATTCATTTAGATCACTTTATATCGATTTAGGTCGCTGCAACCTATCCTATCGCTGTATATCGAGCCATTCTATCTTACTAAGTTCGTTATTTCCAAAGAGAAGCTGAAAGACATTACAACTTGTGATTGTACATTCTATCTTACTAAGTTCGTTATTCCCTATAAAAACAGTTCGCAGTAAACAGCGAGCTGCTCATTCTATCTTACTGAATTCATCATTTCCTATCCATTCAGCAGGCTACCATGCTATAGGATCGCTCAAGCGCGTAAACGAAACCGTCATTCCCATTAACGCTTGATCGCCTTCGTCCAAAAACCTCCGTGAAACTCGCGCGGTTCGACCATAATAACAAACGCTTTTGGATCGATCTCCAAAATGTTTTTGTACAGGTTTTCCCGATTTTTACGTTTAGCCAAAATCTCCATCATGATCCGCTCGCCATCACGACCGTGACCGATCCAGGCGGTCACGCCATAACCTTTGTCGCGCAGCACTTCGGCTAGCTTGTAATTCGGCGCATCGCTAATCACTTTGACGGTAATATATCCGAGCGCAATCTTCTCCTCGATCCATGAGCCAAGCAAAATCCCCATCCCATATCCAACGGCATACACGACCAGACTCACAATCTGATCCAGGTAGCTGAGCACCATATTCAAACCAACGACATAAATGACGACCTCAATCGTCCCGATACTGGCGGCGATATACTTCTGACCTTTGAGGGTCAGAATCGTGCGTAGCGTATACGCCGTTACATACACAATCTGAATCGCAAAAATAAACAGCAAAATCGTAAACATTTCCCAAAACACCTTTCCGGGCCATTCCCTCAGCTTCCTCGCGTGTCAGATCCTCTGCACGCTGCATCACCTACCGTCAGAGCAGCAAGATTCCGCCAAAAATCATCTCTTTTTCGGCTATAGAACCGATTGACTTCCTACGCCATCGAACACTTTTCATTGTAAAATAAGAACATAAGTTCCCTTAATTGGAAATCATCGTATTCATTACATCATAAGGAGTGATAGCATATGTCAGTCATTTTAACGTTAAGCGAACAATACAGGCAGCGACTCCGGCAAGCATCGTGGCGGATGCAGTACCGCGCCAAGACCCGATTATATCATGAAAATTTAAGTTTAAATGAACAAATTCACCCTGTTTCCGTAAAATTCGATGACATGAATACCGTCATTGTACAGCAATGGATCGACAGCCTTCCCTGGGAAAAGGCACGTTATATTATGACATACCTTTATATGGAAGGACAGAGTGAACAAGAATTGGCAGCAAAGCTGCACATCAGTCAACAGGCGGTGAATCGATGGAAACGCAAAAGTATCCAATTCCTCTCCCAGACCAGCAATTTGTAATGTTGCTCGAACAGGCTCGTCGTCCGGATGGACAACAGGCAATGCTGGAGCTGCTGGACTACTATGAACCAGAAATGCACCAGCTAAGCCGTTATTTACCGATGTCGCGCGAAGATGCGATGCAGTCGCTACGGCTGGAGCTGATCGAGCTGCTCAAAACAGAACAGCTCTGATCCGGCTCGCCGGTTTATGTTATTCATTATCTGCTAACGTATGATCCATTTTAGTTCCTATACGCGTAGTTTGTGCATGCACAGTTCGTATATTTACGGTACATTCATTTACAGTGCATATAGTTCCAATTCAGGTGTCTACATTTCGTTTAGTTGCAGTTCCTTTAGTTATAGTTCTTTTAGCTATAGTTCCTTTAGTTACAGTTGAGACGGTTTCCTGTCTTACGCTGTATTGATGATATTAAGACGTTGGCGGCTGTAGCACTTCCTCTTCCACTTCTTCCGGCCAGTGCAGCTGCACACCGCGATCTTGTAACAGCTCCTGGTAGCGGCTCACATGTTCGGTCGACTCATACACTTCCTGCGGTGTCAATTCATTCGCGAGCGCATAGGCTGCCAGATAACCTGCGGCTTCACCGATATTCCACTCGACCGGATGCAGACGATAGCAGCCGCCAGCAATCTGGGTCATGCTAATGTTTTTGCAGGCTGGTAGCAGATTGGTCATACGTACCGGAATGAGCGAGCCAAGCGGAATTTCAAACGGATAGTTCGGAATATAAAATGTCCGATGCGTTACGACCGTTGGATGCAAATCCAGCGAATAGCTACCGATTCCTACACTATCCTCATAACGCTTAATGCCTTGTTCGCCGCGTAGTTCTTTGCTCACATCATGCTCAGTGATCGTATACTTCCCTTTGATACGGCGCGATTCACGAATGTATGGTGCTTTGGCGAGACCATCTTCCGTACCGAGAATATCGCCGCGCAAACGAATACCAGGATAGCCTTTGCCACCGTCTAAGCGCGGCGCTTCCGTTTGTAACCAGTAGACGAGCGATAACGTCAGCTGACGTGCACTTTCCAGATTCGGCAGACGTTCTTGCAACGGAACACCGGTGACAGGAGCGGCATAATAGTCATTCATCGCCCAGTTCAGCAAAGATACTTCCGCACTTAGCTTTTCCGTCCAGATCGCTGGATCGACAATTCGGCGATAATCCCATAGTGAAGTCACACCTTGCTCGTTCGGAAATAGTGTGAATTCCTTCAGCTTGGTCGTATCATTCGCATCGGTTGCGTACCAGCTCAAAATCGGATATTCGGAAAAGGACGGCTTGTACGCTTTCCAGTAATCGTATTCTGCCGGACGCTCAATGGTGAAGTCTCCGCCTTCGATATAATCGACTGCTGCTACATGCGTGATCGACTGCATATCCAGCGGTTCTGCTTCCTCCAGCGCATGCGGTTCATCCGTATCCGAGCGTGCTTCTGCACCGCTCACATATTCTGTTCCACTCAGCTCCAGCAGATCGCCTTCGTCTGTGCCATCCAGATAATAACTGCCAAACAGCGTCGTATAGTTAGCTACGCCAACAGGGGCATGTTCGTTCTTTTGTACCGTGACCGATACGATACGATCTTGCTCGGTCACCGCTTCTACAGGCACGGTACCATACAAAATGCGAATACGTCCGGTGTTCACATAGACGGACAACATATCCTCCAGCACCTGTAACGCAATTTTCGGTTCATGCGCCAGTCTACTGACCCAACCGTTACCAGGATTGAGAATTGGATTTTCCAGCGCTTCTTCGGTCAATGGATAATTGAGTCGGTAGAACTCGCGCACACGCTCGCGGAATTCGATAAATGTACCTGGTGCTCCGATTCCTTTTTCAATCCAGCGATGTTCATCCGGTGGAACTGCCTGTGAGGTTAACTGTCCGCCAATCCAATCGGTCGGCTCGGTTAAAATGACGTGCAATCCTTGCTTGGCTGCTGCCAGTGCGGCGAGCGTTCCGCCCAGACTTGCTCCAATTACGATCACTTCGGCTTGCAGAGATTCGTGGCTGGCATGCTTGTGCGCAGGGTGGGTCGATTGTTGTTCGGTCATAGGGATGATCTCCTTTCGATTATGCAAAATCATTAGCTGTACTTGCTGGGATTAAATGAAGGGCTGGGACATACACCACTCCGGTAAGGAATAAGGGGATGGACTCAGGTGGAGCCGCGGGAATCTACTGGATTAGAAATGAATGTAGATTCCCGCCCCTCTGAAGCAGGCAGTAAGATATTTTGCTTCGCAAAAATCCCTTTTTTATGGAACCTCGTGTTAGGAAAGCACTAACACTGTAAATCGTCCTTTCCCCTTATTTCCTTCTCGCAGTGAAGCGATGCTCGCAGCATAGGCATTTAAATCATACAAGTACGTGAGCCTTAGCCGTAAACAGCTACGATTTACTATTCGTAAATAGCTACGACTTACTATTAATGTAAATAATAGAGCTATTTATACAATCAAATGAGTACATGAATGTAATTGTTATTTCACATCTCTATAAGATAGGCAGTACAGTCGATACACCATTCATAGCTGTTATTCGTTTACCCTTATCTAAATGATATACAGCCTATCCATTATTCACCCTTTACTTATCCTTCCTGTCTCGCCTTTACGGATAAGCCTACTTCGAACATGCGATTCCAGGGCATGTAGCAGTCCAGAATGTCGATCGTGTAGCCTTCTTGAGTTAAGTATTGGGCGATGAATTGCTCCAATCCTTCTTGCACCATAGCAGATACGCGTCCTCTTGGGCCGTCGAGGTTGAATTTGTCGAGTCCTAGTTCCTGGATGGGACCATTGCTCAGTGCTTTGCGCACGATCGAATCGTAGCCGAAATCTTCGACATAGCGCAGTGCCAGAAAGTTCATCTGGCGCTGGGAATGTCCGTATTGTGCAAACAGCATCGACTGGGCGATGACGGTTCCAAGTGTGTTGGAACTGGTGTTCCAGCCAGCATAACCGCCGAGTTGGTACAGTATGCCCGCTTGCCGGAGCAGGTCGAGCAGTTCCAGATCGCCGCCGTTGGCGTAGGCGATATCGGCTAGCGCGACAACGGGATGATGTTGCTTTACTGTGAATGACGGATTGTTATGTTGATCAGGTTCTGTTTCTTTTTCTATCCCCTGTTTGGCATATGCACCTGCTTGTTGCTGTCGTAGCAAGTAGGTCGCATATTGTACCAGCTCAACGATGCCGCGCTCGGTATCGTAGTTAGGTGAAGGTGTGCCCTGATTGACAGCCTCGCCCATCCGTTCGCCCGGTGTATTGAGTAGCAGCACGATATCGGCTTCGTGCTGGCTCGATACCATCATGCCGCCAGCGGCGATAATTTGATATTTGAGCGTTTCCAGTAAGGGGCGATCCTCGTAAGCAGGCACAATCTGTGGGCCGCGTACAGAGCCGAAGCGCGGGTACACACGTGGTGTATAGTCATGGAGCGTATTCAACATCCGGGCGATAAGTGTGCAGCCGACTTCATCGGCACCTGGATACATATATACTTTTGTCCCTAATTGGCGCTCGCGAATCCCGGCGCGTACACGCTGCTGATCGCGTGCAGTATAGCCATACGGCGCAGAATCATCCTGTGGGAAAATAAGAAAATCGATCGTTCCATCTGCTACATATTCTAATGCCAGCCGATTCGCTTCACGGTTTACAGCACGGCGACCGAGATAATCGTCCAGCACTTCCTGTGGCAATCGGCTGTTAATATCGTCCAGCTCGCTCTGCTCTGCCGGAGTAAGTTCCTGATGTTCGGCTAGATGTTCCAGATAGCCTTTACGGAAAATCTCTCTGCCCCAATCTGCATAATAGTCTGGTTCTTCATCGGAGGACGAGTATTGCGGACAACGCATAATCAATTGAAAGGCATAAATAATCAGTTCCGGGTGATTCGCCTTTAACTCACGTAAGCGTGACAGTCGTCCAGCGATGGTAGCGGTGCTCAGTTCATGCAATCGTGAAGGCACAATGCCGCCATATAACAGTGTATCCAGGGACAGGACGGCTCCAGCAGCGCCCTGACTTTCCATATCGGTCCATGTCCATAGCCGATCGGTGTCGGCAGGTTGCTTCTTCTGTCCCATCCATTCCAGCGGTGGACGTACAGGCTCCACATCGGTTGTTCGCACGAGTCGATAAGGGAAATGATAGTTACATGGCCGCTCATCGAGCGGCATGATGACGATTTTGGCAGCGTGCTCTGTCGTATTACGGATACTCATGTCGTTACAGCTCCTTTCGTATCATCACACCACCAGCCTGCTCGGTTGCACAGAATACGGCACATTTGCCGCTCTGCCCCGATACAGGCTGGTTTCATTTACATTACAATGTACACTATTCGATTCACTTCTATGCTGGATGCTTTGTCAAAGTCCGAAACGATATCGATCCATCGATCAGGATCATGCCGTTTCTACAGTAAAAGGTATGAGAATGCTCTCAACAAAGGGTGATGAGAATGTCCTCCACTTTTAAATGTCATACGTTTTTATATAGTACGTGCTCATTTGCTAGCAATTATCGGTTCAACCGATTTCCTTTCACCCCATCAACCTTTTACCGCACCAGCCAGCCCTTCCATATAATAACGCTGGGTAAACAGGAACACGACGATAATCGGAATCACCGAAATGATCGTACCTGCCGCAATCCAGCCAAAATTATAGGCAAACTGTCCGTTTAAATACGTCAGCGCAGCTGCCAGCGGATACTTTTGCGGGTCATCCAGTACAACGATCGGCCACAGAAAATTGTTCCAGAACGCCATCACTTCCAGCAGTAATATGACAGCGATGCCCGGCTTCACGAGCGGCAACACGAGTTGCCACCAGATACGCAGCTCTGATGCGCCGTCCATTTTACCGGAATCACGAATCTCCGACGGGATGCTGAGGAACGTTTGCCGCATCAGAAAGATGTTAAACACCGACACCGCCGCAGGCAGCACGACCGCAATATACGTGTTCCCCAGATGCAGCCACTGAATGGTCAAATAATGCACGATCATCGCCGTTGCCGACGGAATGATCATCGTGGCGATCAGCATTGCAAATACCATATCCCGTCCTTTAAATCGAAACAATGCGAGCGGGTACGCCGTCATACACGACAAAATAATATTCGATACAACTCCAAGCGCTGTAATGATAACGGTGTTCATAATGTAGCGCGGGAAATTCATATAATTCCACACCTGCGTATAATTCGCAAAATCGATAAACGTCGGCCAGATCGCAGGCGGATTGGAAAATACATTACGCCCCGGCATGAGCGATACGCTCAGCAGCCACAAAAATGGGCCGGTCATCAGTAGCGCAATCAGAATCAATAGCGCATAGATCAGCGTATAACGCAGTACCTTTTTCACTATACGTATCGCGGTAGCGGACGACATGCTATGATCACGGGAATGCTCCATCGCTTTGTTCATGAGTAGGTCTGTACACCGCCTTTCCGGTTCAGACGGAACACGATGATGCTTAACGCACCAACAATCACACTAACGATCAAGCCAAGTGCGGACGCATAGCCAAAGTTAAATTGCTCCAGACCCTTCTGGTAAATGTACAGGCTGGACGTCAATGTTGCGTTACCCGGGCCGCCCTTGGTCAATACGAACATTTCGTCAAATACACGAATCGCCCCCATCAGCGAGATCAGCGTACAGAACAAAATATGCGGACGCAGCAGCGGAATCGTAATCCGCAAAATGACCTGTCTCCGATTCGCTCCATCGATCATCGCCGCTTCATACAACTCGGATGGAATCGACTGCAATCCAGCGAGATACAGTACCATATAGTAGCCTAGCCCTTTCCAGAGCGTAATGAACATGAGCGCATACAGCGCTGTACTGCTGGTGGAGAGCCAGCCGACCTGTTCATGAATGATACCAAGCTGCATCAAAATATAATTGACCACACCGTTGCTGCTGAACAGCCAGCTCCACATGAGCGCGACCGCGACCATCGAGGTCACGACCGGCACATAATAAGCGGCGCGAAATGCTTTGATCAGCGGCAGCCGTGTATTCACCAGAATTGCCATCAGGATCGAAATAATTTGAATACACGGCACGATCAGCACGTACACGAGCGAGTTCCACAGCGAAGTGAGAAAACTGCGATCATGCACAGCAGTTACGTAATTTTCAAAACCTACATAATGCGTTTCCCCGATGACCGAATAGTCGGTTAGGGAGAGCGGAATGCCGTAAAGAATCGGCCACAATACGAATACGGCCACAATCAGCAAACCGGGAGCCATAAAAGCCCACGCGGCAAACGTCTCGGTTCTCATCCATCTTGTCATGCTCGTCCACCGCCTTTTCAGGGTCAGTCCGTTCTCATTTCAGATGATAGGAATCATAATGATCTGCTCTTTGCGTCAAGTATTGCCTCTGTACACATGCCTCGTTTACTGCTTCAAAATCTGGTTTACTTCCTGCTCTGCCATACTCAAACCTTGCTGCGGATCTTTGCCGTTCAGGAAAATTTCCTGTAGCTGTACCGCAATCGCCGAGTTAATATCGCCAGCATTAGGCACACCAACCATGTAATCGACCGCTTTATCCAGACTTTCGGCAGAAGCTACTTTTGCCTGTGCTTCGAGTGAATTGTTATTTTCGGTAAAATAAGCGTCCTTGATCGATGCCTTCGTACTTGGCAACGTATTCGCTGCCTTCGCAAATGAAGTCTGATTGGTCGCATCCGTAATAAATTTGGCAAATTCAGCCGCTTGCTCCAGCTTGCCTGACTTCGCCGGCACGACCAGATTCATCGTATTGGATAGACGCACATCCGCCTTGCCTGTCGGCAACGGTACGGCAATCGTATTTTGATACACATCTGGTGCAGCCGTTTTAATAAAGTTAATGAAGGTTGGACCGGCGATCTCAAATGCCGTTTGCTCGCTGGAATAGTATTGAATTTGCTTGTCAAAATTAGCATCTTCGCCCACGAGCACACCCTGTTGAATAAGCTGCTGCATATGTTGGATCATTTGTAGTGCCTGTGGTGTATTGAAGGCGGCAGCCGTTTTATCCTCATTCAGAATCGGAATGCCTTCTACCGGAAATAGTCGTGCAGCAAAGGTGAGGGCATAGCCGCTCGCTCCGGTTTTCGCCTTGATCGCGCGCGCCCATTCATTTAACTCATCCCGCGTTTTGGGCGGCTTTGTTGGGTCCAGACCTGCCTGCTTCACCAGTCGTGTGTTCATATACAATACTTCGGTGCCGGTATACCAGGGCAGTGCATACGGTTTACTATCAAGTACGGTGGAATTGAAGATACCGTCAAAATAAGATTGGCGTTCTTCATCGCTTAAATACGGTGTTAGATCAGCCAATGCGCCTTTGGAAGCCATCTGATTAGCAAACTCCGTATTTAAATTTACGACATCAGGTACGTTGCCACTCGCAATTCCGGTTAATAATTTATTGGAAATGGCATCGTATGGATAATCGCTCCATTCGACCGTGACGCCGGGGTGGTTTTTTTGGTATTCTGAGATTAGATTATTGAAATAATCATTAAACGTCGGTTGCAGCGCAATCGTCCAAAACTTAATCGTTACACGTCCATCTTCTTCATTACTACTTCCGGCATCCGATCCGCACGAACTGAGCAAAGAAGCGAACAGGACAGCCAGTAGACTCAATATCGTCAAGCGTCTCATCTTCTTGTTCACAGGCTTCATTCCTTTCATAGTTTCAATCAGCTTCGTCTGCTCCACCATTTCCGTACTCTGACCTATATGTAGCTTGCCACGGGAAAAGTGTTTTCGATTCTCTTCCCTGCCCTTGTCACGCATTATATCAAATTAAAATGTAACAAAAAAGGGATGAGAAGGAATTAAAAGGGAATCATGAGTAGAGTAACCAACAGCATGGCTTAATTATCAGCGAAGAAGGTGAGTTAGATGCAACCTGCATGGATTTTACTGGCAGTCGGCATTGTCGCAATATTGTTGGTCGCCGTCTGGATCATTCTGATGCTGTTTTCCCAGCCACGTAAATGGATCAATCATCATACACCCAGACCGGATGATGCAGCTCCTGCTTTACCAACAGAGCGACATCCAGAACCGCGTAATGTGGTCAATCTTGCCGATTTTCGTCAGCGTCGTCATACGCCAGGCAAAGAGAGTAAACGCGCCCATCAGTTACCTCAGCAATTGCTCAAACGCGATCAAGTACACGAGCACAAAAAGGTGGTGCCTGCGACCGTAAGACCGCTGCCCCTATCCAAATCCGGCGAGGTGCCCAAGCTACGTTTGCAAAAATGTTCATATTGTAAAAAGGAAGTTCATCGCCTGACTTTCTATGCTACCGATAATGGCGGTCTGGTTGGCGTATGTAAAGATTGCGAACCGATCGCCAAACGACAGGATCTGCTGCCGTTGTAGACATAATAGCTATACGTAACAGGATAATTTACAGAAAATAGGTGAGAACGATGCAGCATCATTTTCCGGAATCAGCAGCAGCCGCTGCCGGTGAAGTAGACCCGGCTCAGGAGCAAGAAACACATGCGGCAGAACAAGCATCAGATAAAGTTTGTTCTCGCTGCGGCCAGATGTATCCACTCTCCCATTATTTGAAGCGCACCGGACGTAAGTCCGGACGAGCACGGCGGCGCGGCACATGTCGTAGCTGCCGTAAACAATTAAAAAACGCCCACACCGACCCATCACCTGCTTCAGTCCCAGCGCTGACAGAGATCGCGAGTGAGCAACCGATATCTTCACCTGGATTAGGTAGTGACGCAATATCCAGCAATATAACCAGTACCCATAATACAACCAGCGCCCCTACCAAAAAAGTTCATCCATCAGCAACCGATCATGAAAGCGGATCACCGATCGTCACTGCACGCCCGGTTCGTAGCCTGCCTTCGATCGAACCGAGCGACATTCGTGGACATGGTCTCGACCTGTCGATTTTGCGACCAACTCGCCGCGGTATCGTACACATGCGCGGACGCACCGACAAAGGTCGCCGCTGGCATCAGGAAACCGATCTGGAAACGGCGATTACGCTCGTCAAACAATATGCAGCCGTCGTCGTCAACCGCCACACCATTCGCCGACTGTACAGCAATCGTTCTTTTCGCAAATACATTTTAGAGCGCGATCACTACACCTGCTACTTCTGCGGCGGTCCTGGCGATACGATCGACCATCTGCTACCACGCGCAAGAGGCGGACATACTACACCGCTCAACTGCGTCTGCGCCTGCAATTTATGCAATCAAGCCAAAGCGGATCATGATCTGCATCATTTTATCCAGCCGATTGATGACGAAAGGTGAAGGATGAGTAGTAGTCGCTTAGGAAGTGATCCTTCTTAAGCAGTTGATTACCTGCTTCATGGCAGACGATAATTTGCCTATTTTGTACAAATGGTCACCAGGTTGCGAATATGTATCGCTGGTATTGATTTTAGTAAACAAGCGATATGATTCCTTGTTGGAGTGATGTGTGCCTTACAATTACTCTTTCACTTCATATACATGAAAATGTTCCCATTTTTAGTATTGAAGCCGCTTTCGTAATGCATTATGATAAAACCATCATACGCAGAGCGTTGGAGGTCAGGATGCACAAATATCAATTCATCTGGTGTGAAGGTGTATGCGGCTACGGCGGTGTCACCTCACTTGGAGTTATGGCGATGCATTATATGGATCATACCTTTGCACTAACGCTGGACGGCATTTTGGGAGAAATTTCGCGTACCGTACCGCTCTTTTTGTTATGCGGTTATTTGCTCGGTGAACTGATCTGGCGCTGGAAATCTGTCCGCTCGCAGACAGATAAATAAGTGCATACTTGAGACAGAACATACATTGTGCCCGGTAGGAAAACGTACTAAATACGAAACCGACATCATACCGATCAAACGATACCAACCAAGCGATATCTACAAAATGAAATCTATTCATCAAAAAGCCCTGTTTCCGCCAGCCATCCACCGTGTACACGATGAGGCTGCTTGGAACAGGGCTTTTGGGCTAGTGTATTGAAAAATAGAGCAGCGAGCAGCTTTCTTTTCTCCAGCTTCTCCATTTACTCCACTAATAGACTACATTATTCAGCATTTAGCATATATCATTCAGCATCCATGCTATATTACTCCGCATCGTTTAATTTCCGATCTGTATGCAGCTTTCCCACGTCTTCGTCTATCTTTTGCTCGCCGGAGTCCATAGAAGAGACGTCTTCATTATGCTCATCCAAGCGCATAGTCGCATCCACCGTTTCAAACTGACGAATAAGCAGCTCCAAATGCTGCTCAATCACTTCAAGTGCCTGCTCAGCAGCATGCAGGTCAATCGGTTCTTCCAGCAATAGCAATCGTGCTTGCTCCAGCGATTGAAAACTTTGCTCCTGAACCGGCTCAACCTGTAGATGATCCAACGGTAATTCGCTCAGACGACTGGCAATATCACGATGATGACTGCTAAGTGCTTCCCAGCGCTCCATATCCAGCTTTTTACGCAAATCCAGCTCTTCCGGGTAGCTGAGCAGCGCCAGACGTTGCTCCTGTAGCCGCTGAATGGCAGCGCTAATTTGCAAGCTATCCTCATAGGCACGTCCATAATGAGGCGTCTTGCCAAGCAGATTGTGGGCAATTTGCGGACAAAGTCGTTCGATACGCTGGAGCAGATGCTTCATATCGTCATATCGTTCCTGCTGCTCATGCAGATGATGTACCGCATAATGTCCTTCCAGTCTTGCCCATTCGCGTGCATGCCAATCGGATAGCGATTCGTATTCTTCGATCGTTCGTTCCGCTTCCTCGGATACGTGCATCGCCTGCTCGCGAAAACGAAGCATATCCTGTAATAGGCGCTGTGCTTGCTGGATATGACGATCCAGTGTGCGCTTCGCCGCCAGTGCGCCATCGCGATCGCCGCGAGTCTGTAACTTTCGCATCCGCTGTTGATCGGTGCGTGCCCGTTCCAGCAATGCTAACGGATTTTCCTCTCCGCCCGTATAAAGTCCTTCATGAGCAATCTGTGCCTCCAGTTCGTTTGCAAGCCAATCCAGATCATAAGCGGCATCAGGATATAGAGCTGTAAGCTGCTGCTGTCCTTCATCCTCTGCTAGTTTGTTCGTCTCGGCAGCTATAGTCGATGAAGGATTGACTGTAGCAAGCACCTCCGCAGGGACTGTACCATGAAGCAGCGCATGCTGCTGCTCCAGCGGCACCAGCTGCTCCTCTACAAGCAGCAAATCATGCTCTAGCCGTCCAAGTTCCAATCTGGCACGTGATAGCGATAGAAGTGGCAGACGAATGGTACGCACAGTAGAGCGGCATTGCTCGGTGTGTGCAAGCTGCTGCTCCGACTCCTGACGTAGTTGCGATTGGAGCATACTTTTATCCTTGCTACCGCCGCTTGCCAAAATATCCGCATTCAGCGCATCCGATTCGAGCAGCACGGCAAGCCGATGCTCGATTTTATTAATCCGGCGCTGGATGGCGGTTCGGCGTCGAAGTAGCTTGCGCCGTGTAGATAATTGCCGTAATAGGAACGCTCCCGTAGCAAGTAACAGCAAGATTAACACCGCTGCGCCGATCTGAAGTACAAGCTGACGCTTATAATGCAAGTTTTCACTTTGCTGCCCTGTCAGCTGCGCTATATCCGATGTCGCCGGAGAAAGCGTGCCTTCCTCCGCATCGGCTGCTTGCACGTCTTCCCCCGACACCGGTCCTAATCCGTTAATATACTCACTAATCGCAATGACGCCGCCGGCCACATCGCCATTTTTGGCATACGGTACAAATTGCGTATCGGTCACACCACGCACGCTTCCTGCGCGGCTAGCTGTAATGCGCGCGGCAAGTTCATCATTTTTAAATGCCATATGCACAAAATTCGGATTCGTCGTAATGAGCAACAATAGCTCATTGGAGCCAAGACCAAATTCATCATAGAGCTGATCGACCAACTTCATTCCAGCTTCCTCGGTGTAGCCAGATGCTGTGATCACATACAGCTTGTAATGATGATTCGCCAGTGCGCGATTCATCCGCCCCAGATCTTTATCGGTAAATAGCCCAGCATCATCTTTTACATGCTGTTTAAAATACGGACTGGCACTCGCGCCATCGCTCACGATCGCTGGTAAAACTGCACTAGCAATGAGCAGACAGAGTATGATCCTATACACAAATCGAAATAACCTTTCCATCATGCTCCCCTTTATATGTTGAACTCCAGAACGCCAGGCGTTTGAGTATCATTTATTGAAATCGTATCCACTCATTATTATGATACAATTATCGCCAAGACACAAAGCTGGAATCACCGTGAATCCTTCATCGTCTCATAAAATATATTGCGATCTCACGCCAAAGGAGTTTATATGAACACATCTATAACAAAGGATACTCAATCCGCACGTCTGCTGTCCTTGAATACAGGTATGCCACTTGATGTCGAATGGAACGGCAAATCCGTCTATACCGGCTTTATCAAAACCCCATCCTCCGAGCCGCTTCACATCAGTTCTGACGGGATTGAGCAAGATGGCCAGGGCGACTTAAAAAACCACGGTGGCCCGGATAAAGCAGCCTGCGTCTACTCCGCCGATCATTATCCGTGGTGGACGGAGCAAATGAATCGCCCATTCGAGGCAGGCGCTTTTGGCGAAAACTTCACCGTGCACGGGCTGCAAGAACAGAATGTCTGCATCGGCGATACATACCAGATTGGCACGGCGACGGTTCAAGTGAGTCAACCTCGTCAGCCCTGCTTTAAGCTGTCTGCTCATCTGGAACGTAGCGAAATGATCCTTCGCGTGCGCGATACCGGCTACTCTGGCTTTTATTTTCGCGTGTTAATACCAGGTACAATTCAGGCTGGCGATACGTTCACATGGTTAAAGCGCGAAGGCAATGGCACAACGATCGCCGACTGCAATCGCGTGCTGTATGGAGAGAAAGGCGACACGCCTGCACTGCGACAATTACTCGATGAGCCTGCGCTGGCGAAGTCGCTGCACAAGCATTTGAGTAAGCGTTTAGCCGATTGATACGGCGGCTATAGGATGGATGATAAATATAGCACTGAGCATTCATACTCTTTGAATGTTCAGTGCTTTTTTTTACCTCGAATAAGAACACTTGTTCTTGTGATTTATCTTACTTCTCGTTAAAATAAAAGTACCTAAAAAGACCCTACCTACATATCCCCCACCTGTAACCTCACCTGACTATCGAGGTTTCTTTTAGCAAAATTCATACACGGAGGCTTGTATATGAAGGAGCTGCTTGATCCCCGCAATGATTTTTTATTTAAACGCATTTTCGGTAGTGAAGAGAATCAAGATGTGTTACTTGCTTTTCTAAACCGGACATTTACCGAAGCCCATCAACCCCCACTACAGGAAATTATCGTGCTCAATCCTTATATCGAAAAAGACTCGCCCCTCGATAAGCAATCGATTCTGGATATTCGCGCGCGAACGATAGAAGGGGAGCTGATTAATGTTGAAATGCAGTTATTTAATCGCTATGATATGGAAAAACGCACTTTATTTTATTGGAGTAAGCTATATTCTTCGCAGTTAGTTGAAGGGCAGTCGTACAGTACATTGAAACGATGTGTAACTATTAATATTTTAGACTTTTCACTACTCAAAAATGACCCTTATCATAGTATATTTCATCTGCGTGAAGATCAGACAGGAATTACGCTAATCGACGATATTGAGATTCATTTTTTGGAATTGCCCAAGTTGAATGCTCAATCTGTCCATTTAGAACAGGGCGGATTAGCCAACTGGCTACTATTTCTAAAAGGCGTAACACCAGACCAATGGGAGGTACTAACGATGAACGAACCCAAGCTCAAAAAAGCGATGGATACGCTGGAATTTCTCAGTCAGGATCAGGAAGCACGCATGCGTTATGAAGCCCGGCAAAAATTCCTTCACGACCAGGCTTCCTTAATGGAAGCAGCCAAAAATGCAGAATTGTACGGTTTTAAGGCTGGAATGGAACGTGGCTTGGAAGAAGGGATCGAAAAGGGAATCGAGCAAGGCATAGAGAAAGGCATAGAGCAAGGCATTGAGAAAGGAATTGAGAAAGGCATTCAGCAAACAGCATTACGCTTATTGAAGCTAGGATTAGACATACAAACCATCAGTGAAGCAACGGGTTTAAACGAACGCGACATTCGTTCCCTATCCGACTCTTCATCATCCAATTAAATAGACATTACCTACAAAGCAAAAGCCGCATAGACAGGAAACCCTGATCTCATGCGGCTTTTACAATTAAAGTTTTGACCTGACCTATACGATGGAGTCGATATCTTCCCCTTGCTGACGCTCCAACCATTGTAGCGCCCGCGTTTCGCTATCCATACTCGTTCCAGGCGACAGCCGAATGCTAATTTTATGTTCAAACGGTGTCATCAGGTTCACCAGCAATGTGCGACAATCCAATGGATAGGAAGCTTCTCGCACCGACGTTGCCTTGTGCTCGCCTGCACCACCGGACAGTACCATCCAGTCCTCACCGCTTTCTACACGGATCAGTCCATCCTTCCAAAAGGCTACTTTATTCTCCACTATCGGCTCCAGTTCACCATCTTCTGCAATGAGATGGGACTCGCTGCCGAAAATAAACGACAGCTGTGTCATCACTTCCGCTGGCTCGGTTGAACGAATGTACAGATCGATTCCACCTACCTGCTCAACCATTTCCACCTCTACACGATATTCACATGTATGCGTCGATGCGCGAAATTGATGGGGTAGCAAATACCACGGACTCACATCGTCCGTAGCCGAACGTGGCAGCTGCTCTGTCGGAATCGGGGCATTGTAGCCTTTGTGATAAACCGCGGTCAGCTTGTATCCGCTAGCCGTTTCTTCCAGTGTCTGCATCGGTACAAAGCCCGGACCAAAATACGATGCTAGCTGCAAACCAAGCAACTGCACTTTCCCATGACGAAGCGCCAGCATAGAAGATGTTTCCGTCATCATCGTCAGGCTCGTCTGTTCATGACGCATGCGCAGTACAGGTGCACCAAAATCCAGATGTGGACGGCTATACCGAATCGCATTGTGATGACCGGCCGCAGGAATGCCTGCTACATACTGCTGGCGACCGAATTCGCCATTGATCATACGACGATAGTTGTGCGGCAACTGAGCAGGTTGCACTTCATCTTCTTCTGCGCGCGGGTAGAGCAACATCCCAATCAATGGATTGTTGGCACAGCTAAATGTTTCCTGCACCGCATCTGCCGCCAGCTGCTCCATCGCCGCAAAGCGTGGATCATGATCAATCGTAGTCATCAGATAATACGATAACAGATAGCTTTCCATCGTAAACTGCTGTCCAAAATCCTGACGTCCCGAATAATCGGTCACAACCTCACCGGACGGATGGATCAGATACATCATCATCTCCAGATTATGTCGTACCGGATCAAGTAGCTCTGGACGATTTAACTCACGTGCCGCATGGATCAGCATCACATCGCTCACCGCATTGTAAATCCCATTGCTACGCTCGGTCCATTCACCATCTGGCGTAATGTCCATTCCTTCCGCCATCCATTCATCTGCGCGCTGTGGCAGCCGTACATCTGCAAAGATCCGATATAAAAATCCAAGCGCCGCACATAACACCCAGCGATGATTGGGTGTATGACAGCCGCCGGTCAACATTACCGGAATCGTACGTTCCAGAAACAAACGCATATTGGCTATCGTCTCCTGCGCCTCCGGCCATGCTTCGCGTGCTAGCAACATATACAGTTGAGCATAACCGACGATCACAAAGCCTGTATCCGGTGGCGAATGAAAGTTTGTCCAGCCAGGCGAGATGGAGCCATCCGCATGCTGAAAACGGAGCATATAGTTAGAAGCCAGCTCCAATCGCTTCAGCAAATCGGCATTGTGATAATAAACCGAATCCCGATTGACTAGCGCTGCTGTCCACACCGCCATCCAGACCGGCGTGCCTACACTATGATTCGGCCAGGCGATGCCGTTTGTCACATCGATAACACCGCCATAGTAGCGACTCTCCGCTTCCATCACTTGCCGATGCATGCCAAGCTCCACCCATTCTTCATTCAGATTGACCAGCTTATCCAGCGTCTGCATCGGTTATACTCCTTTCGTGCTGCCTAGTTTGCGCGCAGCGATTTTGCTCATGAGCAGCTTATGACTTTCATCAATTTCATGCGGCTGACAGGCTGCTTTCAACTCATACACTTTGACCGGCGCATGATCGATAATATCAAGAAAGCGATCGAAAAATTCCATATCACCGCTATGCACATACGGACACCAGTGATCGGATAATCCTAGCGTTTCATGAATGTGGACGCCAATAATATCTTCCTTCATCGCATTCGCTTCTTCTGCATTATGGTACAGTCCCATCCGATCCATCATCATCCCGTGACCGATATCATACCAAAGATAGACCGGTGCGCCCTTCATCCGTTCGCGTACCGTTTTCGCTTCGGAAAGCGTAGGCATCTGATAGCAGCGCGAACGTGTTTCGATACCAAACGCCACATCATAGCCTTTCGATACTACACGATCACACACTTCCTCCAAACTATGCTGAATGCGCTCCAGATACGTTGCCGCCAGACGTTCACGTCGCTCCAGCATTTCCGACCATAGCTTCTGATAAGCAGGGGAGTCCTTGCCTTGATCGTGGTAAATGCCTTTCAGTTCTTCATCGATATTATAAGCAAATGGCACCTCACCCGGATGTACTACAACGGCTTTGGCACCATAGCGATGTGCATATTCCGCTGAACCAACGAGCAGATCGATTGCCTTTTTGCGTTTCTCTTTGTCTTCAAAGCCGAGCAATACCGAATCGGTACCATAATCCGGATCAGGCGTATGCGGAAATGTATTATGCACACTCGACACGCCGATCTGTCCGCGCTCAATCATCGGCTCGATCGTTTGTAACATGTCACGGGTCACATTGTAATTTAGCTCGACATATTGAAAGCCCAGCTCTTTGATTTCCTCGATCATCGCCGCTCCATGATCGGGATGACGCTTAATGTTCCAACATGTAGAAAATGAATATTCGCCTTTGGATGTGTACATCGTCAACCCTTCCTTCTCTCTATATCGTAAGGTCCGTCTGTTTTCTGTCCTCAGACCGCACCTCCGTAGTAAAAAGGATGCGGCCCCCTGTACGGGAAGCCGCGATCCTGACTATCGTTTGTGCTATGAAATTGTAGTTTTATGCCTAATCAACCCTTAACCGCACCGAGCATTACACCGCTAACGAAGTAGCGTTGCAACCACGGATATACGATCAGAATCGGCACCGTTGCGAAAATAACACTCGCCGCCTTTAGACTTTCCGGCATCATATTGGCTGTACCCGCAACCTCATTACGCATCAGTTCGGTTGCCATATTGTTCTGGATCAGTTGATACAGCTTCAATTGTAGCGGATACAGCTCTGGACTGTTAATGTACATGAGCGTGTCCATAAATCCATTCCAGCGTCCAACCGCATAGAACAGACTGAGCGTTGCAATAACCGGCATCGACAACGGTAAAATAATGCGGAGCAATGTACGGAAATGACTGCTGCCATCAATCTCTGCCGCTTCTTCCAAGCTGTCCGGTATCCCTTTAAAGAACGAGATCATAATGATCAGATAAAATGGACTGATCAAGCCCGGCAGGACGAGTGCCCACATCGTGTCAAGCAGGTGCAAGTTACGCACCAGAATGTACTCTGGAATGATACCACCACTAAAGAACATCGTGATGATGATCACGACCATAAAGAAGCCGCGACCTTTCAGATTCGATTTGGACAGCGGATAAGCTGCCGCAATCGTCATCACCATACAGAACAGAGTAAAGACCGCAGTCAGCATGACCGTAAAGCCAAGCGAACGAATCATCGACGGATCACTGAACACTTTTACATACGCTTCAATCGTGAATTCTTTTGGGAATAACGTAACTTCACCTGACATAATCGGGCGCGACGAGCTAAGCGAGATTGCGAGCACGTGGATAAAAGGGAAAATACAGATCAGTACGGATACAGCAATGAGCGTCATATTTACAATATCGAAGACGCGGTCACTACGGCTGACGTTAGGCTTCACTTTGATACGATCCGTTTCATTAACGCGAGCTGCTTCTGCCATTACAAAATCCCCTCCCCGGTCGTTTTCTTCGCTGCAAAGTTTGCACCTAATACGAAAATGAGTCCAACAATCGCCTGGAACAGACCCACAACGGTCGCCAGCGTATATTGTCCGGATTCCAAACCGATCCGGTAGACGAATGTACTCAGCACGTCGGAATATTCTTGCACGGCAACGTTACCGATAACATAAGGACGTTCAAAGCCGATCGTTACCATGTTACCGAGGTTGATAATGAGCAACGTAATGATCGTTGGACGCAGTCCCGGCAAGGTAATATGCCAGATACGACGCATCCGTGTAGCACCATCAACTTCTGCCGCTTCATACAGCTCTCTGTTAATACCGGTCAGAGCAGCAAGGTACAAAATCGTCCCCCAGCCTGCGCTTTGCCATACACCAGTCAGCAAGTAGGTGATCAGCCAGTAGTTCGGATCTGTCAGAAACGGAATCGGCTGGAAGCCCATCGATACCCACAGATTGTTAATAAAACCAGATTGCGTGCCAAACACTTGATACACGATACCGCCGATAATAACCCAAGAGATAAAGTGCGGAATATAGAGAATGGTCTGCGAAAGTTTCTTAAACCACACCGTTTTAACCTCATACAGCATAATCGCAAGGATCAGCGGTGCCGGGAACGAAACGATCAGGTCCAGAATATTCAACATCAGTGTATTGCGAAGAGTACGATAAAAATCCTGGTTTTGAAAAACCTCTCGAAAGCCATCCCAACCAATCCATTCACTGCCGTTAATGCCCTGGAAAAAGTTAAAGTCTTTAAATGCAATCTGTACGCCATACATCGGTCCATATTTGAAAATGGCAAAGTAAGCGAGCGGTAAAATGAGCAGGAAATACAGCTGCCAGTATCTTCTCAGGTAGGTGGACGTCTTCACTGTCGTACTCCCCTTTCAGCTTATAAATAGGGAAGCCGCCTGTGCCTGTAAACCAGGCGACTTCCAATCCTTACGATCAATCCTGTGCAAATCAATTACTTGTTAGCGCCGCCCTCTTGGAATACTTTGGTGCGCTCGTCGAGAATCGCCTGTCCACCGCTGCTCATATAATCTTTGAGTAGAGCATCATACGTTGTATCGAATTGTGCTGTTGGCGCCATTGTTGCTTTAACGATCAGCTGTGAATATTTATCTTGCAGTGCACTACCATATTTCGCTTCCGCTTCAATCGGTTTGTTAAAGTTCACCGGTGGGATCGTATCCGTATTGGAGATTTCAACCGATTTGCGCATCGCTGCCTGGTACTCTTCCGGTACTTGCATAATATAAGCGTCATTATTTTGCTCTTCTGTACCTGCCACTTTACCATTGGCGATAATTGCCATATCCCCATAGTTGTACAGACGGTTTTGCGCTTCAGTCGAAGCATTTTCTTTGGCTACAGGTACACCATCTTTTAAAGTGTAGTTTTCACCCTCTACGCCATTTTGCATATCGAACAGATTTTTGCCAGATGCCATCCAGTCCAGATACTTGATCGCCTCTACCGCTTTGCTGCTCGATTTCGGGATCATAATGTACAGACCATTCGAAGCATATTCTGGCTTCGCATGTTTGCCTTCGTTGTTCGTAAACACATCGGCTGGTGTCAGCTTTGCATCTTTCACATTCGCTTGCAGGTTTTTGTACGTTCCGTTGTACGTGAAGTACAGCTCGCCTGCATCCTCTGTGTAGAAACCAACTTTACCGTTTTGCACATCCTGCCACAGTTGCTTTTTGTCTTCATCGAGACCGAAGTCGCGACTGATCATGCCTTCGTTGTACAGTTTGTTCATAAACTTCAGACCATCTTTAAAGCCTGGCAGCAACGTTGGATAATCGCTGGAACCGAGCTTTTGGGTCAGTGTGTACTTCTGTTCATCGGTCAGCGGCTGCTGAACGAATGACCAGAGCAATGGCTCATATTGTGCCGGAGCGATTGTCATCCCAAATGGAATTAATCCGCTACCCACTTTACCTGGGTCTTTCTCTTTGAATGCTTTCAATGTTGTATACAGTTCATCGGTTGTTTGCGGTACGGGCAGCTTGAGTGCATCGAGCCAGTCCTGACGAATATAAGAAGCGTATTTGCCAAGCACCGAACGTTTGCCCGGAATGGCGAATTGTTTGCCTTCGATTTGTCCGTAGGAGAGTGTATCCTCACCGAGGAATTTTTTTAGGTTCGGACCGTACTGATTTAGCAGATCCGTCAGATCGGTCAAACCGCCTTGCTGTGCGTAACGGTTAAATGTGCCTTGATCGTAAGTAAATACGATATCCGGTACATCGCCGCCACTTGCCATCAGTACGTTCAGCTTTTGCAACTCTTCCGAACGCGGGATCGGTACGTATTGAACATCGATTTTGTTAGGTTCACCAAAACGCTCATTAACCAGCTTCGTCATATAGTTGTCGCTGATTGTCGAGCCTGCCGGCGAATTACCACGGTCAAACACTTCAACTTTCAGTACTGACTTGCCATCCGCTGTAGTTGCGCCAGCTTCACTACCTGAACTGGAACAACCAGCGAGTACAGTCGTACCTGCGAGTACCGTTGCCAGCATAATACCCGACCAGCCCTTAAACCATGTTTTACCAGAAACCAATTTCATTGTTCCAACCCCTTTATTCACTTTTCTCCCTCTTTAACTTTAATGACTGGACAAGTTAATTTTCCTGTCATAATCTCGTGTTCGGGATGTCCTCATTATGGCATTCAAGTATAAAAAGGCTCAATAAACTTGTTTCCGAGTATAAACATAGCATGAGAAATCGCTGATATCATGCGTTTTGTAGCCACACTGCATTTTATAAATAACTTTTAATGTTATATTAATGTTATTTATTGTAGTGTGGCTACAGACAACGTATAAGTTATAAGCAACTATAATAATTCATCATTTCGAAAGATTATTTATTATATGCGCCTTCTTGAAATGCTTTTGTACGCTCATCCAGAATCGCCTGTCCACCGCTGCTCATATAATCTTTTAACAGAGAATCGTACGTAGCATCGAATTGATCCGGTGTGACCATTGTCGCTTTTACAACGAGCTGATCGAATTTATCCTGCAAGGCACTACCATATTTCGCTTCCGATTCAATCGGTTTGTTGAAGTTGATCGGTGGGAATGTGTCGCTGTTCGAAATCTCGACCGATTTCCGCATATCTGCCTGATATTTCTCCGGCATTTGCATAATGTAAGCATCATTGTTTTGTTGTTCCGTACCGACGATTTTACCGTTAGCGATAATGACCATATCACCATAGTTGTAAATGCGGTTCGTTACATCAGCCGCTGCATCTTCTTTAATGACAGGCAAGCCATCTTTAAGTGTATAGTTTTCGCCTTCTACACCATTTTGCATATCGAATACGTTTTTGCCGGATGCCATCCAGTCCAGATATTTGATCGCTTCAACAGCTTTTGTGCTTGATTTTGGAATCATAATGTACAGACCGTTTGGAGCGTATTGTGGCTTGATGTGTTTGCCTTCGTTGTTTGTGAACACGTCGGTTGGTGTCAGTACAGCGCCTTTTACGTTCTTTTGCAGGTTTTCGTATGTGCCGTTAGCGTAGTACGGGTTGCCTGCATCTTCCGTGAAGAAGCCCACTTTGCCATTTTGGATATCCTGCCCAAACTGCTTTTTATCCTTATCCAGACTGAAATCACGGCTGATCATGCCTTCGTTGTATAGCGTATTCATGAATTTCAGACCGTCTTTGAAGCCTGGCAGCAAGGTTGGATAATCACGCGAGCCGAGCTTTTGCGTCATTGCATATTTTTGCTCATCGGTCAGTGGTTGTTTGATAAATGACCAGAGTAGCGGCTCATACTGTGCCGGTTCAATCGTCATCGCGAATGGAATCAATCCGCTGCCCACTTTACCCGGGTCTTTCTCTTTAAATGCTTTCAGTGTGCTGTACAGCTCGTCTGTCGTTTGTGGCATTGGCATTTTTAATGTATCCAGCCAGTCCTGACGAATATACGAAGCGTATTTGCCAAGTACAGAGCGTTTGCCCGGAATGGCGTATTGTTTACCTTCAATTTGTCCGTAAGCCAGTGTCTCATCGCCGAGGAACTTTTTCAGGTTCGGACCGTACTGGTTCAGCAAATCCGTCAGATCAGTCAAACCGCCTTGCTGTGCGTAACGGTTAAATGTGCCCTGATCGTAAGTGAATACGATATCCGGTACATCGCCACCGCTCGCCATTAGTACGTTCAGCTTTTGCAGCTCTTCCGAACGGGGAATCGGTACATATTGTACATCGATTTTATTCGGTGCACCGAAGCGCTCGTTAACGAGTTTGGTCAGGTAGTTATTCGTAATGGTAGAACCCGCTGGCGAGTTGCCGCGATCAAACACTTCAACTTTTAATACCGATTTGCCATCTGTCGTAGTTGCTCCAGCATCACTTCCTGAACTTGAGCAGCCTGCCAGTACGGTAGTGCCTGCGAGCATAACCGCGAGCATCGTGCCGGTGAGTCCCTTCATCCACTTCTTACCTGAATACGCTTTCATTTTTCCATCCCCTTTTATCGGCTTTTCCCCTTATGAGTTATGACTGTTCCGAACTAGCGTAATTTTCATGTGTTCCATTTAGGGTTGCCCCAATTATGGCATTCTCAATTTAAAATTCTCAATAAACTTGATTCCTTCGATAAACTACTATAGAAAACGCTTACATTTGATGTGATTAACCAAATTCAACGGATAAACTATTTTCAGCAGCTCACAAACCGCATAACAGCGGGCTTTTCGGAACATGACGAAAGAAGCATGTCACATCGGACACGCTTCTTTTGAGGTATAAAATTTGGTTTATTGACTGTTTATTGACGCTATATTCGCTTTATTACCATATATGATTATCATCAGTTGATCAGAACTTAACCTTAGATTGATCAATATCGATCCATTCTATATTACTCACGAATTAACAGTTGCTATTCATTGTATGACTATAAGCGATATACTTTATCCTCTGCGCCAACCCCAATATCCGTTTATTTGCGTTGTTCACCTGGTGGTGAAATTAGACTGCCCGGCTTCATTTTGAGCTTGCGATAATCACCAGGCGTCACACCGATAATACGTTTAAATACACGGCCGAATGTAATCGAGTTGGCATAGCCGACTTGAATAGCGATATTTTGAATCGTATCCTCGGTGGAATGCAGCAATTCCTCTGCACGCTGTAAGCGAAGCTGGACAAGCAGATCAATAAATTTTACATCCAGTTCGGCTTTGAACAGATGGCTGACGTATTTGGGTGTCACATTAAAGCGTTCGCTCAGATGATTCAGAGACAGATCGGGATTCGCAAAATGCGCCTCCATATAAGCCTTCATATCACCAATAAGCGCGCGTTGATTGGTAGAGTCGCCTGCTTCTTCATAAACGCGATATAACTGTTCCAAATAAGGCATTAATGCGAGCTGTAGTTCATCAACCGTCTCAGCATGAGCGATTTGTTCCATGACCGCCTCTGCCTGCTCACTCGCCAGCAGGCGATCCAGCGATTCCGACATGCCCTCCAGCTCGCGATTCAGCATTTGCAGCAAGGACAGTACGAGCGAGCGTATGCTATCATCGCGCAGCACGTCTTCCTCTAGCTTACCGAGTAGTTGTTGCAGGTGATCACGCCATTCCGGCTGACGCAGGCGGAATTCTTTGATCCAATCGGAGATCGATTGCAAGTAACGATAGCTATCTGGCTCGCCGCCTTCCGGCAGATCGCTGTACATGACCACTCCATCTCGTCCAAGCGTCATCGAATATTTCATCGACTCCACTGCTGTATCATACGCCAGATGTAGCTGAGACACTTGCTTTACCGTCACACCCGTACCAAAGATCATCGGTAAATGCAGATTATGCTCCACCCATTCTCGACTACCCGCAGCAAGGGAAAATAACAATCTTGTCCACTGACGTGCATCGCCTTCACCTGCAATAATAATGCCAGCACGACGCGCACTGATCCATTCCGACCAACCATACACGCCATCCTGCTGCGCCAGCTCCTGAAATACATTGGTTAGCGCCAGCTTGAGCGTATTATGCTCCTGTGAGTTACCCTTTTCGCGAAACGCATGATAATCTTGAATTTCAGCCACGATACATGTATACGTGAGCGCTTCATCGACGCCTGTTCGACCGTTTAGCTCCGGAAAAATCCGCAATCGCTCCAATTCCTGAGGCAATTGTTCCGGTGGCTCCCCTTCAATCCAGTTCATAAACAGACGACGGCGATGGATGAGCAGGTTCTCATGATGCTGACGCTCATAATCGACCGTTTGCTCGATCAAGCTCTCCAACGCCTGATCAATCAGCGCCATTTCATCCTTACGCGGTGAATCATGAGCGGACAATTGCAGCGAGTCGATCCGCTGCATCATCACCTGAATCGGTTTGTAATTTTTGCGGGTGATATAAATAATGTAGGCGATCGATGCCAGTACGACGAGTACACCGATCAGTACCCAGATATACGAAATGACCGATACCCAGGCAAATAACTGCCCGGCACGCAAACCACTCTCCATCGTCCAACCGAGACGCTGCGAGCGCAGCACAGTTAACGGTTGGTCATGCTCAAACGTATCCTCTTCCGTCATCACAGGCGGATAAATCTGCTGACCTGCCGCATCGGTAATATCCAAAAACGATACCTGGCTATTCACCATCGATGCTGCCAGTTGCTGCATGCCATAAACGCTCACATTAATAACGATCATGCCCTGATCGCCAAAAGGAAGCGGTAGACGCTTGTGCATACTAATGACCTGACGTTGCTTATCCCCGCCCATCTCGGCAAAGGAACGCATAGTTGACCAACCTTGCTGTTCCGGCTCTTTCAAAGCACGATCGATAAACGCTTCATCACGAAAACCGGTCAACGATTGCAGTCCCTGTACAGTCAATACGCTGCGATCCGAATCGCGGTACACATACACTGATTCCAGCAACTCATTGTTGTCCATTAACTGACGTAAATGCTCCACGACTTGATACGTCACACCTGTATTCCCTGTATTTCGCTCCGCTAGAAATTCATCATATAGGGGTGACGTTTCCACATCACGCAATACATCCATCTCAATTTCCTGTACCGATCGCTCCATCGTATCGATCATATAACTAGTCGAGATGCGATCCGCACGAGCGGTTTCTTTTTTGGAAATCTCATTGATGACGATAAATGATAGGAAAATGAGCATCGAAATCGTCAGTAGAAAAATGGGAAAATACGATAATAGCAACCGCCGATACCAGTTTTTTGACAACAATGGACTTCCCCCTTCCCCAGCATACGCTGTCCATCGATTTCAACAGGTACGTTAAATGCACGGTAGGTTTCTTTCTATAGATGTACTCTTTATCCGTTTTTCGATAGGATTGTTATTTGGATGATGCTATCAAATATGACGCAGAAAAGTTCCAGTTCTTTTTTATTCTATACTTTTCTGCGTATTCTGTAGAGTGATTTACACAAATTTGCGGATAAACTTTCTGCAATATGCTCTTACCATACATTATCGACTTATTATGGGATAATATGGAGCGCTATAATTCCAAACAGTATGCTACCAGGCGTTCTCTGGACAGGTGATCGGACAGTAATCGGATTTCCCGCTGCTCATGCTCGGTAAGCTGCTTGTTCACTTCCAGATCCATCTGCTCCATATCGATTCCATCTGGCTGTTCGCCCATCATCTGCTCCTGTTGACGATATCGCTGAGCCGCATGAATCAACATCGCTGTCTCTCGATATCTTTCCGTAGCATACAGAGCAGCAATCAGCCCTTCCAGACTACGAATTAACACCCATGTACCTTTGTAGATCTGACTGATCGAAATACTTTTTTTAAAATAATCAATCGCTTCCTGAAATTGCTCTGCTTGCAGGGCAGCATATCCGAGGCTCTCATAAGGCCCGGATAGCTCCCAGCGATCATCTGCTTGCTTAAAGTAGTGAATACTTTCTTTTAATAACATGGTGCCCGACTCTACTTCGCCCAGCAACAGCTTCATACGTCCCAGTGCATGTAACGAGCTTGCCAGATTCCACACATCTCCATGCTGGCGAGCCATCTGTATACTTTCCTCCGCATGTACAACGGCTTGATCTAGCTCTTGCTGATGCATACGAATAAAGGACAGTAGCCGCAGCGAAGCAGAGTGTATGACATTATAGTGTTCGCTGTGAGAGAGTATTATACTTTGTTCGACAGATTGATAGGCCTCTGGCAGATGCACCAGTACAAATTGAATGACGCCCTGTCCATGATAAGCCGTAGCTAGCGCTTCTCGATCATACGCTCCCAGCTGACTGTCATGATCCAAAAAGCGACTCAGCCACAATAAGCCTTCATTCCCCATCCCTTCATGTAGCCAGAACCAGTACAACGACGAAGCGATACGCATACCGCTGTTCTCGCTTAAAATGCCTTGATATGCTCGCTGCATCGCTATACTCAAATTGCTGTATTCCAGACGAGTCTGCTGTAGACACTGATCTCGCTCGCTCGTGCGAAATGTGAATGATAGCTGTCTAATTAATACATCATAATAACTTGCATGCGCGATATATACGTCCTGAATAGAAGCTGTCGACGCTTCATCATAAAGCTGATGGTGTGCATACTCCCGTATCGTTTCCAGCATGCTATACCGAACAGGTCCAGCTTCATACTGCTGTTCACGCATCACAAGTGACTTGTTTACAAGACTGGATAACAGATCGATGATTTCTTCCTGCTGGATCGGATGATCAGCCTGTTCCTCCGGCTCACGTTGTACACAAATCGCCTCTACCGCATCTAATGTAAAGTTCCGTGCAAACACGCTCAAACGCTGTAATAACTGCTGCTCCTTACGATCAAGCAGCGAATAGCTCCAATCGATCGTCGCCTTGAGCGTCTGCTGACGTGGAGCCGCTGTCCGCCGTCCTCCTTTTAAAAAGGTCAACAACTGCGTCAGGCGCTCGGCAATCTGCTCGATCGATAAAATAGTTAGCCGCGCCGCTGCCAGTTCAATCGCCAGCGGAATCCCTTCCAGACGACGACAGATGTTCTCAATCGCGTGCATCTCCTGCACAGTTGGATGATGGTGTGGATGAACCAGCTGCAATCGTGCCACAAATAGCTGTACCGATTCTGAGGTAACGATTTGTTCGGCAATCGGACTGGCGATGTCATCGGTTTTCGGTACGGTAAGCGGTGGTAAACGATATACCTGCTCCGCAGCGATATTCAGCGATTCACGGCTTGTTACGATCAAACGGAGCTGCGGATTTGCAGCGATGAATGTCTCAATCAATGCTGCTCCGGCATCCAGCAAATGCTCACAATTATCCAAAATAAATAAAATGCGTTTCTCTTCAATATACTGAAGCACAATGTCCAATTCGGAGCGTTCCGGTTGATGCTGTAGACCCAGCACAGACAGCGCATAATGATTAAGCAAATCGGCATCTTGCAGCGTTGCTAATTCCAGCAGCCATACGCCGTCTGGATATTGCTCTTTCATCTGATGGGCGATATGGATCGCAAGTGCGGTTTTACCGATTCCGCCCGAACCGACGATGGACACGACCTGCCCTTTTTCCAGCATGAGCCGTATAGTTTGCATATGTGCATCACGCCCGATAAATAGTGCCGCCTGCTGGGGGAGATTGCCTGTTGAGCGATGGGAATGCTGGCTTACCCGATCCATAGCTCGCTCATTCGGCATGATCGCCAGACGTTGTAACGATTCCGCGTTCGTCATCGTGTTAGTCTGCTGATAGGCTTCAAGTAGCCCGGCAAACCATGCCTCATCAAACGATGCGAACTCCCGCCCGGTTAAGGAACGCGCTTCTGCCATCTGCTTTACCGTATCCCATAATAATCTAGCTTCTTTCATCTCCGCATCGACTACGAATTTACCTGCCTGCAAAAATACCCCGATCAATCTTTTTAAGCTACTACTGCCCGGTGTGCGATCTCCATTTTCCCATTGCTGTACCGTTCGCGGGTCTACGCCTACCTGCTTCGCGAGATCCACCTGACGCATTTTCTGCTGGAGCTGATGAGCAGCAGGACGAGTACGTAGCTTTTTGATCATATCGGCGGGCCATTCCTTTTCCACATGTTCATTCATCCTTTTTACCACCCGCTATTTAAAATTGAGGAGCAGTTGTTCAGCTGTACTCCACTATATGAATTCGTGTCTACACGAACAAACACGAACTTATCTACATTCGTTTTTATTATTTTAACGGATAATATGAGCCTATGACATTCAAACCCCCGATAAAGGAGCAAACACGATGCCATTAACACGTATTTCCATGCTCAAAGGTCGTCATACCGACACGAAGGAGCAAATCAAATCACTGGTTGCTAGTACCATTGTCGAACAGCTGAATGTACCGGCTAACGACCGTTTTATAATGCTAGACGAATATGAAGCCGATCACTTTCACTACGATCCAACCTGTCTCGATATTGCGCGTACCGATGATCTGCTCATTATTCAAATTACGCTTAATGCAGGACGTCCAACAGAGGTCAAAAAGCAATTTTACGAGGCGCTGGCAGAACAATTGCATGGGCAGCTTCAACTGCGTAAAGAAGATATTTTCATCAATTTAATCGAGGTTACCCGCGATAATTGGTCGTATGGTAATGGGTTCGCGCAGTTCGCATTGTAATCTAGCTGCGGTCTGCGCATTCGAATAGGTGGGATGACCAATAGTTTAGCTCTCCACCAACGATATATTTCGATGAAAACAAACAAATGAAGAGAGGATGTTACATCATGGCTACATTGTTATACATTACTGCACACCCGGGGGAAGCACCTACCTCGTATAGTCTCGCTGTAGGCGAACAATTCGTTCAGGCATATAAGCACGCTCATCCAGCGGACGAGATCAAGCATCTAGACCTGTACGATGCGGATATTCCGCATATTGATGCCGAAGTGCTGGAGGCATGGGGCAAGCTCGGTCAGGGCATAGCTGCGGCTGATCTGACCGTATCGCAACAGGATAAAATGACAAAGCTTGGCCAGATACTCAACCAGTTTATGACAGCAGACAAATACGTTTTTGTGAACCCAATGTGGAACTTCTCGTACCCGCCTGTTATGAAAACATATATCGATGCGATCTGTATGCGTGGACAAACGTTCAAATATACCGAAAACGGCCCTGTCGGTCTATTACAAAACAAAAAAGCACTGCATATTCAAGCTAGCGGCGGCATCTATGCCGAAGGCCCAATGCAGCATATGGAAAATGGCAATCGCCATTTGAAAAATGTACTCGGTTTTATCGGTGTACATGATGTAGAAAGCATCCTGATTGAAGGCATCTCGTACACGCCAGCACGTGCTCCAGAAATAAAGCAGCAAGCGATTGAAGCTGCACGCCAGCTTGCACAAACATTTTAACGCTTGCTCGTGTGCACCGTCCTTATGTGAAAGGAGCCTATTTTATGAACGTTACGTATCATGGTCATTCAGTTGTACAGATTGAGACGCAAGGCACAACCATCTTTATCGACCCGTTTCTGACCGGCAATCCGGTAGCGGACATTGCAGCCGCCGATGTGAAAGCAGATGTTATCCTATTAACGCATGGTCATGGGGATCATGTGGGCGATACGGTCGAGATCGCCAAACGCAACAATTCGCTCGTGATCGCTTCTGCCGAGTTGTGCGATTGGCTTAGCTGGCAAGGGGTACGAACGCATGCGATGAGCATCGGTGGCGCAAGCTGGTTTGACTTTGGTCGGGTCAAATTAACCCAGGCATTCCATAGCTCCAGCTATACCGATCATAAGACCAAAACCATTATTTATACCGGTATGCCTACAGGCATTTTGTTCACCGCCGAAAATAAAACGATTTATCATGCTGGCGACACCGGTTTATTTTCCGATATGAAACTAATTGGTGAGCTGGATCAGATCGATCTGGCCTTCCTACCGATCGGTGATCGGCATACGATGGGACCGCAGGATGCCGCCCTTGCTGCTGAATGGCTGAAAGCGAAAGCTGTTGTACCCGTACACTACAATACATTTCCTTTCTTCAAGCAAGATCCGTATGATTTTGCCGAGCTGCTGGAGCCGGGAGTCGGTAAAGTGCTACATCCAGGCGATAGGCTACAGCTGTAATTCGCTTCAAGCGAACCGCAGCTTATCAGGCTTACACGTAAAGCCAGTCTGCATCGGTGCAGACTGGCTTTATTATGGATATTTTGTTGTAAATAGGCTTGGGGTATAGATTCTTTTGCTATCTATGCTGAATGTATGCACAAATACAATCCGTAGCCGAAATCTCAACGTCATTCTAACTTCCATCACATCTAATATATTTAATACATTTAATACATCATACATCTAATCGTAGCGCTTAACCGAGCACTGGTGTATGCTCCCGACTACGACTCGCCACATAGCCGAGCAATACCGCACCCAGTCCCGCACTAATAATACAGGACAGGTTCATCGCTGCGGCGCCGCCTGCTTCTAGCAAATACCCGTTCAGCAGATTGCCCGCGATGCCAGCCAGACCGACAAACACCATATTGAAAATGCTTTGTGCGGTCGCCTGCATATGTCTGGACGCGATGCGCGATACATACTCCACCGCCGAAATATAGAAAAATCCAAACGATAGCCCATGCAGCAATTGCACAGCGATCATCACCCACGGCACCGGAAAGACGTACTGAATCCCCCACCGTAAAATATAAGCAAAAGCCGCAATGAGCAGCATCCGTTCATGCCCATAGCGTGCAATGACACGCGCAGCAATCAGCATCGCTGGAATATTCGCTGCCGAAGCGATAAATAACCCTACCCCTGCCAATTCCAGCGTGCCGCCTGCTTGTTCAAATGACAGTACAAAATACGAGTTAAAGGCGGTCAATGTCTGATTGACCAGCAAACAGCCACCGAGAAAGCATAGAAACAGACGATTCCCGAGTAAGCTACGAATGCCCGTAGATAGCGATTGTTGAAGCACACGACTCTCATCCGAACGACGCGGTAAGGTAAACGTTAATACCGCTGCAAGCAGATTGAACACGAGAAACGGAATCCAGATCAATGACACATCGATCCGACTCACATACAATCCACCCAAATAGCTACCTGCTGCGGTGCCGAGGCTACCGAGAAAACGAATCGCCCCATACGTCGTATGCGCCTTCTGTGCAGCGACTAGCGCATATGAATCCGCCATCGGTGCCTGTGTAGCCGCGAATACCATCGAGATCGTATAAATGATCGTTAATACGATAAAATACGGACTCTGATAAAATACCGACAACAACGCAGGCACCGCTACACTTAACATCAGTACAAGCCGCATCTGCTGAAAACGGTCAACGACCATCCCCCAGAACGGCTGAATCAAAATCGAAATAAACGTACCGATCGACATCAATAAGCCGACCTGTGTACTGCCTAATCCACCATGCACCAGCATTGTGGACATATACGGATTGAACATACCGCCTGCCAGTCCAGCCAGCAAATAAAAACTGCGAATACGAAGCAGCGTCTGCTGCGCTTCGCGATCTACCGATACAGCGGACACAGCTTCCCGTTTCAGTCTTGCCTTTTCACCAAACAATGAACCCATTCCATTTGCTCCTTCTCTACCCGTTATCCAACGCTCGCGCTGTCTGCTTCGTGGCAGCAGCTTTCTCTACTGGTCATAAACAAAAGACGAGGTGGCGGACTATACGTACATCCAGGTACGCTGTCCACTTCTTTGTCCTGTCTCCTTGCTCATGCCATTGATCTTATAATGATCGTCCGGGTGTCCCGGTATATACAGTATGGTCATGGATTGGTGTTCTATGGTGTAAATAGCCAAAATAAATCTAGCGTTCAGCTGGCGTACGGAACGTTTGCAATACACCATACACAGCGCCCAGTGCGCCTGCTTCATTACCTAGCTGCGCTGGAACGAGCTGTGCTTTGATCGGTGTAAATTGCTGTACACGCCGCGCCAATTCGCTCATATAATAACTGGATTCGGACACGCCGCCACCGACGACGATGCGTTCGGGATTGAGTAGCGACACAATATTCGCGATCCCTGCTGCCATATAACCGATTGGCTCCTGCATGATCGTCTGTGCATCCATGTCACCTGCTGCTGCAAGCTGCAATACATGCACCGCTTGCACATCCTCCACCCTGCCAGCCTGAGCAATAATGTGCTCACCCACCTGTCCATGTTGCTGACGCAACCAGCGGCGTGCATGTTCGCCAATGCCGGTGCCCGATGCGAGCGATTCATAGCGTCCAAATTCCAAACTGCTCACCGAACCGCTCGTTTCTTCCGGTCGATGATCTACGACAAAATACGAAATTTCTCCGGCAGTATATCCGGCGCCACGATGCAATTCACCGTTAAGAATCATCGCACCGCCAATGCCCGTACCGACCGTGACCATCACCATCTGCGTACTGCCCGCACCGGCACCCTGCCAGCATTCGCCCAGCGCAGCCATATTCACATCATTATCCAGATACAATGGACCATCATAATACGGCCCGATCAGCTCTAACAGATTCATACCATCGAGCGGTAAAGCTGGCACATGATGAATCATGCCGGTTTGCGGATTCACAGCGCCTGGAAAGCCAATCCCGATGCCTGCCAAACGATCACGCAGCAGTCCCACTTCTTGCAACACCTCATCCAGTTGCTGAAACACACCTGCGATAAAGGATTCCGCATCCTGTACTTGCACCGTCGGCCTCTTATTGCGCACGACAATATGACCACTGCTGTCTGTAATTAAAATTAATGTCTTCGTACCGCCGATATCGATGCCTGCTGTATAGCCCTTACCAGACAAGCCGGATACGGATTGTGCTGCGGATGACTTCATTCTCATACTCCCCCTTGATTTTGTTGGATCGGTTCCTTGCCGCCAATGACTAACATTTCCTCGCGAATATAGCGGAATGAGCGCTGTACGCCAGCCCATGCGGCGCCACACATAATGGCACCCTCATGACTTTTGTCCAGTTTGGATGCGCTAAGCTCTGGCATTACTGGCACAAGAGCTGGCAATGCCTGCTGTAAGATTGGCAAAAACACCCCTGCCGCCTGTGCAATCTGTCCCCCTAGCACAATACGCTCCGGTGCAAGTAAGGAAGCCATCTGTGCCAGTGGTAAAAGGAGACGATCCGCATAACGCTCCATAATTTGCACAGCCAGCGGATGCCCATTTTCAGCCTGCTTCAATAGTTGCGGAATCGTCCATGTCGCTGCATCGGTACGATCCGTTTGCTGTACATCGTCTATTGGCTGTTGCATTTGCTCATCTACTTGTTGCATCGTATGGATGTGCTGCACGGCTTCATGCAGCAGTTCACGCAAGCCTTCATTACCGATATACTGCTCTAGCCGCTTATAAGCGGTTGCTAACGTACCGACTTCCGCTTGACGAAGAGCAGCCTGCCCCCATTCTCCAGCAGCTCCGGCAAGACCGCGATAAATCTGTCCGTGAATCATAATGCCGGTACCTACACCTTCACCGAGCGACACGTAAATAAAGCTTGAAGCGCCCGTACCATTTCCGTATTCCTGCTCCGCTACAGCCGCCAGATTCACATCGTTATCCAGCAGCACCTCAGCGTTCAACAATTGCCGCAGTGCTGGAGCGGAAAGAAGCTTTCCATAGCGCTCCAAATGGGGCAATAGTGTCTGCACGTACCCGGTGTGTGGATCGACTACAGCAGGAATACCAGCGCTGACAAATTGGATCGGTCCATCAGCAGGTGCATGCTGAGCAACGATATCGGTTAAGCGTTGCTGTAAAGCTTGCTCGGCCTCTGTTTCACCTTCCAGTTCCTCCCACGAAATATAACCAGTATGACGCACTTTGCCCGATAGATCAGTCATACCTGTCTGGATACCGTCCGCACCGATGTCTAACAAAAAAACATGAAACACTTGTGGATTGAATTCCAATACCTGTCCTTTACGACCTTGCTGATTCGTGTCGAGTCCGGTCTCCACGACGAGTCGATGATACAATAAATTTTGTACAGCTGAAGATACCGTTGGCTTACTCAAACCCGTACGACGACTAATCTCCGCACGCGATAATCCATCCTCGTTCACGATCAGTTCCAGAATCAAATATTCGTTAAAATTACGAATCATCTGTGGATTTCCGATAGGTGTCAGCATAGCAGCTCCTTTGAAATTTATTTTAGTAAATCACCTTTACTAATTGAATTGAACTCAGTATACGCTCGCTCATAGGCAGTGTCCATCGTTATTTTATTCATTTGGAAAAATGTTTTTGTCGCGATTTGTAGCGATGCGCAGGCATGTTATATTGGTGTTATGAGGCTAGTCGAAATGGAGGGTATCTGGATTGCAATTACATAAAGGCGACATTCTATTCAGACAGGGTGAAGAGGGACCACTATATAAAATCAAAAGCGGTCTGTTCAAAATCGTGCGTCTACACGAAGATGGAAGTCTATTTCTATTCAATATTATTGTGCCTGGCGAAATGATTCCGCATCATTCACTCATTAGCCCGATGAGCTATCATGGCACAGCGATTGCGCTCACCGACTGTGAAGTGGATGTTGTACATGCTGATACATGGTATCGGCAATTCAATGATGATCCCGCTCAATATCGAGCGATTGCTGGACTGCTACAGGAGAAGCTACGCATGATGCAGCAGCGTATCGATCAGCTAACACGCACGACACCGCTCGATAAGCTGGAACAATTACAGCACTGGTTTGCCACTTATCTGCAAGGTATTCCGATCACCGATCTGTTAACTCAAGATGAGATCGGACAATTGATTGGCTTACGCCGCGAAACGGTAAATCGACTGCTACGCGCTCAATCCCAGCAGCAAAAGGACAGCCGATAAACGGCTGTCCTTTTCTATAGTTCGATACGTTTACTCCATACGCTTGCGGTGATTCACTTACGCGATACGGGTTATCGTATACATAACGACGCTTATGCTCTTTTAGATGATTACGCTTTTTGAAATGACGATCAAGCTCGTTTGAAGGAGGAATTATAATGAAACCATCACCATCTTGCTCGATCCATACCCGGCTATTCGCCGATGACGGCACGATTCCAAATCATCCTACACTACCTGTCATCATCTATGCAGGCGCTTTTCCCGCTTCGCCTGATGCTATGGAAGATGTATTCAACCGAAATGGCTGGCTCAATAGCTGGACGAACGGTGTATTTGATTACCATCATTATCATAGTAATGCACATGAAGTTCTCGGTGTGATTAGCGGCGAAGTTACTCTACGCCTCGGTGGTGAAGAAGGCGAAACGGTCACCATGCACAAAGGTGATGTGGTCGTGCTGCCTGCTGGCACCGGACACTGCCGTCTGGAAGCGAGCGATGATTTTCGCATCGTTGGTGCTTATCCGCAAGGCATGTCCTACAATACACGCACAGGCAAGCCTGGTGAGCATGAGCAGGCACTGAAGGAGATTCCTCATGTTCCGGTACCGCAGACCGATCCGGTATTCGGAGAATACGGTCCCCTACTAGAACACTGGGCAGGAATCTCTATCCGTCATCCGCATTGATTTTTCATTGCTATTGTACTTCGATGCAATCGATTCACTCACATAAACTTAAACAAATTGCAAAAGCTCAAACGAATCGCAGCAGCTTCGGAATGTCTCGCTTCAATAAATATAGTTTGCATGGCACATACATCATGCGCTGCACAGATAACATGAGTTCAGCGAACATACAGCTCTATATCGATTCGTTCACAGCCTATAGCTATCTGTATTAAAATTTGAACTGATGCACGAGTGTACTCAGACGCTCCGCACTATCGCTCGTCTTACGAACTTCACCTGTCACTTCAGTTGCCCGATCCATAATGCGCTGTGCTTCTTCGGCAATCTCTTCTGTATTGTCGGCAGATTCATTATTGGAGAGGGCAATTTCATGAATCGCCTGAGCGAGATTTTGCACAGAAGCACTGAGTTGCTGACTCGTTGCGCTAAATTCGCTGACCATTTTATCAATATCGCCTGCATCGTTAATATAGTTGTCGCTTGTCTGTCTCATCATCTCATAATCCGCTGCAATTTCGCCGGTTAACAAACTCATCAGACGCGCGCTATATTCTTGCAAACTGCTCACCGAATCAACCACTTCATTGGCAATTCCTTGAATCTGACTGACCGTCTCGCGAGAAGCATCTGCCAGCACACGAATTTCACTCGCTACAACGGAGAAACCTTTACCTGCTTCCCCTGCACGTGCTGCCTCAATCGAAGCATTCAGTGCGAGCAGATTCGTTTGCTTCGTAATTTGCAAAATCGAATCACCGAGTGATTTGATCATCTCAACCGAACGGGATTGCTCCAGCGCTTGATCCAAACCTTCTTTGATCTGATAGTATGCCTTACCGGTTACGGCAATCGAATCTTCCAAACGCTGTTTCAATGTGCCTGCACGCTCATTAATTGCCGTAGCACGTTCTGCACCTTGATGAGCACCACTGGCAATCGTATCAATCGCTGTCTCGAATTCACGAGTCGATGCGCTAATTTCCTGTGTAGACGCGGCTGTCTGCTCCATACCTGCGGACATATTTTGCGTAGTTGCCGATACACTTTCGATACGTTCAGCCGTCTCGCGGAACGCTTCTGTCGTCCGATGATTGATTGCACGTAAAGTGTTCACTTCTTCAGATACTTGATAGATCGCGCCACGCGTCGTCTTCTGCATACTTGCCAGTGTACGGATCAGCTGTCCGGTTTCTCCGTTTGCACGCTGATATTTTTCCGGCAATTCATTCGAATAATCGCCTTTCGCCATCTGCTCCAGATGTGCAGAAGCAAGACGTACCGGACGAATAATGCTGCGCACGATAAAGAACAAAATGAGCAGCGCGACAATGACGCTAATTACGGTAATGAGCAGCATTAACCAGATCATACTTTGCACCTGATTCATATATACGCTAACCGGCTGCATTGTAACTACACTCAATCCAAGCACAGCATCTTTCTGAAAAGAAGCCATATAACGTACGCCGTTCAGTGTCACAAAACCACTACCGGAATCAGCATTTTGCATTTGCTGATACATACCTTCTGTATTCAGCTTGGCAAAATTCACCTTCATAATTTGGGACTTATCGGACGATGCAACGACTTCGCCAGCGCGATTTAACACGACAGTATCGAGCATATCTTTACTATTTTGTTGTACGACTTCCTTGAGCAGGTTGTTCACATTCAGCGGCATGCCGAATATGTCTGGATCACCACTTGTATTGTTGCGTGCCACTTCAGTATCCAGATTACCACCGATCACATCCCCAATGACGATAACCGCCTGACCACTTACAGGAGAGGTCATAATATCACTCACAAAGGGACCTGGCTTTTTCTGTACAGCTGGATACCACGGATCGGTAGCTGCTTTTAGCTCATGATTGACCGATTTGCCATCAATGCCATCCATGTAAATTTTGCCGGCATGTGTGAAGAAAATGTTCTCATACAGTCCATCCGCTTCTTGCAGTTTATCTGCAATATTGTCTTCGATACGTTCGTATTGCGTCTGATTGGTCGTTCCACTTGCATCTAAATTCGCAAAATAGTCGACCACATACGGATCTTCGACCATCGCGTCGGCTGCCGATTGCTGTCCTTCGGTAATGATGCTTAATTCTTTGACTTTTTCCGTTACGATACTGCTCAGTGACTGCATCGTCGATTGCTCGTACGATTGACTAACTTTGTAACCTACGATCATCATCGCGATCAGCATCGGTACGATAATACATACCGCAGCAATACCGAGAATGCGCGCAAAAAGGCTACCGGACCATTGTTTGATTCGATTCATGAATGTCTTGTCTCCCTGTGTTTAAAATAGATGGTATCCGTTACTATTTCATCTGATTTGGAAAAATCAGTCTGACTGCATGGTGTGATCAGGCGACTATCCATCGCATTGTTGGCTTATTGGCATCACTAGCAAATGAAACCGAGATGTTGAATAGGTCTTTTAACGCGATATATAGGTCTTATTGCACAATATTTAATAGTACTTCGTGATTATATATCACAAATTTCGACAATTGAATCATTTTTTTAAATAAATTGGTAATTATTTTGTGAAAGCGATCTTCAAATTTTAAGGAACCATGTCGGGGGTGTATCGTATATACATCATAAGATTAGCTAAGGAGGCTACTTATTATGGGTTTGATTAAAAGTATCATTAAGCAGGTTATGAAGTCGAAGTCGCATGGACAGCATCGTCATCGTTCGCATAGCAGCAGTGATCGTTATCGTGGGCATAAAGGGTACTCTCATAATCAATATGGGCATGGTCATTATAAGCGTAATCGTAAAGGCAAATCGTATAGCAGTAGTTAATCGATAACGAGCTGATTCGTACAGCACCACACATTCAACTTCCGATAACAACATTTTATGTAAATGGATACGCAATAATTTTTGGAATATGAAGCACTCTTTGCACTATGAAGCACTAAATGATAAAACAGTATAGTCTGGATCATTGAATGATCGTATATCGTAAACAGCCGCTTTCTTTTATAAGAGAGCGGCTGTTTTTTGTATTGATTTGATTGACAAGTAGTTTCTATTAATGTGATGGATGGGCAGGCTGTATGGAATGAGCACTATGTTCTAATGCCTGTCTAACTTCGGTAGCATCGGTATAAGGTTGGTCGGCTTGCAGCATTCGGCGTAACATGATGCGAGTATCAGGATGCAGCTTTAGTTCACTTTCCCAGCCAGAGGAAACCGCAGCTACGTTTGTATGGTTGGATAAGGAAGGACGCGTTGTCGTCTCATCGGTAATTGCGTGTTGCCCGTTCAAATCGGTGCTCGATTCGTCGTAGCTACTATACAACAAGTACAGCAGCAAATGTCCCATACCGTAAAAGTCACTGCTAACACTTAGCGAGCGGCGGATGATCTTTTCCTGCTCGTCTCCGCTCACAAGTTCATCCAGCTGTTGTACCAGCTCGCGCGGCTCAGCTTGATGCCAGGTTAGACCAAAATCGATCAGTTGCACCTGACCGTCATGCAACAATACATTGGATAAACTAATATCGCGGTGCACCATATGTTGATTGTGCATCTGCTCGATTAATTCCAGCAGCTGGAGCATCAACTGAATCGCTTCGTACTCCGTAAATACCGCTTGCCGCTCAAACAGCAACTCGCCTATACTGCGTCCTTCCATGTACTGCATAACTAGACAGTGTTGTCCGCGGTACAGGAACTGATCGAGTAGCGCAGGAATATGCGGATGTGCGAGCTGGCGCATCGTTTTACATTCGCGTTCATAAATAAGACGCGCGCGCTCCTCACCACCGCGTAGCGGATGCACTCGTTTTAGTACAACCGGACGGTTATGGTCGCTTCGATCTTCACAGCGATATGTAACTCCATAGCTACCGCTGCCCAGTGGACCAATAATCCGGTAACGCCCGTGAACAATCGTTCCCTCGCTATAATGTCGTTCCTGCAACCAGCGGGTAATATGTCCTCTGGCACGCTGTAATGCTCTCAATCTACTCCATTCCTTCCCTGTACCGAAGCATCTTTGACCGAAGCTTGTATACTCATTCTGGTAGCTTGCCTTTGTCCGTTTTGCTGCGGAATTTGCGGTACAGGCGGCTAATGCTTTCTGGCGTTACATCGACACCGCGCTCATAGGCATATTTGACCGAATAGCCCAGCGCCAGCGTGATCGATCCAGCTACGCCGGCTGCCGCAACAGAACCTGCACCGGGAAACAGCTTGACGACCTGCGCGAACAATGTTTTACCGAGATTGCCGACGATGGAAGCGATCACGATCTCTTTGGCTGTTTCACGGCTGATTGGGCGCTCATATAGCGTAGCAAGCCGGGTCAGCAGACCGATCTGAATCGCCGTCAGCGGGATAATATCCGCGCCAGGTATCGGCGCAGCCCCGATCGCTCCTGCTGAAGTCGCGGCGCCGATAATCCATTTGTTAGCGATGGAGGATTTTTCCTTGATCGTGCGGGCGAAGACGATATCCTTACTTTTTTTTTTGAGTAAATCGAGAATCGAGTAACGCAGCTGTTCAATATTGGTGCCTGTGCGCGATGAAACGGGAATCACCTCATACCGATTGCCTGTCTCCTGCCGAACACGATTGACCAGCCGATCGATCTCGTCAGCAGCATCGATCTTATTCAGCACGATGATGATATCATTGTTGATCTTCTCCAGCGCTTCCAGCGACCGTTTTTCCGCTTCGGAAAATACCGTACCCGCAGCATTCAGGAAAAAGAGCACCACATCTGTCTGGCGATAATAATCCCGTGTACGCGCCGAATTGCTCGTGTTTACATCGTTCAATCCAGGCGTATCGATCAAAATAATTTTATCGCGATATGGATATTCCTTAATCTCGGTCGTCTCGCCAGGTTCTGCACCTACACCAGCCACCTCATCGCCAATAATCCGGTTAATCGTGGACGATTTGCCGGCATTCACATCACCGACAAGTGCAATCATCACACGCTCCTTCATCTGGCGGTTAATCTCATCCATCTCCTGATCAAATGCCTGATCTGCCTGACGCCGAATATCCGCTTTGAGCTGATGCTCACTTTTATTCATCTGCTGCTCCTCCATCCATCCTCATAATCGCGATCTTGATCCTATCAGGCGTTATGTTAACTCCCATTATGTTCGTGCTTATTATAGCTAACCGGGTAGCTTACTTATTCCCAGCCTTCCAGCACCAGCTTACCGATCATATTGCCAGCTTCAAGCTGACGATGCGCTTCACGCAAATTGTCCGCGTTAATTGGCGCTAAGCGCTCGGCTTCTGTGCTATGAAACACACCCTCATCGACCAGCTTCGCAACCTGCTGCAAAATACGCTGTTGTTCCTGCATATCCGGTGTACCGTATTTGGCACGCGTAAACATAAACTCCCATACAAACGAGGCACTTTTATCTTTTAATAGACCGAGATCGACAGGCTCCGATGTCTCGACGATCGAGCAAATACGCCCCTGTGGCGCAATCGCTTCCGCCATCCCTTTCCAGTGCTGATCCGTCTGATTTAGGCAAAAAATATAATCCACTTCTCCAACTCCAAGCTCCTGTAGCTGTGGCAATAGCGGATCATGGTGATTGATCACATGATGTGCACCATGAGCAAGCGTCCATTCTTCCGTTTCCGAACGTGAAGCGGTGCCGATGACGGTTAATCCAGCATGACGGGCGATCTGCGTCGCCACTGAGCCTACACCACCGGCGGCGTTGATGATCAGTATCGTTTTACCGGCATTCTCCTGCTCATCATGCGTAATACCAAGTCGATCATAGATGCCTTCCCATGCGGTTAAAGCGGTTAGCGGCAATGCGGCAGCCGCAGCAAAGTCCAGACTGGACGGCTTATGTGCAGCAAGGCGGCTATCTACGACGTGATATTCGCTGTTTCCGCCCGGCCGTGTCACACTGCCAGCGTAGTATACTTCATCACCCCTCTGGAAACCTTCGACCATATCACCGACCGCTTCAACGATGCCGGCTACGTCCCAGCCGAGAATGCGCGGCTCGGATTCGACTTTGTCCTTCGGTGCACGCAGCTTCGTATCGACCGGATTGACCGAGATTGCTTCTACTTTTACGAGCAGATCATAACCGGTTGCAGTCGGCATCGGAATCGTTACATCCTGCAAACTATCCGGATCGTCAATCGGTAAATAACGTGTTAACCCTACCGCTCTCATGTTTGCTCCAGTCATATCAAGTTCCTCCTATAGCATAAGCTTTATTTTGAATGATACGTGTACGAATTGATTTGGATGCAACTCGCTGTCTCTCCACGATTAATACCCGTTTTAGGTAGGCGGCGCAACAGGGGCTTTTCTTATAAAGCCTGTATGTGTAACGTTCCATTACTCCACATTAATATGATCTCATATTCTTTCGACCATATCGTATCTATCGCAAATATATCCATACATACATTCATTACATTCAATGTCATTAGATCGCTACAGATCGCATTTCATCGAATTTGAAATTATCTATGGTTGTGGCATTTGGACTGCGGCTTATCTGTCGTTCATCTGTTGTCTTGCAGATGTGCACGGCAGGTAGGTGCGCATGCTACAATGCCCTTGTTTACACCGAAAATGTTTACTCAGGGAGATGAATCGATATGATTCGATTATCGGTATTTACCGTCTGTACGCCAGACCTAACCCCTCAGCAACTGATCGATGCCGCACATGGGGCAGGCATCGATGGGATCGAGTGGCGGTATGCGGCAATTCCTGCTGATGCGGCAGACGAAGCACCTTCATTTTGGCGGCATAATCGTTGTTCAATTGCCCCCGGTACAGATGCAGGCGAGCTGTTACAACTACGAGCACAATGTAAGCAGGGGCATGTACAACCGATCGCACTGGTGCCGTATTTAAAATGTGGTGATCTGGATACAGCGCAACAGGCATTTGCCGCAGGACAGCAGCTTGGCGTCTCGATGATACGTGTGGGCGTACCCACATACGACGGCACGCGCCATATCGATGAGCTACAACAGGAAGCTGTACGGTACTTAAGCGCCATTGCACATATGGCTGCTTCATATGGGATCAAAGCGCTGATCGAAACGCATCATGGCACCATTGCAGCCAGTGCTTCAGCAGCGAGACAACTTGTCGATGGCTTGAATCCACAGCATATAGGTGTACTGTATGATCCCGGCAATATGGTGCATGAAGGTTTTGAAAACGCTCGCATGGGCATCGAGCTATTAGGTCCATATCTGGCACATGTGCATGTCAAAAATGCCGCATGGCAACAGCATAATGGACAATGGCAATGCCAGTGGGCACCGCTACATGCAGGCATTGTACCGTGGCAGTCTATCATCCATACGTTATTGGAAAATGGATACGACGGTTATCTCGGTCTTGAAGATTTTAGTGGACAATGGGCAAGTACAGACATGCTCCAGCAATTTGCCAATATGTTCCGCTCTTTTATACAGTCACCCCAACTGGAGGCGAATTCATAATGAATCCCGATCTGACAGCATCTTCTTCTACCACATCTCCTGCCATCGTTCGTGTCGGCGTGATCGGTATCGGCAATATGGGCAGCACACATGCCAAAACATTACTTTCCGGTGCGATTCCCGGCGCTGAGCTAGCAGCTGTTTGCGATATCCGCGAGTCAATGCGGCTGTGGGCAGCAAAACAATTGTCACCGCATGTCGCGTTCTGGACTGACTCGCAGCAGATGATGCAATCCGGTACGATCGACGCTGTACTGCTCGCTACACCACATGACGACCATGCACGACAGGCAATGATCGCATTTCAGCACGGTCTGCATGTGCTGGTCGAGAAGCCAGCCGGCGTAAGCACCGCTCAAGTCCGGCAAATGAATGAAGCGGCAGCCGCTGCGCCGAACAGCGTCTTTGCGATTATGTACAATCAGCGTACCAATCCGGTATACCGCAAGCTGCGCGAACTAATCCAATCCGGTGAGCTTGGCGAGATACGGCGCATGAACTGGATCATTACGACATGGTATCGTCCGCAAAGCTATTACGATTCCGGCGGCTGGCGTGCGACATGGGGTGGTGAAGGTGGCGGTGTGCTGATTAATCAGTGCCCGCATCAGCTCGATCTGCTGCAATGGACGACCGGCATGATGCCAGAGCGCATCCGTGCCTTTTGCCGATTCGGACGTTATCGCGATATCGAGGTCGAAGATGATGTGACTGCCTATGCGGAATATGCGAATGGTGCAAGTGCCGTATTTATTACGACGACTGGCGAAGCACCGGGAACGAATCGTCTGGAAATGACCGGTGATCGCGGCAAAATCGTGATCGAAAACGACCAGCTTACCTTCTGGCGACTACGCGAATCGGAACCCGAATTCAATAGCCGCTATACTGGCAAATTCGGCAGTCCAGAATGCTGGCAATGCGAAATTCCAGTCGAAGGCGAAGAAACAGGCCATCCCGGTATTATCCGCAACTGGATCGATGCGATTCGTTATCATACGCCGCTATTATCTCCTGGTGAAGAAGGGATTCATGGACTGACATTGTCCAATGCGATGCTACTGTCCACATGGAAGGATGGCTGGGTAGAATTGCCGCTGAATGAGCAGCAATTTACCGACGAGCTGGAGCAGCGTCGTCAACATTCCGTGTACAAGCCGGGCACTACAGTAGAACCGGAAGATGTGCCTGCCGATCTGAGCGGTACATTTAAGTAACAAGAATAGCGGTGGAATAGTGGATAACGTCAACTCCGCGCAACGACGAATAGCGATGCGCTGAATAACGCTAACTCCACGCAACAATGGATAGCGGTGTGCTGGATAACATCAACTCCACTCAACGACGGATAGCGGTGCACTGGATAACGCAAACTCCACTCAACGATGGATAGCGGTGTGCTAGATAACGTCAACTCCACTCAACGACGGATAGCGGTGTGCTAGATAACGTCAACTCCACTCAACGACGGATAGCGATGCACTGGATAACACGAACTCCACTCAACAATGGATAGTGGTGTGCTGGATAACACGAACTTCATGCAATAACGAATGGCGAAAGATAAGATTCTACTATGAAAAAGGATGTGTCAGCATGAGTAAAGATGGCATGTTTTATGTACCGGAGAGCCAGCATCAAACCGAAATTGTATGTGCACCCGGCGAATTTGCATTCGCAGCCGTAGCGCTCGATCATGGTCATATTTACGGCATGTGTGCCGGTCTGACCGAAGCAGGCGGTACTTTAAAATGGATCTATGATCCTGTGCCGGAGCGCGCCGAAGCACTTCAGCGCAAACACCCGGAAGCTCAGCTCGCGCCTTCGCTGGAAGCGGTGCTGCATGATGACACCATACATCTCGTTGCGGCGGCAGCGATTACGAGCGAACGCGGTCCACTCGGTGTACGTGTAATGCAGGCAGGCAAAGATTATTTTACCGATAAAGCACCGTTCACAACGCTACAGCAATTAGAAGATGCACGCGCCGTAGCTGCACAAACGGGCAAAAAATACATGGTCTATTACAGCGAACGACTGCATGTGGAGAGTGCGATCTATGCCGGACAGTTGATCGATCAAGGGGCAATCGGCAAGGTCGTACAGGTAATGGGCACGGGTCCTCATTTGCTGGCGGCCCATCGTCGACCAGACTGGTTTTTCCGGCGTGAGCAATATGGCGGCATTTTATGCGATATCGGCAGCCACCAGATTGAGCAGTTTCTGACGTTTACCGGGTCCTATGATGCGACGATCAACTATAGTCGGGTCGCCAACTTCAATCAGCCGCAATATCCAGAGCTGGAGGACTTTGGCGAAATTTCACTGACCGGTACTAGCGGCTCCTCCGGCTATGTGCGTGTCGACTGGTTCACACCGAATGGACTCGGCACTTGGGGTGATGGACGGATGGTTATTCTTGGCACAGACGGCTATATCGAGCTGCGTAAATATATCGATGTCGCACGCGATCCGGCGAAGGATCATGTGTACCTGGTCAATCATGAAGGTGAGTATCATTTTGGGGTATCCGGTAAAATTGGCTATCCATTCTTTGGACAATTGATCCGCGATGTGCTGGATCGCACGGAAACGGCGATGACGCAGGAACATGCATTCAAGGCAGCCGAGCTGTGCCTTATCGCTCAGCAGCAGGCATGGAATCGCCCGGAAGGGCTGGCTGGTTTCCAGCAGGGGCATACATCAGCTTCACCAACAGCAACGCCACATCTGCGTTAGCTTTAACTTCATGTAAAAATACATTAAATCATTCAAAATCGCTCCATCTTCCATCCGCACATGCTAAAATGGACACAACCTTGTAAACGTTATCATTAGGAGGTGCCTGTCCTATGCCGCATAATTTGCGGATGGAACATGCGGTGAATTATGTGTATCGTCAGGATCAACATTTTCAATCGATTGCCGCGGATGGATTTCATTCACATTTGCATTATGAGATTTACTATTTTCACGAAGGCATCTGTACGTATATTGTCGGGGAGCATACGTATCAGCTGCGGCCTGGCGATGTATTGCTTATGCATGGACGTACATTGCACCGTCCGCATCCGCAGCCGGGCTATCCGTATATTCGCTCCACACTGCATTTTGATCCGGCGCTGGTGGAGCGGTATGTACAGCCTGCTCATCTGCATGCGCTATTGGAGCCATTTGAGCAAGCGGGCGGCTATCGACTATCGCTAAGTGCACAGGAACGCAGCGATCTGGAAGTGCTGCTGGAACAGCTACATCGGTTACCGCTTGGCGAAGATGGCAAAGTGCCGTTAACTGTAATGATGAAGTTATGCGATATGCTGGCTTTGCTGGCAAGCTGTTGTGAACAGGAGCAGCCGCCATTGATGCAAGAAGGTCGGGAGCAGTATGCACACGATATTTTGGATTATATCGAGCAGCATTATATGGACGATATGACGCTGGAACAGATTGCCGATCATCTGCATCTGTCACGCTCTTATGCCGCTTCGTTGTTCAAATCATGGACAGGCATGACTATTTTCAAATATTTGTATCATCGGCGGATCAATCAGGCGAAGCTGCTGCTGCAATACCAGCATACATTACCGATTAGCGAAATTAGCCGCATTTCTGGCTTTAAGCAGCCGGGTCATTTTAGCCGGATGTTCAAAGAAGAGATCGGTGTAACGCCAGAGACATATCGAGCACGTTTAATCGGTTCGGAGACGGGGCGATAGCGAACTGGCAGATCGTTGCTCATGAGCAACTGGATCGAAATCGACGACGAATACAGACAACAAACGGCGACAAGATGATCCTGTCGCCGTCTTTGTCTGCTTCTGCTTCTGCTTCTGCTTCTGCTTCTGCTTCTGCTTCTGCTTCTGCTTCTGCTTCTGCTTCTGCTTCTGC
>NZ_JBCGUH010000006.1:0-348527 GCF_039822605.1 Paenibacillus wenxiniae
TAAAAGCACTAAAAGCACTAAAAGCACTAAAAGCACTAAAAGCACTAAAAGCACTAAAAGCACTAAAAGCACTAAAAGCACTATCTGATTTAACACATTAAAGTAAATAGGCACTTTCCTTAGATCCTTCTAAAAAAAGTGCCTATTTGTTCGACTCAATACATATGTAAAGAGCCGTGTTTACTCACGGAAACACCAACGCACGATCCCCACTTCATTTATTTCCCAAGCCAGTACGCCAGTATATACAGGAAATAAATATGAACAGGATAAAATACATAAAACAAATACTTCATATTGCGTCCCTTTGCGCCATTATACAAAGCGATCGGAATAGCGGCGAATACCATCATCCATTGATAGTTTACCCAAAGGTCAAAACCGCCTGCCCATGCGGCGAATGTGGATACCGCAACTAACACAACGATTTGCCATAGTCGTTTCTGGCGTAACAGATGGAACAGCACACCTAAAATAATAAATACAAATCCACCTTCAACAAATGCAGGGATGGGAATAATTAGATTTACATAAATGAACGCTTGAAGAACCCAGGGATTATTCAATGCGGATGAAGTGAGTAGCTGAAGTGCAGCCTGGTTGATAATAAAGGGTAACAGCAATGCGATCACAGCTGCTGCCATCTGAGCATATTTACGCGCCTTGATCGCTCCTACCAGCCAATCGATCAACAGCATGTAGAGTACAGATAAAAATAACGTACCAAAAATATTATTCATCAGTGCATTATCCGATGGTAATTGACGCTGGAGTAGCATACTAATGATGCCCATTAACACATAACCAACGTACAGATGCATCATATATTTCCATTTGCTACGTGTGTAATGATATCCTTCTGCACTCGCAAACAGAAAGATGGGGGCGACGATCCGTCCAATCCAGTTAAACCAGACAGGCACATCGGCTGGAAAAAATTGATGAATATGATCGAACACCATCAGTAGCATACCGATCAGTTTCAGTTGAAAGCTATTCAGACGAAAAGATGAACCGTTTAAAACAGGCAATGTAGACATAAAAAAACCTCCTAATTTGATAATGGGCTAAACTCAGATTGTTCGAACAGTCCACCGTCGGGACCGTTCTTTTTCATGAGTTCAGCATATCGAATAGGGAGGTTTCTTCCTATCGAATGAGCTTAAAAACACCTTACAGTTCAGTAAGCTAGCGTTCGTAGTCTGGTGATTATCGCGTAATATCGAATACAGAGGGTTCTTCTTAGTCGAATGAGCTTAAAAAACACCTTACAGTTTAGTAAGTTAGCGCTCCTGGTTTGTAATTATCGCGTATCCTATTGGTACTACTTATTAGTATTACTGCATATTAGCATTACTGCATGCTGACTCTCCATATAGACATGCTATGGTACACATAGACACTCAATATGAGAGCTAACACACTGATCGATATGAAATCAGCACCGTCCCAAACTGGCGCAGCAATTTCGCAATTCTAGCACACTGATACTGATCGATATGAAAGCTAGTACGTTAACCAGATTAAATACTAGTTTTGATTATATGTTGAAATGGTTACATTTCGAGTCTCGCCCCATTTTCAAAACTCAAATGAATCTCGGTCAAGGTACTAGAACACTGATTTGATGCAGGAAAGTTACTCGGCCTTATACTGTCACCTATTGTTATTCAAATGCTTCCATTTCTCAACGAACTGTTTGGTTTCTTACGCTTATTTCATGCTGCTCAATCTCCAGATGAACTGAAGCCGTAACATATTTTGCTCTGCAAAAATCACTTTTCATTGAACCTCGTGTTAGGAAATCGCTAACATCAGAAATTATTCTTACCCCTTATTTCTTTTCCGTGCGAGGGTGTGGATTGAAAGTGTCTAAAGGCATTGCAAGTATTCCTAATCCGTAGTCACTCTTCGTGCGAAGGTGTGGATTGAAAGTGTCTAAAGGCATTGCAAATATTCGTGATCCGTAGTCACTCTCCATGCGATAGTATGGATTGAACGTTCCTGAGCATCCAATCGCCGGATAGCTTCCTGTGTCGCTTTCCGCAGTGAAGTGCTGCTTACAGGTATACGAGTTTGCCTACACGTCCTAGTACAACTGCCAGTATAACTTTCATTATTCCCCTTCTTATTTAAACGTAATCGACTTCTGCATAGCAGCCCAGTTATTTTGTCCGATAATGCCGAGGCGCCATAAAGCCACACCTTTTAGTTGATAACGCTTAGCCAGTCCGATCTTGGCATTGACGCTAGTTGCATTTTCACTGCTCAAGGAGATACCAAGTATGAGTTTTGCAGGGGAAGTGTTTTGCAATGCCATCAGAATGGCATCATTCACTTTATCCATCGGTTCTGGACTTTTCTTATCTGTATAATCATAAGCCATAATAATCAAGTCATCTGCAAGTAAGCCCAGTTGCTTATAGTCATAGCCTGTATACGAGCTATTCAGTGGGTGCAGAGCAAGGGTAAGCTTTAAGCCTGCGCTATGTGCCGCAGTCGATAGTTTTTGAACGAAGGCATTATAATCGCTCCGCGCTTTTGCTTTGTCTCCACTCCAGCCGAGACCTTCAAAATCGAGCAAAATGCCTTTAAAGCCTTTGGCAGTAGCGGTATCGATCATCGCTTGAATGGTACGATTTTGCAGCTCTTGATTTTCCAGATTACGGGTTAATTCGCCATGACCGTCAACGGCATAGACCATCAGGTAAGGAGCGGTGCCGTTGGCAGCCGTATTTTGGATGAGCGATTCTGGTGTATCGGTGCCAGCTGCTTGCGGCCATTTGTATTCGGTGCTGGTAGTAGAGAACTCGCCATCTGTTGTAATCCGGCTCCAACCATAGGCGACTGCATCCAAATCCGGTACATGCGCGCGTTCATCATACGAAGAGATGGCGTAGAAACCCATCGTGTACAAATCTTTAATCGGTGAAGTAATCGCGACCGTTCGTGTAGCAGCATTCCAGTTCACCGTTGCTCCGAATTGTTGGCTGAAAAAGCTAAGCGGAATCATCGTCGTATTGTTAATCGTTTGCGGAGCAATGGTAAGGGATACATTTTTTCCATCGACGCTTGCCATTTTACTATTCATCGTAAGCACAATTTTTCTGGTAGTGCTGTTGGTAGTGCTGTTGGTAGTGCTGTTGGTAGTGCTGTTGGTAGTGCTGTTATGATTTGTGGCTGTAGCTGTAATCGTTTGGGCAGTTTGATTCCAGCTTACCTGTACACCGAGCGCTTCGGAAATGGCGCGGAAGGGTACAAGTGTTGCTCCATTTTTGATCACAGGTGCCGTAGGAAAGGGCAATGGATAGCCGTCTAACATAATAGTTGTACTTGGAACGGCGGCTTCTGCGGTATGTACGTGGGCAGCCGGGAATGCGAATGTACCTGCACTAATAACAAGAGTGAGCGACGAAGCGAGTAACCATTTTTTCATAATAAACCTCCTCATTGTATGTTGGATTTCTAAAGGTATACCCTCGGAAATTAAAATAAATCAGCCCGTTATGCCCCCAAATCGCTGCTAGACTACACAGCCTGTTTGCATCTATTTGATAGGGACATTCTAAAGCCGATCAGGATCTATTAACCTTCTCACACTGCGCTCTTAAATCCCCCTTAAAATAAATCTCCCTTTTCCAACCTAACGTTCTTATTTTACCAGAACGCCACCTACAAAGAATTATACAAATCCTGATATTTATGTCATAATTGCTGTTTTTATGAGAAATAGAGGAGGAAAGTATCAGAAGCGAGGCACATCTTTTGACCTCTCTTTATCAGATGTCGAACCAATTTGATTTTTTTGCATACAAATCGATATGAAATCAGGTACACTTATGAAGTGTTAAAAGTATGTAAATTGAAGCTGAGCAAGCGACCAGAAGGAATTGAATGGTAGCCATTTAAATTTAAACATATATCGGTTATATTAGGATTAGAGTACACTGGTGTTCAGGGCATGATTATCATGTACGATCATGTTCAATACCAAGACGATTCGCTGATTATGGAAGCATAGATGTGGTCCCTATCTTTCGAAAAGCAGATCGTATGGGCAATTGGAAATGAAAGCTTGACCCGAAACATGCCATCAATGAAACCCGGAACTTGTGCTATCTTTCGAAAGGGTATAACCGTACTGCTGGAAAAAGAGCCGTAACGCCGGGTAGTATATGGCTAGATGAAGAAACATAATCGCATGATGCTGCATTTGCAACCTTGTATTTTGCCGGACAAATCATCACGATGGGACACCTTGCGGAATGTTCGTCAACGACTCTTGGATTGAGTAAACTCTAGCGGCTCGTCTGGTAGCCATTATTTTATAATAAAATCATATTGTATTCGGTAATAATTCAGACATCGCGTATGCGCTGAGATTAGGCCGAAGCCTGGGCATCCATAGCCCGGCTTCGGTCTATTTTTTTTACAAAGGAGGTCAAAGATATGGAATCCAAATCGATGTTATATATTGGCCAGGATCCGATCAATCTCCAACTGGTTCGTTACCTGCTCAGTAAAAAATTTCCGCATGTCACACTTATTCAGGCATGTAACAGCAGCGAAGCCATGTCCAGGCTAGAAGAAGACGCGCCTGCACTTGTCCTTGTTGATATCCAGCTTCCGATTACCGAGGAATACACCATTCCAGAGAAGCTTAAACAACCATCCGAACATGAATCGCCTCCCATCTGGGCTGTGAGTGGCTGCGTGATGGATCAAGATATTGTCCGGGCATATCGATCAGGCTTTGATCGTTATTTTACTAAGCCGCTTCATCTACTTAGCTTTACTCATCATCTGCGCCGAGAACTGGACGGATGATCATCATCGGTGCAGCGTGCAGAGAGTCTGTGTACCATTCTGTACGATCTGCTTGTACCGAGCGATCCCCAACAATTAATCAGGTATTCCAACTCTTTAAAACGTGGAGTGTATAAATCATTGAATGCAAAAAGTATAATCACACAAGCTACTAGCTACACTACGAAATTATTACGCAATCGCTTTGGCAAAGGACCGGAATCGGTATCGATTCATTTATGCAAAAATTGCGTCGTATTTCATTTGAAAAATTTTATTAGCCCTGTGGAAAAGTTTCTGATCAGTCAGGAGGAGGAGCAGGCGTTTCGCTACACGCGCGACCTGATTATGAAATCTTTGCTGCCTGAGTTACGAAGCTTTCTACAGCACCAATTGAATATGGATGTCATTGACTGGTATTATGACTGGGGACTGCATCACGCCTCCGGTGTTATTGTGGCGCTGCTTGGTCCAGAAACTTCACTGGCTGTAGACTATAAGCAGAAGCAGGCGATTCATCAACAGATTATTCAGACGACCAATGCTTTGCAAAAGCCGCCTGAATATATTGATTCCTGGTGGATCAACACACGTATGCTGTTCATTTTTCGACGCGGCACGACCATTTTGCTGGAAAAGGAATTTATTACGCTTGGTTATGAGCAAATGTTGCGAGTGACCAAGGACAAGCTGGAGAAAAGGCTGCTAGCCAAGCAGACGAATATCGAGCAGATTGTCGGCAAAAAAATCGCTGATCTGTATGTGGATTGGAATTTTGATAAAGATCACAGCATGATCATTTATCTCTTTGAAGACCATATGACGACAGAATCGATACGACAGGAAGGGTAATCGTCATCGTCTGGATCGGTCTATGACTTTCGTTGGAAATCAGCGCATCATCGCGGTAAAATTATAAACCCTTTTGCCCCATTATCGTTCCTAATATCGTCAAGCTTCTGTTAGAAGGGTATACTGTCTATAATCCATACTTTCCATGCACGTCCTTTATTTCAGCATGAGACACACAGAAACGATACTATTTTATAGATGGTGGTGTACTCGTTTGAAACATAAGGAAATGATTAGTCAGTCCACTTCATATGTAACCAAGTTGCTTCGTAGTCGCTTTGGGAAAGGACCACAGTCCGTCAAAATTGTGCTATCTGAACGCTCTATTGTGTTTCAGCTTCGCAATTTTATAAGTCCGGTCGAGGATTTTCTGCTTGTGCACAACGAAGAGGAAACATTTCGTTATACGCGTGAACTCATTATGAACGCAGTACTGGAAGACTTGCGGAATTTTCTTCAGCAAGAGCTGGGACTACCGATTAGCGATATGTACTACGATTGGGGTGTACATAATGCTTCTGGTATTATCGTAGGGCTGATCGAAGTTCATCCAAACGAGCAGGCTCCCCATTATGAAGGTAAAGCTGCGTTAGAGGGAGAATTATCAAATATTTTGGAAAAGATTCAAAAGCGTCCAGAGCATATCGATTCCTGGTGGGTCGATCCTTCGATTCTATGTGTATATCGTCGCGGCATTACGAAGCTTATTGAGCTAGAGTTGATCGAACTGGGTCATCTGGATGTGCTCAAAACCGCTAAACGCCGATTGGAAAAGCGATTGATTACAGAGAAGCTGAACACGCAGGAACATATCGGTAAGTCTCAGCATGAGCTGTACCTGGATTGGGATTTTGACAGAGATGACGGTATTATTTTGTATATTTTTGATTAGATGATGACGTGGAACGTATGGGTGATCGATGAGTAAAGGTGTTGTCGAGAGAGCCATTGGATAACAAAAGGCGATGTGGAATGTTCCACACCGCCTTTTTGTTATCTTTTCGTATAGCTACGTATAGCTAATGGCTAAGCAAACGAGTTATTCAGCAAATAGCTTCGGATCGGAGCCAAAACGGTTGTCTCCCGGGTTGCCTTCCAGACACATGAATACGAGTAGAATGATCGGGCCAACAAATGGAGCGAGCGCAATCAGAACCCACCAGCCACTACGATCGGTATCATGTAAACGACGAACGACTACGCCCAGTCCTGGCAGAAATACCGCGAGTGAATACAGACCGGTCAGTACGCCGTTAAGACCAATCAGAGATTCCAGCCACAAAAGTATTAGTACGATTGGGATCGAAATCAGTGTGTACATCCAGTATTCCTTACGTCTTGCTCTACCTTGAAAATTAACATAATCTTTTAAAACTTTTAAGTACCAACTCACTTACTATTCCTCCTACAATCTATGTATTTATTTAAAGCATTACATATATACCATACATATACAGTAAAGTGAATGTTTATTTAGGATGTTATCCCTTTTATTTACATAAAAACTGCAATGATAATAAAATCAGTTATTTGGTCCTAGACACCTATCTAAAGTAATTTCCTATGATTTCGTTTGTAATTAACACTGGTCAAAGCTTATTTTCGTGATACAATACTTAAAGTCTATGCACGACCATGTGAATTAGGAAGGATCGTACACCTTATGAATCAACCCCCATTTATTGCCGTTGAAGGCCCGATTGGTGCGGGTAAAACAACACTGTCCACGATGCTGTCGCAAGAGCTTGAGCTGCCGATTCTCAAGGAGATTGTAGAGGAAAATCCGTTTCTCGGTAAGTTTTATGAAAATATCGATGAATGGAGCTTTCAGCTAGAAATGTTTTTCCTGTGTAATCGGTATAAGCAGCTTGAAGATACAGGTATTCAGTACATTGCTAACAATCAGCCGGTTATTGCCGATTATCATATCTATAAAAATATGATTTTTGCTCAGCGTACATTAAAAGGCGTTAAACGCGAGAAATATCGCCAAATTTATCATCTGCTAACCGATGATTTGCCGAAGCCGGATGTGATCGTCTATATCCGTGCCAGTCTGGATACATTGCTACGCCGGATTGCCAAACGCCAGCGTTCTTTTGAGCTGGGCATGGATACCGCTTATTTGGAGCAATTAATTCTCGATTACGATGAAGCGATGGCAGCGATTGCTGAGCGTGAGCCGGATACGACGATTATTACGATCGATGGCGACACGATTGATTTTGTGGAAAACAGGGAGCAGTTCAATGAGATTGCTACCGATTTAAAGGAGCTTATACATGAACGAATACAACATACCTGAAAATGCGCTGATCACGATTGCCGGTACGGTAGGTGTCGGTAAATCGACACTGACGTCAGCGCTGGCGGAGCGTTTGAATTTTAAAACTTCACTGGAAAAAGTGGATCACAATCCGTATCTGGAAAAGTTTTATCATGACTTTGAGCGTTGGAGTTTTCACCTGCAAATTTATTTTCTAGCCGAACGCTTTAAAGAGCAGAAGCAAATTTTTGAAGCGGGTGGCGGCTTTGTACAGGATCGGTCGATCTATGAGGATACCGGCATTTTTGCCAAAATGCATGCCGATAAAGGTACGATGTCGGTCACTGATTATGAGACGTATACAAGTCTGTTTGAGGCGATGGTGATGACGCCATACTTCCCACATCCCGATGTGCTCGTCTATTTGGAAGGCAGCTTGCCATCGATTCTGAACCGCATTCAGCTGCGCGGACGCCAGATGGAAATCGATACGGATCGTTCGTACTGGGAGCAGATGCATGGACGTTATGCAACATGGATCAATGAATTTACAGCTTGTCCAATCCTGCGTCTGAATATCGACGAATATGATGTGAATGATCCGGCTTCGATGGACGAGATTTTGCGTCAGATTAGTATCGTTGTAGCTAATGTGAGAGCGGAAAAGAAGCTGCATGTACCGGGCTGAGTCGACACATATTTTGTACTGATTAGGTAGGTTGATAAGCTAGCGTATGTAAACGTAGGTGGTGAGACATGCACCACTCCGCGAAGCAATAGGAAGAGAGGCTATAGCCTCATCTGCCTATACGTTTGCGTAAACAACCTCATACATGAAAGGCACAAGTTCGATATGATATCGAATTTGTGCCTTTTCTTGTAGAGTAACAGACGAATAAAGGCTCGTATACCAGTACAGGTGATCCGGTCGTAAGCAAGAGCGATTCAATTGTGGAAGCGATTACCTTCATTCGTCAAAAAGGCGTATACTATGCTTGTCAAATAAAAGGATGAAAGCGATAATCGATTCATTCTATGCTGTCGACATCATCTGTATATCAAACATGATAGCTTATAATTAGATAGATAAGGAGACTCCTATGGAGAATGTAACTGATATTTGCTGGCAAGTGCGCTCGCCTGAGCTAGAAATTTTGCTGACAGACGATTGTATGATCGAAACGCTGGAGCCTGGATTTGAAGCACAGGTGTTCAAACTGCTGGCAGGTGGGAAGCCCTATGTGCTCAAATGGTGGAATAGAGAATCGAAGCCAGATATGGAGTTACAATATAATGTGTTATCGATGCTACATCAACATAAGCTGGCTGTATCCAATGTGTATGGATATGGTACATATCAAGATCACGGTGTATTACTTACAAGTTATGATGGAAAACCTATTCGCAAGATCACTACGCCACATGTATCCTTGCTGGCACGTGAGCTTGCCGGTCTACACAAACTTGCTACTGACGAACTGCAAGAGGTAGACATACCTGCATACGGGCAAAAAAGTTATTTTTACAGTGGAATCGATCAGTATGCCGAGCTATCGGATGCATTGGACGAGCTTATTAGGCATATTCAGTGGCGAGAACCATCGATCATTCATGGGGATTATCATCTCGCCAATATCGTATACGATGGTGCACGGTATACGATTATCGATTGGACGAATGTGCAACAGATGGATGCGCGTCTCGATCTGGCGTGGGCGTTACTTATTTTGCAGTTTTACGTGTCACCGCGTTATGAGCGTGTGTTTCGCCAGACGTATCTGGACATACAACCTCAGGCGAATGATCAGTTGGATGCATTTACAGGACTTGCTTTTTTACGCTGGCTGATGCAGTACGAGAAAGGACATACTCCCCGGATACCTGGTGCGCGTAAGCGAGCACAGGAGCTGGTACAACATAATAAGTGGCTACAGCAGCATACGGATCTATTTTCGAAATGGATCGGAAAATAGACGATGGCGTCTATAGAAACTTGTGTAGATGTCAACGACACTTTACTACGCGAAGGGAATAAGGGAGAAATGGCGACCTTTGCCTACAGCAATTTACAATGTACGCGTACTTTGTAAGTTTCTGTACGATATCGAAGCCTAGCTATTTATTGTTTACCGCACGGGTGCCTGCGTATGACTTACGTTTACGTACACAGTCTGACACTTCACCACATCAATAAAGCTGGAGGCGATAACATGATAACCTTTGATCCACTGTACTATCCTTATCCTTCTCAACGGAATGCTGTGTACGCACGTCATGGCATGGTCGCGACCTCGCAGCCGCTGGCGGCACAGGCGGGACTGGATATTTTGAAAAAAGGCGGCAATGCTATTGATGCGGCGATCGCTACGGCTGCGTGTCTAACCGTTGTCGAACCAACGTCCAATGGAATCGGGGGCGATGCGTTTGCACTGGTATGGATCAAGGATGAGCTACACGGTTTGAATGCAAATGGACCAGCACCGCAATCGATCTCTGTGGAAGCGGTTCAGGCAGCCGGTCATAAGGAAATACCCACCTATGGCTGGACCCCGGTTACTGTCCCCGGTACGCCAGCAGCCTGGAATGAGTTATCTCGAACATTCGGGCGTCTCCCACTAACCGAAGTGCTTGCTCCTGCGATTCATTATGCAGAGTATGGCTTTCCCATCTCACCCACGCTGGGCTACTACTGGGATTTGACGTTTAAACGATTTAAACAGATGCTGCAAGATGACGCTTATCAGGGCTGGTTCCATACATTTGCTCCGGATGGACGTGCACCGCGTATCGGAGAATTGTGGCGCTCGCCTGGACATGCGGCGACTTTACGCAGTATTGCGGAGAGTGGAGCAGCTTCCTTTTATAAGGGAGAACTAGCAGAGCAGATCGATGCTCATTCCCGGCAATACGGTGGTTATTTACGCAAACAAGACCTGGCTGCGTTTCAGCCGGAATGGGTAAAACCGATCTCAGTTGAATATCACGGCTATGATGTATGGGAGATTCCACCGGCCGGTCAGGGACTGATTGCATTAATGGCACTAAATATATTAAAAGGTTATTCGTTTACCGAGCGTGATACGGTAGTGACGCATCATCGGCAATGGGAAGCGATGAAGCTCGCTTTTACAGATGGATTAAAATATATTACGCAAGAGGATAAAATGACGGTGCTTGCAGCTGATCTACTATCAGAGCAGTATGCGTCAGAACGTCGCTCGCTGATCGGAGACGAAGCGCTTCAGCCAGAGCCAGGCAAGCCTGTGGCAGGTGGAACCGTCTATCTGGCAACTGCCGATGACGAAGGCAATATGGTGTCTTATATTCAAAGTAATTATATGGGGTTTGGCTCCGGTATCGTTATTCCGGGTACAGGTATTAGTATGCAAAATCGGGGTCATTCCTTTTCGCTGGATTCAACTCATGATAATCGGTTGGAGCCGGGCAAAAAGACATATCATACGATCATTCCGGGCTTTTTGACGAAGCAGGGGCGTGCGGTTGGCCCATTTGGTGTGATGGGTGGATTTATGCAGCCGCAGGGACATGTGCAAATGGTTATGAATATGATCGATTTTGGCTTAAATCCGCAAGCGGCATTGGATGCTCCGCGCTGGCAGTGGCTGGAGGGCAAAGTGATCGAAGTGGAGCCATCCTTTCCGGACTATCTCGCCCAGAGTTTAATGCGTAAGGGGCATATGGTTCGGCGTGCGAACAGTTCCGGCGGCTTTGGACGCGGACAAATTATTGTACGGGATGAAGAAAATGGTGTGCTGATTGGCGGTACCGAATCGCGCACAGATGGCGCTATTGCTTCGTGGTAGTGGAGAAAAGAGTGGAGGGAAAATATAGTTATAGAAGAGTGGAGAAAGTAGGGGATAAGGAAGGGCAAGAAAGAGTAAGAAAGAGCAAGAAAGAGCAAGAAAGAGCAAGAAAGAGCACTGTTTCTTCGTCGTTTAAAGAAAAGCAAGAAAGAGCACGACTGTTGCGCTCGTACACTCGTCGAATGGAAGTGGATTTCATATACTCTTGGCTACGCCTTCCGTACTCTCCATTAACAAAAAACTAAAAACAAGCACAGTCAGGAAGCCGCTCCCTCCTGACTGTGCTTGTTCATCCAGCTATCTAACTGTTTGGCCAGCCATAGCCCAGCACCGAGAAAGATGATGACAGGCAATAGTAGCCACGGATGCTCAATATAGCTATCCAGATCCGAACCGATATACGAAACGGCAAAGATCATCACAGCGCGTCCAGTAGCTGAGGCGATCACAAAGGAACGCAGCGAAATACCGCTCAATCCAGCGGCAGCGTGCATCACGGTAAAGGGACCAAATGGAAGCAAGCTGAACAGAAATAAGTACCAGAAACCATTCTTTTCGATCCAACCGAGGCTTTTGCGCATACTTTTACGTTCGGCAATGCGCTGGATGAAAGACCAGTGTGACAACTTGCGTACCAGAATAAACACGGTCATAATGCCGAGCATAACACCGACCCAGGAAAAGATAAAGCCATACCATAATCCGTTAGCTGCGGCATTGACACCGATAACAGCAAGTGTAGGCAATGGTGGAATGAATGACAGCAGAAATGCCATAACGATGCTGACCAGCGGCCCGAACGAGCGATATTGTTCCACCCAATCCGCCATAGTGTTATCTGCTGTCGGTGTTAACGTTGCGAGTAAAGTCATATCCATTGCGGCGTTCTCCTTTCCGTAATATATAGCCCTATTACCCTTTCGTAGCTACTATGACAGCAGGAGCGTGTATGGAAATAAATATTTAACACGTTGATAAGCTGATGGCTCAGGAACCAGATGATCGTGTATTCACTACATGATTGTGTATCCGCCAAATGAAAAGAAGCAGCTCATGATGTCTGCTCCTTTTGACTGAAAAAGGCTTCGATTTTACGGCTAATGATCAGGCATATAGCAATAAACAGCACCACAAGGGCAATGTACCACGGTTGTTCCCAATAGAGCGCCAGATCAGCGCCAATAAACGAAACGGCAAATACCATCACACCGCGTCCGAACAAAATGGCGATTAAAAACGAGCGAAACCGAATGCCGCTAAGTCCAGCCGCCACATTGAGCATTGTAAACGGTCCCACCGGAAACAGACTGAGCAAAAATACATAGGTGAATCCATGCTCTCTGATCCAAAGTCGAGTGCGTTCGACCCGTGGTTTGTTCACGATACGCTGAAGTAAACGGTGCTCGGATAGCTTGCGGATGATCAAGAAAGCAGCCAGTGAGCCGGTCATAATGCCGATATACGAATATAGAAACCCTAGCCACAGCCCATATACAGCCGCATTCACACCAAGCACAACAATCGTCGGCATCGGTGGAATAAATGATTTGAGAAACGGAATCAGGATGCTGATGAGCGGTCCCATCGACCGATATTCATTCATCCACCGTTTTAAATTGTCTTCGGTAATATAAGATAGCCATTCGGATACTGAAAGCTCCATGCGTTTACGTACTCCTTCATTCAACATTCAGGCATTTGCCACGAAGGGCATCCCGTCTTCAATTGCTCTTATTATAGCTGATTTGACGTTTGCCGAGGTAGCAGAGTCTGGGCGAACTTGAGACAATTTGCGAAAGTGAAAGTGAAAGTGAAAGTGAAAGTGAAAGTGAAAGTGAAAGTGAAAGTGAAAGTGAAAGTGAAAGTGGAAATAAAAGTAAAAATAAAGGTGGAGGTGGAAGTAAGAGTATAGGTGGAAGCAGAAGTAAACGTGAATGTAGCCTGCATGCAGCAGTTAGGGAACGATACAGGAAAGGAATACGATCATGCATATTATTATTCAGTTGTCGCGCCGAATTATACGAATGCGCAAATCGGTGCTTGCTTTTACAGCGTTGCTCTTTATTATGCTAAGCTCGGTCATTGCGTATACGTTAGAACCGAACACATTTGGACACTGGTTTAATGCGCTCTACTGGGTACTCACCACGATGGCTACTGTTGGGTATGGCGATTATTTTATGGAAAGTGTGCCGGGTAAAGTGTTTACGATTTTCTTGTATATTTTTGGCATCGGTTTGCTGAGCTTGATTATCGGGAAAATTATCGATTCGATGGGCGAATACAATCGTAGAAGGGATGCGGGCAAATTGAGTTATAGCGGTCACGGGCATATCGTCATCATTAATTGGAGCAAAAAAGCGCAGTATGCAATTGATGAGCTATTTTCCAGTAATCCGAAGCTGGACATTTTGATTATTGATCAGCTGGAAAAGCATCCGTATGATCATCCACAGGTGCATTATGTAAATGGAGATCCAACGAGAGAAGAAACGCTAGTGCAGGCAAGTATTGCAACCGCACAATCCGCCATTATTTTCGCAGATGCGCGTATTGATGACGCTTCACTTGTAGATGGAAAGTCGCTGCTTGTCGCTTCCAGCATTGAACGTACCGCTCCACAGGTACATACAACCGTTGAAATTATGCTGGAAAATCATATTCAAAATTTTCGCCATGTCCATATTAATGAATTTGTATTATCTCATGATGCGATCTCGCGGCTGGCTGTACGCTCAGCCCTGCAAAAAGGCAATAATGATATTATAAATCAGCTACTTAATCGACGGTATGGCGAGGATCTGTTCCAGGTAGAGCTGCGTCCAGAGTGGCATACATATGGTGATGCATTTCACACATTGCTGGCTGAAGGGGCAACGCTGATTAGTGATCGCAACGATATGACGATTAACCGCAAGCTTCATCAGCCGATTCCAGCGGAAGCGAAGCTATTTGTACTTTGTGATGATGTTACTTATTTAAGTATTAAAGGTATTCGCTCTAATGAACTGCAATAAATATATGAATTATCGTTGTTCAGGCTAGTTGCGCATGCTTTTCACGTGATAAAGCTATCAGGGGAACTAAGAGAACATGTAGCGAATATATAGTACGGAATGATCATCGTCAATAACGATAACTAACAATAATAGTAAATGAAATAATAGTAAGCAGTAGCTATACGAAACCAATCCTCTAAAATAAACGGATGCGTATACTACTCACTGTCAAAATCCTAGTATAACTCAATTCCTGATCCCTTGTATTGTAGCAGGAAGTGCGAATGTCCATATCATATATGGGAAATTTGCGTCCTTGTTATACTAAGGGATGCGAGGGATTCGGACTGTGCTAAAAAGGTGCTGCCATTCTCAATCAGCGTAATAACAGGTATACTAGGTTCAATACGCATGAGCCAGGCCCCTGTCCAGCGAGTCAGTGTAAATGAGACCTGCTTTTCCTGTACATATACTCCTTTACTGTCTCTTTACCGTTCGCGTCGTAAAATGTCATGCTTACGTTGTGAAAACATCCAGTGTGAGCATCGGGTATCGTTTTGCTCGCTCCGTCGCATTCATTGTTGAAGCAAGCAACGTCATCAGGTCTGCCTGAACTCATTTGCAAATCATTGTCGAAAAGGAGCTTGTCCCATGACGAACGAATATAAGCCTGTTATCGTAAAACACGTTGTCATCGGCGAAGGCGCGCCTAAAGTGTGTGTACCGCTGGTTGGCCGGACGACCGAGCAATTGCAGGAGGAAGCACGCTTTTTGCAGACGGCTGATCTGGATGTCGTGGAATGGCGTGTCGATTTTTTTGAGCATGTTCATCATATTGAGCGTGTGCGTGCAGCATTACTGGAAATTCGTGCGTATTTGCCATCGGTGCCGCTCATTTTCACATTCCGCACGAAACGTGAAGGTGGAGAAACGGACATCGCTATCGACGAATATGTACAGCTTAATCAATCTGTGGCAGCTTCTGGTCAGGTCGATCTGATCGATGTAGAACTGTTGATTGGAGAGGAATATGTGCGTGCGATTGTAGACAAGGCGCATCAACATCATGTGCCTGTTATTATTTCCAATCATGATTTTGCAGCGACACCGCCTAAAGAGGAGATTATTGCACGTTTACGCAAAGCACAGGCACTTGGTGGCGATCTGTTAAAGCTTGCAGTGATGCCGCAATCGCCTGCTGACGTACTCGCGCTGATGGAAGCGACGTACACGATGAAGGAGCAATATGCTACACGTCCACTGATTACGATGTCGATGGGTGGGCAAGGTGTGATCAGCCGACTGGCTGGTGAGCTGTTTGGTTCAGCGTTAACATTTGGCGCTGCCAAACGTGCGTCGGCTCCTGGGCAAATTCCAGTGTCCGAGTTACGTAATGTGCTGAATTTACTGCATAACCAGTTGTAATATAGCTGTACCGGTTACACTCACTCACTCACCATAGTTGTACACGCTATTTGAATTTCAGCGCTAATTTCAATGTCATGAATGAGTGCTATCCCATTGCAACGTTATTTCTGAATCCTCCACATGGATGCTGTGGAGGATTTTTCTTATATTGACATGTATAATACAAATAAAAATGACGGGAATAGAATAAAAGGAAGTGTTATGAAGCGTTAGCAAGAAAGGATTGTCCATTGCCATTCAATAAGTTTGGTCACATCCATTTGTATAAGAAAGGGGATTGGCTTATGTATAGGGTATCTTCACACCGACATCGATGTGCAGCCGAGGAATTGGACACATGGGAGCAACAACATGCAGTCAAGTTGCCGCTAGCGTACCGTCAATTTTTACTGGAATATGGTCAGGGCACGTATAATGATCTGTTTCATGTGGAAATGCCTGATCCGGAAAGATTGCAGGAGTTTGCGGAATATGGGCTGTGGGAGCATGGGCACAATAGTCCCATTACAGCGAGTCAGCTGACTGAATGTGTGGTCATTGCTAGCACAGTCGATGGTGATATGCTGGCGCTGCACCGTGAAGTAACAGGAGGTTTCTGGTTGCCACGCCACTCAGAGCAAATTGTAGCTGTAGCGTGGCAGGATCTGGTCTGGGAAGATTTTATGAAGCAACAGCTAAAGCGTTTGTATGGAGAGATGTATCCGTCGGCTTTGCACGAGTCTTATTTTGAACCGTGGAATGGAAGGCAACAGCATGAATTTTTGATGCTGCATGCAGAAGATGTGCTGGATCAGGATTGGGCTGTCAATGGTTTTATAAATACATTGGAAGGGAAGCAGAGCTATTTACGCGCAGTGGCAGCTCAACTGGCGAACCAGTATGAGCCTGATTTGAACATGCAGACTGTGCATACGGGCAAGTTATTTTATCGGGCGCTGGAGGGGTATATCCGCTTTAACTATGCTTATGGCAATGAAGTGGCTTTATTTTATGAGTCATCTCAAAGTACAGATGGTGGAGTCGCATTCGTTGAGCATATCCGTCGGCAGCTACACGCAGCTGGAATTAAATAATACACTTTAAAAATAGGAACAAATGTTCTATAATGAATATATATTATATTGTGAATGGGCAGATAAACGAATTGCACAAGTCATCAGTACACGATAGTCGTACTTATCATGCGATCGGTAGGTTGCTTGCTTGATATCTGCCCCGTATATTTTATGCTGAATATGCCGTATGTATGTTGATACCGTATAACATCTGCTGTTGTCGGATGATCGTATTCAGGCTTGATATGAAATGAACAGCATGAATCTATACTTTAGCCTGATGTATGACCTATTCGTCGGCAGCCTCATATGCAAGTAACTAAAGGAGGCTTCATCTGATGGCAATTACGATTGATGACCAGTACATAGACAGTCTTGCCCCTAACGCAGCAGCGGCAAAAAATGCCCGGGGATTGCTGCAAAAAAAGAAATTGGTAGCGCTATATCGTACAGCTGATGACACATTGATTTTTGGCGAATGTGCGGGTAGTGGGAAAAGTAATTATCAATGTTCCGTTGATTTTGTTCAGCAGGATAAGCCGGTGTCTCGTTGCACCTGCCCAAGTCGTCAGTTTCCATGTAAACATGCGCTGGCAATTATGTATGCGTATGTAGCCGGTGAAACGTTTGAACAAGCACCGATTCCTGAAGATATCGCAAGTAAACGCGAAAAAATGGAAAAGCGTGAAGAGAAGAAGGAAGAACGTCAGCAAACAGCTTCAACACCGGCAGAATCAGCACGTAAAAAAACGAGCAGTAAAAATGCATTGAAAAAGAAAATTCAGGCACAGTTGGACGGTTTAGATCTATTGGAAAAGTTAACTCTGTCGCTTGTGCGAAGTGGTCTCGGTACAGCGGACAAGCAGGTTATTAAAAATATTAACGATCATGTGAAACAGATGGGCAACTATTATCTGTCCGGTGCCCAAAATGAGCTGCGTCGTCTCTCACTGCTGCTGGCAGACAAGTCCGACCCAGAGCAACGTTATACCGCCGAAGTCGAACAGTTGGCTCGTATTCAGGCGCTAGTGCAAAAAGGACGCACACATTTACAGGCACGTCTTGAAGATACCGAGCTGGCACTGGATATCGAATCGCCAATTGAGGAATGGCTTGGACATACATGGCAGCTAGCCGAGCTGGGGCAATATGGATTGAAGCAGAATGCGTCTGAACTGGTGCAGCTTGCTTTTGTGAGCTATGACGATGCAGGACGACAGGAGTTTGTCGATCTGGGCTACTGGATGGAACCGGATGGAGATACGATCTGGCGCACATTTAACTATCGCCCTTACCGTGCAGTCAAGCATTTGCGCGAAGAGGATAGTTATACAGGAAGTGTGCAGCTCAACAATTGGTATCGTTATCCAGGTGATCTGAATCCGCGCATACGCTGGGAAGGCGAAATTCCTAGTGCGTTAAATCCGGAGCTGCTTGAACGCGTTCGTCGAGGGGCGAAACGAAGCTATGCCGATGCCATCAAAACGGTAAAAAATCAACTTAAAAATCCGCTCGCTGATGCTCATCCTGCGATGCTTTTGTATGTGAAATCAACCTATAAGACAGAGTCCGGTGAGCTGTATGTTACAGATGAGCAGGATCAATCCTTAATACTGGGCGATGTACAGGATCATAGTTTCCCTATAGCTGGCACAACAGCATTATTGCCGTATATCGCGCAGCATGGATTACAGGATGCGGTCTGGTTAGGCATATTCCAGCATCGTGTAGACACAGGGCAACTTGTATTTCAGCCATTATCGATCATTGGTGAACATGAGATCATTCGCCTGTTGTATTGAATGATTATGTCTGAAATGTTGTTGAGCAGGGGTGCCATGTGGGTGCCATGTGAATGCTGCTATTTAATTACAGGGAAAGCATAATATTAGGACACAAGGACACAAGGACACAAGGACACAAGGACACAAGGACACAAGGACACAAACGGCTGCTTTCATGTCAAATTGGCGCAGGCTGTTCTTTATAAATAGGTGGATCAAATGGATGAGCACAATACCAAAATATGTACGCACAAGGAGGAAAGGCTATGAGTACAGCATTACTTCAAGAGGTGTATCAGGAAACAAGACGTTTATATATCGCAGGCAGTGATCTGGCAACAGATGATTTTAGATTAAATCGGCTGTTACCGCGATTACAGCAACTCGGTGAGCGGGCGCCTGTATTCAAGCGGATTGGTGATGGCGTTGCAGCTTTGCTGGCAGGTTCCTCTGCTCAGGAGAGTGTAGATTCAGCAACCCAATTACAACGCCTTACGCTGCTTGTATTATCTGTACTTCGCACACAGGGCAGCACAACGAGCACATCCGAGCAGGCAGAGCCTTTATCAAGTGAGACCATTACATTACGTACGCGATTAACATATCGTCAGCTCGCGCCCGTACAGCAGGCATTGACGACGACAGGTGGCGGTCGCTTTGAGATTGTGGAGCAGGCGTGGAAGGAAGGCTATTTTGACGATCTGCGTCTGCTGCCGTTAGCGGTTCGTGCGCTGGCTGATCCGTATTCTGAGATTGCCGAGCTAGCGATGAAAAGTATTGTGCCGGGGTATGGGAAGCACATTTTGCCGTATCTGATGGAAGGTTTTAATCCTCAAGGTGGTAAACTGGAAATACGCAAAATGAAGGCGATTCAGGCGATTGCGGGTACGGAGTATGCGGACTTTTATTTTCAAACGGCGGAAACAGCTAAAGGCGATATGAAAGCTGCTGCGATTGCTGGATTGGAAGGACTGGAGCAATATCTGCCTTATTTGCTGGAATGGAGTAAGGATAAGAAAAGGGAAGTGCGTGCTGTAGCGTATCACGCACTCGCTCAGCTCAGTGCGCCTGAAGCACAGGAAGTGTTATTTACTAATTTCTCTGACTCCAGCCGTGATCTGGAGCTAGTTGTCGGTGCGCTATATGAATGTATGCAACCCGAACTTGCGGAGCGCCTACATGCTGCTGCATGGGAAGCGCTGAATGCTATAGTCTCGCATTCACCAGATGATGCAGCCATAGCACGTTACACTGCGGAATTACAGGCGCATTTTCAAATATGGCAGCAACATCATGCGGAAGCGCTGTATGAGATGTACCGGTTTATGTTAAAGCATCCTAAGTCATTCGAAAAGATGGACATATCCGATACCTACACTAAAAAAACGTTGCTGAGAGACCCATCCTATACGCTTTCTCATCACGGGAATAATGATGATGTAGAGCTGTTGTACGAGCTGGAGCAAGTATATCCGCACTATATCATTGCTACGGCAACTGCTGTACATCGTCATCGCTCGCCACAGGAATTTTATGAGCATTTCAGCCAGGGACTTGGAAGCGGTAGCCGCCGCGGAGGGCGACATGCTACGCCTAATAGTGAGCGCATATTCAAGTGGATGGAAGATCAGCTTGTTAAATACGAAGATACAGAGGTTGAACTGCTATACAGTGATGGCGAGACGCACGCTTATGATCTGTGGTTCCATACATTGTTGCCGCTGGAAGAAATGAAAGATCGATGGGACCCGCGCTGGTTAGATATTGCGCTGGCTCATCAGCAGACGGTGCTGGTGGCAGCGCTGACAAGACCAGGCGTACAGGAGGCACAGGAATTGCTCAAGGCAGCCATTATGGAGCGTGGTGATTTGCATCATCGCGATGTAGGTTTATATTTTCGTGCATTGCACCGTTCAGGATTGTCCATTAATGAACTGCGCAAGCTGTTCTGGGATACGGTGGAGAGTCAAAAAGGTGGCGCAAGTAACACGATCGATCCGTTTATCATTCATTTGATCAGTCAATTCCCAGCAGAGGATATTGAGCGTTTGGAACAGCTCATTCCAGATAGCGATGCGAAAACTAATGGCAAAATCCGTTATACAGCAGCTTCCCAGTTACGTGCAGTCATTCACAAAATGAAGGAGATGAAGGGATGAGCAATACAGAAGCATGGAATCAGGTGTTAAGACAATCGGCAGAACAGCTATATGCACATGAGTTAGAGGCATTGAAAAAAGCGGACACAGGGCATGTACCACCTGGCTGGAGCATGTCGCCGCAATCGGTGCTCACCTTCATTACTGGAGGCAAGGCAGGCAAAATCGATATTACACCCAAATATATCGGTAACCGTCGACTGGTAGAAATGGCGATTGCCACGCTGGTAACCGATCGGGCGTTGCTGCTAATTGGGGAGCCAGGTACAGCAAAGTCATGGTTATCGGAAAATTTGACGGCAGCCATCTATGGGCATTCGGGACTGGTCGTGCAAGGAACAGCGGGTACAAGCGAGGAGCATGTGCGGTACTCATGGAACTATGCGATGTTGCTTGCCAATGGCCCAACCCAGCAAGCGCTAGTGCAAAGTCCGATTATGCGTGCAATGGAAGCAGGCGGAATCGCTCGCTTTGAAGAGATTTCGCGTTGTGCATCGGAGGTGCAGGATGCCTTAATCTCGATTTTGTCGGAAAAAACGATCTCTGTGCCGGAGCTTGGGCAGGAAATGCAGGCGCGCAAAGGTTTCTCGATCATCGCTACCGCCAATACACGCGACCGTGGCGTTAATGAAATGTCAGCTGCGCTCAAGCGTCGCTTCAATATTATCGTATTGCCTGCACCGGACAGTCTGGATACCGAAGTAGAAATTGTGAAAAAGCGGGTCGCTGAGATTGCTTCTGCGTATGAGCTGCAAGCAGCGGTGCCGACAGATGATGCATTACATAAAGTGGTGACGATATTTAGAGAATTGCGACAGGGCATGACACTGGATCGTAAAGATAAAGTTAAATCGCCAGCAGGCGTTATTTCTACCGCTGAGGCGATTTCGCTTCTAACTAACAGCATGTCGCTGGCAGCAAGCTTTGGCGGTGGTGAAATGACGGATGAAGATCTGGCAGCCGGTCTACAGGGGGCGATCGTCAAGGACGATGATAAGGATCGGGTCGTATGGCAAGAATATTTGGATCATGTAATGAAAAAGCGTGGTGCAGAGTGGCGCGGGTTATATCATGCCTGTAAGGAGCTGAACGGGTGAGTACGACGACGGTAGCGGATGTGCATGTATTTGGTGTGCGCCATCTGTCCCCGGGCGGCGCTTATCATGTATTGCAAACGCTAGATCGGATACGTCCTACGGCTGTATTGATTGAAGGCCCGGCAGATGCTACTGCTGAAATTCGACATCTGGTAGCAAAAGGAACACAGCCACCGGTAGCGATTCTGGCATTTACCGATGAGTTGCCCGTTCGCACGGCGATGTGGCCGTTAGCTTCGTATTCGCCTGAATATCAGGCGATGCAATGGGCGGCCAAACATGGTGCTGAAGCGGCATTTATCGATCTGCCGTCCTCGATTATGATCGCGATGGATGAGCAATATGAACAGCAGGATAAACGTGACAACGGATCGGACAGACCGGATAATTTGGATGCTGATGCTGATGCTGATGCTGATGCTGATGCTGATGCTGATGCTGATGCTGATGCTGATGCTGATACTGTGCTAGCGGAGAAAGAGCTAGCAGTTCCAGCTGATACAGAGCCAACGGTGCATGGCGAGCTGGTAACAGAGACAGAGCAGCATCTGTCAGAAGAACCGGAAAGAATACGAACCGAGCAAGAAGCTGGCGATTCGGAGCATCCATTGGATGCGATGTATGCGCGGATTGCAGAGCTTTCTGGCGAGCCTGATTACGACTCTTACTGGGAGCGGTATTATGAGCATCAGCTGGGCGCGGATTCATATGCCAGCTCAATAGAGTTATTTTCAACTGAACTGCGCCAGTGGTCGGAGCAGGATGAGCGTCCATTTGCCAAGCGTGCTTTTGCTTATCATGCCGTTAGAGAAGCGTATATGCGGCGTCGCATTATGGAAACGATTGAGGCAGGGCATGAGACTGCACGTATCGTTGTGATTTGCGGCTCGTATCATGCGTCTGCGCTTCAAATCCATGAAGCTTTACCGCCTATGAGCGATGAAGAGCTAAAACGACTACCGCAGCGCTCGACTCGACTCACATTGATGCCATATTCGTATTATCGATTGTCTACTTTATCTGGCTACGGTGCAGGCAACCATGCCCCTCATTATTATGAATTGATGTGGAAAATGATGCAGAAGCAAGCGCTACACGAGCTTCCGCATCATTATTTAGCTGGTGTAGCGCGTGAGCTACGCGAGATGGGGACATATCGCTCAACTGCTGAGGTGATCGAGGCTGTACGTATGGCACAATCGCTAGCATCACTACGTGGTGGAGCACAGCCCGTGCTGGGTGATCTACAGGATGCGGCACGCACATTACTCGGACAGGGCGAATTGTCTGTTATCGCTGAACCGCTGGCAAGGCTGAATATCGGCACATCGATCGGACAACTGGCGGAGGGGGTTAGCCAGACGCCGATTCAGGATGATCTGAATCGACTGTTCAAACAATTGAAGCTTACACGCTATAAAACGGCTGTCGCGTCCGAGCTTGCGCTTGATCTACGCGAAAATCGCCGTTCTAGCTCGGAAGCATCCGCATTTTTAGATTTGCGACGCTCCTTTTTGTTGCATCGCTTACGGCTGCTTGGTATCGATTTTGCCAAAAAAACAGCTATACGCCAGGATCAGGCGACATGGGCAGAGCAATGGATATTACAGTGGTCACCCGAGGTCGAAATTCAGGTGATCGAATCGACACTACTGGGTGAAACGGTTGAAGTTGCCGCAGGCTACCGTTTTCAGCAACGGTTAGATGAATGCCATACATTAGAAGAAGCGTCCAAATTGATTGCGGTTGCTATTCAATGCGGTATGATTGCCCAGCTTGAGCCTGCCAGACGTGTGTTACAGCAGCTTGCTGTGGATAATCGAGATGTATTACAGATTGCATCTGCCGCAGGCGAGTTATCCCGTATGATTCGATATGGCGATGTACGGCGAGTGGACACGTCTCCACTTGTTCCGCTACTGGAACAGCTCTTTTTCCGTGGCTGTCTGTTTTTGACGGATAACTGTAATTGTAAGGATGAAGTTGCGACAGCGATGATGGAAGCGATTCATGAGCTAAATGTGATCAGTCAGGAACATGATCAGGAAGTGGACGGAGCGCTCTGGCTGCGAGAGCTGGGTGAGCTGATGCGGCGTGATGATCTGAATGCACGTCTGTCGGGCTTCGCCTGTGCAGTGCTAATGGAGCGAGCGGCGATTGATCAGCATGATATCGCTGCGGAAATGGCGCGCCGACTATCGCCAGGCGTGCCGGCAGAGTTAGGAGCAGGTTGGTTTGAAGGTCTGTCTGGACGCAATCGCTATATGTTATTGTCTCGTCTAAGCTTATGGCAGCAACTGAGTGAATATATGGATGGACTGGAAGACCAGCATTTTATGCGAGCACTCGTATTTTTACGTCGTGCTTTTAGTAGCTTTTCTGCTTCGGAAAAGTCACAGGTAGCGGAGCTGCTAGGTGAAGTGTGGGGAATTCATGCTGAGGCAGCAGCAGAGGTATTGACCGGTGAACTGGAGGAAAAGGAAGAACAGATGCTGGACGATCTGAATGACTTTGATTTTGATGATTTTTAGTTGGTGTGGATGGCTAGTCCTTTGACTAGCTTAACTTGCTCAGCTTAACTTAAAAGTCTAATCCATTCCATTTTATAAAAAATATACTTGTATCCTGTCATGAACTTATCTTTTTCTGTATACTATCAAACTTCATACGTAACACAGTCAATATACCGGTCTATGCTGATTTGTAAATGATGATGGCTTGTACAATAGGATGGTTTGGGATAAGAGCGAATTGCATGTGTTGAATATGAGAGATGTTCGCGAGAGATGTTTATTTGTAAATAAATGTTGTGAATGAGATATGGTTATGAGCGCTGAGGGAAGGGAGTTGAATATACCTTGAAACGAAATGATCGTACAGGCTCTGCCGGAGGCTATGGTGCCAGCCCTCGCTTATCATCTGATGATGGTACAACAGGTGGAGCAGCATCAGGACATGATGAATCGGCGCAATGGTCGTCTTCATCTTCAGGAAAAGATGAATCCATGCAGTTGTCTTCTTCTTTGTCTCCAGCTTCGGCTACGGAATGGTCATCATCGGCTGACATGAATACCGATACGGATATGGATACAGAAGAAGCACATGCACGATCCGAACAAACAGCAGCCAAGCGATTTGCACGCTGGCGGCTCATTCTTGGCGCAGCGACAGAAGAGGAGCTGAATCGATTACAGCAATGTGTATCGCCTGGCGATCGTCTGTTATCTGAGGATGAACGAGTGATGGATCAAGCGCTGGCGGCTATTTATGATGAGACAGGCGGTACAGCTGATGCTGGACAGAGCGGTGGACGTACCGCTTCCAGAGGGGCAGGCAGCGGTGCTTCGGCTCCTGTACTGTCACGCTGGCTTGGTGATGTGCGGACATTTTTCCCTAATGATGTCGTATCGATTATTCAGCAGGATGCGATGGAGCGTAAAGGATGGAAGCAGCTATTGTTTGAGCCTGAACTGCTCGCGAATGTGAAACCTGATATTGCGATGGTTGGCACGTTGATGGCACTCAAAGGTAAAATTCCAGAACGCACAAAAGAAACGGCACGTCAGCTCATTCAAGCAGTTGTCGATGATTTGAAGCAGCGGATGGAGAGCAATCTGCGGCGTGCGGTTACTGGTGCGCTTAATCGTCGCCAGCATTCTCCCTTACCTTCACTAAGTGGCATTGACTGGAAACGTACAATTCAACGTAATTTGAAGCATTATGATGTGGAACATAAACGGATCATTCCGGAGAAGTTTTATTATTTTGACCGTGCACAGCGCAGTCATGAGTGGAAAGTCATTATCGATATTGACCAGAGTGGCTCAATGGCAGATTCGATCATCTGGGCGTCGGTGGTGGCGGCGATTTTTGCCAGTTTGCCTGCGCTTGATACACGGGTAGTTGCCTTTGATACGTCCGTAGTTGATCTGACCGAGCAGTGTAACAATGATCCGGTCGATATGTTGTTTGGTATTCAGCTTGGCGGCGGTACCGATATCGACAAATCGGTCGCGTATTGTCAGCAATTTATTGAAGAGCCGAAGAAAACGCTGTTTATTTTAATTTCTGATCTGTATGAAGGTGGTAATCAGAATCGCCTGGTACGGCGGATGCGAGAAATGCGCGAATCCGGTGTGAAGACGCTCTGTTTGCTGGCGCTATCTGATGATGGGAAGCCATTTTACGATGCAGGTGTAGCGAAGCGTTTTACCCGTGATGGAACGCCAAGTTTTGCCTGCACACCGAATTTATTACCTGCGCTGGTAGAGGGCGCACTAAAAAATCAAAATCTGTCCGAACTTGTACAGCGTCTTGGTATAAAGCTGGACAGCTAAGCTGCTTTTGTTTACGAATGCGCCAAATCGTGTAACCAATGGGTAGAGCTGCTTTTCGAGGAATGATCGGTTCCTGGCAAAGCACAGCATGAAACTACACTTTGGAAACGATGAAGGAGGCAGCATTATGTACCCGGATCTGACAGGCAAAACGGTAGTGATTACAGGCGCAGCGACTGGTATCGGTCAGGCGATTGCGCTTCGTTTTGGACAGGAAAAAGCCAATGTCGTCATTAATTATCATAGTAACCATGACGGTGTAGAAGAGACGATTGCCAAGATTAAGGAAGCAGGCGGTCAGGCGATCGATGTGCAGGGAGATATGTCGAATGAAGAGGATGCACAGCGCATCGTTCAGACCGCGCATGATACATTTGGCAGTATGGACATTATGATTAATAACGCTGGCATGGAAAATGAAGTGCCTTCCCATGAGCTGTCATTGGACGATTGGAACAAAGTAATCAATGTGAACCTGACTGGTGCTTTTCTCGGTAGTCGAGAGGCGCTTCGTTATATGCTGAAGCATAATATTAAAGGCAGCATTATCAATATGTCGAGTGTACACGAGATTATTCCCTGGCCGCATTTTGTCCATTACACGGCAAGTAAGGGCGGCGTGAAAATGATGACCCAGACACTGGCGATGGAATATGCGCCACATGGTATACGGGTTAACGGCATCGCACCGGGTGCAATCAATACGCCGATCAATGCCGAAAAGTTCGAAGATCCGGACAAAAAAGAAGCGGTAACCAAGCTGATTCCGATGGGTTATATCGGTGAGCCAGAAGAAATCGCTGCTGTCGCTGCCTGGCTGGCATCGTCCGAAGCAAGCTATGTGACCGGTATTACACTCTTTGCGGATGGTGGAATGACGAAATATCCTTCCTTTCAAGGCGGAAACGGCTAAATCGGAGGTGCGATCATCATGAAGCGTGAAATCGATGTGCAGGCAAAGAGTACAGACGATCGAATTACGGAGCTTGAAATGGCGGAATATGCGGAGTATAAGGTAGAGTTGGATTTGTCAGACTCGCCAACGTCGCAACAAGCCCAAAAAAACCAGCAAGCCCAACAAGCCCAGCAACACCAGCAACACCAGCAACAATCTGTAACGTCAGCCGCTCAGTTACCTCAGCAACCATTCACCTCGGGAACATATTCGATGAATTCGTTGCAGAAGCAATCGTCTATTCACTGGTATCCCGATCCTGAGGACGTACTGGACAATCCAGCCTTATCCTGCTACTTTTTACCGCTGGTGACGTTTACCCATGAGCATCTGCAAAATGGACAGGCTTATCAAATTCATCTGTTCGGCATCGAAGGATTACCCTGTGTGGCGCCGGATCGTTACGGAGAGCCGCATATGTGGGGCTTTGCGTACAATGGTGGTAAATATCGCTGGCTTGGCGATACGGCTGTTTTTGGCGGTATGAATGTGTCTGATGTATATGCGTGGTTATTGAATGATTTTGATCGCAATTGCGAATATTATATGCATGAGCGGATGAGTGCAGCCGATTATGTTGCAGGGGCACAGACGGCGCTTGCCAGCATTGCTAACTTTGATGCTCGTGCCTACGCGCATAGTGTGTACAGCTATATGTACACGCGTGTTCATTATCAACGAACCGGACAATTTCGGCATATGAATGAGCTGACCAGTGATCAGGCAACAGCTACTGGACTTCGTTCAGAACGCTGGCTGCTGGATCGATTGGAAGCACAGCAGTTAGGTAGTTCAGTGTTAGCTGGGCTAACGACAGTAGAGCGTCATCGCTATGCATTGGATACGGCAATGATCGTAGGCGGAGCCGAACGATTTCATTTTATGGATAGCAGTCAGGGTGCGGTAGTGGCGGCACTGAATGCGGAGCGTCAGCATGTGTATTTGCTGCAATAAAGACAGTATAGCTTTTGTCTGTTTTGATCCAGCGTAATGACTGGATGCCAATGCAATAATCGAATACAGTAATCTAAAAAATGCTCGTCCTGTATGCTGAAAAGTACAGTAGGGGATAGAGTTGCTTTAGTGATTATGCTATGATGATGCAGAGGTGAGTGCATTGACGACAGAACAAAATCAACCATCGTCCACTGAGGAAGCAAGTCAGTCCAAAAAGCTGAGTCAGGCGGAAGCCGCTAAGCGTCTGCTAGCACAAAAGAAGCAGAACCAGGGTAAAGGTGCAGGCGGTCTACAATCGACAGGTACGAAAAAAATGACTAGCCAGATGACCAAAAAAGTAAACAATCAACGCAAAAAGATGGGAACTTGATTCTCATTCGAATCTGCGTTTGCCGAATGTCGTATTCGGATAAGCTATACACATAAGCACAGGCAGAACACAAAGACCCTTTGCAGCGCTCACTGGAGCCAAAAGGGTCTTTGTCTTTGTATTCGTCAATCTGTGTCAGCATGGTATGCTTATCGAAGCGGCTATATGTACACAATGAATACGAAAGCGGAGGACGCGATAGGATGAAAAATATACTCGTTACCGGATACCGGGCGCATGAGCTAAATATTTTTAATCAGAAGCATGAAGGCATCCCCTATATCCGGCAAGCGATTCGCAGCAAGCTCGTTCCGCTGCTGGAAGAAGGATTAGAATGGGTAATCACACCAGGACAATACGGTGTCGATCTGTGGGCTTGTGAGGAAGCGATTGAACTTAAAAAGGAATATCCACAGTTGCGGGTATCGATCTTATCGGCATTTGCCAGTCCAGAGGAACGCTGGAGTGAGGATAAGAAAGAGTATTATGAGGGCATTTTGAAGCAGATTGATTTTCACGGTGTGGTGAGTAATCGTCCTTACGAAGGAATCTGGCAGTTTAAAGCGCGCGATGAGTTATTGTTTCGCAAAACGGATGGACTCATTCTTGTGTATGACGAGGATGCGGGTGAAGGAAGCCCACGCTTTTTCAAGCAGGAAGCGCTACGTAGAGGTCAGGAGGAAGGGTATCGTTATATTAGCATCAGTTCGGAGGATATTCAGAGCCTTGCGGATGAACAGCGAATGGAGCAGCAATTGGATGAGCCGGAGCAGGATGGAGGACATGCGGGTGAAGAGTTTGCGGATGCAGATGATATGATGACGAAGGAAGAGCTTGAATGAAAGAGCTTAGTGTAACGTATACTAGATCGGTACGGTCTGGTATTATGCTGAATGCAGTACGGCGGTTCAAGCAATTTGGAAACGATGATTTTCTAGCTGAACGATGAACGATGAACGATGAACGATGAACGATTAACAAATGAATGAAATAACGAGTGAACGAATGAACTAACAAATGAACTAACAAATGAACGAATGAACTAACAACCCAACAACCCAACAACCCAACAACCCAACAACCCAACAACCCAACAACCCAACAACCCAACAACCCAACAACCCAACAACCCAACAACCCAACAACCCAACAACCAATGAACGAACGAATGATTAACTAACGATTAACTAACGAACTAATCCTGAACGAAGTCTTTTCTTTTTCTAAAAACTAACATATGCAAGTAAGATTTATACAAGTGATTAGTTGCTGATGCGTATTCACGAATTGTTCAATTTTAAAATATACAGAGGCAGAGGTGAAAGTGTCCTCTGTCTTTTATTTTCGTTGTTATATGAATTATAAGGGTGAAATAATAACTAAAAGTGGAAAAGTAAGGTGATTTATATCACATCTACGCTCCTTATACAGCAGTATACTAAATACATAAAAGATCCAATTTTAGATATTAAAGATTGTGAAATATATAACGTGATTATGGGATATTTACAGGTGCATCGACACCTTCTATACAGAACAAGCCGCAATGTAAATTAATAACAACACCACTATGAACACAATGGGGGAATTGCAATGACAGCAACACGTGAACGACTCGTCCTGATCGGTAATGGTATGGCTGGAGTAGCAACACTGGAGCAGATCATCAAGCTGGGAGGCAACTATGATATTACAGTTATCGGTAGTGAACCGCATCCGAACTATAATCGCATCATGTTGTCCTACGTACTGGAAGGCAGTCAGACGATTGATGATATCGTACTGAATAGCCGTGAATGGTACGAGGAGAATGGCATCACATTGCATACTGGCGTAACCGTAACGGCAATTGATGCAGACAACCATTGCATCATAACGGATCAGGGGGCACCTATACCTTATGACAAAGTCATTATCGCGACTGGTTCTAGCTCGCTCATCCTACCTATTCCCGGTCATGATAAGCAAGGTGTAGTCGGTTTCCGCGATATCGCGGACTGTCACCAGATGATGGAAGCCGCCGCTACGTATCCAAAAGCAGCGGTCATTGGCGGCGGATTGCTCGGTCTGGAAGCGGCGAAAGGTCTTGTTAGTCTCGGCATGGATGTTACAGTTGTACATTTGATGGACGATCTGATGGAGCGCCAACTCGATGCAGTTGCTGCCGCTATGCTCAAAAAGGAACTCGAATCGCAGGGCATCAAATTCAAAATGGGTGCACAAACTGCCGAACTACAAGGTGGTGAACGCGTAGAACGCCTGCTGTTCAAAGATGGCACGGCATTGGAAGCTGATTTTGTCGTAATGGCAGCCGGTATTCGTCCGAATACAGCCGTAGCTCGTCATAGTGGCATTGAAACGGAACGCGGTATTCTCGTTAACGATTATTTGCAAACGTCGCTGGATGGTGTGTACGCTGTCGGCGAATGTGTACAGCACCGTGGTAACTGTTATGGTCTGGTTGCTCCTTTGTTTGAGCAGGGTATGGTACTGGCGAAGCATATTTGCGGACTCGATCCACAGCCATATGTAGGTTCGACCGTATCGACTAAATTGAAAATCTCGGGTGTCGATGTATTCTCGGCAGGTGTATTTATTGAAAATGAACAGCAATCCGTCATCACCGCTCGCGATGATTGGAAGAAAACGTACAAAAAAATCATTTTACAGGATAACCTCATCGTCGGTGCCGTACTGTTCGGCGATATTAACGATTCGGCGCAATTGCAAAAGTTGATCCGTGACGGTGCACCGATGACCGACGAACTGTACGCTGAGCTGATGGGTACAGGTGGTTGTAGTCATAGCAAGAAAAAAGCATCGGTCGACACGATGGCAGACGACGAAATTGTCTGCGGCTGTAACGGGGTTACCAAGCTCGATATCGTGAGTGCGATTCAAGACAAAGGGCTAACAAGTGTGGATGAGATCAAAGCATGCACCGGTGCAACCCGTTCGTGTGGTGGTTGCAAACCGGTCGTCGAACAGATTTTGCAATTCGTACTTGGGGACGGGGCAACCGTTGCATCGAGTCAGGGCATATGTGCTTGTACAACGCATAGCCGCGACGATATCGTAGCTGCGATTCGCGATAAAGGTTTGAAAACGATCAAAGAAGTGATGAATGTGATGGAATGGAACAACCCAGAAGGTTGCTCGAAATGCCGTCCGGCGATTAACTACTATCTCGGTATGATTCATCCAGTAGACTATCAGGATGAAAAAGAATCGCGCTTTGTGAACGAGCGTATGAACGCCAACATCCAGAAAGATGGTACGTATACGGTTGTACCACGCATGTATGGTGGGGTGACCACGCCGGAAGACTTGAAAAAAATCGCCGATGTATCGGTTAAATATAATGTGAAAGCTGTAAAAATGACAGGCGGACAGCGGATCGACCTGATCGGTGTGCAAAAAGAAGACCTGCCGCTCGTCTGGGCCGAGCTGGATATGCCATCCGGCTATGCGTATGCCAAATCGCTGCGTACCGTCAAAACTTGTGTCGGCTCGCAATTTTGCCGCTTTGGTACACAGGATTCGATGGGCATGGGCGCATCGCTGGAGCAACGTTTTGAACGGCTTGATTTTCCCGCCAAATTCAAAATGGCTGTGAACGGCTGTCCACGTAACTGTGCTGAATCGTGCACAAAAGATATCGGTATCGTCGGTAACGATGGAGGTTGGGAAATTTTTATCGGCGGTAACGGTGGGATTAAAGCTCGCCTGGCGGATTCGTTTTGCAAAGTGAAAACCGATCAGGAGCTGATCGACCTGTGCGGAGCGATTATCCAATACTATCGTGAAACGGGTAAATACCTGGAACGTACATCGGAATGGGTCGAACGCATGGGACTGGAGCAGATCAAGGCAGCCATTCTGGATGATGCCGATCACCGCAAGCAATTGATCGAACGTGTGACGATCGCACTCGCTCAAGTCGAAGACCCGTGGCAAAAAGTGCTGCATGATGAACCGACACGAACTGCGCTGTTCGGTACGAAGACGACCCTATAAACGAAAAGGAGGCTGAATGCTATGAATGCAACGCAAACATTTTACAAAGCAGGCATGCTGGACGAATTTCTAAGTCGCATCGGACGTGTACTGATCGTAGCAGGACAGGAGATTGCTGTATTTCGTACTTCTAATGATGAAGTATTTGCACTCGAAAATCGTAATCCGCATCCTAAAGGTGGGCCTATCGCCGAAGGTATCGTATCCGGTCACATTTTGTATGATCCGTTATATGATTGGCAGATCGATCTGGCTACTGGCATAGTTCAGGCGCCTGACGAAGGTCAGGTTCGGACGTTTCCGGTGAAAGTAGAGCACGGAGCTGTGTGGATCGGAATGTAATGGTGGACGCGAAGTGAATGATCGTAGGTCATACTGGAATTTGCATACAAGTCTGGGTGATTATTTGTTTTTAAAAGTAAATCCGGTGCATGTAAACGAGCTTATACGTGCTTTGTAATGGTATGTATGATCGCTGAATAAATAAAGATCAAATGACCGGAAATGGTGGATGGAATAACCTATCAGTTAACATCAACAGGCAATAGTTTAGACGTAATCTGTTTCCTTTTTCAAAGGACATAACAGCTTACGTCTTTTTTGCGTATTTAACTATTCCAACACCGCAACTACCTCGTTCTTACAATATCCAAATTAATTTCCGCTCCATTCTAGTTCCTATTCACCATCTCTTCACACACTTAACGACCGAAAATTAGTGACACAGTACATTACTTTGCTTATAATGTAGCAGAAGTGTCGGCTATAACAGATATGGTAAAATAGTAATACACTTTATCGTTGTGCAATACAATTCACTGCATAGACAACACTCAATACACACAACAGAGAGTAAAGACAATGCACAACACAGACAATGCACAACACAGACAATGCACAACACAGACAATGCACAACACAGACAATGCACAACACAGACAATGTACAACACACACCATAGACAATACACAAGACGCAATACAGATAATGCACAATACACAAGACGCAATACAGATAATGCACAACACACCATGTACAGCATGAATATACCTACCTCATCGGTCCGGGTTGAGGCGGAGGAGGGGAATGGATGATTACGCTGGAAAGCGTGAGTAAATATTTTGGTTCGGTCAGTGTAGGTCAGGCGGCGGTGCAGGAAGTTGATCTGCATATTGAAGCAGGCGGCATTCATGGCATCGTTGGGAGCAGTGGTGCAGGGAAATCGACGCTATTGCGTATGATGAATATGTTGGAGCGACCGGATGCCGGGCGTGTGATCGTAGCGGGCATAGAGCTTACGGCATTACCAGAACGCAAACTGAGAGAAGCCCGGCAAAGGATCGGGATGATTTTTCAGCAGTTTAATCTGGTACACAATCGCACGGCTGGTGGCAATGTGGCAGCACCATTAGAACTTGCTGGTATCAGGGGCATAGAGCGTAAGCTGCGCGTTAATGAATGTTTGGAGCAGGTTGGCTTGCTCGATCGGCTACAGGCGTATCCGGCGCAGTTAAGTGGTGGGCAACGGCAACGAGTCGCCATTGCGCGTGCGATTGCCAATCGTCCGCAGGTGCTGTTATGTGATGAGCCGACGTCAGCGCTTGATCCAGCGTCAACCGCAGGCATTTTGGAGCTGTTGCAGCAGATCAATGAAGAGCTGGGCGTTACGATTGTAATTGTTACTCATGAGATGGATGTGATCAAAAGCATCTGTCACACCGTTTCTGTTATGCAGCATGGGCGCATCACGGAGAGTTATTCGCGCGCAGAGCATGGGTTTGCACCTGCGCCGGATTATACGCGGTCGTATCGGGAGCAGTTGCTAGGTGAAGCACAATCTCCAGAGCATCAACATGAGAGCACGGATACCTTACTAACAGTGGCAAAGGAACAACAACAGAAGCAGTCGGAGCAACCATCACTACAGCAGCAACGACATCGGGAACAGCCACATCCACAAGAACACCAAGAACACCAAGAACACCAAGAACACCAAGAACACCAAGAACACCAAGAACACCAAGAACACCAAGAACACCAAGAACACCAACCGTTTGGGACGAAGCAACAGGGTGGTGATTCGAAATGAATGGATCACGCACACTCGGAGAAATGCTGGAGCGTTACCAGCATGAAATATGGCGTGCAATCGGTGAGACGTTTACGATGGTCGGCATTTCACTTGCTGCGGCTGTATTGATTGGTTTGCCACTGGGTACACTGCTATATGTAACGAAAAAAGGACAGCTGTATGAGCAGCCGCTACTGGCAGGTGTGCTCAACACTTTTGTCAATATCGTGCGCTCCTTTCCCTTTTTACTGCTGGTCGTATTTTTGATTCCATTTACCCGACTTGTCGTAGGCACTTCGATTGGTACGGAAGCGGCATCGGTGCCATTATCGATCATCGCGATTGCATACTACTCTCGTCTGGTCGAGCAGGCATTACTGGATGTACCACGTGGCATTGTGGAATCGGCACGCGCGATGGGAGCATCACCGCTACAGATCGTTTTTAAGTTTCTATATGTGGAAGCGCGTTCTGGGCTTGTGCTGGGATTAACGACGTCAGCCATTAGCTTTATTTCGTATTCAACCGTTGTCGGTATCGTTGGCGGTGGCGGTATTGGTGACTTTGCGATTCGGTATGGATATCAGCGCTTTGAGACCGATGTGATGGTCTATATGATTGTGCTGATGATTATACTGGTGCAGGGTGTTCAGTTTGTCGGTAGCCTGCTGGCACGTATATTGGATAAACGCTGATTCTGTACCACACACCATAGACAATGCACAACACGCAACACATCATGTACAGCATGGAAGCATATTTGGCTCGAAGTATAGTTTACGCAAAGGATATGCTCGTTTCGGCTTAAAAGAATTTGATTATAACGATATCCAGCACGCCAGCGATGGACGATCACTGGCGGCACATCTTAATTCATGGAGGAACAAAATGAAAAACAAACACGCACTATGGATGATGTTGATCGCGATGATGCTACTGCTCGCAGCATGTGGCGGCAAATCCGACTCGACTGCAAATGAAGCAGCAAGTTCAAACGAAGCAACAGGGACGACCGAAACGACACTCAAGGTGGCAAGTCTAATTCCACCGATGACTGATATGCTCGATATCGTCAAACCATTACTGAAAAAGGATGGCATCAATCTGGAAGTGGTCGTGCTGTCAGACAATGTACAGCCGAATGATGCGCTGGCGAACAAAGAAGTCGATGCGAACTTCTTCCAGCATGTACCGTATATGAACCAGTACAACCAGAGTAAAGGTGCCAATCTGGTAGCGATTCAGCCGATCTATGATGCCATTTATGGTGCTTACTCCAAAAAGTACAAGAGCATCGATGAGTTGCCAGATGGCGCTGTTATTGCGATTGCCAATGATCCGTCTAATATCGGTCGCTCGCTGCAAATGTTAGCACAAGCAGGGATGATCAAGCTCAAAGATGGCGTTGGCATGAATGCGACGCAAGCCGATATTACATCCAACCCGAAAAACTACAGTTTCAAAGAAGTCGATCTGCTTATGCTTGCTCGTATGTACGATGAGGTAGATCTGGTCGCGATGACCCCTGCCTATGCAAAGCCGCTGAATTTGACTCCGGTTAAAGACGCACTTGTAACGGAAAAAGATGATTCGACGTTTGCGATTACACTGGTTGCACGTGAAGATAACAAAGACGCTGAGCCAATCCAGAAATTGAAGCAGCATCTGGCAGGTCCAGAAGTGAAAAAATTCCTGCAAGATAACTATGCGGATATTGCCGTACCTGCATTTTAAAATTAGTTATGAACTTATGAACTTATGAACTTATGAACTTATGAACTTCGGTATCTCGGTATCTCAGTATCTCTATATGTTTGTAGCTCTGCCTGATCTGTCCAGCACTACCCTAGTACAACGCAAATCTCACAAAAACAAAAACCTGTCTGCCCCTCTTCGGGTACGGCAGGTTTTTTCGCATTATCTGTGCCACGTACTGATTCTGTACACGACGATGTTTTACACAAATCACGATTGAAATTAAAAGAGAGTTTGTGCTGATTCGTTATGCTGAAGCGATAACATCAAGCATTACGCAAGAAAGGTGGAAACCGACGATGAACAATATGCAAATTCACTATATGCACTTCATCAGTCAACTGGAGCGTCAATGGCAGGAGCAGATGCGTAATAAACCACAGCAATGGAAACGATCGGATGGACTAGCTGCCAAAATTAAAGAGGATGGAACAATGAATGACTTTTACGGATATACAACGGTTATTCCACTCCGTGATTCCGATCGTCTGCGTTGCGCGCAGGCGCAGCACATCTTGCTAGAGCGGCTTTCGCATCGACTGGTAGCGTTATTACCGGAAACATTTCATCTGACTATTCATGCACTGGGCAATGAACGCAACATAACCGGAGGTGCGGAAATCGTGCGGCAGCATAGGAGCAGCTATGAATTGCAGATGGAACAAACTTTTCGCGAGATTGCCGAGCGCTACGCCGGTCGTAATATCGCGATGCGCGCCCTCGGTGTCAGTACGAATACCCGTGATGTGGTTAGTATCAAATATGCACCGGAAGCTGCCGAGGATTATGCACTGCTAATGGACTTGTACGAACGCATCCGTGAGTTATCACCTGAACGGAGTATGTATTTGCCCCATGTGTCGTTATGTTACTTCCGTCTGGATGGGTTAGAGCCGCCTGAGATCGATCTGTTGTATCAAACGATGGAGGAGATCAACCGTAGCATCAAGCTGGATATCGTGCTGGAAGTGGACGAGCTAGTTTATCAGATGCACCGTCATATGAACGACTTTTCGGCTATTTTTGCTGTAAAAGATTTTGTGAAGCCATAAGCCATAGATCCAGTTGTGGTTATTTGAGGATGCAGTCTATTTCACAGGTAGTCCTCATTCGGTAGCTAGACGGTTACTATACCTATTAAATAAACGTTTAAAAAGGCTGTGTCTCCGGTGCACAGCCTTTTGTTGCGTCCCCGTTAGGGTGTAAATAGTTTAAGGTTAAAAGATTAGCCATGATATTAACATGTATTGTATTCCCCGTTAGAGAGTGATCATCCGGTTACATTTGCTGCATGTTCATACAGGTACAACCGAAGTCAGCTTCATATCGATCCAGCTTCGCAGCAGCGGCGTCATTCGTTCTGCCAGTTGAAGTGGGGTGTCGCGTGTGTCTTTCTTTTCGTTACTCCATTGCAATGTGGCACCATACAGCGACCAGCTGATCATCGTAGACAGTGTAACCAATTGCGCATGATCGTGCTCTGGCAGATCAATGGTCAATTGTTCTAACATGTACTGCTGAAGTTGAAGCTTCATATTCGTTTCTACGAGCGAACGAAGCGAATCGATATTTTTGGGACACTCGGTGCCAGAGTACTCGTGAAATTGACATAATGCACAGATCAAAGTAGTCAACGCTTCTGAAGTTAGAGCCTGTTGCGGATCGATGCCTTTGTAGAGCAGCTGGATTAGCTGGGTGGAGATCATATGATCTAACAATTCATATTTGTCCGTGTAATGAGTATAAAAGGTGACTCGATTGATCGTAGCATGGCGTGTAAGGTCGCTGACCGTAATCTCTTGAAATTCTTTCGTTTGTAGCAGTTCTACAAAAGCCTGATGAATTAACTGGCGGGTACGAATCACACGCGGGTCCTGCGGATTGGGTTTAACGGAAATGGACATGATACATACCTCCTGTAGTGACTGCCATTTGTAAAATGAGTTTGAAGTGAACAATTTAATTTTGAAATGAACAATGTGATTTGGAAATAAATAAGGTGCGCTTTAAATGACAGATTATCGAATGTGCAACTTAAACGACACATCCCGGATTTTGTTGGTTGTATCGGATGTGGCACGCTTGTACAATCAGGCATATACCCTATCCGGCAGCATGCACCGGGGAAGGAATTGTTTTACACTAATGCTTACTTTTTTATATTTATTTCCCAAAGATAATGAATATAGTATAACCGAAAATATGACCGGAGGTTACGATAAATATGAATCATACCGAAAATAATATGCAATCAAATCAAAAACAGTATGTAGCACCATTGTTTGAATCATTCACTTTAGGCAAACTGGAGCTGGCTAGCCGAATCGTGATGGCACCAATGGCACGTGGATTTTCGCCAGATGGTGTACCTGGTCCGGAAGTGGCGGATTATTACCGCCGTCGTGCCGAGCAGCAGGTCGGTCTGATTATTACCGAAAATGTATCGATTCCGCATGCTTCCGCCAATCAAGACCCGGCAAACAGTCCGCATTTTGACAGTGTTGCGGCACGAGCTGGCTGGAAGCATGTGGTAAATGAAGTCCATCGTGTCGGTGGTAAAATCATGCCGCAGCTCATTCATGCCGGTATTGCGCGTGAAAATTTTCCACAGCCGGAAGGTGCAGCTCCGTCGATCGGACCATCTGGAATCGATGTGTATGGTGAGGTAAAAGGAGAGACGATGACAGTACAGCAAATTCGCGATGTGGTGCAGGCGTTTGCCGATGCCGCGCTACAGGCGCAGCAACTTGGCTTCGATGGGATCGAGCTGCATGGTGCGCACGGTTATTTGATCGACCAGTTTTTATGGGAAACGACCAATCAGCGGTCGGATGAGTATGGTGGCAGTATTGCTAACCGTGTTCGTTTTGCAGTAGAAGTAGTGGAAGCATGTCGCCGTGCGGTCGGTCCAGATTTCCCCATCGTATTCCGGTTTTCACAATGGAAGTATCCTGTGTATACAGCGAAGCTGGCACATAATGTGGAAGAACTGGCACAATTACTACAGCCGCTGGCAGAGGCAGGCGTAGACATTTTCCATGCGTCGACACGTCGTTTCTGGGAGCCTGCCTTTGACGGTTCGCCGCTCAGTCTGGCAGGATGGGCGAAGCAAATTACAGGCAAAGCCGTCATTACCGTCGGTTCGGTTGGCTTAAAGCAGGACTTTACCGAGTTTTTCGCTTCCGGTGCCGATGCGGAGCAGCAGGGCAGTGTTAGCGTTCTAACAGAACGATTACAAAACGGCGAATTCGATCTGATCGCTATTGGTCGCGCCCTGCTCGCCGATCCCGAATGGGCAGCTAAAATTCGCGACGGTCGCTTGGATGAACTGAAGCCATTTCACGCAGAGGCAGTGGGCAAATTGTACTGATCATGTAGCAAGGGGATGTATTAGTATGGCGAATGGATACACTTGATGATGGGTTTGTAGCGAAAATTTGAAGTGATAACGATCATGCCAATGAATCTGTCCTACTGTTTTGTTATCATCGGTGCCCTTAGCGAAACTGTATCTGTACAATAGTACTAGCTGGACGATAGTTACGTTAATCGCAGTGTACTAACAATAGTGGACGATAGTTATGCTAATCGCAGTGCACTAACAATAGTGGACGATAGTTACGTTAATCGCAGTGTACTAACAATAGTGGACGATAGTTATGCTAATCGCAGTGCACTAACAATAGTGGACGATAGTTACGTTAATCGCAGTGTACTAACAATAGTGGACGATAGTTATGCTAATCGCAGTGCACTAACAATAGTGGACGATAGTTACGTTAATCGCAGTGTACTAACAATAGTGGACGATAGTTATGCTAATCGCAGTGCACTAACAATAGTGGACGATAGTTACGTTAATCGCAGTGTACTAACAATAGTGGACGATAGTTATGCTAATCGCAGTGCATTAACAATAGCTGGACGATAGTTACGCTAGCCATACTGCAATAATAGTAGATAAACTATAATAACCACAGTTGCACTACAACAGCCATAACTAAGCTACCCTAATCACAGATACACTACGATCCCCAGAGCTGCATCCCTTTGATTACAACTGCACTACAATAAAAATCACCACACAAAAGCCGCTGTGTTCCTCATCTCTACAGGAGAAGGACACAGCGGCTTGATTGTATTTTATACATATACTTCAATCTTCTGTCATGAACATAGAAGCGATATTCTGTGTTGCTGTCTCCCTATCTAAATGAAGCGGCACATAAATCGCTGATACTCGTATGCGATTGTCCCATACAGATAGCATGTCATCATCAAGTTGGGCATCGTTATCGATCTGGTAACCTGGCAAATGAATACACTGTTATCGTTATCATTGCTGTTCAGGCAGCCATCGTTGTCGATTTGGCATCCTGGCCAACAGCACCTGCATCCAAACCTCATGATCAATCACAACGGTGAAACTTTAGGTACTTCTTGCGGCGTTGTAGCGCGCTTTGTAGCTTTGGGTTTAAGTTTCCACTCCGACACTATTACACCGATAAGAACAAGCCCTGCACCGATATAGCCTTTAACCGACAACATTTCATGCTGAAACCAGTAAGCGAACAGCGCCGCAAATACCGGTTCCAGCGAGAAGATCAGTCCGGTGCGGGTCGGCGTTGTATACTTCTGAGCAATCGGCTGCACGACAAAGCCAAATGCACTGCATACGACGCTTAATGCGAGTACCGCAAGCCAGCCATCGCCCGTATGGGGTAACGTAGGCGTCTCGAAGATCAGCGAGAAGATTAAGCCATACAATCCGGCAAAACCAAGCTGCATAATCCCCAGATTGAGCGTGCTTCTTGTCAGTCTTGCCGCCGCTCCGGTAATCAAAATATAGCCAGCATAACAAATCGCCGCCAGAATACATAGCGCATCACCAGAATGAATCGCAAGTTGCCCGTTCAGCGTCAATAATCCAATGCCGAGCACGGCAAGTAGCACGCCAGCGATCTGTTTTCCAGCCAGTGCGCGCCGAAAGAGCAGCCAGTACAAAATGGGTACAAAAATAACCGTTAAGCTGACCAGAAATCCAGCGTTGGATGTCGAGGTGGTTTGCAGTCCGAACATAATAAAAGCAAACACACCAAACAGGCATAGTCCAAGCAGCGCGCCATAACCGGTCGTGCGCCAGTCCAGATGCCGTAGCTGACGAAAGAAGATCAACGCCGTTAAAATAAACGCCAATCCGAAGCGTAAAGCGATCAGATTGTATGGGCTGAGCGAGTCCATGCCCATTTTCATAAATAAATAGGACGAGCCCCAGCAGAGCGTGACCGTGAAAATCAACAGGTCGGCTCGTGATTGTTTCATAATTCAATCCATCCTTTACGATCGTATCCTTATTTATCGCTATCGGCATGTTCCGAATTCATGCTAGTAACGAAATCATGAAATCAGTATAGTACATTATAGATACAAGCATATTGAATGTTTGTAATGGAATACATGAACAAATGTAATGGTAATACTTGAGTGTACGGATAGTAAGGAAGTGCAATATGAAGTAGAAAAGTGCGGTGCAAGTGTGGAATTATAGTGCAGGTGTAAAGGTGCGGTGTCAGTGTGGAACTATAGTGCAGGTGTAGAAGGACAGTGCCAGTGTGGGATTATAGTGCAGGTGTAAAAGTGCGGTGTCAGTGTGGAACTATAGTGCAGGTGTAGAAGGGCAGTGCCAGTGTGGAATTATAGTGCAGGTGTAAAAGTGCGGTGCAAGTGTGGAATTATAGTGCAGGTGTAGAAGCGCAGTGCAAGTGTGGAACTATAGTGCAGGTTAGAAGGGCAGTGCCAGTGTGGAATTACAGTATAGGTGTAAAAGTGCGGTGTAAGGTTGGAACGGTACGGCAAGGTTGAAAGTATACGAAGGAGCGTGCAATGGTTGAGTATTCATAAATATGAAGTATTGCTCAAAGTGGTCGAGCTGGGAAGTCTGACCCGTGCAGCGGAGGAGCTAGGCTTCACGCAATCCGGGGTTAGTCATATTATTCATGGTCTGGAACGGGAATTCGGGTTCCCGTTATTACTGCGTGATCGCTCTGGTGTTCGGTTGACGACGAATGGAGAACAAGTGCTGCCACCGATGCGTGAAACGGTCAACTGGAACGAACAGCTCAAACAGGTTGTATCATCGATTCACGGCTTAACTGCCGGCGTGATTCGCATCGGTACATTTACAAGCGTGTCTGTACACTGGTTGCCGGGAATGATCAAAGATTTTCAGCGCGATTATCCAGGCATTGGTTTTCGGCTCATGGAAGGCGATTATGAGGAGATCGAGGATTGGCTTGCGGCTGGTGAGATTGATTGCGGCTTTATGACGTTGCCGGCGAAAAGCAGCTTTGACATTTTGCCGTTACGACAGGATCGAATGCTCGTCATTGTGCCACCGGATCATCCATTACGGCATGAGGCACATTTTCCATTAGCACGCATTGCAGAAGAAGCATTCATTATGCCACGTGAAGGCTCGGACTATGATGTAAGGCGTGTGCTGGAGCATAATGGTATTACGCCAGATGTACATTTTGTGCTGGGTGATGATTATGCGATTATCGCGATGGTCGAAAATGGACTTGGTATTAGCATTTTGCCGGAGCTGGTACTACAGGGACGCGATCATAACGCGGGTATGCTGGAGCTGGAACAGCCTGCTTTTCGTTCGCTAGGGCTTGCGGTACAATCGATGTCAAAGGCATCTCCAGCAACCCGGCGTTTTTTGCAATATGTAGAAGCATGGGTAAAGCCTGATTAACAGGTAGGGATAATATTGTTAGAGATAGAGATCGGTTTCACGCTGAGATCACGAAGACATAGAAACTCACAGACTTACAGACTTACAGACTCACAGACATAGAAACCCATAAACCCATAAACCCATAAACCCATAAACCCATAAACCCATAAACCCATAAACCCATAAACCCATAAACCTAGAAAAACAAGTACAGAGGATGTAATAGAGGTTAGCTGAATTATTTTTTATCATTGAATGATCTATATAACGAATAGAGCCAATCCCAATCTTCCATTTCCGACTGTTCGACTGCGTTTATTTGGTCACAAACTATGTTATAATAAAGTCCGTCTTCCAATGTAAGCGTTATTTTAAAAAGCATGTAAGGATGACCTGCCGTAGGCATCAGGATACATAGTAGCGGTTGTGCAGGTGATCTGTTAATCAAAAATGTATTTTGCAGGAGGTATAACGATGGCTCTTGGAACAAGCATGATTATGCGTTTACAAATGGACAAAGCACAGGTGAGTTTTGGTGAAGTGGCAGGTGCAATCGGTCAAGCAGGCGGCGATGTGGTCGCGATTGACGTTATCCATGCCAGTCCAGAAAGCACAACACGCGACCTTACAATCAATTTGCCGGAAAATGTACGCGAGAGCATGTTACAGGCTGTCGGAGCACTATCAGGAGTCAAAGTTGTCAACGTATCCGATCGCACGTTTCTGGCGCATCTGGGTGGTAAGATCGAAGTTCAGCCCAAGTCTCCCGTAAAAAACCGTGAGGATCTGTCACATGTATACACGCCAGGCGTAGCCAAAGTGTGCATGGCGATTCATGAGGATCGGCAAAAAGCATTTTCACTGACCGTTAAACGCAATATGGTTGCGGTCGTATCCGATGGTACGGCTGTGCTCGGACTTGGCGATATCGGGCCTGAAGCAGCGATGCCGGTTATGGAAGGTAAAGCGATGCTGTTTAAGCAGTTTGGCGAAGTAGATGCTTTTCCGATCTGCCTGAATACGAAAGATACGGAAGAGATTATTCAAGCCGTAAAATGGATGGCGCCTGCGTTTGGCGGCATTAATCTGGAAGATATTAGTTCACCACGCTGCTTTGAGATTGAGCGCAGATTGAGTGAAGAATTGGACATTCCGGTATTTCACGATGATCAGCACGGAACCGCTGTTGTTGTGCTGGCAGGTTTGCTGAATGCACTGCGTATCGTCGGCAAACAGCTGGAAACGGCGAAGATTGTCGTGCTCGGTATTGGTGCAGCCGGTGCAGCCTGTGTGCGAATGCTGCTATCCGCAGGTGCGCAAAATCTAATCGCTGTCGATAAAGAAGGCGCACTGGTGCGCGATGAGGAATATGCACATGAGATGTGGAACTGGATTGCGGCTCATAGTAACCCGCAGCAGGAACGTGGTAGCCTGAGCGATGTGATCCGTGATGCGGACGTATTCGTGGGCGTATCCCGTCCGGGTCTGCTTACGGTAGAGCATCTGCATACGATGGCAGATGATCGGATCGTATTTGCGATGGCGAATCCTGATCCTGAGATCGATCCGGAAGTGGCGGAGCCGCATGTACGTGTGCTTGCAACCGGACGCAGTGATTATCCGAACCAGATTAACAATGTACTGTGCTTCCCGGGTATTTTCCGTGGTGCACTCGATTGCCGTGCATCGACGATCAACGAAGAGATGAAAGTCGCTGCCGCTCGTGCGATCGCATCGGTTGTTAAAGAAGATGAGCTGAATGAGCTATACATCATCCCCGGTGTGTTTAACGAGCAGGTCGTACAGGAAGTGCGCCGTGGTGTCATCGAAGCGGCGATCAAAACAGGCGTCGCACGTCGTACACCGCCGGAGTTTCGTTAAGCGTATATAATCATGATGATCATGCATCATAGATGATACAAAATAGCCCCTACTTGTTGTTCAACAGCAAGTAAGGGCTATTATTCGTTACGTATGCGGTAAGAGTATTCATTGCATAGAAGTATGAATAGCAGTACGAATGAAATAGGCGTATTGGACACATTAGGTAATATAGGATTTGCAGCAAGAAGCCAGCGTGATGTTGACGGAGTATATGCCAGAATAAATCCGCTTACCGCACAATATCTACACGTCTATCAAAAAGTTTATTATCATTTGCTTGACGATCACGTACTTAACTGCCACTTAGCTTGTCAAGATTATACGTTACGGTGCGTTTACCAGAAGTGAATAGCGGATTGAACGTAAAATACAGCGTGTTACCGACACGTTTCTCATAAGTCAGTCCGTCGCCGTTACCCATTGGTCCACCATTGTCCAGTTCAATCTCTTTTTGTTCAGCAACGGATAGCAGCTGTTTGTATAGTGTAACACTCCGACCGCTACTGCGATCAACGACAGCGAGCTGGTAGTCATGATTGTTACGGATCAGCATCATATCGGCATCCATTTCCTCCACATTGTATTGCTGATCAGCGCCCTTGTTACCCAGCTTGGTCAAATCGATGGTTTCCACGACATTGCCGGTGCCATCTTCAATCAAGCGCAGCTTTTTGCTATCGTTCATGAGGATCTGACCGTTGTATGTATCGATCAGATCGGGTCTGCCCCAGCCGAAATCGGCATGATTTTGGCGAATAAGCTTATTATCTTTGAATAGCAGCTGATACGTCTCGCTATTAATATGGGGTTCACCGTATGAATTGCTTATGCTAAAGAGCAGCAACCCTTTTGGCGTCATACGGATTTTAAAGTCTACCCAATCGAGATCACCTTGAAGAGTAGCGATTTTCACAGGCTTACCTTTACCGTCCCATGAAAATACCTGGCCACCGCTTTTCTCAATCGCATAGGTCATACCGTCATAAGAAGTAGAGACAACATCGTAATTTTGCAGATTTTTTGCGGTAACGACTTTTGTTTTGACATTATAGCCAACATAGGTGCCACCCAGTGCTTCTACGGCGAATTTGAATGGAACATACACGACAGGCTCGGTGCTATCTTTCTCTTTTTTAAAATAAGCGGGCTGGCTCATCGTGACGATTTTGCCATCTACCACTGCTGTTTTACTGCCATCGCGTATGCCTATTTTTTTCAACCAGCCGTTGAATCCGGCGCGCTTGCCTGTAGAATCAAAGCTAACTTGAAGTCCATAATGACTAACCAGATCATTGAGCTGCACATACAGTGTGCCATTACGCATATAAACAGCATCTTGATATACGCTGGAGTATTGATTGGTTTTTGTAATAATCTGAAACTGGTAATTACTATCCGAAGCTGCCTGAGCCGGCTGGGCTGCTAGCGGTGTGCATAGTAAGGCGGCAGAAAGTAGTAGTGCGGTGCAAGATTTCTTATGGAACAATAGGATCAAATCCTTTCGCATAAAATGGTATAGTATGAACTAAAATAGAGTATTTACGAAAAGATAGAATGTACTGAAATAGAGTATTTACTGAAATAGAGTATTTACTGAAAAAATATCTACCGAAGCTGGTTGAGATCATACGTTACGGTTCGTGAGGCATCGCCATTTGGTGGGTCGAATGTAAAATAGAGTGTGTTGCCCACACGTTTTTGGAACGTTAGACGATCGGCACCCATAAAGCGATCTGCGCCGGAAAGTGACCATTCCACATCTTTTTTCTCATTTGCTGATAAAATTTGCTTGTAGAGCACAGCGCTATGTCCGGTGTGAAGATTAGCTACACTAAGCTCAAAATCATGTGCATTGCGAATCAGCATCATATCGTCATCCATCGCTTCAATGCTATATTGCTGATCCGTCCCTTTGTTGCCAAGCCTGGTGAGATCGATCGTTTGCACGACATTGCCGCTACCATCTTCGATCAAGCGTAAGATGTGGCTATCGTTCATCATGATTTTGCCTTTATAGTTGTCCAGCAGATCGGTATGACCAGGGCGGTAATCTGCATGATTTTGACGAATAAGTGCTCCGTTTTTGTATAGGAACTGATACACTTCACTATTAAGATGCGGCTCACCATAGGAATTGCCGATCGTAATCAGCAACAATCCGCCCGGCGTCGTCTCCACATCGATACCACATGAATCCAGATCATGATGAAGAGATAGAATATGCACGGGTTTACCTTTGCCGTCCCATGTGAATACATCACCACCGTTTTGATCGACACCGTACATGATGCCATGATGCGTCGTATAGATAACGTGGGGAGTTTGCATATTTTTAGCGGTAACTGTTTTCGTTTGGGCATTGTATCCTGTGTATGTACCGCCTAAAGCTTCGATTGCAAAAGGAAACGGAACATAGACGACAGGCTGCTTGTTATCTTTTTCTTTTTTAAAATAGGCTGGTTTGGACATCGTTACGACCTTGCCGTCCACAATTGCGGTTTTACTGCCATCGCGCACGGCGAACTTTTTTAACCAGCCGTTGAACCCGGCGCGTGTACCCGTAGCATCGAAGCTAGGTTGAACCCAGTAACGGTCTGCCAGCGCATTAAGCTGTACATATAATGTGCCACCATGCATATACACATCGTCTTGTTGCACATAAGGCGCGGGTTCGCCAACAATGCTAAGTTCGTAATGATAATCGCTTTTGGCAGCCGCGTAGGTGTGATATGTAGCGAGTGGTGAACATAATAAGGCTGTAGATAGTAGGATGGAAGCTGCTGATTTCTTAAACACGAATAAAAACACCTTCTTTTCTAAAAGTCGTTAGGATATGTCTATATTTTTGTACAGCTTGCATGAGTATGGACGAAATAACGTTTAAAAGGTTGCAAATTATGGAAGATAGAGGGAGGAACCGATATGAATATCAAACGATCGCAACCTACTGATATTCATGCGAGGCTGCAAACCGAACCGGTCGATACCCACTCTGCCAGTCGGCGCTCAGACCAGTCTGGATTAACGGCTGCCCATGATCATTTACAGCGTTCTTCTCCAGGGGGGAAAGTAGACTCACCAGTGATCAGTGCGAGTTTGTATAGCAGTCAGCTGGCAGATAGCGGCTATCGTCCTCAATTTTACGCCTATTATTATAAGCAGTGGCAACAGTATGAAATGGACTATCATCAGCATCATTCGACTGAGATTATGTATATGATTGCGGGTGCCTGCCGGATTGAGCTGTTACGGTCAACTTTGCCCATCGCTTTAGGTGACAGACGGCATGATGAAGTACAGACGGATGTGGTGGAGCTGCAACGTGGGCAATTTATCGTTATCGATGCAGGGGTGCCCCATCGCTTGATCGTAGGTGAACAGCCCTGCCGAATGCTTAATCTGGAGTTTGGCTTACAGCTTCACGTTCCACCACATGAGTCAATCCATCCGTCAGACACGACGATCCTCCAGCAGCTTGCTCGTCAGGAGACGGATCTAGCAGCCTGGATCGGTCAACCGCAGCAGTATATGGTACTCTCCGACCCAGAAGAGGTGTATTACACGCTCAAGTCGCTCGTGCTGGAGCTGGATCAGCGTAGTATGAACTCGATGCTAAGTGAGCTGTTGTTTGCCCAGTTACTTGTACGTATCGCCAGACTATGGCATGAACATGAGCAAAGTCGTCTGTCACAAAGCGAACGCTATGTGCGGCACAGTATCGAATTTATGCGGCAAAATTATGATCGTAGCATCCGCATGGAGCAGATCGCTGCCGCAGTGAATGTGCATCCAGGTTATCTGCACCGCGTATTCCGCAAACATATGGAGACGACACCGACCGATTATTTAAACACATTACGTATGGAAAAGGCTATGATGCTGCTGGGTAGCACTGATATCCCGATTGCCGAAATTGCCGATTATGTCGGCGTATCGAGTCGGCAATATTTTCACCTGTTATTCAAAAAGCATACGTCACAGACCCCTGCGGATTATCGAACAGCGATGGAACGGACCCAATGGGATCATGTGTCGGACGAGCTGTCTGAACCGTGATCATAGTCGTTATTGCATTGCCTGGTCATGACAGAATAAGTATGGAGTAGCAGTGAAACCAATACGGAGGACTGAAGGTAAATTGAACAAGCGATAAAGCAGTAGTTAAAGAAATATGAATATACAGGGGATAAGTGATGAGCAAGCATGGAATAGCTCGAATAAGCACTGAATCACTACTGAGCGAGCACTGAGTAAGCACTGAACAAGCACTGAGTAAGCACTGAGTAAGCACTGAACAAGTACTGAGTAAGCACTGAGTAAGCACTGAACAAGCACTGAATAAGTACTGAGTAAGCACCGAATAAGCATGCAGCGGTGCTTTTTTGATATTTGTAATGTGTAAAGCATCTATAACTTTCGATCATTCAGGTTAGGATTTTGTACAACTATAATGTGAACTGGTGATGATATTGATAACGCTTTATTTTTGATCTCCTTTACAATAAAAGTAGTTAAGTTATTACTTAATATGCTTGATATACAGCTTGATTTGTTCGATATCGTCGATTTAAAACAAAATGGATGGAGCAAAGAAAGCGGCAGGCAATCGATCGATTATTATTGATCTCTACAAACCTGAGTTGAGCATATTGTACGAAGTCTCAAAATAATAACTAGTGATGGAGGGTGCTCACGATGTCATTTAAAGTAGCATTTATTGGAGCAGGAAGTATCGGTTTTACACGTGGACTATTACGGGATTTACTCGCTGTGCCGGAGTTTGCCAGTATTGAGATCGCTTTTAACGATATTTCTCAGCATAATTTAGATATGGTTACACAGTTATGCCAGCGCGATATTACGGAAAATGGACTGAATATTACGATTCAATCGACAACCGATCGACGGGCGGCGCTTCAGGATGCTCGGTATGTTATTTGTACGTTTCGGGTAGGGGGTCTGGAAGCGTTTGCGACCGATATCGATATTCCGCTTAAGTATGGAGTGGATCAATGTGTAGGCGATACATTGTCAGCTGGCGGCATTATGTACGGTCAGCGCGGCATTGCGGAGGCGCTAAACGTTTGCCGTGATATTCGTGAAGTGGCTGCGCCGGATGTGCTGCTGCTTAATTATTCGAACCCGATGGCGATGCTGACATGGGCGTGCAATACGTATGGAGGCGTGCGGACGGTAGGACTCTGTCATGGTGTGCAGCATGGTCATCATCAGATTGCGGACGTATACGGTCTGGACAAACAGGATGTAGATATCGTTTGTGCAGGCATTAACCATCAGACATGGTATATCAAAGCTTCGCATAAAGGGCGCGATCTGACCGAGGGACTGCTGGACGCATTTCAGCAGCATCCCGAATACAGTCGCACGGAAAAGGTACGCATTGATATGCTACGACGGTTTGGTTATTACAGTACAGAATCGAATGGTCATCTGAGTGAATACGTACCGTGGTATCGTAAGCGTCCGGAAGAGGTTGCAGATTGGATCGATACGAATAGCTGGATTAATGGGGAGACAGGCGGCTACTTGCGTGTGTGTACCGAAGGTCGCAACTGGTTTGAGACCGATTTCCCAAACTGGATGAAAGAAGAGCCAAAGCGCTTTGCCGCAGAGGAGCGTAGCGAGGAGCATGGTTCGTACATTATCGAGGCACTGGAAACAGGGCGCGTATACCGTGGACACTTTAATACGATCAATCGCGGTATCATTAGTAATCTGCCGGATGATGCCGTGATTGAAGCACCGGGTTATGTGGATCGTAACGGTATTTCGATGCCACATGTGGGCGCGCTTCCGCTCGGTCCGGCTGCGGTCTGTAATGTGAGCATTTCGGTTCAGCGTCTGGCGGTTGAAGCTGCTGTGCATGGCGACGATAAATTGCTGCGCCAGGCGTTCATGATGGATCCGCTCGTTGGCGCTGTATGCAATCCACCGGAAATTTGGCAAATGGTCGATGAGATGCTGGTCGCAGGTGAAGAGTGGCTGCCACAATATGCTGATGCGATTGCAGCCGCGAAGCAGCGTTTGCAGGAAGGGCCACTGCTGCCAGCTCGTGAATACACAAGCACTACGCGCCAACATGTGAAAACAGTCGAAGAAATGCAGCAAGACCGTGAGGCTGCAAGCCGCAACGCAGGGGAAGCCGACAAAGGTAAAGAACGCGAGAAAATTCAGAAGTGATATGGATGGGCGTACACAATTGCTAATTGGGATCAAAATCATTTTAAAATGGAATCCAACCTGCACACGATTTGGTGCTGAGCGCGATTCGATGCAATATTGCAGTATACGCTCTATATTATTGACTGACAGTATAGATACAAACCATAGATAGAAATAGACCTACAGCATAAATAGAAACTCATGCTCCACGGTAAATGGTTGATTTCCATCCCAGTAAAAGTTATAACCATTCCTAACTAACAGGCGTATCCATTGCTCGATTATGAGCATGTGATCCGCCTGTTTGCCTGTGGAGCGCAAATATATGATATAACCGATCAGAATTGTGCTATACACGTGCAATTCAAACCTTTACGCTTGATAGGTGGGTATAATGGTGAATAGTTACATGAGATGAATTTCGACAGGAGGTTATGCAATATGTCTCAACCGAATGAACGTAAGCTAAACTGGGGAGTCGTCGGCACCGGCGGTATTTCCAACAAATTTATCGCAGATTTACCGTTTACGAGTAATGGTATCGCTTATGCAGCTAGCTCGCGCAGTATGGAAAGTGCGGAAGCTTTTGTACAAAAATACAAGATGAGCCGCGCCTATGATGATTACGACAACATGCTGGCAGACCCTGAACTAGATGCAGTTTATGTCGGTACGCCGCATCCGTTACATAAAGACAATGTGCTCAAAGCGTTGCATGCAGGCAAGCATGTACTGTGTGAAAAGCCATTTACGATCAATGCGGGTGAGCTGGAGGAAATGATCGCGCTTGCTCGTGAAAAAAAGCTATTCCTGATGGAAGGCATGTGGACGCGCTTCCTGCCCCCACTGCGCAAAGTGCAGGAATGGATTCATGATGGACGGATCGGTGAAGTTTTATTAACGAAGGCGGAATTTGGCTTCCGTATGCCCTGGGAACCGGAACATCGCTTGCTCAATCCTGAACTGGGCGGCGGCGCCTTACTGGATACGGGGATCTATCCGGTATCATTCGCTTCGATGATCTTCGGTGCACAACCGGAACAGATTCTAAGCACTGCTCATATGGGCAAAACTGGCGTAGACGAGCAATTTTCGATCATTCTCGGCTACTCTGGCGGACGCACTGCCACATTAAACGGTTCGATCCGCATTTTGCTACCGAATGAAGCTTATATTCACGGCAGCGAAGGCTATATCCATATCCCGCAATTCCTATTCAGCCGCGAAGCTTCCCTATACGTAGAAGGCGAAAAAGTCGAAACATTCACCGATGACCGCGAGTGTGAAGGCTATGCTTTTGAAGCTGAAGAAGCCGGCCGCCTTATTTTGGAGGGCAAACTGGAAAGCGATATGATGCCACTGGATGAATCGCTGGCGATTATGCGTATTCTCGACCAGCTACGCGAACAATGGGGCTTTAAATATTCGTGGGAATAATATGAAATGAAGTGACGCTATGAAGTGATATCATGGCATATCACACAACCCGTTCAAACGAAGCAGTCTGCTATCAGCAGGCTGCTTTTGTGTATAGTCCACTACAGCTGCGGTAAGAAATCTTGGCGCCTGGAAATCTACCTTCACGTTCTCATTTGTAGATTCATATGCCCCACTTCAGATTATTTCCTTATTCATCGTATTACTTGCATGAACAGTTGCTACATGCCACTACCGTTTCCTGGATCACCACTCCTATTTTTACACACAAAAAAATTTCAAATAATATGTACATTCTTTGATACACCTCACCTAAATCGGTTGATATACATAGTAGACTCTGCGTGGCTTAACATTGCTCTAACCTAATTTTACAAACTGCTGCATGTTAAGCGGACACTGTCCAATGAGCATGCGAAACATGCAGATCGTTTAAGTCAGGGCAGTCATTCCATTCAGCAGACGATAATCGATTATTCCAAGCGAGGTGTATCGACATGACATTGGTAAACAATACGATGTACAAATGGGTAAGCTGGCTGCTTGTTATGACGGCGGTAGCGGTGTACGTTCTGTTTCATACGAGAGGAGCGGTATTGTCTGGTATGGTGTTATTAACAGCTGGGATCGTTATCGGGCTGCTGACCTTGCCACGCACACAGCGCATTTCGTTTACGATGTTTTACGTTGTAGCTGTGCCGGTCATTTATTTTATTCGTGCATTTATGTAAGCGTGCCATAAAAGTTTGACAGGGCTGTACTGCAACACTATAGGCGCACGATATGAAGGGATAACACGACAGCTAACACGAACTGTGCAAGCGATCCATAATATATGGGAATTATTTAATTGATAATCGTTCTCATTTTAAAATAAAGATGCTATACTATTCCCGTACAGAAGCGGCGCTGAATGAACAGTCCATGCTATCATCGACTGTTCATTCAGCGCCGCCTTGCGCCTGAGTCCGATTGTAGGATCGGATCAAGCAGCTGGATCACCGTCTACAATAAGCTTATGAAATATGGCGGTAAAAGAGGGGGAAATACATATGCTACGTCGTTTTTTTGCGTATTACAGGCCGTATAAAGGACTGTTTATACTGGATTTTGGCTGTGCGGTTGTTGCGGCGCTGTTGGAGTTAGCTTTTCCGATTGCGGTGCAGCGAGTGATCGATGATTTGCTGCCCGGTGGAGACTGGTCGATTATTTTATGGGCATGTGCAGGCTTGTTCGGTATTTTTTTGCTTAGCTCGATTTTGCAATATATTGTGACGTACTGGGGGCATAAGCTAGGCATTAATATCGAAACCGATATGCGCAAAAAGCTGTTTGATCACATTCAGCGGTTGCCGTTTCGCTTTTTCGATAATGCGAAAACAGGGCATCTCGTTTCGCGTATGACGAGCGATCTGATGGATATCGGCGAGATTGCTCACCACGGACCAGAGGATTTGTTTATTGCGATTATGACGCTGATCGGTGCGTTTATTTTGATGGCTAATCTGAATATGGAGTTGGCGATTCTCACATTTATTATTATTCCATTGATGATTTATTTGTCGATCTTCTTTGGTAGCAAAATGTCGCGTGCTTTCAACAAATTGTTTGGTGATATCGCGAACTTTAATGCGCGTGTGGAGAACAATGTGAGCGGTATGCGTGTTGTACAAGCCTTTGCGAATGAAGATCATGAGATTGCTCAATTCGCTACCGATAACGGTAGTTTTCGTCGCACAAAGCTGATGGCGTACCGTATTATGGCGTGGAACTCGTCGATTAGCTATATTTTGATCAAATTTGTATCGTTGTTCTCGCTCGTATGTGGTACATGGTTCGTACTGGAGCGTGGCATGACGTATGGTGACTTTATTGCCTTTGTCTTACTGTCGAATGTATTCCTGACGCCGATCAAGCAATTGAACGCTGTCATTGAAACGTATCCAAAAGGCATCGCTGGCTTTCGCCGTTATGAGGAATTGCTAAATACCGATACCGAGATTCACGATCTGCCAGGTGCGGTGCCTGCACCTCCGCTCAAAGGAGCGATTCGTTACCGTGGCGTAACATTCGGCTATGAAGGTAAAGAGCCTATTTTAAATGATATCGATCTGGATATTCGGGCAGGCGAGACGGTCGCACTAGTTGGGCCGTCTGGTGCGGGTAAAACGACATTGTGTAGCCTGCTGCCGCGCTTCTATGATATTCAGAGCGGAGAGATTAGCATCGATGGCATGGATGTGCGCCAGATGACCTTATCGTCGTTACGTACACAGATCGGGATCGTGCAGCAGGATGTGTTCCTGTTTGACGGAACGATTCGCGAAAATATCTCCTATGGTAAGCTGGATGCGACCGAGGATGAAGTCTGGCAGGCGGCACGCCGCGCACAACTGGAAACACTAATCCAGTCGTATCCAGAAGGACTGGATACGATTATCGGCGAACGCGGAGTGAAACTGTCCGGTGGGCAGAAGCAGCGTCTATCGATTGCACGTATGTTTTTGAAAAATCCGCCGATTCTCATTTTGGATGAAGCGACATCTGCGCTCGATACCGAAACAGAAGCAGCGATTCAGCAATCGCTTAACGAGTTGGCGGTCGGACGCACGACGCTGATCATTGCCCACCGTTTGGCGACGATCAAAAATGCCGACCGTATTATCGTCGTTACACCGGAAGGCATTGCCGAGCAGGGCGCACATGATGAGTTGATTGGAGCAGGTGGTGCTTATGCACGCTTACATGCAGCACAGTTTGGCGCTTGAGTTTTAAATCGTTAGGATAGAACAGTAGATCGTCCAAACGAACCTTGCTAATTCGATAGGAGTTAGTAAGGTTCGTTTTAATTTTTAGGCTACATATCATTGGAAGTTGACATGGATCTACAACGTCAATCTATTTAAAAATACAATTTGCTTTTTGAGGAGAATCGGTGTGAAAAAACGCTGGTGGGCACTTATGATATGTGTAGGTATCATGGTCATTTTGTTTGCGGGTGTACAGTTTAAGATACACCATTTAAAAGAAGGTTTAAGAGATTATCTGGTTCATCAGCAAAAAGTGGCTGCTTCAGACATTTTAAATATAGATACGCACATAGGAAAATTACCGACATTTCCGATGTATGTCACGTTTCAAGATGAGCCTGATCGAACATATACGTATACCGATCGTGGTGTAGGGCAGTGGGTTCAAATTTTCCCCAATGAAGATGTGATCCAAAAAGGAGGGAAGTTTAAACATTGGGAAGGTGTACAGCAATAAGAACGATGTTTTGAAAATTTAGTGTGGCATACCATGAAATGCCAAAGCCCTACACCAGTTGAGTTAAAAGGCGGATGTAGGGCTTTTATATGGACGTTTACATGAGTTTTTATATGAACTTTTTATATGAACTTTTTATAGACGACAGTAACATCGATATGAAATTATTTTTACCGCAATAAGTTCATTCCTACCGTGGCAAATGCCGCAAAAAATTACCATGCGCAAATCCACGCACCTGTTCCTCGCTATAATGCTTGAGCAGCTCATTGATTACATGTTGCGATTGTCCGGCATGCTCCAGACCCTGCACATGATAGGCAATTCCGTCAAAATCAGAGCCAAGTCCAATATGCTGCACACCGCCGAGTGAGCAGAAGTGATCGATATGCCGCAACAGATCAGCAATACTTACCGGTTCGGATTCACTAATAAAATACGGACAGTATACGACATGAATCATCGCATCTCGCTGAAACATCGCTTTTGCCTGTTCGTCTGTCAGGTTACGCGGATGATCGAAAATTGCGCGTGCATTGGAATGCGAAGCGAATGGATACTGTGCTACTTCCAGCACATCCCAGAACGAGCGCTCGCACAGATGGCTCACATCGGTCAATATCCGATTGCGGTTAAACATCGCTACCAGCTCACGTCCGAACGCAGTCAGCCCCGCTCCACGTTCTTCCAGTGCGCCATCTGCTGCTAGATTGGCGAAGTTCCACGTTAGCCCGACCGAACGTACACCGAGCCGATACAAAATATTCATCTTTTTCAGATCGTTACCGATCGGATCAACGCCTTCTAATGTTAGCAGTGCTCCAATCTGTCCGGGCTGTAGTGCGGCAATGTCTGACCAATCGGTAATATGTATCATATTCGGGTGTTTGCCCAGCACTTCGTCATAGAAATAATGAACCTGATCAAGTGCATTTTGGAAGCGCAGTGGATCAGGTAGCTCCGGGTCGACGAAAATGGCAAAGCCTTGCATCCGAACGTCGCCTTCTTGCAGACGAGTATAGTTCGTATCCAGCTCTGGTGCATCCGTATAGCTGAGCGTTCCTTTGGCGTCCGCGATTTTGTATAGTGCATCACAATGAAGATCGAAAATATGCATCGTTATCGTTCCTTTCCGTATGAATTTGCTTCTTATGTAGCAAAGGCCATAAAATTACTTTACATCATACGCCACTGCATAGATAAAGTACAGGTGAGCTGTGGGTAATCTATAGAGAAGGTGAACCATTTTAGAACGCAATGCCTGCCTATCGTGAGCGATAACATGGATAAGGGCAGGCTGCCATAAGATTGAGGTGTACGATGGAAAAGAAGAAAGGGCGTATTCGGTCATTTATCAAGACGCTGCTCGATCGCGATCAGGATGGACATATCAAATGGGCAGAGGTGTATCTGGCGATAGCAGGCGTATTTCACCGTGCACTGGTGGAGGCACCGCGTAGACGTGCTGCTGTCCGGCGACAGGAGGAGGATTTGCCTGTGTCACGCATGCGCGAGATTCCTTTAGTGCCTGGTGATATTGTGTATACGCCAAGCTCAGAATCGACGTATTATGCTGGTCATATGGGCATTATTGGAAGCGATGGTAGAGTGTATCATGTGCATCCATTTGGGCCGGTATTTTCCGATACGGTAGAATGGTATGTGAAGCGATTTTACAAGGGCGATCGGTTTATCGTCTTTCGCGCTCGTCATGAGGAAGCTGGAATGCAAGCAGCCGTATGGGCGGAAAAGCATGTGCATGAGGTAAAATCATATCGGCTGTATACGAGAATGGACGATATCGAGCATAATTATTGCTCCAAATTTATCGATCAAGCGTATCGATTCACATCCGGTATCGATATATGGGGCAAGGGAAAGCGTAAGTTGCGGCACGGCTATCTGTATCCATTTCGCATCGTCAAATCGAAGCAGCTCCATATGGTAGGTAGCTACTATCGCGAATAGCAGAAAAGAAGAATAGACGCTCATGCCAGGGCATGTCCGCAAACTCGTATAGGTGTAACCAGCACTTCGCCAGGGAAGAAAATAAGGATGGGTTCTAGTGTTAGCGATTTCCTAACACGAGGTACAATAAAAAAGGATTTTTGCGAAGCAAAATATCGCACTGCTCTAGTGTTAGCGATCTTCTAACACGAGGTACAATAAAAAAGGATTTTTGCGAAGCAAAATATCGTACTGTTCTAGTGTTAGCGATCTCCTAACACGACAAACCACAATAAGCTTCCACTCTACAAATTCCTATACGAGACCAGAGTCCGTCCCCTTATTCCTTGCTAGCATGATGTCTGCTCCAGCCAAAACAATGTACGTACACCATCCAACAAAAAGATGCACCGAACAGCCCAATAGGCTATCTCCGGTGCACCTTTTCATTTACTTTGATCTATCAGATGTATAGGCATCGTCATAAACATAGGCACGACTACAATTTCATGCTATCCCACACATACAAAAAGCACTCTATCATACAATCCTACATACAGATAATAAAAAGTTATAAAAAAAGCACGCTACTTATAAAAAAGCGACCTGGTTTTTACCGAGTTCTTTCGCTTGCATCAGCGCTTCTTCGCCGCGCAAAATCAGGTCAGTTGGATGCACGAGCGGATCAGGCATCATCATCACGCCACCGACACTCACCGTAATAAAATCGCTATCTGATGAGGTGCCAGTAGGAATTTGTAGCGCTACTACACTGCTACGAATATCCTCAGCCAGTTGAACGACGCTATCTTTATCTTTGCCACGAATTTGTAACATAAATGTACCACCACTGAAGCGTGCAATCTCGGCATCATAGCGTGAACTGGTCACATTTAATACGTCAGCTACCCATTGTACGCACAGATCACCGCCGTTCAGTCCGTGAATCGCATTGTATTCACGCAGATCGTCAATATCGATCAACAGCAGGGACATCAGTTGATTTTCCTGAATCGCCATATACCAGTTATCCATCAGCTTTTTCTCAAACGCCATTCGGTTGGGCATGTCGGTGAGTGGGTCTGTTGCCATATAGTTTTGCAGCTGGTCGCTCATAATGCTATACGCTTCTGAGATTCCCATATCCTGCGTCGATTCACGCGCAATGATCATCACAGAAGGTTGACCTGCATAGCTGATCGCTGCGAGCGTAATTTCCAACTTGAGCGAATCGCCGGATGTATTTTTGAAGCAGGAGTTGTTAGAGATCATATGAATTAGATTTTGCTCCAGCTGGCTCAAATAATATGTCATATCATCTTTAAACTCATCCTGCACAAATTGTAGGAAGTCGAGTCCGTTCAATTCTTCACTTGTTTCTTTGCCGAGCAATACCGCCGCCTCATGATTGCAATAAATAATATTGCGATGAGTCAGCGTGAAAAATGCCACCGGTGACATTTCCATCAATTGAATATAACGCTGTTCATTACGTCGTAATGTGCGAGCATCCTGCAAGGCTTGCTCCTCCATCTCACGCAATTGATTTTCCGTTTGGCGGTGTACGATCGCTTTCAGCTCAGGCAAAATATTCAATTCTTTCGGTTGCCACGGGAAGGAAGTCGATTGCACCACCTGACGCCATTTTTCAAATGATTTCCGTGGAGACAGGCGGAAGCCGTCATTTTCTTGAATGACTGCCTTCGCTGGATCGCCAGCCCATTCTACAATTTGCAGCACTTCGGGACGGAACCAGATAATATAGTTTTGCAAACCTGGCGAAATCGCCAGATACAATGCACCGGATGCTTTGGCTTTATACGCCCTGGCTGGCTCGTATTCCAGACTGAGTCGGGATGAAGAGTAGATGTAATCGCGCGAGCGACTACCCATCCAGCCTGCCAGTTCACGCACCTGTCCAGGCTCTGGTGTCGTACCATACAACAGCAATTTATCCTGATAGCTGACAGCTACACCGGATGCACTCATAAGTGCAAGTAAGTTATGTTCCTCATCATGCAGCTGTTCAGCGACACGAATCGAGTTCATACTGCCAGTGAAGATGCTGGCAATTCGCAAAGCGGTTTTGCGCAGCTGCCGCTCGGATTCGTAATCGTCCAGTTGTTGTCTTTGATACAGCTCGTTTGAGAAAAACGCACCGAGAAAATTACATAAATTGCGTTTACGATGAGAAACATATTTAGGTGAATAATGATGACAGGTAATCAATCCCCATAGCTGATTGTTATGAATGAGCGAGATCGTCATCGTAGCGCCCACGCCCATATTGTGCAGGTACTCAATATGCAGTGGAGATACACTGCGTAATACCGACAGGCTCAAGTTAAGCGGTCGACCGGTAACAGGCTGGGTTGTTGGAACAATCTCTACAGGAGTGTAGTTCACATCGACGATCAGACGAAGCCAGTTACGTAAGTATAGCTCGCGCGCTTGCTTCGGAATGTCAGACGCTGGATAATGATGTCCTAGAAAAGGCTCCAACCCTGCCTGTTTCGCCTCGGCGATTACTTTCCCATTCCATTGACTATCGAATTCGTACACCATAACACGATCATAACCAAGCATTTCCCGAATCTGATCGGCAGCAGCTTGACTCGCCTCCGCACGACTGCTCGTTTGCTTCACACGACCAAAAAACGTCTGAATCCATTCAAATTCATTGCTGATCATGGACTCGTCTTCAGCAGGGCATTCCATTTCAATAATAATCAAGCCTTCACTTTCATGGAGAACAGCATAGAACTCGATCATCTCGCCACGTACATTCACATGGATCACGATATATTGCAGATCGGATGTGGCTTCCGCCGTCAGGTCACCACTAATTAGCGAAAATAATTGCTCTTCGCCAATGACAGATTCCAGTGGTTGACCGAGCAGTTCATTGGAAGAACGACCTAATAATTCATCGGTATTGGTACTGCATTGCACGATTTTGTGCTCGCTATCACGAGTGACGGCAAGCAACACACCATGCGGCTGAATCCGTCCCGGAATATGGATCGGTTCTTTATCGCAATTGGTCAAATCGATCGGTTCGCTTGTAATGAAGTTTCCATCTGTCAGCAGCGTACGATTGAGCTGCTGATTGTTATTTGCCTCAGCCATATAAGATGGGCCTCCATTCTCATGTTGTGCGTTACATTATGCATTAATCCATCGTTGGAGCAAAGTGAAGGTGTCGCGTGCAGATTGAACGATCTCATGTCGACTTTCATCAGACTGACCGTGTTGTAAAATAAGTTCGCGGAAGCTGAGCCATTGATCACGTGTATGCGGACCATATCCATTAAAATAAGAAATGCCCGCTTCCGGTTCTACTGGCAGAAATTTCATTAATTGCTTCGTAATGATCTGACCGCCCAGTGTCGAGCCTTCGATCACATAAAAGCAGCCAATCAAACGCTCTGCCGTCGAAATATTAGGCAGATCGGTGCACAGCGGAAGCTGTGACAGCTGTTCCTGCGTTAATCCGAGATGAAGCAGATCGCGTTCGAGTAGCGCTGTTTTACCGCGAATATCCATATTGAGTCCAAGCGCCACAGGTAAGCCAGAATGAATCGCTTGTTGCTCAAGCGGCTTTAAAAAGCCATAAAACAGCTGTAAATAATTCGTATACTGAGCTAAAGTCATGCTCTTGTCCATCATAGAACGAGCGTATACATTATTTTCAATCTGTTGGTGGGCATCAGCGGTATCTACACGTAGGCGTTCTAAAATTTCGGTACTCATCGTCAATCATCCTTTACTGATCAAGGTGGTTACGTTCATAATAAACGGTTGGAAGAAGATCGAAAAGCGCCTGTTTGCATAAGGAATCGTTTTCTTTTCCGTTCAGCATTTTCCACTAATCGTTAGGGTATCGTAAACATATCGGCAAATCGACATCTACGCACTTCGTTTGCAGTAGAGTGATGCGAGCATTTGCAATAACAATGACAAAAAGAGCCATAGTCTATTTTATCATGCTAACCGAGCTAGGTAATAGTACAGTTTTAACTATTCAATTCTTCAATCAAGCAAAGAACAGCGTAAATCCAATAAAAATTGGATGGAATTAGTAATCAATACGGGGTGTGTAGCAGAACTTACCATATAATGAAAGTAAACGCAAATGATCGGAAATGACCTGCTTTTTTTGAAGTTATTTCCATGAAAGTGACCACGGAGTCATGAGGCGATTGTACAGTAATAAGCCAAACGCTTCGTATTCCGGCAGATTGATTACATCTGATTCGGAGCAGTGGGGCGGTTGGCTTAGTTTGGTGTGTGCATATCGTAGTTTACTTTAGCTCAGAATGTAAGTACGTTTATCGATTGAGTTTTTACATATAGATTCATCGTATACATCCGTAATATAAGATCGCAATGCAAGTCCGCAGTGCAATTCGTAATGCCATGTTGTAGCATGACTTTCGTGAGTTTATAGTAGCAATTTATATACACGCTCATGATACAAGTTTGTATGAAAGGTCATAGAACTAGTTTGCTATACACATGTACAGCGAAAATCAACAATCAAAAAGCTTATAACAATCTATTGAAGATAATTAAATAATAGATACTAAATTAGGGCATTGAGGCAGAATCGTATGGATGTAAGCTGCACGGAACGTAGGGAAGGAAATAAGGGTAAGGACAACCTTTGAGCGCGGGAATTTACAACTTCCTCCCACTCCGTAGATTCCTGTGCGAGACCGGAATCCGCCCCCTTATTTCTTCCTAGAGTGATTAATGCCTAGCAAAACCAGGCTGCGACGCCCTACGATGGCGATACTAGTCCTGCCGATTCGTTCAGTGCTGGAGCGGAATCGCGAACGAGCACATGAGTTTGCATATGAGCCGTATAATATGGCTGCTGTGGATGACGAATGCGGGAAAGTAGCATTTCCGCTGCACGCACACCCATATCGCTACTGAAAATGTGCACGGTCGTCAGATGCGGCTCCACAATGCGCGATTCATTAGCATCGTCAAAGCCAGTGATGCCGATATCGCGCGGTAGCGACAATCCACGTGTTTTTAGTGCCTTCATGAGCCGGACAGCGATAAAATCATTGGCACATACAAACGCCTGCGGCCATCGATCTAACTGCTCCAGCCGTCGTTCCATCCAATCGGATTCAAAAATAAAGTACCGATCATCGTCCATAATACATAGCGCCGGATCAAATTCGATCTCCTGTTCCAACAGTGCACGGCGGTAGCCGAGCCAGCGTTCATGAAAACTTTTACAATGATGGCGATCACCGACAAAGCCGATTTTTTCGTAACCGCTATCCAGCAGTTGTGTCGTCAGCCGGTAAATGCTGTGTTCATTTTCCATCAATAATACGTCCGCTTGAAAGCTGGAATAATCGGTAGTCGCTGCACAATCAATAAAGATCGCCGGAATGCCCATACGGGTAATCATTTCACTGTAAGCGGCATCAAAAAGCTCGATACAAACAATGCCATCCACAGCAGCACTGTCAAAATTGTTGGGCAATTTACCCGCATCCCGTTCATCGTCACGCACGATATGGATCGATAGATTATAGCCTTCAGAGCTGATCCGTTTCTCCAACCCGCTGATCAGGGCAGAGCCAAAATGCGACGTATTCGGCATATTGGTCGTCAGCAGCGCGATATTGCCGGTTTGCCGTGATAACAGACTGTCGGTTTCCATATAAGCGAATTGCTTGTATTTAAGCTCAATGGCTTTTTGAATGACTTTTTGCCGGGTTTCAGCCGGAATCGAAGGATGGTCATTAAGCGCTTTGGAGGCGGTGTTGCGTGAAATGCCCAGTGCATCGGCAATATGTTGAATCGTTATTTTTTCTCGGGTCATGTCCGTATCCACCTTTGTATTGTTGGGATAAGAAAGCAGGGATCATACTCGATCGCTCATCCCATTGCATAGTTTGAATATAAAGCAGTTTACAGACAAAAGCAATTATTGATGTACAAATGTAAATATAAATTGTGCAAATGAACAGTAATGAAAATCGTTTTTGCATCTTTATTTTTACATTTTATATTGACATATGAACAATAGATTTGTTAAATTGTAAATGAAAAAAGCGACAAATGAATAGGATCGATGGACAAAGCAGGTGCACAGGGCAGTCCAATTTATTTTCAAAGCAATTATGTAAGCGATTACTTATACATGCAATCGCTGCTTTTTCAACAGACATTTGTAGCCAGATCATTACCAATCACAATGAAATGGGGGAACCTGAATGGAAAGCTCCGCCAAAGCAGGCAAACGGCATACCGGACGAACGCTGCTGCATGAGCGTCGTACCAGCGAAGGACGATGGGCACAGCTGAAGAAAAATCGATTTCTGTATTTGCTGCTTACACCCGCGCTCCTGCTGACACTGATATTCAAGTATGGCCCGATGTACGGGGCGATTATCGCATTCAAAGATTTTAGCCCGATTCGCGGCATTTGGAATAGCGATTGGGTCGGATTGAAACATTTTGAGAAATTTCTAACTTCACCGAATTTTGAAACGATTTTTATGAATACGCTTAAATTAAGTGCGTATGGATTGATCTGCGGCTTTCCCATTCCAATTTTACTGGCACTGATGCTCAATCAAATTCGCCGCCGCGGCATCAAGAAAAATATTCAACTGTTTCTGTACGCGCCTAATTTTGTATCGGTGATCGTTATTGCTGGGATGTTGTTTATTTTCCTGTCGCCGACCGGACCGATCAACCAGATCGTGAGCTGGATCACCGGAGCGCCGCTTATGTTTATGACCGATCCCGAATATTTCCGCTGGGTGTACATTTTATCGGACATTTGGGCAACGGCAGGTTGGGCATCGATCATCTATGTAGCAGCTCTTGCCAATGTTGATCCAGAGCTGCACAATGCTGCCAGTCTGGACGGAGCCAGCTTGCTACGACGTATCTGGCATATCGATCTGCCGACGATCAAACCGATTATGGCCATCGTGTTCATCCTGGCAGCAGGCGGTATCATGTCGATCGGCTTTGAAAAGGCGTATTTGTTACAAACGTCGATGAATCTGCCAGCCTCCGAGATTATTGCGACTTATGTGTACAAGATCGGTCTGCAATCCGGCGATTATGCGTATTCCGCCGCCGTTGGACTGTTCAACTCACTCATTAATGTAGTGCTGCTGATCGGCGTGAATCTGATAGTGAAGAAACTGAACGACAATCAAGGGCTGTATTAAATCCATTTTTTAAAAGCTGGCTGGAGTAGCTTGAAGGACGTTATGGAATGACTTTATGGCACAAAAGCAGCGAAGAGCGCTCCTATTAGGGAAACGCAATCTTACTTGCCCTTATGCTGATGCGATCGCTGCATGTATTCAGGAAAGGATGAAATACGTATGCTAATTCAAAATTCGCCATTTGATCGGTTCATGCTGGTCGGTATGAAGTTGTTTCTCATACTGGCGGTGCTGGTGGTAGTCATTCCATTTGGTTATATTATCATCGCTTCGTTTATGGACCCGACTGTGCTACTTAATCGCGGATTGTCGTTTCATCCGAGCGATTGGAGTCTGGAAGGGTATCGCAAAATTTTAAGCAATGAAGCGATGATTCGTGGGTTTTTCAACTCCGTCTGGTATGCGGCGGCGTTTTCGATCATTACGGTACTGGTATCGATTGGGGCAGGTTATGCGCTCGCAGACGATTCGCTCATCGGACGACGCACGGTAATGACGCTGCTGCTCATTACGCTCTTTTTCGGGGGTGGACTCATTCCTACGTACCTGCTCATTCGCGAGCTAGGTATGCTCAACACGCCGTGGGCGCTAATTATTCCGGGCGCAGTCAATGTGTGGAATATCATTCTGGCACGTACTTTTTTTAAAGGAATTTCACGTGAGTTGAAGGAAGCGGCGAATGTGGATGGTGCGTCTGACCGAATCATTTTCACCAAAATCGTATTGCCGCTGTCCAAGCCGATTATGTTCGTGCTAGCGCTGTATGCCTTTGTTGGACAATGGAATTCGTACTTTGATGCGATGATCTATCTGGAAAATTCCAAGCTGTTCCCACTGCAACTCGTACTGCGTTCCATTTTGATCCAGAATCAGGCGGCACCGGGCATGATCGGTGACCAACAGGCGATGGCAGAGCTGAAACGACTGTCGGAAATGATCAAATATTCATCGATTGTGATCTCCAGTCTGCCGCTATTAGTCATGTATCCATTTTTCCAGAAGTATTTTGAAAAAGGCGTGATGGTCGGCTCGCTCAAATAAGTATTACTGTGTTGGAGCTGAAATAAGCCTTACTGTGTTCGAATAGGCATTATTTTATAGAAGAACGGACATGGTTTTGGGGAGATAGGAGTCTGACTCGTAGACGAAGCTTCACATATGCATCACAGTTTACCTGTGCAATAGGCAAAAATGCAAGGCAGTCAAGATACATCACAATAATCCGGTATACCCGGAGGAGGTTACGATCGATGAACAAAGTCAAATCGAGCAAACGAATATATAGCGCTGTAGGTATTCCTGCCCTTGTACTGGCATTACTCGTGACGGGCTGCGGAGGGGAAGCGGCTCAACCGCAAAAGACGGCGGATGGCAAACCGATTTTGCATATCGTTACTTCCAGTTCTCCACTGGCACCTGCCAATCCGAACGACAAATTAATCGTACAGCGATTGGAAAAGAAAACCGGTGTGCATGTGGAGTGGACAAGCTATACGACCGATGTATTCGCGGAAAAGCGCAATCTGATGGTAGCAAGCGGCGATCTGCCGGATGCGATCTTCGCGGCGGAATATAGCGATTATGATCTGCTCAAGCTGGCTAAAGATGGCGCGATTGTGCCATTGGAAGATTTGATTGACCAGCATATGCCTAATTTTAAAAAGGTGCTGGCAGAGCGACCGGAATATCGGACGATGATTACGGCGCCGGATGGTCATATTTATTCCTTCCCGTGGATCGAGGAGCTGGGCACCGACAAGGAGCGTATCCAATCGGTCGATGATATGCCGTGGATCAATAAGCAGTGGCTGGACAAGCTAAATTTGAAAATGCCGACGACGACTGATGAACTGAAGCAAGTATTGACTGCCTTCAAAACGCAGGACCCGAACGGCAACGGCAAAGCGGACGAAATTCCACTTTCGTTTATCGACAAGCCGGGCGGTGAGAATCTGACTTTTCTGTTCGCTTCATTCGGACTGGGCGACAATCCCGATCATACGGTCGTAACGAATGACGACAACGTATTGTTCACAGGCAACCAGGATGGTTATCGGCAGGCAGTCAATTATATTCATGATCTGTACAGCAATGGATTAATCGATATCGAGTCATTCCAGCAAGATTGGAATACGTATTTAGCCAAAGGTAAAGATGATCGGTATGGATTGTATTTTACATGGGACAAAGCGAATATCACCGGCATGAATGACACATACGATCTGATGCCGCCACTCGCAGGACCAGATGGTAACGTGAATGTGACGCGCAACAATGCGCTCGGCTTTTTCCGTGGCAGCATGGTTGTGACGAGCAGCAATCAGCAGCTGGAGCAAACCGCCAAATGGGTCGATCAGCTGTATGAGCCATTGCAATCAGTGCAGGATAATTGGGGGACATACGGCGATACGACCCAGCAAAACATTTTCAAATTAGATGAGCAAAAGCAGATGCTCAAGCATTTGCCGCTGGAAGGCTCAGCACCGGTGGAAATACGTCAGAAGACAAGTATCGGTGGGCCACTGGCTATATTAAGCGATTATTTTGGAAAATATACAACGATGCCGGATGATGCCAAATGGCGTATGGATCTGATGAAAAAAGTGCTCGTACCGCATATGAAGGCAGATAACACGTATCCGAATGTCTTTTTCAGTATCGATGAGTTGGATCGTCTGTCCACGATTGAAGCCGATCTGTTTCCGTATATGTTGCGCAAGCGAACCGAATGGTATCAGAACGGCAAGGCAGATCAGGAATGGAACGAGTATATAGCGGAACTGGATCGATTAGGGTTACAGGAATGGCTACAAATTAGGCAGGACGGTTATAACCGTAGCCTGCAACAGACGGGGGAATGATCATATGTCTTTGCAAATCCAACATGATTATCGAGGCGCGTATCATTTTTCACCTGCCAATGGCTGGATGAACGATCCGAATGGCATGGTGTACTGGGAGGGAGAGTATCATCTGTTTTTTCAATATCATCCGTTTGGCCAAACATGGGGACCGATGCACTGGGGACATGCAGTATCGCGCAATCTGGTGCACTGGCAGGAGCTTCCGTTAGCGCTGGAACCGGATGAGCTAGGTACGATTTTCTCCGGTAGTGCGGTTGTAGATTGGCATAATACGACCGGCTTCTTTCCAGAACAGCCAGGTCTGGTAGCGATCTTCACCCATCATAACGAATTGCCTGGACAACCGATCCAGCAAAGTCAGAGTCTCGCTTACAGTCATGATCGCGGACGCACATGGCAAAAGTATGCGGGCAATCCGGTGCTGACGAATGAGCATCGACCTGATTTTCGCGATCCTAAAGTATTTTGGTACGAGCCGGACAATAGCTGGATGATGATCGTAGCTTGCGGACAGATGGTATCGCTGTATCGTTCGTCGAATTTGCTGCAATGGACAGAAATCAGTGAATTTGGCGATGGAATCGGCTGTCATGACGGAGTGTGGGAATGCCCGGATCTGTTTCCATTGCCGGTACAAAATGGTGCAGACGATGCAGACCGCTGGGTGATGCTCGTTAGCATCGGCGATGGAGGAGTTGATACAGAAGGCTCACGCACACAATATTTTACCGGACATTTTGATGGTACATCATTTATACCGGATGAAGCATCGCAGGACGTTCGCTGGCTCGATTATGGGCGTGACAATTATGCAGGGGTGAGCTGGTCCGATATTCCAGCGGAAGACGGACGGCGGCTATACATCGGTTGGATGAGCAACTGGCGTTACGCCAATACGACACCGACTGGCGATTGGCGCGGAGCGATGACGATTGCGCGTGAATTGCTGCTGGAACAAGTGGAAGATGGACAATTACAGCTGCTTCAGCGTCCGGTGATCGAGTTGGAGTCTTGTCGTCATTCCTTACTACAATTGGAACAGGCAAAGCCGGAACAGATAGCAGCGGCACTGGATGCGCTGCGGCTGCGCAGTTATGAGCTGCATATCGTTATGCCAGCTATAAGCTCAGCACAGTGGGAAGTGTTATCAGATGGACAGTACCGTACCGTGATTGATGTGGATGGGGTTACAGGCACAATAGGCATCGACCGTACTCAGTCTGGCGATCAGACCTTTCATGAACATTTTGCCGGACGGCATGAAGCGGCGTTATCGACAGTAGGTGCTGTGCGTGAGCTGCGCATTTTCGTAGATCGTGGATCGGTGGAGGTGTTCGTTGACGGAGGACGTACCGTACTGACTGATCTGATATTCCCTCCAGCTGGCGCAGACCGATTGGGCTTGATAAACGGGATGAATAAACACCATCAGTCTGCATGGATGTCGGTAGCAATCTATGATTTGTCGGTAGGGCAGCATGGATAATATGAACAGCAAGGATGAACTGCGATGATCAGGTATTAATCTCTGCAATTATGTACCATCGCATGCAAGTATGCATAATCATATGTAGTTACGTATTGTCGCATGCGATTGCGTGGCATGAGTAGCATCCTATGTGATGATGTAGCACCACATGCAAATATGTAGCATGGCATCCATTGTGTACTATCCTATGAATGGTGTAATCATGAAGTGCGTCATCTCCCTTGTATTACGTAATCTCCTATGCGATTACGTAGCACCACATGCAAGTACATGAACGTATATGACGTTTCAAGGAGGCGAAAGTTTGAATAGCGAGCAGGAGACCACTTTTAATGCTGAAACTAGCAGCATACGTGATGGAAACAGCGTTGAACGACAATATAAGCATACGATCATCGTTCCCCTACAGAACCGCAGCACTTCCCTACGCAGGCTAGGGATGTTGCTGCTCACCCTTTGCCTGTGCAGCGGCATGACTGTCACTACGGCTATAGCACAAGCGGCGGATATCCCACAGTCAGGAGCGAGCACCATGAATAATATCCCTCCATCGACATTGGCAGCTGCGATTGCCCCGGAAGGAGAAACGGCGACATGGAATTACAATTTAACCGGTGAATATACGGTTGGCGATGCATCGTGGATGCTGGATCGGCGCGGCATACGGGGCACGGCAGCCGCAGCAGGCGAGGGCGGTATGAAAATATACGCTGAGCCGACTGGACAGGATATGGTGCTAATGACCGATCTAATACCTGTCGACGATCCGGCGCCCATGCAGGCGGGATTTATGCTTCGTACCGATGAGCAAGGACAGCAGGGCTATGGAGTGATTCTAATCCGTAACCATAACCGCATCACCGCCCGTTTGCAGCAGCCAGATGGCACGATCGTTCAGCAATCGCAGCAGAGCTATCCGAGCGAAGCCGGCGTGAAGCATCGCCTGGAACTGCATGTGCAGGGTAACCATTTGCAATTGTATGTGGATGGGTATGCACAGCCAGCGCTGGCTACCGAGCAGCTAACCGATGGTGCGGATGCAGGGATGGCAGGCATTGTGGTGTTGAGTGGTGCCGCTTCATTTCAAGATACGTACAGAATGACGAATGCGCAATTTTACGGCGAGAAGTATCGTCCGGCTTATCATTATTCCGCCTTGCGCGGATGGGCAAGCGATCCGAATGGCTTAATCTATTATAAGGGCGAATATCATTTGTTTCATCAGGACGGTGGACGGTGGGCACATGCGGTCAGCACCGATCTGCTGCATTGGAAAAACCTGCCCTTTGCGCTGGAATGGAACGGACTTGGACATATCTGGTCGGGTTCTGCCATCGCTGATGAGCATAATGTATCCGGTTTGTTTGACAATACCGATGGCGGTTTGATCGCTTATTATACGTCGTATACACCGACCGCCCACAATGGTAATCAGAAAATTGGAATCGCTTACAGTTCTGATCGTGGCCGCACATGGCATTATCCGACGGATCGTCCGGTCGTTATTGATAATCCAGGCAAAAGCGCCACTGATCCAGGTGGATGGGACTTCCGCGATCCGAAGATCGTTCGTGATGAAGTCAACAATCGTTGGGTGATGGTCGTATCCGGCGGCGATCATGTACGCTTATTCGTATCGACCAATCTGCTAGATTGGACATTGACCGACAATTTCGGCTATGCCAATTATATTCGTGGCGGCGTTTGGGAATGCCCTGATCTGTTTCCATTGCAGTCGGCGGATGGTACGGTCAAATGGGTGCTCATGATCAGCACAGGTGCCAATCCGAATACAGAAGGGTCGGATGCGGAATATTTTATCGGACAGCTTAGTCCGGAAGGCAAATTCATGAACGATAACCCCGCAGGCAAGGTGCTGAAAATGGACTGGGGTAAAGAGTTTTATGCTTCGATGTCATTTGCCGGACTGCCACAACAACAGCGGATCGTGATGGCATGGATGACCAACTGGGATTATGCCTTTGACCAGCCGACCGGTAATTGGAAAGGTGTACTTACCATTCCGCGCCAATTGTCGTTAGTATCGACATCAGACGGGTGGCGTTTATCCCAGCAACCGGTGCAGCAATTAACTACGCTGCGAAGTCCGATGCTGAATACGCAAGCGGTAGAGCTAAAGCCGGACAGTACCAATCTGCTAGCCGGGCTATCAGCAGCCAGTTATGAGATTGAAGCGGAGCTACGGTTGCCACAGCAGCAATCTGCATCCTCATTTGGCTTCCGAGTGCTTGAAAATGATATCGGCACGCAGTTTACCGACATCGGCTATATGGCGGCAGATCATCAGCTGTTTATCGATCGTTCGCAATCTGGCATCACCGACTTCTCACCGCTATTCCGCACACGTCAGCAAACGACGTTGCAGCAACCAGGTGGTACGATCCGCTTGCGGATTCTGGTAGATCGCTCGACTGTGGAAGTGTTTGCCGATAACGGACAGACCGTATTTAGCAGCATTGTCTTCCCTGATGCGAATAGTCGTCAGATGAGCTTGTATACCGAAGGCGGTAATATAGAGGTCGTATCGTTAAAGGTTAATCAACTAAACCGAGTGTGGGATCAATAGCCAGTAGGAGAAACGGAAGTAGCGGAGCTGAAATGGGCGGTAATAAATCTCTAGGGGCAAATAGCAGAGGGAGTAGAGACAAAATTGGGATAGAGGTAGAAATGCGTATACGGTCATACCGCGGAGTCAGCCTGCTTTTTCCAGAGACGGGAGCGGTAATGTACGATAGCGAGCGACAGATATAGTGCACCAAGCAGTAGATTCCAGCCTGTATGCAAACAGAGGAAATTCACAATCATCATAAACATGACGATGCCGACCAGTCGGTTATAGTGACGGTCTATCCATTGAATCATTTATTCATCCACCTTGTTATTTAATATAGTCGTTTAGGTTAAACATGGCTTGCTCATGCCTGTCTTATATTTGAAGCTGAATGTGGTATCTTTATATTAATATCGGATGAACGAATGAAAGATGAAGTGTTGCACAGAAAAAGAACATTCTTACATAAGGAAAGAATGTTCTTTTTCCATGAACTATACTTTATTTTTGAATGCCAGCAACTTTCTGCTGTTGTGCGCGCACAAGCAACAGGAAGAATACCACAGCCAGCACCTCAGCGCCGAAAATAACAATACTCATCGAAGCTACCGTTGTGCCGTTTCCTAGACCAACGAGCGGTGAAGCAAGTGCGCCCAGCGTCAGTGGCAGCAGACCGAGTAGCGCAGAGGCACTACCCGCTGAATTGCCCTGACTTTGCATCGCAAGTGAGACAGAGGTTGCACCAACCGAGCCGACACAGGCGACGATCAGGAATAGCATACTTGCAACCGCGAACAATCCACCACCAGCGATCGCGATAATGAGCAATAGTAGCGAGGCTGTAAACGCAATACCCAGACTAAGCTTGAGCAAGCGATATTCACCAAAGCGCCCGGACAACCGTCCAGCTAACTGCGAGAAAATAATAATGCCCAATCCATTGATCGCGAAAAAGATACTAAATCCCTGTGCCGACACACCGAAAATGTTCTGAATCACAAACGGCGAACCGGCAATGTACGCAAACATCGCTGCCATCACAAACGCTTGCGATAGGGCAAAGCCGATAAAGCTACGATCTCGAATCAGTCGTGCAAAGGTACGTAGCGTCGTTCCGAGTCCGCCTGCCGCCTTACGATCAGCTGGCAATGTCTCCGGTAATCCGAATAGAACGGAGAATACCATAATCGCTCCAATCGCAGCCAGCACGACGAATACGCCCTGCCACGGTACAACTTTAAGCAATAAACCGCCGATTACCGGCGCAGCGATTGGAGCAACTCCGTTAATAAGCATTAACAATGAGAAAAATCGAGTTAACTCGGTGCCGGAATACAGATCACGCACAATCGCGCGCGAGATCACGATTCCAGCAGCTCCGGTCACGCCCTGAATAAAACGAAGCAGGATCAGCACCCAGATATTGCCTGTCAGCGCACATAATAATGAAGCAATGGCATATAGTACAAGCGAAATCAACAGCGGCATCCGGCGTCCTTTCACATCGCTGAGCGGCCCAACGACAAGCTGTCCAAACGCTAAGCCGAGCAGACAGGCGGTCAGACTGAGCTGAGCGAGTGAGGCATTCGTATGCAGATGATCAGCGAGCGTAGGCAGCGCGGGCAAGTACATATCAATGGATAGCGGCGCAAAAGCTGAGAGTGAGCCGAGAATAAGCGCAATGCCGAGGCGGCGCGAACGCGTCATCGATGACGCGGACAGCGTACCTTTGGATAAAATCTTGTTGGACATAGCGAGCCATTTCCTTTCCGTTATCCTGCGGTGCTATAGAGCAACACAGTTCATTTTTACACATGGTCTAGTGTAAACGATTATACAGAACCGATAAAGCAAAGATTTCAGCGTTATACATTTCATGCTATAATAAATCCCAATGATTTATATATCCAAGTGTTAGCGATTGCCTAACACGAGGTTCAATGAAAAAGGATTTTTGCACAGCAAAATATCTATACTATCTATTGAGGAAGGTAGGTCAAGCATCTTGTCTACAAAAGCAAAGCAACCGAAGCCCGAATGGATCAAAATCAAGATGACCAACAACGAAAACTATCAGGAAATCAAAAGCATGATGCGCTCCAAAACATTGCATACCGTATGTGAGGAAGCGCGCTGCCCGAACATCTATGAGTGCTGGGCGAACCGTACTGCAACCTTTATGATCCTGGGCGACATCTGCACCCGTGCATGTCGTTTCTGTGCGGTCAATACGGGGATGCCAACGGAACTTGATTTGCAGGAACCAGAACGGGTAGCGGAAGCAGCTGAACAGATGGGCCTGAATCATTGTGTTATTACGAGTGTAGCACGTGACGATTTGAAAGACGGCGGAGCCACAATCTTTGCCGAGACGATCCGCGCGATGCGCCGCCGCCTGCCATTGTGCAGTGTGGAAGTGCTCATTCCTGATTTTATGGGGGATATCGAATCGCTTAAAATCGTCATGGATGCCAAGCCGGATATTTTAAACCATAATATTGAAACCGTTGAACGGATGTCTGATCGCGTTAGAGCGAGAGCGAAGTATCCGCGTTCGATGGAACTGCTGCGCAATTCCAAAACGCTGCAACCAAACATTCCAACCAAATCTAGCATCATGCTCGGTGTAGGCGAAGAATGGGATGAAATTTTACATGCAATGGATGACCTGCGTGCCGTGGATTGCGACATTTTGACATTGGGGCAATATTTGCAGCCAAGTCCGAAGCATCTGAACGTAGCTAAATATTACACACCGGAAGAGTTTGCAATTCTGAAGGAAGAAGGATTGAAGCGTGGATTCAGCCATGTCGAATCCGGCCCGCTCGTTCGCAGCTCTTACCATGCGCATGAACAGGTGAAATCCGCATCCAAGTCGAAGGAGACTTCGACTGTTTAATTGCTGAAAGGCGGGAAGACCTTGATTCATATTGGCGGCAAAACTTATGAACTGATCAAAGAACACCGGAATGGCTGGAATCAGGAAATTTTCCGTGAACGCTATAGCGAGGTACTGGATCGGTATGATTATATTCTTGGAGATTGGGGCTACAATCAGCTTCGTCTCAAAGGCTTTTACCGGGACGGTCATCCAAAAGCGGCGAAGGACAGCTCCCTGTCCAGCATGACCGAATATATTAATGAATATTGTAATTTCGGCTGTGCCTACTTTGTTTTGCAAAAGACGAAGGATGGCCCGGCTGAACCGAAAAACAGCGAAGCGGGCGAGCAGCGCGAACCACGTGAACCTCGCGAAAAATCGCAGCGCTCCAGCCGTAATCACAATAAACGTGATCGCCAGGACAAGGGCAACGGAGGCGGCAAGCAGCAGGGCAAGCAACACGCTAACGCTACTACGCAGGCAAATGGCAACGCATCCGCTGGTGCTACAGAGTCCGCTGCACCGACTCGTTCCAAATCATCGCAACAGCAGACGGCTTCCGCTCCCACAGTGGAAAAGCCAAAAGCAGATCCAGCTCCACAGGCGGAAAACGTCAAAGCTCAAGCTTCTAAAGCAGATCCAGCTCCGCAGGCGGAAAACGTCAAAGCTCAAACTTCTAAAGCAGAGACAGCTCCGCAGGTGAACGCCGTTAAAGCGCAAGCTCCAACAGCTGAGATCGCTCCACAGCAGGCAGCTCCTGCTCCTGTAGCTGAAGCACCAAAAGTCGATACGATGCCTAAAGTGGAAACGATGAAGGAACAAGCCCCTAAACCGGAAGCCCCTCCACAGGTGGAGACACCTAAAGGGAATGCTCCTGCAAACGAAGCGGACGGAACAAAAGATTCGTCGCATTCATAAAGCAATAAGGGCATCATAATACGATAACAAAAAGCCCTCATCCGCCTGTTTGGCATACGATGAGGGCTTTTTGTTATCGCTTATAGCGTAGCTACATACATAGAGGTCAGCTGACACAGTTCCTGTTCTTTACTGTCGCTATCGATCTACTCAAAGGCTGCTCAAAGATATTCAATCAGCCAAGAAAGGACTGCCGCACGCGATTCCAAAACGGATACGGGCGATAACGTGCAAAGCTTACACGTACATTGGACACCTGACAGCGAATCGAAATGAGATCGTCAATCGGAATGTTCAGATGATCGATCGTTAATTGCAGACGCTGCTGCTTACGTGAATGAATATCACAATGATGATGCTTGGGCAGCATCAGCGATGAACCGAGTGTCCGGTATACCCGGTTGTTGATCGAAGCAATTTCAGCAATTTGCAGCGCTTCAATCGTAGGGTGTACCATCGCGCCACCAAGCGCTTTGTTATAGGCGGTACTGCCTGACGGGGTAGAGATACAAATCCCGTCCCCACGGAACATCTCGAAAATCTCATCATTGATGTCCACCTGCGCGACAATCGTCGTGCCATCCAGACCTTTTAGTGTAAATTCGTTCAATGCGGTATAACGGGACACACCGCTTTTCGCTTGAATTTCCAGATCGACCAGCGGATATTTGACAATTTTCGGATTGTTCTCATCGCTCTCATCAATCTCGCCTGCCATGAATTTCACCAGTTCCTCCAGCTCGTCTGCTTTCCAGTCTGCATAAAAGCCCAGATGACCGGTATGAATACCGACAAAGGCAAGATCAGGAATATGGTCGATAAACGTATGAAAAGCGTGCAGCATCGTGCCGTCCCCACCGATAGATACGACGATCTCCGGTGATTGTGCATCCAGCTCGAAGCCATAACCGGCGGCCAGCTTATGAAACCGTTCACTCAGTTCGATCGATAATTGATCTCCGCGATCCAGCACATAGTATCTCAAGTTAGGAAAGCTCCTTTATCCAGAATCGTTAACCTGCTCCCTTTTGATGATAATCAATTCTGTGAGGGAACACAATCTTTTTGGCTGTAATTGCTGCTTGCATGACGTCTGACACAGGATGATAGCTAAGAAACGTCTGGAGTTATGTCTACGAAATATAAACGCAACAATAAGAGGTTTTGTAAAGAGCCTGTAATCTAATTGTTAAAGTAAACGCTTACAAAAATGCTCCTATTTCCGATATAATATGATAAAATAAAGACAGAAGCAATCGTCGGGAGTCAAAAGACAAAGTCAATAACACATTTGAGAATTGGAGTGATCATGATGGGCGTTAGCATTATTTCCGGACTTCTTGTGTGTGGTTTTGTATATGTCATCCGATCCTCTTTTGCACAACCGGGGGAAGAAGACGGCAGCATGTACTAAGCGCCACATATGCTGATACGGACGAATGTCCGTAATGTTGCAATCGAAGCATCAAGTCGAATTGAACTAGTCGCATTTTCTTACGTAGATACGAAGTTGAACTTATAGAACGAATACGTCATATTTGCTATGTAGCATAAGACCAATCGTAGGAGAGGCTGTTTCTGTCGTCCGCATAGGGACAATAGAAATAGTCTTTTTTGTTGACTCCTTTATACTGTTACGCCAAGCGATACAGCTATCCAAAATTCAGCAACTAGCGAGGCATAACCGATACAACTATGGTATACTTTGGGCAATGACGTAAGGAAGGTTGGCGATTTTAGTTGAATTATCGTGCATCCCTGTATGAATTGCTCGGCGGTGACGAAGGTGTTCGTCGTTTAGTAGACGCTTTTTACCCTAAAGTGCAAAAAGACCCGTTAATCGGGCCTCTATTTCCGGAAAATATTGATCCGGTCAAAGAAAAGCAATATATGTTTTTGTCGCAATTTTTTGGCGGTCCATCGTTATTTTCTGATCAGCATGGTCATCCGATGATGCGTGCAAGACATATGCCGTTTCCGATCACGCATGAGAAGGCAGATGCGTGGCTTGCCTGTATGAATGAGGCATTGATTGAAGTGGGCGTAGAAGATGAACTCCGTTTGTTTGTTATTGAGCGTTTGTCTGGTCCGGCTCATCACTTTGTTAATACGGATTAAATGCCGGCTCGTCCGGCTAGGATAAATTTATAGTGGGGGAAGAATGTCAGATGGAAGATTCCATACAGTTAGAGCCGCTGTATCAGATTAAAGTAAACTGTCCGCAATGCGAAGAGGATTTTCAGACTAGCCGTGTGCGGCAAAGTCTCAAACGTGTATCTCGCAGAGATTCGGACTTTTGTGCGTATTATCAGCATGAGAATCCGGACTTTTATGTCGTTCGTGTATGTCCGCATTGTGGATTTGCATCGACCGAAAATTCGATGGCCAAACTCAGTAGCGCACATAAACAGAAATATATGAGTGAGATTGGTCGCCGTGTAGCCAAGCGCGATATGGGCGGACACCGCAGCCGGGAGCAGGCATTAGAGACGTATAAGCTTGCTCTGATGTGTGCGCAGACGATCGGTGACCGTGAACGCATCATAGCTAGTTTCCTGCATCATATTGCCTGGCTGTATCGCTACAGTGGCGAAGCGGAGCAGGAACAGCGTTTTCTACGCTATTGTCTTGAATCATACATTCGTGTATTTGAAATTGAAAGTGTAGGCGGCAGCGATGCACGTCTGATGTTCCTGATCGGTGAATTGCATCGTCGTCTTGGTGAATTTAACAATGCAGTCAAATGGTTCTCGCGTGTGATCAACGATCAGCGCATTACGGACTCTGCCATGATTCGCGCATCGCGTGAACAATGGGTTGTATTACGTGAGCAAATGCTTGCCAAAAATCAGGAGTTGCCGGATGAGATGAAAGAAAGTAAATAATTATACGCAACCTGTTGCGCATTACTGTACGTAAAGTGTACCCCTCTCTCAACAATGAACTCATCATGAAGCAAGCAAATAACGAATAAACGAAATAACGAATAAACGAAATAATGAGTAACCGAAATAATGAGTAACCGAAATAATGAGTAACCGAAATAATGAATAAACCAAATAATCAGTAAACGAAAACAGGCCTGGCGCACGTACTTAACGTGTCCAAGCCTGTTTTCAGGTATGTCCGCAAATTGCTTTGCTAGTGAAGCAGACATCACTCTGGGAAGTGCTGCTGGCATGCAGACGAATTTGCGTATAAGCTTTAGTTTGCCACGTAAAAAGAATAATGAATGGGACAACTGCATGCAGCAAGCGGAATACTGTTTATACAGCAAACGGAATGCTGTTCACACAGCGAACAGCGTGACCGATCAAGCTGTTCCGGCATACTGCCGTATTGCACCGTGCTAACTTCACTTAGCGCAGCACCGCATCTGTAAGCAGATAGTCACTATCACTATCCAGCAGCGTGACCCGATTGCTGCAACATGGGAAGACGAGCAGCTTCTTTTTCCCGCTGTGGATTGTCGCCAGCTCTTTCGGACGAAGCGGAAGTAACACATTGCCTGTCCCGCAAAACGGACATTCCTGTACATACACATCGTTCATCACAATATCGTAAGGCCAAGCCTGGTTAAACGGAATCATTCGGACGCGCCGTCCTTCGATTCTTCTTTGGCCAGTTCAGCGAGCTTTTGCATCAAAATGTGCTGGGGCATATGCATCAGCTGCTCCAGCGGAACATTTAATTTTTCGGCCAGCTTGAGAGCTGTATCGGCCGAGATTTGCAGTGGGCGCATGTCAGACTCCCTCCTTATTACCAAAATAGTCTTGAATTAGAGTATACTATAGTTATAAACGCTTGGCGATGCACGATCTTCGCCGGCTATTTTTCTGGCGTGAAGGATCGTTTATCCTTCGGTCTAGCTTTATTTTATAGTTACATAGGTTATAGCACGGACAGGGCTGCATAATAGACAGTCCTGTACATGTACCCGGAAAGGTGTTGTTGATTATGATGAATCACCCGCTGAACCAAACATGGAATCTGGAACCGATCTTTACAGGTGGCTCTACTTCGGAAGAGCTACATACGTATTTGCAACAGGTAACGAAAGACATTGCGACTTTGGTTGAACGATTGGGGCATTTGTCCGCACCAACCACGGTAGAACAAACGGCTGACTTTGACGAGCTGCTGGACAGCTTGCAAGATGTGCGTATTCGTCTGCGTGAAGCAGGTGCTTTTGCCGGATGTTTGACCGCACAGGATCAGAGTGATAAACAGGCACTACGTCTATCTGCGTCACTATCTGATCTGTCCGCGAAACTGCAAGGTTTGTTTGTGCAATTTCAAAGCTTGTTGCTGCATACGAATAACGATGTATTTCAAAGCTGGATGCAGCGTCCACAGGTAGCGCCGGTATCTTTTTACCTGAGTGAAATTCGCGCATTGGCAGGAGAGAAAATGTCCCCAGAGCTGGAAAGTCTGGCGCTTGGACTCGCTGTCGATGGCTATCATGGCTGGAGCGACTTCTATGATACGATTGTTAGCCATGTGCGTATTCCATTTGAGCAAGACGGACAAACGGTAATGCTGTCCGCTGGACAGGCTGCCAATAAGATGAGCGATACGAATCGCGAACTACGCGAGGATATGTTCCGCAAATGGGAAGAAGCATGGACAGGTGTAGAGGATTTCTGTGCGGATACATTGAACCATATTGCAGGCTTCCGTTTGAAGTTATATGACAATCGCGGCTGGGATAGCGTACTCAAGGAACCCCTTGCCATTAATCGGATGTCTGAACAAACGCTGCAAACGATGTGGGATGTGATTGTGAAGAACAAGCCGATATTCGTCGCCTATCTGGAACGTAAAGCACAGGTACTTGGCGTAGACCGTTTGAGCTGGAACGATGTTGATGCTCCGCTCGGTACGGTAGATAGCCGGGTCAGCTATGACGATGCGGCGGATCTGATCGTGGAGCAGTTCCGTAAGTTCAATCCAGAGATGGCGGACTTTGCTGTCAAAGCTTTTGAACAACGCTGGATTGAAGCGGAAGATCGCGCCGGTAAACGTCCGGGTGGTTTCTGTACGTCGCTGCCACGCAGTAAAGAAACACGTATTTTCATGACGTATAGTGGCACGGCATCCAATGTATCCACACTCGCGCATGAGCTTGGACACGGCTACCATCAGCATGTGATGAACGATCTGCCTGCGTTTAGCCAGCAATATGCGATGAACGTTGCCGAGACAGCTTCGACATTTGCAGAGATGATCGTAGCGGATTCGCTTGTCAAAGGGGCTTCCAATGCGGAGGAGAAGCTGTCCTTACTGGAAGATAAAATTCAGCGCAGCATCGCTTTCTTTATGAATATTCATGCGCGCTTCCTGTTCGAGACACGCTTCTATGAGCAGCGCCGTTCCAGCATGGTCGGCAGTGAGCAACTGAATGAACTGATGGAGGAGGCACAGCGAGAAGCATTCTGTGATACGCTGTCGTCGTACCATCCACATTTCTGGGCATCGAAGCTGCATTTTTATAAAACAGGTGTACCGTTTTACAATTTCCCGTATACATTCGGCTATCTGTTTAGCACAGGTATTTATGCGCTGGCTCAGCAGGAAGGCGCTGGCTTTGCGGCACGTTACGATGCATTGCTACAGGACACAGGCCGTATGACTGTGGAACAACTGGCACACAAGCATCTGGGCGTTGATCTGACGCAGCCGGAGTTCTGGCAGGGAGCGATCGATGTGAGTATTGCCGATGTGAAGCTGTTCCTGGAAATGACGGAAGAGCATGCTCGTTCCTGAATAAATTTGTCGTGCATGTCCAGGCATAACTGTGTATCGTATATCGTCTATATATTTTGTATAGTGTTGCGAAAAGGAAGGCGCTTAAGCGTCTTCCTTTTTTGGATGAATAATGACTTAAAAAAGATATTTTAAACCTCTTCTTATTACGAAACGGAGGAGTATGGAGAAGGAAATGAAGAAAAGTAGAAACGATTTGATCCGTTTAATTCATATACATGTAACAGTAAAAATGACTTTCACTCGATGGAGGTGATGAAAAATTTTGCGTATTTACGCAAGTTAAAATATGTTAATTTAACTTCATTTTTGGCAGTAAAACGAGACATAACAACGGATAGCAGTAAAGAATATTGTCGAATAATAGGTATTTTTACCTATTTATAAATAAGCGTATTGCTAGATGTTTATGGGCACCATATAATGAGTCGTAAGTCCTGATTTTACATGATTTACAAAGAAAGGAAGGGGAACAAATGCCTAAAAATGATCTACTCTCTTTATCCAGGCAGATTGATATCGTCTTTAAGGAATTGGAAAAGGAGATGGCTCATCTCGATTCAGGTAATGTGTTTGTACAAATACGCAATAACATGATTGGGAAATTCGGTATTCGTCATAACCCGATCAGCGGACGTAATGGAGAATGGTCAGGGGTAGAGGAAGGGTTGACTGCCATGCAGATCAAATCGTTCCGCCAAATGGCAATTGAATCGCTAAAATTCAAAAACCATTGGACACACGGTGAGATTAGCTACGAATTTGCTATTCGCAAAGGCTTGCTCATGGTCGACACGGTTATTGAATCCAATTACAACATGGCTAATCATATGATTCGGTATCCAAGAGCTACATACAGCGAAGCGAATGTAGAATAATTGTCAGGCTTGAAGAAGGCAAGGAAGAAGCAAAAATGAAGAAGTAAGTGAAAGAGAAATCGAGCAAGGGAATCAAGAGGAACACCAGCTAGTTAAAGCATCTGATTGGATAGCCAAACTAGCATTTTGAAAGCGATACGCTGTGTACGACTCCATCCGAACAGGCATCTTGTTTCATGCTATTATATTGTATTCTTTTATATTTTATTAACTATTTCGGCTTGTAATCAAGCCACATACCCGATGTACTGAAACGGAAACATGGAGAAAAAAGCGACTACCTATAAGGTAGTCGCTTTTTTAATGCGCTCTGGTGTGATGCGTACTACTATGCTGTAGTTTAATCTATGTTGTGAAAAGAAGTCGTGAATTTATCTGTGCTGACTGGAAGTGTATTTAGCGGTTGTACAGAAACGATAGCATTGTAAGCCCAGTGCTGCGCGGATACATCGCTATAACCCGTTGGACTGGGGGCAGAAGACGAGTACGGATAAGCCTGCTTGAGCCATGTTCCCATAATAACAGCAAGTGCTACTCGTGTAACGGGGGTCTCCGGGTCAAATTGATTGTTGCCTATACCGCGTATCCAACCGGCAGCTGTCACAGCTTCAATCGCTTCCAATTGCGGTAGATTGGAAATATCCGTGTAACGCGATGCTGCATCTGCTGATGCAGTGTAATGGAACGCTGTGCTAAGCAGAGCGGCTAATTCTGCTCTAGTTATAGCTATATCGGATGCGGTATGATCCGCAGGCGGTTCGGTTAAATGGGGTTCAGTTGCCGCTTCGCCCTGCTTGTACTGCGCAAACAGTCAGTCGATCATGTTCTGATCCTTAAAGGCAGGAACCTATGACCAGTGTTTCATCGCTCCATAAAAACGCTGACTGTCCATAAACGCATCGCTATAGAGCGTTTCCTTGACCTGTGTCGATCCTAGCTCCGTCAGTGCCTGATACGCCAATTGGCTTGTACGGCTATCGGTGATCTGTTCATTTTCGGCGTATGAACGATCCAGGTCGGTGTATGTAGGAGCGGACGTACTACCGTTTTGAACGCATCGACCGAGCCTTTATCAGCAGCAGTTGTTACAGCATCGTCGATTTTTCAATCACATCAAGCTGTAAGCTCAGCTCAACGGGAACACCCGGCTCCAGCTCGATTAAACCAGTAAATTCGCGTGGATGCGTAGAGTTAGGCGCGTCGGGCAAGCATGTATACGGTTCGATACATAGAAACTGATCGCTTTCACCTTTCGTATACAATACCCAGTATTTAAAATAATCCGGATCTGCCGAATAGCGTAGACCATAGCCATCATCACGTCGCAGTTCCGCACTGACCGGACGTTTATCGCCAATACGCAGCAGATTATCCCAATCGCGATGAGCCATATTCATACCTGTGTTTAGCTCTTCCCATTCGTGTAAAGGAATAACCTCGCCTGTCGGAATTTGTTCTTCATCCTGTACGAGCTGATCGCTGACCGGAACTTTCAATGTCCAGCGGGACGGCTCGCCATCCAGCAGGAACCATGTATGTAGGCCAAAGCCGAACGGTGCAGCATGTTCGCCCAGATTCGTAATTTTGAGTCGCTGCATCAGTGAAGTGCCTTGCAGTTGCAGGCTCATTTCCAGCTTGAGTGGTGTTGGATACTGTCGAATCCAGTTCGGATCATTCGCAGTCAACAGTTCGGTTACGATCTGGCAGCCGATTTCATTTTCATCGATATCGGCTACGCGCCATGACTGGTTGCGATGCAAGCCATGAATATGATTGTCGTTCGCTGTGTTTTGATCAAACTGGTATTCCACACCATCATATTCAAAATGACCACGCCGGATACGTCCTGGCGGCATCAGCATTGGCATACCGAAGTGGTACGGCTTTTGCATATAAAAGTCCTTGTCGCTCTCTTCAGGGCGGCGCAAAATATCACGATTTTCTTGTAAATCGCGAATACCGATCACGTTATTGCCCAGCTTCGGCAACAGTGTGACTTCCAGTTGCTTGCTTTTTAAAATATACGTTTCATATCCATTCCAGCTTCCTTTACTTACAGTCATGGCGTTGCTCCTTCCTGATTATCCAGCACAAATGCAGTACAATATATTAATATTTATCATAACAGATATTCACTGAAAATGGCGATTTAGCATTTGACATTCATTCCGTTTGGCTTTAAGATAGGCTCAAGTTTGAAGCGACTATATAGGTAAACACGATGACAGAGAGTAGTAGGCATGGACAGCCTTTTACAGAAAGCCGGTGGTTGATGCGAACCGGTGAAGACGCTGTGCTGAATGGACTCTGGAGTGCTACGCAGAAACGGAATGTTCCCTGAGAGACATCCATAGTATGCAGGCCGGCAACCCGCCGTTAACGGGAACCAGAGATTAGACGAATCGTCCGATAGGTTGCTGTGATGATGCGCTATAGCCGAAGTTTGGTTTGTTGCATACCGTCAGTAACAGCATTTCGACCGATAGATATCGCTTGGTTAGAGATCGAACGGGCTGGTTGGGTATGCAGCCGTTTTACATCGTACTGACGATAGCTATACGGAAGAAAGGATAGGGAGCGCAAGCGCCCATCGTCTGATGAATAAGGGTGGTACCACGGTCACACGTCCCTTTTGGGGTGTGGCCTTTTTTGCGTTCCATTTTATTAATGAATCGGGAGGAATACATGATGAAAACTGTACTATCCGGCATTCAGCCGAGTGGTTTGCTGACGATCGGCAACTACATCGGCGCGATCAAAAACTTTGTCCAATTGCAAAACGAATACAACTGCTACTTTATGGTGGTCGATCTGCATGCGATCACAGTCGCGCAAGAGCCAGAAGCATTACGTGAAGCATCCGAATCGGTCGCTGCCTTATATTTGGCTGCCGGTCTTGATCCAAGTAAGGCGAGCATTTTCATGCAATCCCATGTGCCACAGCACGCCGAGCTGGGATGGATTATGACAACACTCGCATCGATGGGCGAGCTGGAGCGTATGACACAGTTTAAAGACAAGTCGTCAGGCAAGGAAAATGTCGGCGCAGGTCTGTTCGTATATCCGGCGCTTATGGCAGCCGATATTTTGCTCTATAATGCCGATCTGGTGCCGGTAGGCGACGATCAGAAACAGCATCTGGAGCTGACACGCGATTTGGCCGCACGTTTCAATCACCGTTTTGGCGACTATTTTACACAGCCTGATCCATTTATTCCAGAAGTGGGCGCACGGATTATGTCGCTGGATGACGGCACGAAAAAAATGAGCAAGAGCAATCCGAATACAGGCAGCTATATCGCACTGCTTGATCCACCCGATGTGATCCGCAAAAAGTTAAGTCGTGCAACGACCGATTCCGGTCGTGAAGTACAATATGATCCGGCAAACAAACCGGAAGTGAGCAATCTGATGACGATCTATTCACAATTTTCGGGAATGACGCTTGCCGAAGTGGCAGACAAATTCGAAGGACAAATGTACGGGGCATTTAAAAAGGATCTAGCCGAAGTCGTTGTCGCTGGCTTGGAGCCGATGCAGCAACGCTACCACGATATTCGCAAATCCGGCGAAGTCCGCGACATTCTCCGCCAGGGTGCACACAATGCAGGGGCCAAAGCGGAGAAAACACTAGCGGACGTGAAACAACGGATGGGTTTCCTGCCTGCTTCATTTTAAGTAAAGCTATAGACATAGAAGCAAGCAGGCCTAGTAGTGAACAAGCAGCATTTAGACTGTATTGCCCTGACGACGATTTTGCCGAGCTTTAATCACAAAGCCCCAACCGATATTCGCTACACCGAGCACGCCTAACAATACAGCGAGCCAGGCCGAATGCGAGATCGCAATCGCGCACAGTAAGAGCAATACAATAGATGAAAAAGCAAACCAGGCGGAAAGCACTTTACTCATTGAAATCCAGGCCTCCTGAATCCAAACAGCACGTAGGGCAGACCATGATGGCCCTGCGCGCGATTGGTATCGTTTAGAATAATAGGTATGGGTGTCAGTAGAAATTTATCAACATGCACGATGATAACGATGCAAAATGATTTTCTTCTATACTACAAAGATCCACTACAGGAGCGATGTAAGCGTAAAGCATCGCTCCTATTTCTATTGTGCCCGACATCGTTTAGACGGTCAAGCGAGATTGTAGATGTGGGCGACTATGTTTGGTTAGATTTCAGGTTATGTATAGCTAAGGTATGCGCCTGCCCCCTCATTTGCGACGTGTGTATTTACCTTTTGCTGCAAGCAGCAAGGAACGGAGGCAAGGAAATAAGGAGAAAGGACGACTTTTGAGCACGGGAATCTACAATTTCCTCCTACTCCGTAGATTCCTGTGCGAGACCGGAGTCCGTCTCCTTATTCCTTGCCGGAGTGGTGTCTGCCCCCCAGCAACCTCCAAATCCCACGTTCGATCAAACTATATACAAAATCATCAAATGCAGTATAATGACTACATCGCAATGATAATGATTATCAATCATGTGCAGAAAGGAAGCGGCAGCATTTGGTGCATAGATACAATCGAACACTAAAGTTAACAGGCTGGTTTGTCGCCGCGACTGCCGGACTGCTGCTGTCTGTCTTTTTTGCTGTTTCGTATGGAGCGAAGGAATTGACATTGCCGGTAGTCTGGTCGGCGGTATTTCATTATGATGCAGCCGCAACAGCGGATCAGATCATTTATAATCTGCGTTTGCCGCGCGTGCTTGGAGCGGTGCTTACCGGTATGGCGTTTGCGGTAGCAGGAGCGATCATGCAGGGGGTTACACGCAATCCGATGGCGGATACGGGCATTCTTGGCATCAATGCAGGTTCATCGCTCGTCGTTGCACTGAGCTTTGCCTTTTTGCCAGCCTTGTCATATACCGGGCTGATGGCGTTATCGTTTGTCGGCGCCGCGCTGGCGACGCTGCTCATTGTGTTGCTCGGTGCAGCTACGCCGGGAGGCTTAAGCTCGATGAAGTTGACTGTAGCAGGCGCGATTATTGCAGCGATGCTGCATTCACTCAGTACGGGAGTGGCGCTATATTATGATTTGAGTCAGGATCTAGCGTTTTGGTACGCAGGTGGTGTGGGCGGCATTGGCTGGCAGCAGCTCCAGTGGCTGGCGCCGATCATCGTACTTACGATCCTGTGGACGATTACGCTGGGCAGACCGATTACTTTTTTATCGTTAGGTGAGGAATCGGCGGTGAATCTGGGCGTTCGGGTGCGAGTTGTTAAAATGCTGGCGTTGACAGCTGTCGTCATTTTGGCTGGTGTATCCGTATCAGCAGCCGGCGCAATTAGCTTTATCGGTCTGGTTGTACCGCATATCGCCCGGCGTCTGATCGGCGTCGATTATCGCGCTTTGATTCCCTTTTCCGCGCTGCTTGGTGCGATATTGCTCGTATGGGCGGATCTGGCTTCGCGGATGGTGCAACCACCGCGTGAATTTGCGATCGGTGCGATGGTTGCGATTGTGGGCGTGCCCTTTTTCCTCATGCTCGCTCGTCGTGAAGGGAGGGAGCTATGATCGATATTCATCGTGTGCAGACTGCTAAAATACGCCGTGCCTGGACGGTCAGTCTATTGCTGCTGATCGTCGCGATCGTAGTGATGTTGATCAGTCTCAATACAGGAACGATTCGATTGTCGCCCTTGCGAGTGTTATATACATTGTTTGGTATGGGCACACGTCAGGAGCAGCTGATTTTGTTCGATTACCGATTGCCGCGCATTGTGATTACGATGCTGGCAGGGATCGGCATCGGGTTCGCAGGAGCGGTATTGCAGGGCACTTCGCGCAATTCGCTTGCTGATCCCGGTGTACTCGGTATTCATGCAGGTGCCGGACTGGGGCTGATCGTGTACGTTTCCTTTTTTCGGACGCTGGAAGGTTCGTCCGCAATCTGGATTCCGGTGTTTACGTTTATCGGTGGTGTGGTGACTGCGACGATCATTTTCCTGCTGGCGTATGATCGTAGACGAGGACTGCTGCCCATTCGGCTTATTCTCGTTGGGATCGCGATCGCGGCAGGGATGAGCGCGATCACGTTGCTGCTGTCACTACGATTGGATGAGGATACGTACACTTTTACAGCGACCTGGCTTGCCGGCAGTGTCTGGGCAAGGGATTGGATGCATGTGTGGGCACTACTACCGTGGATCGTGCTGCTTGTGCCGTGGGTGCACTGGCGCTCGCCCAAGCTTGATTTGTTCGCGCTTGGTGATGAGCTGGCGCTTGGTGTTGGTGGATATGTGAATCGCAGCCGGATTGAATTGATGCTGCTGGCAGTGGCGTTGTCGTGTGCCAGTGTGGCGATGGTCGGCTCGATTGGATTTATTGGACTGGCGGCACCACATATCGCTCGTCGCTTAACTGGAGCGAAGCATCAATACTTTTTGCCGGCAGCAGCGCTGCTTGGACTCGTTATTTTACTCGGGGCAGATACGATTGGACGTTCTATTTTTCAGCCGAACTTTATTCCGGCAGGAGTAGTCGTGTCAGCGCTTGGTGGGCCGTACTTTTTATATTTGCTGCTGAAAAGCCGCTTTTAAAAGAGCTGCATTCTCAAGTATCCATGATAGATGAAGCAAAGCATCCATCCGATGCATGACGGAATCTATCAGGGATGACGATTGTATGAAAGCAAACAAAATGGTAACGAACAGACTATACAGAAGCCACACGGATAGGTGAGCTTGTAAAGGAGTAGAAACATGTTAAAACGATGGAATACGGTCATTATATTGAGCTTGCTAGTCATGCTGCTGGCAGCCTGCGGTCAGTCAGGGGGAGCGGGTACGACATCCGCGGAAGGTTCAACTAGCGATAAAGTTAAAGTTGAAAATGGTACAATTACGCACACAGCAGATGCTCGTATCGCCTCCATGTCGATTCATATTACGAACAACTTGCTGGCACTCGGTATTCAGCCCGCAGGTTCGGTCATTGGTGGCGATGTGAAAGACTTTTTGCCACATGTAGCAGATCGTTTGCAAGGAACGACAAAGCTGGGCGCCGTTACTGATCCTGATATGGAAGCACTGCTTGCCCTGCAACCGGATGTGATCTATATCGATAAATCGCAGTCCGGTAAAGACCTGGCCAAGTTCGAAGCGATTGCCCCAACGATTGTGATCGATATGGATCAAGGCACATGGCAAGACCAGCTCAAGCAGGTGGCCAGCCATGTCGGTCTGACCGATAAAGCCGATGAATTTATTAAACAATACACGGCGAAAGCAGACGAAGTCAGCGCGTTGATCCACAAGAAATTGGGCGACAATGCCAAAGTCATGGCGATTCGCGCCACAGCCAAAGAACTGCGTGTGATGAGTACAGGTCGGCCCGTCGGCCCAATTCTGTACAATGATCTGAAGCTGCAAGCGCCGGAAGGTGTGAAGCAAATCCCGGCAACCGAACCGTTCGCAGTTATCTCCAAAGAAGTGCTACCGGATTACGATGCCGACGCGATCTTCGTCATTATTAGTAAAGGCAAGCAGGCAAAAGCAACATTCGACGAGTTAGAACAAAATCCAGTCTGGCAAAATTTGAAGGCAGTTAAAGCGAATCATGTGTATGTGCTGGATGGTCAGAAATGGCTGGATTACTCCTCTCTCGGTCACAGCATGGCACTGGATGATGCGCAGCAATTGTTTTCCAAATAAACGTTTGTTATGTAGATCGCAATATCCATTACGACATGGATCATGAGTATAGTAAGTAATGATCAGTCCATCGTCGGCTCAAAATCGTAATTTCAAACTGTAAGCAGCAACGATATTGAACTAAAAAAGACTGACTTCCGACCTGCTTCAAGCAGCGGAAAGTCAGTCTTTTTTGATTCATGTTTGATTGGTAGCTATAAGCTGTAACTGAAATCTGTAGCAATAGATGCAGCTACACGTTAGCACGATAACGAATTTAACTCATATGCAGGCTAATCCGTTCATTCATTTTATCCGGGCTTAGCCAGCCGACATAGGAATCGATCGTGTTAAACTGACGATCCATGACGACAACCGCAACGAATGGATACTGGCGGCGATGGCGATAACGCACATCGGCCCAGCGTACAATATAGCCGTTGGATGTCTGCTCAACCTCGGAGATCGTATACGATGAAAAGTACAGCAATGCACGAATATCACGATGCTTGCGTGAAGCTTCAATAGCTGGATGCTCCATCGAATGAACCGAATCAATCCAGATCAGCTTATCCGGGCTATACCAGCCGATACGATAGCTGCCATCTTTTTTGGCATGCACGACGTGCCAGCGACGCAGCGAGATCGTCGGGATTAATATATAATGACCATCCGGTTCCGGTGAGCGTCCGTCTTCGATATCCATACGCTCGACCTTGCGTGTTAAATACCAGTGTGTCAGCACGCGCCATATATAGTAGACACCGATCATACTGTACAGCGTGACAAAGATCGGCGCGGTGGGCACCAGACCCGTCATCCACAACAGCAACGCGGCAATATGCGTCCCAAAAATAAACGGGTCAAAAATGTTAATAATGTTCCACGAAATCCATTTTTCACTAAATGGGCGTACCGCCTGCGTACCATAGGTGTTAAACAAATCGGTAAACACATGCAGCACCACCGCAATCGCTGTCCATAATAAAATATGCCAGAAGCCTTCATGATGGAGCAGCAGTGAGGTGCCGCCGCCAATCAAGGCAATCCAGAGTGCCATAAATGGCAGGGAGTGCGTGATACCACGGTGATTCCGTACATAAGTCGCATTATCTTTTAAACGTAAAACGGTATCAAAATCCGGTGCCTGCGATCCAATAATCGTTGCGACCATAACGGCGATCGCTAGCCCGGGGTCAGAAGCAACCACCGGATCGACGTATGCAAGTCCAGCGAGTCCAAACCCCATAGCAAAATGGGTAGCAGTATCCATTGACTATTCTCTCCTTACTTCATTCCAAAATAAGCATGCAGTTTATCAAAAGTACTTGAATACCTATCCAGTAAACGGTATCCATGAAATGCAGCAGTGATCCAGCATGTATTGGAAAACCACCTGTATTCATTGTAGATGTACATCTAATCGTATAAACATGATATACGACATAGACACTATCAATGATTGTAAACTATTGCATGTAGTTTACCATAACCAGCTAACTGAAACGTGAAACGGATATTAAATTTGTAGCTTGTCAATAAATTGTCATAATCGCCACGCTTGACTAACCGAATCACAAAGACTTTTCGATACAGTTATGATAAAGTTTATAGAGCGATTTTGTTTCGTGTTACGGTATTTTTCACTTTTACAGTCTGTCCAGCCTACTCGGACAGCTGGCAGAAAGTGAATTTTTTTATGATGAGACTCCTTGATGTACTCATCGGTTTTCTGTTGCTAATTATGAAGGAGGAACGTTGTTAACGTGGATAAACAACTTGGTTATCCGGCTTCGGCGGACGCTTCAACTTATGCAGGCCCTTCCCCACAGGAGAGCGGAGTGACCTGGAAAGATTTTGTCGCCCTCACGAAGCCTGGCATTTTAAGATCCAATCTGATTGCAACCTTTGGTGGATTCTGGCTCGCTTCAGGCTGGCATATCGGCTGGATGCTGATGGTATGGACATTGCTCGGTACGATGCTGGTAATGGCATCTTCCTGTGTGTTTAACAATTACTTTGATCGTGAGCTGGATACGAAAATGATTCGTACTCGTGAGCGAGTGCTGGCGACGCGCCGCTTGTCGCCCAATGTAGTGCTATGGTATGCGATTGCACTGGGCGTACTTGGTCTTGGCGTACTTGCGGTCTTTTCCGGCATGCTTGCCGCTGCACTCGGCGCACTGGGCATGTTCGTGTACGTCATCATCTACACATTATGGCTCAAACGCCATTCCACCTGGAGCACATCGATCGGTGGCATTTCCGGCGCAATGCCTCCAGTTATCGGTTATGTCGCTGTCAGCCAGCAGATCGATCTTGGCGCCTGGCTACTGTTCGCTATGCTATTCCTGTGGCAACCGCCACATTTCTGGGCACTCGGCATTCGCCGTGTTGAGGAATATCGCGCAGCTGGTTACCCGCTTCTTCCCGTTGTTAAAGGTATTAAACGCACCAAATATCAAATGCTCCCATACATCGCTTTACTTATTCCTGTACCTATTCTCATGTACATGTACGGCTACACCGGACTGATCTACACGATCACATCCGTCCTGCTATCCGTCGTCTGGCTCGGTATGGCCATCGCCGGCTTCCAAAAGCCAGACACCGACAAATGGGCAAAAACCGCGTTCATTTTCTCCATCAACTACTTAACACTCAGCTTCATCCTGATGATCATCGACACTGTTCATCGTTAAATTAAACGATCATACAGCCGACCAACTGCCGCAGGAATTGTCACTGCGGCAGTTGGTGTACAACTATAACCTATCCACAGTAGCCAACCCTACCGTTTGCTATCTAATTAAACATACATCTAATCCCGAACTTTTGGCAAAGCCTTTAAATTATGAAAAGGTAAAAGCATGTATGTACAAATTACATACACAGTGTCTTACAAGTATCGTACAAAGTTTTTAGTTACAATTAAAAATTAAAACAATAAAATATCCTTTATCTACAAAGCATATCCAACGAAAAATCATACCCATTATATCCAAATACCAAGCTACTCCTATTAATCCTCATACCAATATTCACATTCAATTTGTTTCTTAAGAGTAACTTCGATTCTAACCATATTTAAGATTAAAAAAGCTAAAAAAGCTATAAAAGGTATAGAGGTATAAAGTCATTACGATTCTGTGCTTTTCCTGCTCACTCTCTAAAGCGGACGAATGTTTGCGTCAACCACTTCCCGGAGTGGTTGACGCAAACATTCGTCCGCCCCATTCATTATTCAAACCCCGCAGGCGGATAAATAATATACTCATCCAGCCCTGCCTTTTCCAGCTGCTGCGTTACATACTCATCCGGTGTACCTTCTACGCCGGCATAGCCACGACGCGTGTACATATGTGTCGCATCGGGAAAAGCATCGCTGAGCACTGCGCGTATTTTACGACCGGAAGAGTCATTATCCAAAAACAGATAGACCTCATCGCGTCCAACCTGTTTGCGTAGTTTCTCCAATTTTTGCGAATTAAGCGTGCCAAATGTGCACAGAATTTCGACTTCGGATTGTAGCAGACGACGCAGTTTACTACGATCGTTTTTACCTTCTACGATAATATGAAGCAAGGTCATCACCTCTGTATGTGTATTGTAATGGAAAGGCATCGTCCATGCAAAAGATGCTAGCTGAGTGGATGCTGACATAACCGCTATACTTCGAGTATAATTCGGTTATAATATAGACTGGCTTGCTATAACAAGCCTATATAAAGCCTGTGTAGCTCCCTGTGAAAGCTATGGTCTATATCGCTTTATTGAACACAATAACCAGAGTTGAAACAGAGTAGGCGTATAGGTTGCATAAATAGAAACAATAGAGCTAATCGTTGGGTATCCTATAGCCGAACGATGACTAGTCCGATTGTTTGCTTTGTAAAAGCCACTCGTGATTGAATTTCTCGTTAGAAAACCGCTAATACTAGTAATAAAAGTGACTAGTAATAAAAGTGTGTGATTACAATGAATAATGGTTGATATCGCTTACTATTCAGACATCCGCAGCGATGGTCACATTCGAAATAGTCATCGATTAAAGTATGGAGGTGGAGCAGATGGATTGGCAGGTATGGAGTGAATTTTTCAGGCAAAACTGGCTAATCATTCTGGTCGCCCTGATTATATTATTTCTCGTGATCAATCTGATAAAAACGGTCATCCGCTGGCTGATTGTGATCGTGATTATTATCGCCGTGTTTATTTATAGTGGCATTTCGCTTGATCAGATTAAACAAACGGTTACGAATGTGACCGATCAGACGGTAGGGGCGATGCGCGATCAAGCGCTTCAGGTGATGAAAAATGAGGCGAAAGATGCCCGTTTTATTCAAAATGGGGATGGAACCTATACGATCAAGTCCGACAATATTGAGCTGAACGGAAAGCCAGGTGCTGGCAAAGTTAGTGTGACGTTCCGCGGCGTTCCTCTAGGCGAATGGGATATCAATAATACGATTCAATCTGTCATTACACAGGCGAAGCACAACACGGCTACAGGAAGTTCCGGTTCTTGAACGACGTAAGAGCTGGTGTGGATACGAAGGAGGATAGGAATGGAAGTTAAGGATATCGCAGCCTGGTTTGACAGTAGTCTGGTGTCCTGTTTGTTATATGTAATTGTATTGATTTCGGTATTGCAAGGAGTGCGAAGCGGTGCCAGTCGTTCGGCAGGTCGTTTATTTTCGTGGGCAGGTCGCACGTTGCTGACCATTCTCGCATTGGCGCTGGCAGGACCGTTTGCGATGTTTGCTTCTCCCTATGTCAAATCATGGGCGGAAAAGGTATCCACTTCTGTACCGGATGGCGATTTGCAATGGTGGAAGGAAATGTATTATTCGGCGGTGTATCTGATTTCCGAATTTTCGTTGCTGCGTTTTGCCGTTGTGTTTATGCTCAGTTATGTGGTCGCGAGTATGGCGTTTTCGTTGCTAGCCGCATTGTTAGTGCCGGAACGCTGGCGTGCCGGTTATATACCCGCAGAGGAAAAGCGTTCCTCATGGGTGAGCCGATTGGTAGGTGGTCTCGTAGGGCTGCTTAATGGCTTGTTACGTAGTGCAGTGATCGTTCTCGTATTATTCATCGTCGTTAGCCTGTATCCGAACAATAAGCTTTCTTCCTATGTTGAAGCCTCTTCTCTGTACAACGGTGCCGTCAAATCCGTTGTGCAGCCATTAACCGGTTCGTTTATTAAAGATCGCTTGCCTGTATTTACGAGTGCGGCTTTACAGGAGCTAACCGGTATTTTCCAGCGTAAATATGATGTGGTCGATCGTAGCATTCCGGCGAATATCGAACAGGCAGCTGCCGAGATTGTCGGTAAAACGACCAATACGGAAGAGAAAGCCCGTTTGCTCTATGACTGGGTTGGCTCTCGAATCAGTTATGATTATGGCAAAGTAGATGATTATGAGCAGCGCGGCGTATGGCATGAGCAGACGCCAGAGGATACATTTAAAACCCGATTAGGCGTATGTATCGATTATGCTCGTCTGTATGCGGTCATGGCACGTTCACAAGGGATCGATGTGCGCGTCGTGACCGGTCTTGGTTACAATGGGCAGGGTGGTTATGGTGCGCATGCATGGAATCAGGTGTATTTACCGGAAGCGAAAAAATGGATTCCACTTGATCCAACATGGGCTTCAGCAGGCAACTGGTTTAATCCGCCCAAATTCGCCGAGACGCATATCGAGCAAAGTGTACTGTAAGCAATATAACGATTTCTGTTGTTTTATCCGTTCATCCAGCTAAAAGTCCGGTGACGAGTTACACCGGACTTTTTTGTGAAATTTCTCAACACACTTCATGGTGTGATAATATAGTTCTGTTGGCGTTGTCCTGTCCAAAAGCAAAGGCGGATCATGCTGGTCTGCCACAAGTACACACATATCGAACGATTCAGGCATCATCAAGCAATGCCGCAAGAGAAGGGAATAGGTCAAGCAATGAAAAAATCGGGTATTGATGAGTCGTCTAAGCGCGAACTCAAAAATCAGCGTCAATTCTCTATCCGTCTGAATGTCTTCTTTTTCGCTACGTTTATGGTATTTACCGTATTGATTGTCCGGCTGGCGATTTTGCAGTTTGTCGAGGGTCCCACATTACGGGAAAAGGAAGCAAGCATCTCCACGAAAAGCACGCCGATCCCGCCTATTCGCGGGAATATTTTGGATGCTTCGGGTAAAGCGCGTCTTGCTTACTCTACATCCTCACAGTCGCTCTATTTTACGATGACAAAAAACTATGCGTTGCCACAAAACAAGGCAGAACTGTACGACATCGTCGGCAAGCTTAAAAATGTATTTAACAAGTATGGCGATCCGAACGAGAAAATGACTGCCGATGAGATCATTAAAGCAATGGATATCGAATCGAAGGTGCAGTTCGGTTATACGCCACGCCGAATTAAAAAGAATCTGACCAATGCCGAGATCGCTCACTTTTTGGAGCATAAAGATCAGTTTAAAGGCATTGAGGTCGTTGAAGAAAGTGTTCGTCACTATGATCCTGATCAAGTCGCAACGCAGACGGTCGGCTATTTGCGTCAATTTAGTGGTGTGAGCACGACGATGGATCATTATATTAACAAGTCGCGCGTAACGGAAGCAGGCGAGAAATACTTGTCAACCGAGTATGTCGGTGTAGATGGAATCGAGTATGCGTATCAGGATGATCTGCGTGGGAAAAACGGTCTGAAAACGACGCCGGTCAACGCGCTAAACCGTCCGATTGGTCGTTCGGAATTAACCGCGCCGAAAAAAGGCAATAACGTCTGGCTGACGATCGATAAAAACATCCAGATGGCTACGCAAAAAGCGATTACCGATCAGCTTTCTTATCTGCACTCATACCGTAGTGGTAGTGCGTATGCGCCAAATGCACAGACCGGTTATGCAGTCGCTATGGATGTACAAACCGGTGGCGTGATCGCGATGGCGAGTATGCCAGACTACGATACAAACGTCTGGGAAACGATGACGTCTGATAAATATAAAGAAATTCAGGATCGTATTGCTAACGGTACGATCAAGGAAGTATATCGTCAAGGTCATGCGTCTTCGATGGTACTGATGGGTTCGGTTATTAAGCCGCTCACTGTGCTGATTGGCTTGAATGAGGGCGTCATTACGCCGTATACGCATTATCAAGATATCGGTTATGCTGAGTTTGGTAAAGAAGGGCACGAGACCAAAATTCGTAACTCGGGTAGTCATGCATATGGTAATCTGACACCTGCCGAGGCGATTCACCATTCCTCGAATACGTTCATGATTGATGAAGTCGGCTTACCGCTTTATCGTAAATACGGAGCCGATTCAGTTAACGTATGGGATAAATACATGAAGGAATTTGGTCTGGGTGTGTCTACGAAGAGTGGACTGCCTGGTGAAAGTGCAGGTTCCGGTGAATATCTGGATACGAAAGCAGCAGGTAGTACACAGGCAGCGATGGCATTTGCATCGTTCGGTCAGCAGGGGAAATATTCAACCTTGCAGCTCGCTCAATACGTAACTACACTTGCCAATAAAGGTAAACGCCTCAAGCCACAGCTTGTAAGCAAGATTACCGATTCGGAAGGTAATGTGGTGAAGCAATTTAAGCCACAGGTCGTGAATACAATCAACTTCCCAGAGCAATACTGGGATACCGTCATTGGCGGTATGAGAACCGATGTACCAGCATTTAAGGATTTCCCGTACCCAATTGCTCGTAAAACAGGTACATCCGAGCAATCGATCTACGGACATACTGTAGATAACGGGGTATTCATCGCCTTTGCGCCACGCGATAATCCCAAACTGGCAGTTGCGGTCGTTATTCCAGAAGGTGGCTTTGGTGCGCAGAGTGCAGCGCCAGTCGCGCGTAAAATTTTCGATGCGTATGATCAAGAGTTTGGTTTGGATGGCGTACCGAAGAAGCAAGCCGATTCGAGTGCGAATGCTGAAGGAACAGACAGCACCTCGACGAATCAGTAACAAAGCATCTGTGCTGTCATAGCTTCAACTCTGCATTAGCATAGCATTAAACTTAAAAGAAGCAGGCTCAATGGCCTGCTTCTTTTTTCTACTTTTCTTTAATCTTTCACATTTAATAGATAGCGCGTACAGGTATGGAGGGTAATATGGAATCAGGGTCAGCAGTCCTGTTTTGTTCCACTTCATCTATATGCTAAAATGAAGAAACGACTACATATTTTGGAATGGATATCGTTCATACAAGGGACGAATGATGCATTCCTAAACGGCTGCGCTGGACTTGCAGCAAGAGCATAACAACATTCAGGGGGGTTGTCCAGTCAATGAAAAAATGGAATTCGACCGAAGCGGAGGAGTTTGAAGAGAGTAACCGACGTCAGTTTTCGATCCGGTTGAATATTTTTTTCTTTTCTACATTTTTGATCTTTAGTGTGCTGGTAGTACGGTTGGCGATTTTGCAGTTTGTGGAAGGGCCGACATTAACAGAAGCCGAATCTAGCATAGTGAATAACGAAACGCCGATTTTACCGAGTCGGGGCACAATCTTCGATGCATCTGGCAGTAAAGTCGCGTACTCGCTCTCCACACAATCGCTCTATTTTACGCTGAATAAAGATTATCGTCGCCCGGAAAATCAGGCGGAATTTCTGAAAATTGTCGGCGACTTGAAGCAGGTGTTCAATACGTATGGTGATCCGAATAACAAGATGACTGCGGATCAGATTATTGAAGCGATGGATATCGAATATAAAAAGAATTACGGCTACACCCCTCGCCGTATTAAACGCGACCTGGGTAATAAGGAGATCGCTTATTTTTTGGAGCATAAGGATCAGTACAAAGGCATTGAAGTGCGCGAGGAAAGTGTGCGTGAATACAGTCCAGATCATGTGGCAGTGCAGGCAGTCGGCTATCTCAAAGGCTTCTCCGGCGTCAGCACCACGATGAACAAATACAAAAACCGTGCACGTCTGACAGGTGCAGGTGAACGGTATATCGATAACGAACTGGTTGGCGTTGACGGTTTGGAGTATACATTCCAGGATGAGCTACGCGGCAAAAATGGCGTGCGCAGCACACCGGTTAATGCGCTCAATCGGGTAGATGGTCGTTCCGAGCTTACGCCACCGCAAAAAGGTTACAATTTGTGGATGACGATCGACAAAAATGTACAGCTTGCCGCACAGCAGGCGATTACGGATCAGATTGCTTTTCTGCGTTCGTATCGTAGTGGTAGTGCACAGGCACGTAATGCATTGACCGGTTATGCGGTAGCGATGGAAGTTGATACAGGCAATGTGGTAGCGATGGCAAGTATGCCGAATTATGATCCGAATATCTGGTCACAATCGCCAACAAGCGAACAGCTCAAGGCGATCGAACCGTATTATCCAAACGGTACGATCCGTGAAATTTATAATGGCAAACGCGCTTCCTCACTCGTACTGATGGGCTCGGTTATTAAGCCGCTTACGGTACTGATCGGGATGAAAGAAGGATTTTTTGGTCCATATGCAGGTTATTATGACCGCGGTTATGCTGAGTTTGGACGTGCCGGTTATGAGACCAAAGTACGGAATGCACTTGGAGAAGTGCTTGGTTCACTCACTCCATCCACAGCGATTCAAAAGTCGTCCAACGCCTTTATGATCGATAGAATCGGCAAGCCATTATACAGCAAATACGGCAATGAAGCGGTCAATGTGTGGGATCGATATATGAAAGAATTCGGACTGGGCGTATCGACGAAAAGTGGTTTGCCGTATGAAAATGAAGGTCGCGGCGAGTATACGAATATTAAAGCAGCAGGTAGTGCGCAGGCAGCGATGGCATACGCTTCATTCGGACAGCAGGGGCGTTATACAACGCTACAGCTTGCTCAGTATGTAACGACGATTGCCAATCGCGGCGAACGACTGAAACCGCAATTTATAAGTAAAATTACAGATGCTCAGGGCAATACGGTCAAAACATTCAAGCGCGAAGTCATCAACACGATCGATTTCCCGGCGGAAGACTGGAATGTTGTCATTAACGGTATGCGCAGTAAAGTAGCTGTACTGGAAGGATACCGTTATGATGTCGCTCGCAAAACAGGTACATCCCAGCAATCCGTATACGGTAAAATCGTCGATAACGGCGTATTTATCGCCTTTGCACCACGTCAAAATCCTAAGTTGGCAGTTGCTGTTGTTATTCCAGAAGGCGGCTTTGGTTCCCGGAGTGCGGCACCGGTTGCGATCAAAATTTTGGATGCGTATGATCAGCAATATGGTCTGGACGGTGTACCGAAAAAACAACAAGCACCAACCGATACAGCAGATGCGGAAACAGCACAATAACGGACATGGCATGACCCGAACGATTCAGAGTTAACGAAATAACCGATGCCTTTCGCTTGATGATAGGGAGCTAACTGCTTCACCTATCGCAAGCGGAAGGCTTTTTTGTGCTGTGGGAGACAGGAATCCCTCTACTTCGTTCCTTTCCCCTGTTGTTTGCAGCTCCAATGTACAACCATGTGCTTACAACCTCTATCTACATACTTGATCTACAACCTCCTGCTTTAACAAGCATAACAATTAAGCACAGTCACAGTCACAGTCACAGTCACAGTCACAGTCACAAAGATAAAGACAAGCATACGCTATGTTGAAAATTACATTCTTGTGTTTTCTTTCCCTGCACCTTAAAATTTGCACTAAGGAAACAAATATAGCCCATACTAAAAAAACGTCATTAGAGAAAGACTGAAATATTGTTCGATCTATTCATTTTACGATCAAAGGAGGATGAATCTAGCAATGAGAATGAAATGGAGTTCGTTATATATACGACATAGGAGTCATACATGTCGTGATTATTATCCGAAAATCGGTATGGTTCGCCATTTTCATAGCTATGCGGTGATCTCCAGTATTCTGCTTATCGTACTAATTCTATCTGGTTGTAGCGGCGAGCGAGCAGCCGGCGAATCTAGCGATGAACGATTATACATTACAGCTACAACAGGCATGATCGCTGATGCAGCACAGCAGATTGGCGGTTCCAATGTGCAGGTGATCGGGCTAATGGGACCAGGTGTGGACCCGCATATGTATAAAGCTTCGCAGGGCGATATTCGCAAGCTGGATGATGCGGATCTAGTTCTGTACAACGGTCTGCATCTGGAAGGAAGCATGACCAAAATATTAGATAAAATGAGTCGTTCCAGACATGTCGTCGCCGTGACAGAACGTATTGATCCAGTATGGCTACGACAAAGTGACGAGTACGCGAATGAGCATGATCCTCATATCTGGTTTGATGTGAGTTTGTGGAGTCAGGCAGTAGAGCGTATCCGTGATGCGATAATCGAGGCAGATCCACAGCATGAAGCGACATATCGCAGTAATGCAGATGCTTATATAGGGCAGCTCCAGCAGCTGCATCGCGAAGTACAAGAGCAGATTGATACGATCCCGCAGCAGAGTCGGGTGCTGATCACAGCGCATGATGCCTTTGGTTATTACGGCGATGCGTATGGTTTGGAAGTTCGTGGATTGCAGGGGCTAAGCACCGCTTCCGAATATGGTTCACGTGACGTTGCCGAGTTGCGTAACATGCTGGTCGAGCGGCAGATCAAAGCTGTATTTGCGGAAAGTAGCATTCCGGCACGGGCGATGGAAGCTGTTATTGCTGGAGCTGCTGGGCAGGGTCATATGGTCAAACTCGGCGGCGAATTATACTCGGATGCACTGGGGGCGCCAGATGGAGAAGCAGGAAATTATATCGATATGGTCAGACACAACACGCATACGATTGTAGAAGCGCTGCGTTGATGTGACTTTTCTAAAACCTAAAACCTAAAACCTAAAACCTAAAACCTAAAACCTAAAACCTAAAACCTCTAATTTTCAAAATATCTAAAATATCTAAAATATCTAAAATATCTAAAATATCTAAAATATCTAAGCGCTATTCTTTATTAGAGCACATACTTAAAATGACCAAGTGATCGCTTCTAGTACCTTGACCAGGTTAACTATTATATTTGAGCGTGTGCTGGCATTTTTATAAATAGAGATTTAAAGCAGATGTAAAGTTAAAATCAATCTCGCTTAACGTGCTAGTTGCACTCTATTCACGATTTAGATTCGCGAAGCAAATAGTACAGACCATCCTGACACACCCTATCATTATTGGCATGTATAAAAGCGATACGATTTCAAACTAGACGGCATACCCATTAATAAAAAATGCTAGTCCACAATGTTAAGCAACAAAGCCAGTCTCAAAATGCTAATCAAAAAACACCAATCCCAAACGCGATACCACTTGCAAAACGATCAAAGGAGGAATTGTTCATGAAACCATTTACCGCCACGAACTCAACCGGATCAAAGTCTGCCCAACCAACGATAGAACCGCATCAGCAGTCAGATAATGGGCAACAGCAGTCCCATACTCTATTTACGAAACAGGAAAATAGCCCTCTGCATGTACAAGGACTGACTGTCACCTATCATCATCAGCCGGTCGTTCAGCAAGTATCATTTTCACTGGCAGCAGGGCGATTGATCGGCTTGCTTGGCCCAAATGGGGCAGGCAAATCGACTTTGCTGAAAGCGATGCTAGGCTTAATTCCATCGTTATCCGGGCAGGTCAACGTATTCGGCAAGCCCTATGCCAGTCATCGCCGCCGGATCGGTTATGTGCCGCAGCGCGAATCGGTTGATTGGGATTTTCCAACCAGTGCATTGGACGTCGTGCTGATGGGTACGTATGGACGACTCGGTCTGTTCCGTCGTCCAGGTAAAGCGGAACGGCAAACCGCGCTGCACTGTCTCGATCAGGTAGGTATGGCCGATTATGCGGAACGGCAAATTAGCCAGTTATCCGGCGGCCAGCAGCAGCGGATATTTCTGGCACGAGCACTTGCACAGCAGGCGGATTTGTATTTGATGGATGAGCCGTTTGCAGGCGTGGATGCGATGACAGAGAAAGCGATTATCACACTGCTGGAGCAAATGAAGCAGCAGGGGAAAACCGTGCTCGTCGTGCATCATGATCTGTCGACCGTACAGGCGTACTTTGACGATGTGCTGCTACTCAATCGTCAGCTGATTGCGGCAGGTCCGGTCGAGCACACATTTACAGCAGAGCTATTGCAGCAAACATACGGCGGCAAAATGGCGTTTTTGCAAGGAGCAGATCAACAGGGCTTATTGCTAGCTGGAAAGTAAAACTGTACAATCGCAGACCGAAAAGGAGGACAGGTGATGGAAGCACTCTGGATCATATGGACAGACCCGAATATGCGCTGGATCGTTGCTGGCTGTATGCTGCTCGGTTTAAGCAGTGGCTTGATCGGCAGCTATATGTTTTTGCAAAAGCGCAGTTTGATCGGTGATGCGCTTGCTCATGCGGCATTACCGGGTATTTGTATTGCTTTTATGCTCACTGGCGTTAAATCGACAGTTGGATTCATACTGGGAGCACTGATCGCTGGCGCCATCGCCACCTTTGGTATTCGCTGGATTACCGTCCATTCCCGTATTAAGCAGGACGCAGCGATGGGCATCGTATTATCGTTATTTTTCGGGATTGGCGTGATGTTGCTGACACGTATTCAACATAGCGGTGAGGGCGGACAAAGTGGGCTGGACAAGTTTCTATTCGGTCAGGCTGCATCGATGATGCGCCAGGATGTGTATATGCTCGCCGGCATCAGTATGGTGCTACTTGTGTTATGCACATTGTTATACAAACCGTTTAAGCTCATTAGCTTCGATCCGGGCTTTGCGCGCGGATTGGGCTGGCCTGTAGCTCGGCTGGAGCAATTGATGCTACTACTGGCTGTGCTCGTTGTGGTGGCAGGTATTCAGGCGGTGGGTGTCGTACTCATGTCTGCTTTGCTCATCACCCCAGCGGTGGCGGCAAGATACTGGACAGATAAGCTATCTACAATGTTAGTGCTCGCGGGTGTATTTGGTGCTATGAGCGGATTCAGTGGCACTTTTTGGAGCAGTATGGTGACAGGTTTACCAACCGGACCGGTGACTGTATTGTCGGCTACATTGTTGTTCGCAGTATCTGCATTATTCGCACCAGGACGGGGCTGGCTCGGTAAAATTTTGCGCCAGCGTCGTGCACGGCAGCAATGGAAGCAAGGAGGTGCCACATGAACAGTGACTTTTGGATTGTACTGACGGCGATTTTGATGTCTGCTAGCTGCGGTCTGCTGGGCTGCTTTTTGATCCTGCGTAAAATGGCGCTGATTGGTGATGCGATCAGTCATGCGGTACTGCCCGGCATTGCGATTGCCTTTTTGTTCAGCGGTGGACGTGATTCGGTTGCGATGATGATTGGCGCAACACTGCTTGGTCTACTGTCTGTATTTCTTATTCAATGGTTGCGTAGCTCTGGTGTACAATCGGATGCGTCGATCGGAATTATTTTCACAGCGTTGTTTGCGGTTGGTGTGATCATTGTCAGCTTGAATGCGCGTAATATCGATCTGGATCTGGACTGTGTGTTATTCGGAGAAATTGCATATGTGCAATGGGATACATGGACATGGAACGGGCTGGATATGGGACCTCGCTCGGTGTGGATGCTTGGATTTGCACTGCTGTCTGTCGTTACGCTGCTGATGTTATTTTACAAGCAATTCAAGCTTACGGCGTTCGATCCGGCACTGGCGGCAGCATGCGGTATTCCGGTCATGTTATTCCATTATATGCTGATGGGGCTTGTATCGATGACGTCGGTCGCATCGTTTGAAAGTGTAGGTGCTATTCTAGTCGTAGGGATGCTGATCATTCCGGCTGCAACGGCGTACTTGCTGACAGATCGTCTGGGTAGGATGCTTCTGTATAGCGTCGTTGTGGGGATCGCCAGCTCTGTACTAGGCTATGGCGCTGCTTATTTACTCAATGCCTCGATTGGTGGCAGCATCGTTACGGTAGCGGGTGCACTGTTCGTGCTGACTTTCCTGCTGTCGCCACGTCATGGTTGGTTACTGCGCAAATGGCGTCAGCGTCGTTTGGTGGCATAGGACAACAGCTGCTTTTATCGGCTCTGATCCGATCCACTATTGCTGTATGTAACAGCGTTATATTCAATCGTGCCCATTCCATATCGTGATCTCCAAAAGGATTGCAAAAAGAATTGCAAAAAGAACTGAAAAATGAACTGGAAAAAGGACTGAAGCGACTGCGCTCCAGTCCTTTTTTGATCATCACAGCAGCGATATGTAACGATAGCTGAGGCAACAAAACTTCATCTACAGTTTACAAAAACTTTTGAGAGGCTAAAGAATAGTATGCTACACTTATGCTCATATGACGCATCGCTCGCCTGATTCGCGCTGCTGGTTTCGTTGCGTGTTGCGTATCGTCATTCTAAACGATGGCAGCGGAACCGTTTGTCTGTATCCTTATCATCTGGAACGGGTTACAGAAGCGTGCGAATATCATGATCCGAGCGATGGAGCAGCAAAGGTAGAGACAAAGCATCGGGCGCGATCGACCCGAATGGATGGAGGAGACGAAATACAATGACAGCACGTAAATACAAGCTACTTGCACTGGATATGGATGGAACGCTACTTAATGATGATCACGAAATTTCGTTAGAGACGAGCAAATGGATTCATAAAGCGATGGATGAAGGAATTCATGTTTGTCTATCCACTGGACGCGCTGCCAGCAGCGCTTTGCCCTATGGACAGGAGCTTGGATTGGAAACGCCAATGGTGACGGTCAATGGCAGCGAAGTGTGGAAATCGCCGCGCGAACTATATCGTCGTACATTGCTTGATCCCGCTGCGGTGCGCCGCATGCATGAACTGGCGCTGGAAAAGGAAGTCTGGTTCTGGGCATATTCAGTCGAGCGTCTGTACAATCGCGACCAATGGCTACAGGAAGGTCAGGCATTTGAAGAGGTGGAATGGCTGAAATTTGGCTATAATACGAAAGACCAGGAACTGCGTCATGCTATTCTGATGGAGCTACAGCAGATGGGTGGGCTTGAAATCTCGAACTCTTCACCTGACAATCTGGAAATCAATCCGCTCGGCATTAACAAAGCGACCGGGATCGCTGAAGTGTGCAAGCTGCTTGATATCGATATGTCCGAAGTCGTTGCTGTTGGCGATAGCCTGAACGATCTGGCAGTCATTCAAGCGGTAGGTCTGGGCGTAGCGATGGGCAATGCACAGGATGCGGTTAAGCAGGAAGCTGATCTTGTAGTCGCAAGCAACAATGACGATGGCATCGTTGAAGTGATCCGCGACCATATTCTCGTTTAATCGAAAGTGACCACAAATGGGAAATAGACGAGTACGATCCAGTTACCACCAATAACATCCATTAACGATCATAATTCCTACAGATCACATCGATGATCGTCATCGCAGGCTGGCTAAACGAAACGAGCAGACACAGACAACATCACTAAAGTATCTAGTTCGGACAGGCCATGTTTTTGAAACGAATGTGTCACCTGAGCAGTATATAGGTATACAAAGATTACATCTTGCTTCTAAGATGAACATTCGTCGGGTGTATGTCTGTGTGCACCTATACAAGGAGAGACAATCAATGACGCTTGAAATTGTAGGTTGGACGCTGGTCATTGCCCTGTTTATTATCGGGATGATCGGCACCGTGTATCCGGTGCTACCATCGGTGGTAGCGATCTATTTTGCCTTTTTCGTATATGGATGGTTTTTCTCGTTTGAGCGCTACGATGTGTGGTTCTGGATCATTCAAACGCTAATTGCGATCGTGCTCGTCGTTGCCGACTATCTGGTCGGCGCCTATGGAACGAAAAAGTTTGGCGGCTCGCGTTTAGCCGTTATTTTATCGGTGGTCGGTTTGATTGTAGGGCCGTTCGTCATTCCAGCATTTGGTCTGATTCTAGGTCCATTGATCGGTGCGGTAGCCGCTGAGCTGATTCAAGGACGTGATGTGAACAGCGCGCTGCGTGTAGGCTGGGGAACGGTACTGGGCTTGTTTGCAAGTGCAGTCGTTAAAATCATTTTACAGCTTGCGATGATCGGAATCTGGATTATCTGGATCGTATGGGTTGGCGTTCATTAAGGATGTAAAATAGCCCATTTCACATGCCGCATTGCGAAGCGTGCCGATCCATGTCTATAATAGAAATGCTGACGTAAAAACACGACCGGAAGGCCAATCAGCCTTCCGGTTTTTTGGCATGATCCGCTTACAATGGGGAATGTACATACGGCATGATCCGGCTGTACGATGCGAATATTAGGATGATTATCGTTTGATGATCTATGATGTGTGAGAGAAGGGGAACTATTTTGTCCAAAGGCGAATCATTCATTAAAGGTACAATTATTCTGGCAGCCGCTGCGCTCGTTGCGCGCGTGCTTGGCCTTGTCCAGCGGGTGCCGCTGGAGCATATGCTCGGCTTTTCCGGCGACGCGTCATTTACGCTGGCGAACAATGTTTATTTGATGCTGCTGGCGGTAGCAACCGCAGGTATTCCAAGCACACTGAGCAAAATGGTGTCGGAGCGCTATGCGCTGGGACGTCCGCATGAAGCGCAGCGTATTTACTATGCAGCGCTATTGTTTGCCGGTGGTGCAGGAATCGTGATGACGCTGTTAATGTACATCGGGGCACCTTATTATGCAGCACTGGCAAAAGAACCTGCTGCGGCATTGTCACTACAGGCGATTGCCCCATCCTTGCTGCTGTTCCCGGCGATTGCGATGATGCGCGGATATTTCCAGGGACGCAATATGATGTCAGCTGGCGGAATTTCGCAAATTATCGAGCAATTTGCCCGTGTATTCACTGCGATTGTGCTGGCGTATGTGCTGCTGCGTATCGGATACGGTGATACAGAAGTAGCGGCAGGCGCATCGTTTGGTAGTGTGCTTGGGAGTATCGGTGCGTTTCTGGTGATGGTCTATTATACGCTCAAATTACGTAAAAAGGATGCGGCGAATCGGATTCAAATCGAGCGTACTGGCTCGGAAATCGTCATTCCGCTGCGTCAAATTTACAGCGATATTTTCAAATTATCGATTCCGATCGTCATCTCGTCCCTGACGATTCCAGCGGTCAATTTTATCGACGGAACGCTGATCAAGCCACTGCTCATCGACAATGTAGGCGATGCGGCAGCGACCGCTGCACTCGGTATTCTCGGTACGCGTGCGCAAAGTATTGCAGGCATTCCGCCTATTCTGGCGATTGCACTTAGCACTTCGCTGATCCCGGTCATCTCAGCAGCCTATGCGCGTAAGGAAGAAGACAATCTGAAACGCCAGATCTCACTTGCGCTGCGCATTTCGGTGTTGACCGGTATTCCAATTGTGCTAATGTTAACGACAGCTGCTTATTCGATCAATGGTCTGTTGTTCAGTAATACCGAAGGGGCAGGCATCATTGCACTGCTAACGCTCGGCACCATTTTCCAAATTACGATGATGACGACTAACTCGATGCTAATCGGTATTAATAAAGTCAATCTGTCGATGGTACATGTATTGTGCGGGATTGCGGTAAAGCTGTTGCTCAGCGTATTGCTGGCACCCATGCTTGGCATTTATGGTATTATTGCGGCGACAGGTCTATGTTTCGTACTGATTACTGTGCTCAATCTGCGTTCACTGCGACAGGTCGTTTCGTTCTCCGTACTAGGTAACCGCTGGATCGGTTTCCTGATTACGATTGTCGTGCTGACTGTAGCTGGCCTGCTATGTAATCAGGCAGGTATTGCACTTACGGCGTGGATGAACCACAGGGTTGCATTTTTCATCGGTTGTTGTATGGTAGGACTAGCAACACTGGTGATCTATCCGGTCTTGCTCGTGCTGTTACGTGTCGTGCGTTCGGAAGAACTGTCCTCTTATCCAGGCCCACTGCGTAAAGTGCTCGGTCCTTTGATGCGCTTGCAACGCGGTAGAGCGTCCTGATCGGATGGCTTGAATTTCTGTTGATATCGATCTGAATATAGATATAGAGCAGAATAGCGCGCTTAGCAGATAGCACGTTTGAAATAGGACAGCGATATGTGTCAGTAACATTCCTATTCTGTAAAGATTAACAATCCTATAAAGATCAACTCAAGATTAATATCCCTTATTAAGGAGGAACAGATATGCAAACGATTAATACAAGTGAAAGCTTCCATGCAGCCATTGCATCCGCAGAACTGACGATTGCCGTTTTTAAAGCCGACTGGTGTGTCGATTGTAAATTTATCGATCCTTTTATGCCGGAAGTAGAACAGCAATACAGCGACCGTCTGCGTCTTGTTGAAGTCGATGTGGAAGGTGTCGGCGATGTGAGCCAACAACAGAACATTATGGGCATTCCCAGCTTTGTCGCATATGCAAATGGCAAGGAACTGATCCGTTTTGTAAATAAAGCCCGTAAATCGCGCCAGGAGATCGAACAGTTTCTGGATCGTGCGGTTGAGGTTTATGGGGCGCTGAACGCGCAAGCGGCAGAGTGAAAAGTAGGACAACAATCAGATGTAACATCTTAAAGTAAAACGCAACATTATACAGTAAGGCGTAATATTAGTAATGCTCAGCATCAGTAAGATGTACTAATAATAAAACGCAACATTATATAGATAAAAAATGATCTCTGATTAACGCAGAGATCATTTTTTATGTTTATTTTTAATATTTATTTTTCATGGGCATGTATCTGCTTTAAAATTTATTTGAACTTTGAACTTTGAACTTTGAACTTTGAACTTTGAACTTTGAACTTTGAACTTTGAACTTTGAACTTTGAACTTTGAACTTTGAACTTTGAACTTTGAACTTTATTCCCGTTCAAGATGAGTATATTTAGCTATAATCAATAAGTATGTGCACTGTTACTCGAATGCGAATATTTCAACTTGCCAATCCATACATACAGACGACATTCGTCTTTCTTGAACCATTACAAAGAGATCAACGATTTGTCACAAACCAGATGGTAGCAATGGCGCTGGATTCGCTATAATGAATAGTGACTTCACATGAACGTCACTACTAATTTAATAGCGGGTGATCTTAATTATGGCACGTATGCCACGGATAACGATTCAGCATTTGAAATGGTTAAGTTATATAACCTGTTTGGCTATGTTTTTAGCAACGATGGGTGGCTTGGTCGTAACCAAGACCGGATCAGGACTTGGCTGTGGGCGAGAATGGCCGCTTTGTCATGGTCAATTCATCCCTGCATATACCATTTCATCCTTAATCGAGTATACGCATCGAATGGTCAGCGGTTTTGCAGGTTTGACCGCATTGTTTTCATTCATCGGCTTTATCTTTTTTAATAAAAATAAAGAACTACGTTTGTATGCAATATTGACTCTGATCTTTGTTGTGTTGCAAGCAATTATGGGTGCACTCGCCGTAGTATTTTCTCAGTCTGCGCCAATTATGGCATTGCACTTCGGTTTCTCGATGATCGCCTTTTCCAGCTCGATGCTAATGGCGTTCACCGCACGCAGATTGCACAAATATCAGCGTACACATACGTATGAGAATCAACCACCAGTCAGCAAACGTTTCCGTAACCTGACGTGGTTCTCAACCATTTTTACTTATCTTGTCGTATATACAGGTGCATTCGTAACACATACCGATTCCCGCGGTGGCTGTTCCGGCTTCCCGCTCTGTAACGGTGCCGTGATTCCTGAATTGTCCGGCGGCGTTGGTGTAGCATTCCTACACCGTGTAGCAGCGCTCGCACTTGTGATCGTGATCGCTATTCTCGGTCACTACGCCTATCGTCACCACCCGAACAATCCGAGCATTCGTAAAATGGGTATGATCGCCGTCCTATTTATCGTATTGCAATTTGTAAGTGGTGCCGTTAATATTTTCACGATGTATGTACCCGAAGTATACTTCTTCGCAACGATGGCACATACATTATTGATTCAGTTCTTATTCGGTATCCTATGCTACATGAGCCTACGTACATGGCAACTAAGCCGCGAATCCTACGTAGCCTCCAACGTACACAAGCAACAATCAGATCAACCTGGCATACCTGTAACTCGTTAATTCAAAAAGTTACGAGTCCAATGAATCAAATCAAACTTAAAATATGAGAAAGATGTACGCAGACGTCCAAGTAGCGCCTGCGTACATCTTTTTTTATTAATTACATGCTTACCCTACCAACTAAAATAAGTTCGTATTTTTGCGTGCATTATACGAAATATGTTGCAAACCGCACAGAACGTAGGGAAGAAAATAAGGGGAAAGGACGACTTACAGTGTTAATGGTTTCCTAACACGAGGTTCCATAAGAAAGTGATTTTTGTAGAGCAAATATTTTTCCTCTTCCGAACACGCGAATCTACAATACACTCGTACTATGTAGATTCCTGTGCGATACTAGAGTCCATCCCCCTAGTCCTTCCTGAAGTGGTTGCTGCCCACCGCACATATTCCCCTTCCATCTGTCCAATCCCAACTTAATCCCAAAATGAATATTTGCTGAAATTAATGAAAAAATCCCAATTTTCCACTTTACAAAGATTGTGAAGTTCAATATACTGAGTAAAGATTTTCATTCGATGTTTTCATATTTTCTTATCGAGAGTGGTGGAGGGACTGGCCCGATGAAGCCCGGCAACCGATTTTGAAATATGGCAGATTGCCTGTTTTCAAAATGACATGGTGCTAAATCCTACAAAATGACGGCTGTACAGCAATGGAACAGTCTGTGGTTTTGGCAGATGAGAAGGCAATATCTTACGGATAGAGAGCCCTTTCTGCAGAAAATGGGCTCTTTTTGTCTATAAAAAAAGAACCGGTTGAAAATAGCTAGAACGAAATCGCATACGGACCGACAACCGGGAGGAGGACCTCAAGCTTGATTCGTCTTGAAAATGTAACCAAAGTATATGGCAAAGGTAAACATACAACATCAGCGCTTAGTGAACTGAATCTGTCGATTGAAAAAGGTGAGATTTTCGGGGTGATTGGACACTCTGGAGCAGGTAAAAGTACACTCATTCGCTGTATTAATCTGCTAGAACGTCCAACATCAGGGCATATTTGGATCGATGGTGTAGATTTGACCGGGCTGGGTAAAGGAGCATTGCAAGCACGCCGCCGCAAGATCGGCATGATCTTTCAGCATTTTAATCTGCTGTCATCGGCGACCGTTTACGATAACATTGCTTTCCCATTACGTCTCGCCAAAACGCCGGAGAAAAACATCCGTACTAGAGTGGAAGAGCTACTAAAGCTAGTCGGACTGGAAGTACATGCTCAGAAATATCCAGCTCAACTGTCCGGCGGACAGAAACAGCGTGTGGGCATCGCCCGTGCACTGGCGAGCGACCCGGATGTGCTGCTCTGTGATGAAGCGACATCTGCGCTTGATCCGCAGACGACGGATTCGATTTTGAAGTTGCTACTGGATATTAACCAGCGCTTCAACCTGACGATTGTACTGATCACACACGAGATGAATGTCATTCAAAGCATTTGCGATCGTGTGGCTGTCATTCATCAGGGAGGAATTGTAGAGCAGGGACCTGTAGCTGAAGTGTTCTTGAAGCCGCAGCATCCGATCACCCGTGATTTTATTACGCGTGAGTCCAGTCAAAGTGAATTGCTCGGTGCGGTACTCGCTGTGCCACATAGTGAATCGTCGCTGGCTGTGAAAATTTCCTTCCTCGGCGACAAAACGTATGAATCTATCATGTCGCGTACCGTACGTGAGACTGGCGTTGATTTTGCCATCTTGCAGGGAACGATATCCACACTCAAAAGTGTGCCATACGGTCAATTGATCGTCCGTTTTGACGGAACGCCAGAGGCGATCCAGCAGACGCTGGACAAGCTGACCGCAAAAGGCTTGAATGTGGAGGTGATGGAATCGTGAGTAATTTTGGTGAACTGGATTTTTCACAGATTGATTGGAATGAATTTGGTACGGCAACGATTGAGACGCTGCAAATGATCGGTGCATCCGGACTGTTTACGTTGCTGATCGGATTGCCACTGGGCGTGATGCTATTTATGACATCTCGCTCCACTTCGCCGCTGTTAAAAGGGCTGTACTCGGTCATTTCGGTCATCGTGAATATTTTACGTTCGGTACCGTTTATTATTCTGATCGTCGCTTTGCTACCGCTGACAGATTTGCTCGTCGGTACAACAATCGGTGTATTGGGAACGATTCCGCCGCTTGTGATCGCGGCTGCGCCATTTTTTGCACGACTGGTCGAGACCGCATTGCGCGAAGTGGATCGTGGTGTGATCGAAGCCGCTTATGCGATGGGAGCGTCAACCGGACAGGTGATTGGTCGCGTATTGTTACGTGAAGCGATGCCAGGCTTGCTGGCAGGGCTAACCGTAACCGTTGTTGCACTTGTATCCAATACCGCGATGGCAGGAATGATCGGTGCAGGCGGACTGGGTACGCTCGCGATCAACTATGGCTACTATCGTTATGATATGGGCGTGATGCTCGTTGCCGTTGTGCTGATGGTCATCATCGTGCAGGCGCTGCAAATGCTAGGCGATCGTCTCGTCATTCATTTTTCACGCCGATAATATAGTTATCAGGTAGGAATAATGCGTTTATGGCATTATAACCATATACAATATAGAAACGAAAAGGGGAACTTACAATGAAAAAATGGTTGCTTGCACTCGTTAGCATTATGCTCGTAGCGGTTGTTGCTGCTTGCGGAAACAAAGCGGATAACTCCAATGCTGCTTCCGGTACAGACAGTAACGGAGCCGTCACACTGCGCGTTGGCGCTACAGCTGTACCTCATGCTGAAATCTTAAACCACCTGAAGCCTGAGCTTGCCAAAGAAGGCGTAAACCTGGACGTTGTCGAGTTCACAGATTATATCCAACCTAACGTTCAATTGAATGACAAAAAGCTGGATGCTAACTATTTCCAAACAAAGCCTTACCTGGATGAGCAAAATAAATCTCGTGGCATGAATCTGGTTACGGTTCAAGCCGTACACATCGAGCCATTTGGCGGTTATTCCAAAAAGTACACGTCGATTGACCAGCTGCCTGAAGGCGCAACAATCGCAATTCCGAACGAAGTATCCAACGGCGCACGCGCATTGATCTTGCTCGCGAACAACGGCTTGATCGAGCTGAAAGACAAAACAAACATCACGTCGACAACGAAAGACATCACATCCAATCCGAAAAACCTGCAATTCAAAGAGATGGATGCAGCAATGCTGACACGTCAACTGGATCAAGTCGACATGGCGATGATCAACATGAACTATGTACTGGAAGCCAAAATCGATCCAAAATCCGCACTGATCGTAGAAGATAGCAGCGCACCTTATGCGAACTATCTGGTCACTCGTGAAGACAACAAAGATTCCGAAGCGATTCAGAAGCTGGCAAAAGCACTGACTTCGGCGGATACGAAGAAATTCATCGAAGAGCAGTACAAAGGCGCTGTCATCCCAGCCTTTTAAGTGTTGGCTGCGTGATTGTGATAACGTGTGGCAGTAAATCGTGAATATAATTAGCGCAATTTCGCTACGTATTTGATGAATGAGCACGCGTAACTGCTAAAGTGATACGCTTGGCATTGAAAAAGCATCCTGCCCAATGGGGTAGGATGCTTTTTTACTTATAAAATTTGCTTGCCATACGAGTACATGCTTACAAAATTATGTGTATACCATTCCTTTTTTGCCATATATCATACGCCTTGTATCTTGTATCTTGTATCTTGTATCTTGTATCTTGTATCTTGTATCTTGTATCTTGTATCTTGTATCTTGTATCTTGTATCTTGTATCTTGTATCTTGTATCTTGCACCTTATACCTTATACCTTATACCTTGTATCTTGTATCTTGTATCTTGTATTGCAGTATACGCCGTATATTTCTAGCAGCAGTGACCTACTACTATATACACCCTATCCAATCATAGCATTCAGACGCCAATAGCCTTTACTATACCATGCTGCTTGAACAGCATCCACGCTAATCATATACCTGTATACGATCCTTTTCGTTTATCAACAGTCTGAACTGAACAGTCTACCACATCATACACAAATCTCCGCAAACTGTGCCTTTACTACTGCCGCCAGCTGCTCTGGCGCAAGCTCCACCTGCATACCTACTTTGCCAGCGCTCACGATCATCTGCTCCAGCATTTCCGCCCGGTGATCGATAAACGTAGGATACAGCTTTTTCATCCCAATCGGTGAGCAGCCACCGCGAATATAGCCGGTATGCGCAAGCAATTCCTTCACCGGCAGCATATCCAACTTTTTCTCCTGCGCCGCTCGCGCCGCCTTTTTCAAATCCAATTCCTCGGCAACCGGAATGACAAAAATATGCAGTCCATTTTTGCCGCGCGTAACGAGCGTCTTATGTACAATGGGAGCCGGTTTACCAATCTTTTCGGCTACGGCTGTACCATGTACCTGTCCATCTTCGGGATCATATTCATGCACATGGTAAGGGATATGTTCTTTGTCCAGAATGCGCATCGCATTCGTTTTGGCTGTACTCATACTATGGCTTCCTTTCTGTATGTTCTTGGTATGTAATGAAACATAAGATGTAATCGGATGTTGAAACAAGTGAAATAGAGTGCAGCAGAAAAGCGATGGTTCTATCCTCCATCATTGCTTTTCTTAATGTACTTCAAATGGAAAAAAGTTTCAAACGGATTCAAGAGCGGGTACATAATTTGGTGGCTAACCTGTTTGGACATCCGTTCATTTTAAATAATTAAGTAGGTCTCATCTATCGGAAAACAGCAGTTTAACACATGTGCCTAATCGAATCTTTTACTTCAATCTGCAATCGATCAATCAATCAGTCAGTTGGTGCGTTGCTCTTAACTGATGTAAGTTTTAAAGCTAATGCATAGTTTGCAATTTACCCTATCGCAATATCAGCACATCAGGAGAACTGAGATTTAACGCTTTGAAGACGCTATTATATAGACCTTATTAAACATAGTTTCGATGATATGCGGGCATGTTTGTTTACAGCTCAAGCTTTGAATCGATTTTAAACGTAAACGTAATCCTGGTTAAGGTGCTTGTCCATTTAATCCTTCCCGAAGTGGTGTCTGCCCCACACCATAAGTTTGCATTTATTTTGACATTAAGGCATCCCCATCAGTACACTTTAAATAGACTACAGCTATATTTACACGAAGGAGGCACATCTGTGGAACGAAAAATAGCCCTTATTACCGGAAGTGCCAAAGGCCTGGGAAAAATGACAGCACTCACGCTGGCCAGTCAGGGTCATCATATTGCGTTAAACTATGTGAATAGCAAGCAAGAAGCCGAGCAGTTGCAACAGCAGATTGAGGCGATGGGCGTGCAATGTATCGCTATACAGGCGAATGTATCACAGGCGTCGGAAATTGATCGCCTGATCGATGAGGTGGAGCAGCGTCTCGGTACCGTTGATATTCTCGTCAACAATGCAGGACCCTTTATACGGGAACGCCGTTTATTTATCGATTACGAGCGTGAAGAGATTATGGAGATGTTGCAGGGAAATCTGATCGGTACGATGTTGCTGGATCATCGGGTACTGGCAGGTATGCGGGAGCGGAAGTGGGGACGGATCATTCATTTTGGCTTTGGACATGCTGCTGAATCTCGTGCATGGCCGCATCGTGCGGTGTATGCAGCGGCGAAGGTCGGTCTCGTTTCATTTACGAAAACGCTTGCTGTCGAAGAGGCATCCAGTGGCATTACGGTTAATATGATCTGTCCGGGCGATATCCGTGGCGATAACAAAGAGAAGCGGATTGAGGAAGTGCTCGGGATGAGTGACGGTGAAACGCCGCGCGGACGCCCGGGTAGCGGTGAAGACATCGCCCGTGTCATCGCCTATCTATGTGATGAGGATTCCGACTTTATTACTGGCAATATTATGGATATCTCCGGTGGGCTTGACCCGATCCGCCCCTATGTCAAATAACAGACAACCTAAAAAAGGATGTCGCTCCTCCCATGAAAGGAAGAGGACATCCTTTTCGTTTTGGCTAATCGCCGTATGAATTAACGCATGATAAGGGACAGATTAGAATACCTGTACAACCTCTTCCACACCTTCAACTTCTTCGAAAAGGGCGCGTTCAATACCGGCTTTCAGTGTGATGGTGGAGCTTGGGCAACTACCGCATGCGCCTACAAGCTTCAGTTTGACGATACCATCTTCAACGTCTACCAGTTCCACGTCACCGCCATCGCGTTGCAGGAATGGACGCAGCTTATCCAGCACTTCAAGTACTTCATCGTACATTTCTGTTTGTACACTCTCACTCATATTGTTCAACTCCTTTCGTAAGTATATTATAATATAAAAGTAAACCAATTTCAGCAATTGCGCCATTGATTTTTATACTCATTTCAAATTAATTTGAAAAATGGACATATCGGCGCCTAATGATCACCTTCCGAACTACCGGAATATATAGATTGGAGTGTTAAACTATGATGAGACCGATCATCGAATTTTGCCAGAGTAATATGCATCATGGCACCGGTCGCATCCTGAAGGAGCTGGAGAGCAATCCTGATTACGATGTGATTGAATACGGCTGTCTCGGTAATTGCGGACAGTGTTATGCGATGCCTTATGCTATGGTCAACGGTGAAATTATCGCTGCTGACGACGTGGATGAACTGCGCGAGCGCATTCAGGAAAAGATCGACGAAGCGGACGCCTGGGCGAATCTCGATCTGGATTAAGCATGAGTACCATATCAAGCATAAGTACCATGCTGATCGTGATCCATCCTATCCAGTTGGATTAGCAAAATAAGCACGATCTATGATCGTGTATCGTTTGCTCGAGCTATTAACTGGTAGGATAAAACAAGCAGCTTTTATTATAAAAAGCCTTCTGTCTGTACGCAAGCTTAGCTTGTACAGAACAGAAGGCTTTTTTATACGTAGCTCGCCATCATTATCCGAAATGGTGCTTGGACATCCAGAGCACGCCACTTTTCAGCAAACGCGGTACACGTCCGGTCACCGAGCTTTTGCCTTTAGCACCAAAGCCAAAACTAAAGCCGGAGCCAAAGCCATCATGCTTACCGAGCGAACCGAGTGTTCCTTTTAATTTCAGCGGCTGTACTTTAGGCGTTTCGTTTTTCCAGCCTGCAACAACGACATTGGCGATTTGCTCGGCTTGTGCTTGAGCTGCCTGTGCGCTGGCTGCAAAGGGTAACGATGCACAGTCGCCGCATACGAATACTTCCGGACGACCTGGAATGCGGTATAATTCATCCAAAATAACGCGACCGGAGTTATCCTGATTCACATTCAGCTCATCGATCAATGGTACAGGACGAATACCTGCTGTCCAGATCGTAATATCCGCTCCAATGCGCTCTTCAGGTCCATTGTACACACAATCCGGCTCCACGCGGCTAATGTTAATCTTGTTGCGCAGCTCCACATTGTGCTCAATAAACCATTCTTCTACATATTTGGATAAACGTGCTGGAGAGGAGGAAAGCAGGCGCTCACCACGATCCAGAATGCGCACTTTCAAGTCTTCGCGGCTTTCGCGAATTTCGGCTGCAATTTCAATACCGCTCAGACCGCCGCCCACGACATTAATCGTCGAGCCTGGTGGCAGATTGTTTACACGGCGATACGTCTCACGTGTCGCTTCAAACGTCTGAATCGTGCAAGTATGCTCCTCAGCACCGGGTACGCCGTGGAAGTTATCTGTGCAACCGAGTGCGATCACAAGCTGATCATAAGCGAGTGTGCTTTCGTCTGCAAAGGTAATGATTTTGTCGTCCAGCTTCACGTCGGTCACTTCACCATGACGAATCGTCAGCTTGGAATGGGTCGGATATTTAACGCGCAGCTCGACATCAGAGGATGTACCTGCTGCAAGTGCGTAATATTCTGTTTTTAACCCTTGAAAAGGCATGCGATCAATAAGGATGATCTGTGTATCGGCTGGAATTTTCTGATCAAGCAGTTCGTGCAGCAGCGTAATCCCGCCGTACCCTCCGCCCAGAATGACAAAGTTTTTCATAATATCTTCTCCCTTATATGCAGTGTAGGTAACAAGGAATGCCAGAACCATTCCTGAGTAGCAATAACATAGATGGAAACGATTATATGTGTACAGGCATCATCCGGTACAGAGGAGACTGGCAGAGGACCGGGTGAAGCCGGATCGGCCTGGAGCTTACAACGGTATGTACCGCATCAGAAGGCAGGCGGATAAACGGGCTTTACTTGAAGAGAGCGCAAATTCACATGTTCTCGTCTTATGAAGTAAAGCCCGATATAAGATAAAAGCAAAGTGACACGGGCGCAGTTTAACGGCGGCAGTCGCAAGGACTGTCGCCGGTCTGCTTATTCGTATACTTTGATTTCGTTATAGAAGGTGTCCCGTTCAACCGGGATGCGGCCAGCGCCCTTCACGAGCCATACAAGCTCTTTACGGGTCAAGCCTTCCGGTGTGAGTGCACCCGCAGCGTGGCTGATCTTCTCTTTCAGAATCGTGCCGTGCACGTCCGAAGCGCCAAAAGTCAGCGCCATTTGGGTCAGCTGGGTACCGATATTAATAAAGTACGCTTTAATATGATCGATATTGTCAAGCATCAGGCGACTGATCGCAATCGTCTTAAGGTCTTCGTAAGCGGAGTTACGACGCATAATGCTGGCATTTTTACTTTTCGGTTGCATGGACAGTGGAATAAACACCTGGAAGCCATTCGTTTCATCCTGCAATTCGCGAATTTGGATCATGTGCTGCACACGATCTTCGTATGTCTCGATCGAGCCGTACAGCATCGTCGTGTGTGTACGCATGCCCAGCTCATGAGCCGTGCGGTGAACTTCCAGATAGCGGTCAACATTCGCTTTGTTCACACGCATTTTTTTGCGGTATTCATCCGACAGAATCTCGGCGCCGCCACCTGTCAACGATTGCAGACCTGCTTCGCGCAGCTTGACCAGCACTTCTTTGACATTCATTCCGCTAATGCGAGTGAAGAAGTCGATCTCTGCGGCAGTATAAGCTTTGAGTGTCACTTCAGGGAAGGCTTCATTCAATGCTTTGAGTGAATCGACATAATACTGGAACGGTACATGATTGTTGTGTCCGCCCACGATATGGAACTCGCGCACACCTGGATGAATATGCTGCTTCACGTATTCGACCATTTCAGGACCGCTTAGCGTGTAGGAACCTTCTTCCCCTTGATCTTTACGGAAGTTGCAAAATGCACAGTGTGCTTCACATACATTCGTAAAGTACAGGCTCATATTTTCGATAAAATATACCTTTTTGCCATTCTTGCGCAGGTTTGCTTCATTGGCAAGCTGGCCAATCGTCAAAATATCATCACTTTCATATAAATAAACGCCGTCTTCAAGTGACAAACGTTCACCGGAACGCACCTTATGAATAATTTCAGCCATACGTGTGTCTGTATGCGGTGTAATAATGGTGGACATGCAGATTCCTCCTGTTCTCCTTGACGCCTCTATCTTACTTCTATATGTGGTATGCCAATCTTATAAGACACTCTTGTCCTGTCTTACACCAATTTGAGCCAATTGAATAATAGAAAAAATACATAGGACATCATTTCATCTGTGATTCGTTACAGTTTTCGACACAGTTATTTAAACTTTAAAAAAACGTCCATTATCCAATATACAACAATATACATAAGAAGTCATCCATATTAGCAATAAAATGTGAAAAAAGTTACAACGGCAAATAAGGCTAAAAACGTAATTGTTTATGACGGAAATTCGACATTTCATGTCATTGTTCACTTACCCATTATAAACCTCTCATGTGACACGGGCAACACAATTGCTTAAAAAATGGGGGATTTTCCGTTTCTTTAGAGCCTTGAGCAGCTTTGACGATAGGAGTATAATGGAAAGGGAAAAGGAGGGAATTGGAATGATTACAATTAGCGAACCAGCAGCAGAACGAATGAAAGAAATTATGGCTGCGCAGGATATTCCCGGCCTGTTTGTCCGCGTAGGTGTAAATGCGGGCGGATGCAGCGGATTTTCATATGCAATGGGCTTTGACAGTGAGGAAACCGATCAGGATGTATATATGACGATTCAAGATATGAAAGTGGTTATGACGAAGGACGATATGAAATATTTGAATGGTGTTGAGATCGATTACGAGGAATCGGGTCTGTCCGGCGGATTTACGATTTTTAACCCGAATGCGCTGGTAACCTGTGGTTGTGGAGCTTCTTTCCGTACGCGTGAAGAAGATGAAGCACTGGCACAACCTTGCGAGGATTAATGGCAGCATTCCTTTACAGACGTGCTTAGATGTCAGCAAAGGATAAAAAGAAGATGGATCATGAACGTTCATGATGAATGAAAACGAACAAAGCGCAGAACATGGCGGCGGATTGCCAATGTCTGTGCTTTGTTTTTTTATACTATGTTGAATTGAACTGAATTAAATTGTCTATACAGTCAGCTTATTTATTCACAAAAATCGTTTGTTGTCGCTCATAAAAGGTCAGATCGCCCTGTTCATTGCGCAGAGCTATGTAGTCGTGACCGATACGCTCAATAACACCGTGCTCGACGCTAAAGCCAGGCTGCCAGGCATACACACGTGTTTGAAACAGCGCGGCTGCGAAGAAATGGACGTTAGTCGTTAATTTTCGTTCTGTACTTCCGTTCATGTGTGCCTCCTTGACGGTACATCGTATGGAGCGGTTGCTCGTTACTTCTTATTTTAAAAGAAAAGGAACCTCAATTACAAATCTACAGCACGCCATGTGATCATAGCCGTAGTTACGCTACCATGTTCACATCGCATACATATACTACCAGCATGAACTTAATAATTATAAAAACTAACTAAAAACCAACTAAAAACTAACTAAAAACTAACTAAAAACTAACTAAAAACTAACTAAAAACTAACTATGAAAACCGCTTAAGGATAAATCTTATTCAAGTAAGGTCATGTAGGGCGTACCGAATAGGCGATGCCGTTCGTCACATCCAGCGCATTCAACTGACCCCCGTATACAGCGCCACCATCAATCCCGATAATACGATTGATTCCATAAAAGATATCAAAGCGCGTATTATCCTTGTACAGATAAAAGGTCGGCGTATGACCGAACACAACGAATTTTTCGCCATCATAATCGTTATGGAATGCTTCTCGAATCCAGATCAGCTGTCTTCTGGAGCATTCTGATACCGGCTTGCCTGGCTCGATACCAGCGTGTACAAACAGATAGTCGTCTGTCTCATAATATAGCTTTAGACTACGAATAAATTCCAGATGACGATCCAGTGTTTCGCAATGCAGATCAGGCAATTGAAAGTCTTCGCCGGAAAGGGTAATGAGCTGCTCTGAGGTGAAGCCATAGCTTTGTAACGTAGCAAGGCCGCCATTCACTTTGAGCCAACGATTCCAGTCCGATTCACGGCCGCTTGTGAGCGCCGTCAGCATCAGATCTTCATGATTGCCAAGCAATGCGACTGCCCCTTCATGGACAAGCGCTATGACCCGCTCCAGCGTCTCTCTTGCATCCTGTCCACGATCTACATAATCCCCCAGTAGCACAAGCTGATCGTGCTCGGGCGTATAGCCAGTTTCATCCAGCAGCCGATTCAGCAAATCGATTTCGCCGTGGATATCGCTAATGGCCAGAGTGCGTCGTTTCATGGAAGATTCCTCCTTTAGCGTGAACAGTTTGAAACATGTATGTGTTCTAGCTATCATATCATATCTTCAACTGCATTTTGGGCAGAAAGTATTCATGTGTTGTTCATCCGCACGGTATATGATTTATTTATACACCGCATGACGGATCGATGACAAAAAGAAATGCACGGATAATTGATGATGAACATTATAAAAAGCCACCGGATCGCGTGGCATGCGATTCGGTGGCTTCGGTTAGTTTGGATAGGGCGATGATTCTATCGTTCATCAAAGCCCCACGACACGGATTAAGCTCGGTATCCGACTTTGTATGCTAGCTCGATCTCATCCGTATATCCGTACTTAGGAGCCGGAAGATTCAGATGAGCTTGCTGCTCCCGATGTTCCTGTGCTGGAAGACGAAGAACCGGAAGATGTTGCTGGCGGAGTCGGAGGTGCTGGTGGCGCATCCGTACCTGTAGGTGGTGTTGGAGGTGCTGGTGGAGCTTCACCTGGTGCTGGAGGAGCCGGAGGCGTTTGTCCATCAGCCGGAGGTGTAGGTGGCGTATGCACTTCAACCGCCGTTACGTTTTGCGTGTTTTGTTCCAGCGCCAGATCTACATGATCGCCAACCTGGATATCAGACAGGGAAATGGTCTTTTCCGTTCTGCCTGTGCCCGGGCTATCACTCACTTTAACGATTTTGATGGAGCTACCGATCGTAAAGCTGACGGTTTGACCATACGTATTTTGAGCAACCGAAGAGCTATTGTTGCTGTTGGAATACGTGTTATTAGTTACCGTGCTGCGTTTGCTTGCTTTTTTGCCTTTGATGCCGTCAGGGCCTGGACCTGCACCAGGTGCGGGTGGTTTCTCAATCGTAATCGTATTGCCGCTGATCGCTGTCACTTTACCGTGTGCATGATCACGACCATCTGCCGGTGGAGCTGGAGGCGCAGGTGGAGCAGGAAGTGCGCCTGTTCCCGGTCCGCCTGCTGGAGGGGCTGGAAGCTGAGCGGCTGTACCGTTAGCTGTGCCTTTATTCGATTGTACATTCGGACTGGACTTTGTTGTACTTTGTTGTGTTGTAGTTCCTGTTGTTGTCTCATCACTTGCTGCGTCTGCGAATACATGAGTGGATGCTGTTATCGTACCTGCCAACAAGACAGCTGAGAATGCGGTGCTGGAGAGTACTTTCCATGTGTTTTTCATAAAAATATTCCTCCTTATAATAATTGCCGGTTTTAATGTTACCTGTGCTGAACAGATCGTGTTTGCCTGTTCGATAGCGAGTGTAGACATTCAATATGAACTCTATATGAACAAATCCTTAAAAAATGAAATTTCAACGCGCGTTAATGCTCTTTTATCTGTCGTAATCCGCGTCACTATGCGGTATTCAAAGAAAATAAAAAAAGATATTTTTAAAATTTAAAATATATAAAAAGTCACCGATGCAGATCATTCGGTGACTTTTTATATATTGCTTATATCGTTTATCTGTAGCGGTTATTTGCTTGAAGCTGTAGTCTTAGCTGCGGTTGGAGTGGTCATTAACTCGATTCTGCTAATCTGTGAGGTGCTGCCAGAAACGAGTGTAATAAAGACAATATCGCCTGCTTTGAGCGAAGCAAGTGATTTTTTCGTTTCTGTTGCTTTCGTTGCGCCGGCGACATGACTCACACTGACGACGGTTGTAGCACGGGTTGTAGTCAATGTCGTTGCCGACGAGCTAAATGTGTTTATTGCGGGTGGTTGTCCACCTGCATTGGCTGCGGCTTCACCAGCTGGAGGGGGAGTAGGTGCCTGTCCGCTTGGCGGTGCTTCGCCTGCTTTAGGAACGGTTGTGCCTTCCGCACCAGTAGGTATATCCGGCTGGGTGCTTGATGTATAGACGACCAGTTTGCCGCTGCTGATCGATTTGATTTTGGCGATGATCACACGGTTATCGTTTGCGGACGTTTGCGCCGTGGTCGTGTTTGACTTGGTTGGCGCTGCTTTCACGGCGGCAGCCTGGGCTGTAGCGAAAGCAGTAGTAAACGAGCCAGTCAGCAAAGCAGCGGAAAGAGCGATTCCTGTCATCATCTTACTTGTTTTCATCATGGAGTTCCTCCTGAAATAGGTGATGTATAGTTAAAAGTAGCGGTCTTACGCTTTACAGTATAGCGACGTTACATGAACAATCTGTGAATCAAGCAAGCGACCACTTGAACACAGCAAAAAGCCCTCACCCACCTGCATCGGTTCGCAGTTGGATGAGGGCTAGCTTTAACATGATTATGCTGCTGAGGAGTGTGTCTCACAGCAATTTCAAGGTGAACAAGAAATCAGTCCGTTTGAAACATCGTTACATCGCGACTGTACAAACTTTTCGTTCCGGATTGCAGATTGCGTACACGCACATACTTGCTTGTGTAGGCTTCTACGTAACCGCGTCCGATCTCACAATATACGCCAGCAGGATCTTCCTGCCAGACGGTAATGAGGTTACCCGACAACCCGGCTGTAAAAAAATGAATGTCTTCAGTCAACGTGTGTTTTTTGTTCGATTTCATGGAGGAGCCCCTTCCTATATTTAAAACCGCCTTGGCCCGGCGGAATTGTTCCGGTAAAGATTATACTCCATGCTTATCTATCTGGCGATAGCTTTTTAAACAAAAAATCGAAAAAGTAGACAAATATTCATTTTCATTCCACTGGAAGCGGTTCTAAACCGATCCCATTACAAATAACCGTAGCGTATTCCTTGCACAATCAGCGCAATTATCGCTAAATGTGCCGGGTAAAAGGCTCTCCATAGCCAGGATGGAGCACGCGGTAAGCGCAGCGTATCCAGAGCGGATTGTTGGATCGCAATCAGTAATGTCGCCACAATGCTAAAGCTCTGGAGTGAGCTATTGAATCCGCCCAGCTGGAACAAAATATTCAGCACCAGATGAAGCAGCACCGCCCAATAGCCCGGCGCGTAACGGAAAATGAGAATGAGTGCGATACCGTATGCACCATAATCCGTATGTAGCACCTCGGCACCTAGTGCGACTGCAAACGCAAGCATAACGGACAAAATCATCCATTGGCGCGGGATGCGATCGATCGCGATCATGAGCAGCAGCCCGAATAACAACGTAAACACCACATTCAGATTGGAAATGTTGAACGCATACATAAACGGAAATTGGGACAGCATAGCGATTAACAATAGTCGCACCGTATACTTCTGCACATTACGTGTACGCTGGTAACCGACAACGAGCAGGTAGCAATAGATCGGAAACGCGATTCGTCCAATTACTCGCAAATAGCGTTCATCGCTAAAAAAGGCATAGCCGAGATGATCGATCAGCATGGTGATCATGGCAATCCATTGCAATGGGCTGCACCTCCAATAAGCTCATTCAGGCAAAATTCAGCAGAATTCCGCGAATTGCCAGTGAAATAACAAGCAGGCCGAAAATAATAAAGCCAATCGCAGCGCCTTTTCTCGCTTCTTTAAAAAACTTTCTGCCCAGTATGATCATCATTGCACCGATCACAAGCAAAATCAGTGAAATGACAAACCGGAGCGCAAAATATACACCAATACTCAAAGGGTTAACCTCCTTTTTGAAATAAACGTTTCGTGCGGCTTATATCCATACGCATTTACATACACAACTTCATACGTTAACGCACTCAAACCTACTCAAATTCTAAATTGATGTAACCCATGTTGTGAAACATGTATCGATATCACTACATGAATTCATCTTTGCTGTACAGCATCAACATGTACATATAACGTGGTCAAGGTATAAATACGGTGAACAATTCGGATAGAACATCCGATCCACTCCATCTGCTGCAAACTATGGCTGCATCACAGCATGAACGTATCTCTGCTACACCATATGAACATTTACATGTAATATGATCAGGATATTAGATCGAGTAATAGTAGATCAAGTACAATTTTAGTGATCTACTGCTACACTATTCCATCATAGTGATTTTTGTAATAGCAAAATAACGCCCTTGTTAGAGCGGTAGCTTCCACTTCCCTTTACTATACGACAAAAGTGTCGTTCTTTAACGCATAAAAGTTGAACAATTTGGCAACTTCGCGTGCTTGGTTACAGCTTTATGTATCAATGGACATAGCATAGCTATAAGTATACGTAAAGTAGCTGTCCATAAAAAAAGCATCCGAGCTGCTGGTCACTTGGGATCATACAGCTCGGATGCATCGGGTCGATCAGCAAAGCCGCTGTATCGTCCGTCCAGGATGACGGTTCGCGGCTTTTTACTTGCAAGTTAAAAGGATAAATTGAACTACATTTTCAAGTTGCTGCTATGTCCAGGGGACAGTTTGGCATCTGGATCAACGTATACTTTGGCATTGTTGATCGCAGTCGGTGCTTCACCAAAGCCAACGGCGATCAGTTTCAGCTTGCCTGGATAGGTTGTAATATCGCCAGCAGCGAAAATACCTTCCACATTCGTCTCCATACGGGAGTCAACGAGGATAGAGTTCTTTTCAATGTTAATGCCCCATTCGGCAATCGGGCCGAGAGAGGAGAGGAAGCCGAAATTGATAATCACATCGTCTACTTCGATTTCTTGTGTTTCCTTTGTTTTTACATCGCTTAGCGTAACGCGCTCGATCTGTTCGCCACCGTGCAGCTTGGTAATTTCGGTTGGTGTAATGATCTTCACGCTGGAAGCGAGCAAGTTCTCCACACTGTGCTCATGCGCGCGGAATTTATCGCGACGGTGGATGAGTGTAACTTCTGCTGCGATTGGCTCCAGCATAAGCGCCCAGTCTACCGCGGAATCGCCCCCACCGCTAATCAGAACTTTGCGACCAGCAAAACGGCTCAGATCGCTTACAAAATAGTGCAAATTTTGCTTCTCATATTGAGCAGCATTTTCCAGTTCCAGACGACGTGGCTCAAATGCACCTACGCCAGCCGTAATGATGACCGCTTTACCTTCATGCACGCCTTTGTCTGTCGTTACGACAAAATGACGATCGCCTTTCTTTTCTACGTTCAATACCTTTTCTTCTAAAAGAATATCGGTATCAAAATGGTTCATCTGCTGATGCAGATTGTTTACCAACTCTTGAGCAGTAACTTTCGGAAACCCGGCTACATCATAAATGTATTTTTCAGGATACAGCGCAGCGAGCTGTCCGCCAAGCTGTGGCATGCTCTCGATCAATTTCACGGACGCCTGACGCATACCGCCATAAAAAGCAGCAAACATGCCCGCAGGTCCTCCGCCAATAATAATAATATCTGTACGTTCTCCGGTGGATGTAGATGTCACCGTGGTACACCTCCAAAGTATGATGGTTGCAATATGCAAGCAGCGAAATCGCGAACATGCTGTATTGTCTTTTTTTAATATAAGTACATATTGTGCATTGCGTTACAAATGTGGCACCAGTCAGTATTCATTATACGTGTAGCTAATTATATTTTCAAAGTAAGAAAATTTGGAGAAAAAGCGAATATAGTTGTCACAAATTGAATGATACATTGTAAAAATGAACATTTTGTGACTGCCTATTCATCTATATTATAGCGAGAGAAGGTACTATAAACGTAAAAGGATAAGCATTATAAACGAACGCTGCAATAAGCAACAAGCAACGCTTATACATGCCATTTTCCTACTAAAGCATGCTGTCTACTGCACCCCAGACAAACTCAAAAAGCGCGAACCCCAAGCTCACATAAAATCCCTGGGAGGTTCGCGCTCCTTGCTACGTAAGGGATTGCACGATTTTGGTTGTCTTTTGTCACCATTTTCAGTAGTCTAAAAAAGAGGTTCGCGATTTTAGACCGTTTTTTCCTTGCTGTATAAGGGGTGGGAACGGGTGCAGTCACTCTCCGTGCGAGAGTGTGGATTGAAAGTAGTGATATAGAATAGTTGTCCGGAAACGAAATAGTGTCACTCTCCGTGCGAGAGTGTGGATTGAAAGGGTTATGGAGCATACAGTAATGAGACTTTGTATAGAGAGTCACTCTCCGTGCGAGAGTGTGGATTGAAAGATGAATGGATCAATGACTGTTCGCGGCAAGGGAGATTGTCACTCTCCGTGCGAGAGTGTGGATTGAAAGAGTATCGTTAACGCCCTCAATTAACCGGTCGGTCTGATCGTCACTCTCCGTGCGAGAGTGTGGATTGAAAGTGGATTGCTGGACTTTAGTGGATAGTTCACGAATGTCACTCTCCGTGCGAGAGTGTGGATTGAAAGAAAAAATTAAGCCTCCATTCCGAGACTGATCAAAATTAAAGTCACTCTCCGTGCGAGAGTGTGGATTGAAAGTTTAATGAGAAGAAAAATAAAGGTTTAAATCCCAAAAGTCACTCTCCGTGCGAGAGTGTGGATTGAAAGCGTCAGGCATCTAACGCGAATACACCGCTCACACTTGGTCACTCTCCGTGCGAGAGTGTGGATTGAAAGTCTTTGGTGACGTTGCTTTTACCTCTACCTTGTTGTCACTCTCCGTGCGAGAGTGTGGATTGAAAGGAGTTAACCGCTGAGGTGAAGAAGAGTTTCGATGTATGTCACTCTCCGTGCGAGAGTGTGGATTGAAAGTTTAAGCGTATGAAAAGCACCTCTGACATCAGAAGTCACTCTCCGTGCGAGAGTGTGGATTGAAAGCATTGCAATGACTTCGCCTGTTTTTTTGGTAGCCTTGGTCACTCTCCGTGCGAGAGTGTGGATTGAAAGATTCCAAGCATATTGAGCATGTAGAACTTACTTGGTCACTCTCCGTGCGAGAGTGTGGATTGAAAGATATTGAACCGAATCAAAATCGGCTTCTGTTTTCTTGTCACTCTCCGTGCGAGAGTGTGGATTGAAAGTCCATGAGGGTGATATCCCAATACCAAACCGCCTGCGTCACTCTCCGTGCGAGAGTGTGGATTGAAAGACTGCCGGTGTCCTCCTTCTTGTCAGTCGTCTTTTTCGGTCACTCTCCGTGCGAGAGTGTGGATTGAAAGATCGAACCACCAACATCAGGCAGTCCGTATGCGTCGTCACTCTCCGTGCGAGAGTGTGGATTGAAAGTACAACCGCGTGCTTGGCAACTGCAAAATGCTTTGTCACTCTCCGTGCGAGAGTGTGGATTGAAAGCTTCAATTGTTCTTTTATCATCAACCATAAGAACCCCGTCACTCTCCGTGCGAGAGTGTGGATTGAAAGACGCCAGTTATCATGTATTCGTTTGTTTCCATTGTTGTCACTCTCCGTGCGAGAGTGTGGATTGAAAGTCCTTGTGCTTGTGTCTTGAGAAATGCATGCCATCCCGTCACTCTCCGTGTGAGAGTGTGGATTGAAAAGCAATCGTTTCCGCTTCTTTGTTGTAGAATGGACTTATTATCCGAGCCATTCTTTGTACAAAATATTTATATTAACGTCATTGCTGATCCTTTTTTTTCATCTCTCTTTAAGCACACCGTCTGCGATCAGCACTTCACTCCGGGAAGGAAATAAGGGGAAAGGACGATTTACAGTGTTAGCGATTTCCTAACACGAGGTTTAATGAAAAAGTGATTTTTGCGAAGCAAAATATCTTACTGCTTTGGAGGGGCGGGAATCTTCATTCCTTCCCAATTCCAAAAGATTCCCGCGGCTCCATCTGAGTCCGTCCCCTTATTCCTTACCGTAGTGGTGTACCTTCCAAAGCTGATAGACCATCAAAGCCGATAGATTCCCAAAGCTAAACAAAAAAACTTCTTCGGCAAGTCGATCTTACCGATACTGCTCCATCGTATTTAAGCCATACCACCATGCAATAACATTACGCACATGCAGCAACTATCCCATTTCAGCAACCTGTAAACGCTTCCTTCAAAAAACATCGCCAATTTCCCACCACAACAGCAATTAAAGTTGTTTTACCCCTTGATCTTTTATAAAATTATCGCTATCATTTCAGATGTGTCGATATTGGTTTGTGACAGAAAACGAACATTTTCTTGAAAAAAAAACAAAATTTTTTTGAAAAAATCAGCAATAAAGGTTACAATGTTATGTGACTTATAACATAGAATCTTTGTTGTGGCGCATACATTTGTTCCCTGTTGTGTATATTTTCACAATAACAAATAGCGCCTGATGAACCGGAATACAGCCTGTACTTCGCTGATTTCCGGAGTTTTTGCAAGCCGGTATCGGAAGTATGGTTAATAAGAAGTAGATATGCTTTGCGCTTGACGGCGACTCGCCGTTGCCGGTAAGCGTTTGTCATTGATGTGTCATCCATTCAAATTCAGCATCATACATGCTGAATTGAACAAAACTGGAAGGGGAAAATTCACATGAGTAGCATTCCAAAAATCGTCATTCTGGGCGCTGGTTACGGCGGCATTATGACAGCACAACGTCTTCAAAAAGAACTGAACTATAATGAGGCTGACGTAACACTGGTTAACCGTCATGATTATCATTACTTCACCACTCACCTGCATATGCCAGCAGCAGGTACAGATGCACTGGATAACGCACAAGTATCCATCTCCAAACTGGTTGATGAATTCAAAATCGACCTGGTGAAATCCAACATCCAAAAAATCGTACCAGAAGAGAAAAAAGTAATCCTGGAGGACGGCACACTGTCCTACGATTACCTCGTGATCTCCCTCGGCGGCGAGCCTGAAACATTCGGCATCCCAGGTATGATGGAAAATGCAATGATGATCCGCAGCATTAACTCGGTTCGCAAAATCCGCGAGCATATCGAAGGTCAATTCGTAGCATACAAACAAGATCAGAAGCCTGAGCGTCTGAGCTTTGTTGTAGGTGGCGCGGGCTTTACCGGTATCGAGTTCGTAGCTGAGCTGGCAGATCGTATTCCTGAGCTGTGCCGCAAGCACGGTATCGATCGTTCCCTTGTAAAAATCTATAACGTTGAAGCAGCTCCAACCGCACTGCCAGGCTTCGATCCTGAACTGGTTGAGTATGCAATGAACGTACTGAAAAATAAAGGCGTTACATTCAAAATCGGTATCGCGATTAAAGAATGTCAGACTGACGGTGTTATCGTTGGCGACGATCTGGAAAAAATCCCTGCGAATACAGTAGTATGGACAGGTGGTATCCGTGGTAACCGTCTGGTGGAAGAAGCGGGCTTCGAAAACATGCGCGGTCGCGTTAAAATCGACGAGTTCCTGCGTGCACCAGGTCACGAAGACATTTACATCATCGGTGATAGCGCGCTGATGTTCAACCCAGAAGGTCGTCCATACCCTCCAACTGCACAGATCGCTATGCAGCAAGGTCCGGTTGTGGCGCAAAACATTCTGGCTTCGATCCGTGGTCAACAGCCGAAGAAATTCGTCTTCCACAACAAAGGTACAGTTGCATCCCTGGGTAAAGGCGAAGCCGTAGGTATCGTGGGCGATCGTAAGCTGAAAGGCTTTGTAGCCGCTCAACTGAAAAAAGTAATCGATATTCGCTGGCTGTTCATCATCGGCGGCGTATCGCTGGCACTGAAAAAAGGTAAATTCCTGTAAGATGAGACATTGCAGCGTTCAAGTGCGCGGTTTGCTTACACGTGATGAGCTGGATCGTTATAATGGCTTGATGGAAGTTGGCGGATTTCTGGAAGATGCCGGTCGTTATGATCTGGCCTATACCGTTCAGAAGGAAGTAGATATTCTCATCCTGCCTGCTATTGAGCGGCTCAAGGATAAAAGCCGCACACGCGACCGGGAGGAGCAGGAATTCCTCTCTTCCCGCGAACAGGACGATTCCCTGCCATCTGCTGATTAAGGCGGTTGGTGGAGTGCAAGCTGATGGAGTGAACGAATCGCTCTTTCGGTAAAAGTGAGCGGATGCTTATCTGGATCATTTGCTTGGTATCATCTAAAATTAAAAAGTAAAATAAAAGGCGCTCCGAATGTACATTCGGAGCGCCTTTTTGCTTAATCGTCGGTCATTTTATACGATGGCATGCTTGTATAGATGGTTTTGGTGGCATTATTTTAGGTAATCGATAATTTTAAAATATAATTGGAGCGTATACAAGGTTACCACTATACTACAATGCGACAATGCACCCTGATAGCTCACCGACTCAAGCAGCACAATAATGAGTTACACCTGCACTACAATGGGACAATGCACGCTATCCATTATGCAGAGCGACGCATCTTTTTAGTCGTTGTCGGTTGCTGCGGATTAGGTTCCGGTGTAACGTCTGTTGCTGCATCAGCAGTGCTAGTCGCAGGTCCGTCTATTTTGAACTGACCGATTTCTTGCAATAGCACATCTGCGCCAACGGTGAGGTTTTTGGACGAATCGGAAATGCTACCGATCGATTCGGATTGCTCCATCGTTGAAGATGCGGCTTGCTCGGTTGCCGCTGCACTTTCCTCTGCTACGGCAGCCAGTCCGGTAATCACATCAGACACACGAGCCGCCCCGGTTTGTACATCTTCAATGCCGGATAGCACGAGTGAGATGCGCGAGATGATCCCATCGACCGATTCACGAATGTCTTCAAACGAATGACGAGTATCTTGCATCGACGATTGCTGATGCTGATTCGTTTCACGGAAGGATGTGAGCACGTCGGAACTTTGTTTGCCGGCTTCTTGCAGCTCGATCAGCAGACGGTTAATATCTTCGGCGGAGCGAGCGGATTGATCGGCAAGCTTCTGCACTTCGCTTGCGACAACAGCAAAACCACGGCCATATTCGCCGGCACGAGCCGCTTCAATGGAAGCGTTGAGCGAGAGTAAGTTCGTCTGACTGCTAATATCGCGAATCGCTTTAGTAATGACTGCAATTTCATCCAGCTTTTGAATGAGTAATGTATTGGACGCTTCCACACGATGCGTTGCCTGTTGACTCGATTCAGCCAGTCCATTTTGACGATTGATCGCATCGGTACCGCGTGTCATCGCCTCATTCACTTGATCGATCATGCCGGATGCTTCGCCAGCGCGCCGGGAAACTTGCTCCAGTGAAGACGTCATATCGGATACGAGTTCAGCGCCGCCTTGAATCGATTCGGCTTGCTCATTGGCACCGCGCGCGATTTCTTCGATAACGGTCGAAATCTGGCGTGCAATATCGCCAGAATTGGCGGCATGTTTGTACATCTCGCGCGAAGCATCATTGACGTTCGTCGCTGAATGGGAGACGGTTAAGATCAAATTACGCAGTGAGGCAGACATCGTATTGAATGCCGTACCCAGTTGAGCAATTTCGTCTTTGCCTCGTACACTGGCTTGTACAGTCAGATCACCTTCCGCCAGCAATTGTGCATTTTTCTTCAGCTGTATAAGCGGTTTAACGATACGGGAAGCGATAATGATTGCCAGTACGATACAGATGATCGTAAGTGCAATGATGATCAGTGCAATATTGTTACGCAGGGAAACATAATTAGCAAAAGCATACTTTTCGGAAATAGAGGTAGCAATAATCCAGCCTGTATCCGGTAGCTTCTGATAGTACATTAATTGTGGGTCGCCTTTATAGTTATAGCTGACCATGCCGGAATCGTTAGACAACATCGAAGATGCGATGGCACTGTAATCAGTTTGCTCGGCGATTGATTTGCTGACTGCTTTTTGATCTGGATGGGCAAGGACGGTGCCTTTTTGATCAAGCAGCAGTGTGAAGCCGCCTGGTGTTTTAATTTGATTAATATAGTCAGTGATGGTGGACAGATAGATGTCCTCCGCCAGAATACCAGCGAAATTACCATTTTCATCTTTCAAGGGCATCGTGATCGGCACAGAATATTTTTTACTGATCATATCTACATAAGGTTCATTGACTGCAAGTTTGTTGGCAGCTTTGCCGTTGACGTACCACGGGCGTACACGCAAATCATAACCTGCTTCGGGTACCCAGCCGCTACCATCAACCATTTTATTGTTGGCTAAGCCCATATACAGGTCGGAAATATTACCGCCATTGAATTCACTTTTGTAGACAGATAGCTGTTTTACTGTGACTTCTTCCAGTGGGATATTTTCTTGAATAAAGGTGCCCATCGTTTCGAGTACTTTTTTATTCGTATTGATCCAACCTTGCGTTTGGCTAACTGCCGTTTTGACCGTACTTTGCAGCTCATTATTAACCGATCGTGTAGCTTCGCCTTTAATCGCGTACAAAGCGATTCCCCCTACAGGCACTGCAATCAGTATGACTGCACAAACAACTAGCAAAATGAGTTTGATTTTTAATGACATCATGATCCCCTTCTTTCTATCATTGGCTATAGTACTGATCTTGTCTAGTTGTGCAAGTCTCGGCATCAGCTTTAATTTTATATCGTCTGAATTTGCTGAATTGTTAACTGATTTGGTGTAGTGTAAAGCAATAATTCCCAATTTTAGTTTATTCTAACGATAGATGGGTCACATCTTAAATTAAGTATAAAAATAGAACCAATACAGCTAAATACAAAAAATAGAGCCGTATTGGTTCCAGAAGAGTAATACATAACAGAAATAGATGCGGTTGAATTAAGCAGAGCGACGAGTTGTTTGGGTATTCACAGGTTTAACCGAAGTGGAGGCAGGTGTATTAGCATCTGTTATAGCTGTACCAGTGGATGAAATGCTACTGCTATCTACTTTAAATTGTCCCATTTCTTGCAGCAACACATCTGCGCTGACGGTAAGGTTTTTGGACGAATCGGAAATGCTACCGATCGATTCGGATTGCTCCATCGTTGAAGATGCGGCTTGCTCGGTTGCCGCTGCACTTTCCTCTGCTACGGCAGCCAGTCCGGTAATCACATCAGACACACGAGCCGCCCCAGTTTGTACATCTTCAATGCCGGATAGCACGAGCGAGATGCGCGAGATGATGCCATCGACCGATTCACGAATGTCTTCAAACGAATGACGCGTATCTTGCATCGACGATTGCTGATGCTGATTCGTTTCACGGAAAGACGCGAGCACGTCAGAGCTTTGTTTGCCGGCTTCTTGCAGCTCGATCAGCAGACGGTTAATATCTTCGGCGGAGCGAGCGGATTGATCAGCAAGCTTCTGCACTTCGCTTGCGACAACAGCAAAACCACGGCCATGTTCGCCGGCACGAGCCGCTTCAATGGAAGCGTTGAGCGAGAGCAAGTTCGTCTGACTGCTAATATCGCGAATCGCTTTAGTAATGACTGCAATCTCATCCAGCTTTTGAATGAGTAGCGTATTGGACGCTTCCACACGATGCGTTGCCTGTTGACTCGATTCAGCCAGTCCATTTTGACGATTGATCGCATCGGTACCGCGTGTCATCGCCTCATTCACTTGATCGATCATGCCGGATGCTTCGCCGGCACGACGGGAAACTTGCTCCAGTGAAGATGTCATATCGGATACGAGTTCAGCGCCGCCCTGAATCGATTCGGCTTGCTCATTAGCACCACGAGCAATTTCTTCGATAACGGTCGAAATTTGGCGTGCAATATCGCTGGAATTAGCGGCATCTTTGTACATATTGCGTGAAGCGTCGTTGACGTTCGTCGCTGAATGGGAGACGGTTAAGATGAGATTGCGTAGTGAAGCGGACATCGTATTGAATGCGGTGCCGAGCTGTGCAATTTCGTCTTTGCCCCGTACATTGGCTTGTACAGTCAAATCACCCTCAGCCAGCAATTGTGCATTTTTTTTCAACTGTATAATTGGTTTGACCATACGGGAAGCGATAATGATCGCCAGTACGATACAGATGATCGTGAGTGCAATGATGATCAGTGCAATATTGTTACGGAGGGAAACATAATCAGCGAAAGCATACTTTTCGGAAATGGAAGTCGCGATCGTCCAGCCGCTGTCCGGAAGCTTTTGGAAATACAGCAATTGTGGATCACCGTTATAATTGTATATTAATTGACCGGAATCATTGGCAAGCATGTTGGCAGCGATACTGCTATAATCTTTTTGCTCGCTAAGCATTTTGTTGACTAATTTAGTATCGGCATGGGCAAGAATCGTTCCTTTTTTGTCGAGCAAAAAGCTGAAGCCACCCGGTGTTTTAATTTGATTAATGTATTTGGTAATGGTGGATAGATGGATATCTTCTCCTAAAATACCGGCAAAGTTACCATTTTCGTCTTTCATTGGCATCGTAATCGGAACGGAGTATTGATTCGTACTTGGATCGAGGTAAGGATCATTGATGGTCAGTTTGTTAGCGGCTTTACCGCTAATATACCAAGGACGCTGAAACAGATCATAACCAGCATAAGGCACCCAACCACTACCATCGATCAGTCGTTTCCCTTTTTCCAGACCCATATATAAATCGGAAATGTTGCCGTCATTAAAGTCGCTTTTGTATACGGAAAGCTGTTTAGTAGTAACCTGATCTAATGGGATATTGTCCTGAATGTAGCTGCCCATCGTTTCGATCACTTTCTGGTTAGTATTGATCCAGCCCTGAGTCTGGCTAACCGCAGTTTGGACTGTATTTTTTAGTTCATTATTAACCGACTGAGTTGCCTCACCTTTGATCGCATATAGAGCGACTCCACCTACAGGCACCGCAATCAGAATTACTGCACAGACTACAAGTAAAATCAATTTGATTTTTAATGACATCATTATTCCCTACTTTCTGTTGTCGGCTAAGTTGCTGATTATGTGTATGTGCGACGGTGCAGGCATCAGCTTGATGTTTATATCGTCAAAAAACGATAAATTATTAACTTTTTCCGACAAAATAATGAGCAAAATTTACAGTTTATGATTTTTTTACAATACACTATAAAGTGGAAATTACGGATCGTTTAGTGATATGGAATAAGAGATGTCTGATAACAAAATATTAGCAAGCAAGGAGGATGATCAAGAGGGCGCTAACGATGCAATGAACAGACTTTACATAAAGAGACGCTTACATCGCTTACATGATAAATCTATACAAAAAGACTTTCTCCCATTGGAGAAAGTCTTTTGCTTCTATATTACATGTGATTCTATATTACATGTCATTCTACGGATGATTTTAATTTTAGAAATACGATCCCGAAATGATATAAGCATCACGTTATCGCATACATTTTCTAATAACGCCCTATCATCTTATAATCAGGTCTTATTAGCTAAAATCATATGTTATTGCTCACTTCATTAGAATTGCATTGCGGATGCTATTACAGCTTCAGCATCTCATCGATCTTCTCACCGTTCAGCAGGCTACCTACATAAAAGGCGCCAAATTCGCCAAAGCGTGCGCTCGCTTCATCAAATCGCATCTCATAGACGAGCTTTTTAAATTGCAGTGCATCATCCGAGAAGAGGGTAACGCCCCATTCCCAGTCATCCAGACCGACCGAGCCGGTAATAATCTGTTTTACTTTGCCTGCATAGCTGCGTCCGATCAGGCCGTGGCTGCGAATCATTTCGCGGCGTTCCTCCATCGGCAACATGTACCAGTTGTCAGACAGATTGCGCGTTTTGTTCATCGGGTAGAAGCAGACATAGCGCGAACCTGGCAAAGCAGGTTTCAGGCGTGCGACAACATGTGGATTTTGCATCGGATCTTCGTCGCTATTGCCAGCCATGTAGCTGCTCAGTTCCACTACGCTCACATAGGAGTACGCTTTGTGCGTGAAGCGGGCGAAGGTCGTTTTGTTAAATTCGACTTCGATTGCGTTCAAGTCTTCCAGTGTTTCGCGGAAATGCATCATCACAAAATCGGCTTTTTGTCCGACAATACTATACGTAGCGGTGCTGCCTGTTCCAGCTTCGCTCACGCTGTTCCATTCATCCAGCAGGGCATTCAAATCTTCCAAAGCCCCAGCTCGTTCTTCATCATCAGCTGCTTTCCAGGCCGTCCAGTCGATGGTACGGAAGTCATGCAGGGCATACCAGCCTTCCAATGTAGCTACTGCTTCGTTCATAATTATGGATCACTCCTGTACGTAATATAGATATCCGGCAAGCCGGAGTCCTGCGTGTATCTGTTAAAAATAAGATTCAGCTGTTTGCAGAGTTAGCGATGTTCTAACAAAGGATTCAATAAAGAGCGATTTTTGCATAGCTCCATATCACATCTCCATCGGCAAACTTGCTGTATAAAGCCGAGCAGATCCAGAACAATACGGTCCATTCTGACCTTTTTATTGTACCGCAAGCCAGGATGCACGGCAATTGACTTCACACTCTGTTCATGGTTGCTTCATATCGTCTATGTTCAGTAGGACTGCCTGCCAGACACAATTATCCATTTGTAGCTTAAGGGAACAGGATAACAGAAAAAAAGATCCGCCAGATAAAAAAAGGGGCGATCTGGCGTAAGTCGGCAAACGATGGATGCTCAGCAAGTGAAGGGCAGATTGTGACGGAAATTTGGACTTCTTTGCTCGCTTGAATAAGAAGAATTTGTGGTAGAATAGAATTCCGCATATTGGGCGCAAACAAAAAAGGGGGCGGATTATGCGCATCAAAAATTTGCTTCATTTTACAGAAAATCATCGCTACTGCGTATACCGCGAGTTTGGACTCGGTCATCTGGACGAACGGATGCTTAGTCTTGTATACCAGCCGCTAACCGGAGCGTTTGCCATCAGTCTGTATCGATTGTTGTGTGAGCAGGTAGATGCACGTCGTGTCGGCTATTCCGCTGTAGAGCAGCAGCGTAGCTTGTTTCTCACGCTCGGACTGGAGCCAGGTGAACGCGGTCGGAAGCAACTGATGGAGCAGGCATCACTGCTTGAGGCGGTCGGTCTGCTACAGACGAGCCGCGTGTATTTTCCAGAGCATGATGATTATATATATGAATATGAATTGCAACCGCCATTGTCACCGGGCGAATTTTTCCGAACACAGCATTTGACGTTGCTGCTGCGTGATAAAGTGGGTAAGTTTGCTGTGTTGTCACTGCGCGAGCAATTTTTTGCGCCGCAGCCAGAGGAATGGGAGCATCCATCTGTACAACGGGAAAATATTTCACAGCCGTTTTACGATATTTTCGAGCTGAATACGCATGTGATCGATTATGAGCTGGAGCAGGCGCTGACAGAAGTGAGTGCACAGCCGCGTGCTCGTCAGCCGAAAGTAAGCGAGGAGGATCTGATCAATTACGCAGATATTATTCGTTACTTCCCGCGTGGCTCGCGTAATCGTCCATATGTCGAGAAACTGCGCTTTCAACCGGAGCAGATGAATATACTGAGCTATATTGCGTACAAGTATAAGCTGGACATTCAGGATATTTGCCGTATGCTGGATGAAGATGGTGTGTTCATGGCGAGTGGTGAGCTGGCAGAGGAAGAAATTCAGCGCCGTGCTAATTTGCAGTTCCGTCAGGGTAAAAAGCGCACAGAAGAGCGGCAAATTTATGAGGCAAAGGTTGTTTCGCTTCGTAAACAGCAGGAGGCGGAGCACCAAGCGGCTGAGGCACCGGCAACAAAGGCGGAAGATGAATCCGATACACCGGTCGAGCATGCGGTCGAAATGGAATTTTTCCTTGATGTGCCACGTCAATTTACGGGCAAATGCGATACGAGCCAGTACAATATGATGCTGCGCAATCAGCCGTACACACGGGTACTGGAAATGTTTTATCCAGGTAGTGTGCCGAACAGTATTCATGATATTTTCGAGCATATCGATATTAATTATAAGCTGCCTGAGCAAGTGATGAACGTACTGATTCATTACTTGCTGGCGGTGAAAATGTCGCAACCAGGCGAACGTCTGAGCAGCAAATTCGTTGACTGGATCGTAACGAATATGCTCAATCAGCAGGTGACGACCTACGAAAAGGCGGTTCGTTATGTGCGTGAGCAGCAGAAGCTGGATCAGCAGCTAAATGATCCGGCACAGGGACGTGCTGCGGCAGGTGCTGGCGGCAAGCGTGGTAATCGCACGTACAATCGGAACGTTCGTCCAAAACCAGAAATTCCAATTGTCGAAAACTCAAAAGGAAAAGCATCCGGCATTTCTGAAGACGAACTGGCTGAAGTGATGCGGCTTGCTGAACAGCTGCAATCGGGCAAGCAAGGCTCATAACTGTGCCCTAATAAAGTATTATAGATAATGACGCTATAACGGACGATACCTGGGATCAAACGCTAGGATCAAATCGATATCGTATACAATCAATCGCTATACGGTATGTTCATTGAAGGAAGGGGTCAACCACCATGGAATCCATCGGTGATCTGCTGCGGCAGATGAAAAATTCCCGTTTTCGGGAACAATCGGATAAACTTGCCGCACAGCTTCTGAGTGATCCGCTGGTGCTGGAACTGCGTAGCAAGCATCCTGAGCTAACCGATCGGGAGCTACTGACCAATCTGAGTAAGCTTTATCAATATATTGGCGATCGTCGTCATTGCGATAATTGTCCTGGTCTGGATCGCTGTCCCAATGATTTTCAGGGGCATTATACGAATCTGGTCGTCCAGCCATCCGAAGAAGGCACCAGATTGCATGAACGCAAAACACCATGTCAGAAGCAGCTCGTTCGGCAGCATGAGCTGCAAGTACGCGAGCGTATCCAGAGCTTTTATGTGGATGATCGGGCGCTAAATGAAGGCTACAATGCAGTCGAGATCGTATCGAAAGATATGGAGCGTGTACCGGCAGTTAAACAAATTTTCAATTATATCAATCAGGTGAAGCAAGAGGGTCTGACCGCCAAAGGATTATATCTGGTTGGACATTTTGGCACCGGTAAAACATTTCTGATGTCATACATGCTGCATGAGCTTGCCAAAGTAGGGTATACCGGGGTGATCGTGTATATGCCTGAGTTTGTCGAGGATTTGAAATCGATGTTGCAGGACAATAGTCGTCTTAAGCAGACGATTGAAATCATGAAAAATACCGATCTGCTCGTATTTGATGATATTGGCGCGGAAAATCTTAACCCGTGGGTGCGTGATCATGTGCTTGGTGCCATTTTAAACTATCGGATGGAGCGTAAGCCGACCTTTTACACGTCCAATTATTCGATGGATGCTCTGCTACAACATCTGAGCTTTACGAACAAAGATGGAGAAGAACGATATAAAGGGGAGCGCCTGCTTAACCGAATCGCTCCATTTGTAGACGTAGTCAGTGTGAGTGGAGAAAATAAACGTGGCGGGATGGACGGAATCTAACTCGATTGGATCGATATAAACTAAGCGTCTGGCGCAATCGCTAGTCAGAACATCGAAATGTTCTATCCTTCTATACGCAGTGATAGCCAAACAGCAGGGGATACACAGTCAATCCGGATAACATCGTCAATAATGAGTTTCTGATGAAGAATATTCCTTTTTCAAAAGAAATGATTATAATAGAAAAAGACAGAGGTTGATTCCAAAACGGAAAATACTTACTAAATTAAAGTTAGATATTAAAAATTCGTATTTGCTGTTTCGGAATTCGCTCTTCTGTGTTATAATAAGGTTGTACTGACCTCATTCGTTGTTTAAATAATGAATAATTCAAATAAATGTTTCTGAGGAGGCTATTTCCATGGCAATCGTTAATGTATCTGATCAAACGTTCGCAAACGAAGTAGAAGGACAAGGCACGGTATTGGTAGACTTCTGGGCACCGTGGTGCGGCCCTTGTAAAATGCTTGCTCCTATTCTGGACGAGCTGGCAACTGAAGTTGGCGACAGCGTGAAAATCGCTAAAGTCAATGTAGACGAAAATCCTGAATCGGCTTCCCGTTTTGGCGTGATGAGTATTCCTACAATGATCTTCTTCAAAGATGGCCAACCTGTTGATAAAGTGGTAGGTCTGAACTCTAAGGATTCTCTGAAATCGATCCTTGCTAAACACGAGTAATTACGATTGATGAAATACAGTCTGTTACACGTCTTACCTAAGACAATGTGACAGATCACCGAAACCTCCGGCATTTTGCCGGAGGTTTTTATTATGATTACGGCAGGGTAATGGATTCGGAGGGGGATTTTGTTTTATAATAGAACATATGTTGCCTTTTACTCATGAAAGGTGACGATATCGAAAGGAGAGCGCCATGGACTCGCATATCGAAACGATCCGGGAGCAGGAGCAGGCGATGGATAATATTCGCAACAAGCTCGCATTGCTGCCTGATCTGCCCGGCTGCTATCTGATGAAGAACCGAGTGGGAACGATTATTTATGTCGGTAAAGCGAAAATACTCAAAAACCGCGTGCGTTCTTACTTTTCAGGCAGTCATGATGGCAAAACCCAGCGATTGGTCGCGGACATCCGCGATTTTGAATATATTGTAACGGGAAGTAATATGGAAGCACTTATTTTGGAGTGTAATCTGATCAAGACGCATCAGCCGAAATACAATGTGCTGCTGAAAGATGATAAGACATTTCCCTATATTAAAATTACGAATGAAGAGCATCCGCGGTTGGAAGTGACCCGGCGTGTGCTGAAAGATAAAGCGAAGTATTTTGGACCGTATCCGAATGCTTTTGCCGCGCAGCAAACGAAAAAGTTGCTTGATCGCATGTATCCACTGCGTAAATGCAAAGTGATGCCGAAGGAAGTCTGCCTGTATTATCATATGGGACAATGTCTTGCACCATGTGAATATGAAGTGCCGGAAAAATCGTATGAAGAAATTCGGCAGGAGATTACGCGCTTCCTGAGCGGTGGGCATGAGGAGATTAAGAAAGATTTACAACGTAAAATGGAAGAAGCCGCCGAAGATTTGTATTTTGAACGTGCCAAAGAATTACGGGATCAGATTCGCCATATCGATGCATTGATGGAAAAGCAAAAAATTACCATGGCGGATGCCAAAGATCGCGATATTTTTGGCTTTGCCGTAGATAAAGGCTGGATGTGTGTACAGATTCTGTATGTGCGTCAGGGCAAAATGATCGAACGTCATGCGTCGGTATTTCCATTTTACGGGGAGCCTTACAATGACTTTATGTCGTATGTAACGCAATATTATAGTGAGAATCCGGCAATGCCACAGGAGATTATGTTGCCTGCGGAAGAAATGATTGTGGAGTTGGATAGCGCGAATGAAGAGGCGTTGTCTGCTGCTGAGCAAGAAGGTCTGAATCGTCCCGATGTGGACGGTAATGATGAGGCAGCAGGTGCAGATGAAGCGGCTGAGATGGTCAGTCGGGTTGCTGAAGCCAGTGCGACGTATGAAGCTTCCTCTGCTGCTGAAAGCTCGAACGACATTGCCGCTCGTATTCGTCTGCAACGTGTGAATGCGGAGCAACTGGCTGCGGCTGATGCCGAGGATGAAGCAGCACAGCCATCAGATGATAGCGTAAATGAATTGGACTCTGCAAGCGCTACTGCAAATGGGGCGGCTGAGTCCAAAGAAACATTGGATGCGGTAAGCAGTGCCGCACTGCTGCAACAATGGCTGAGCGTGAAAGTGCATATTCCGCGTCGTGGCTTGAAGCGCCAGCTGGTGACGATGGCGCAAGATAATGCACGTGTATCGCTGGATGAGAAATTCCGCCTGATCGAGCGTGATGAAGAGCGCACATCGAAAGCTGCCGAAAACCTCGGTCAGGCGATCGGTTTGCAAAACTTGAATCGCGTCGAAGCGTTCGATAACTCCAACATTCAAGGTTCCAATCCGGTATCCGCGATGGTCGTATTTGTTGATGGAAAGCCTGCGCGTAAAGAGTATCGTAAATATAAAGTTCGTACCGTTACAGGTGCCGATGATTATGGCACGATGCGCGAAGTGATTCGCCGCCGTTATGAACGTGTGCTGAAAGAAAATCTGGACATGCCCGATCTGATCGTTGTCGATGGTGGTAAAGGTCAGATTTCAGCGGCAATCGATGTACTGCAAAATGAACTCGGTCTGTATATTCCGGTCTGCGGCCTGGTAAAGGATGCGAAGCACCGTACCGCACAGCTTATGATCGGCGATCCACCGGAGCCAGTACGATTGGCACGGGATAGCCAGGAATTTTATTTGCTGCAACGGATTCAGGATGAAGTACACCGATTTGCGATTACATTCCACCGTGAACAACGCGCCAAGTCGATGATCGTGTCCCAATTGGACAGCATTCCGGGAATTGGAGAAAAGCGCCGCAAGCAGCTGCTCAAGCATTTTGGCTCGGTGAAGAAAATCCGTGAAGCGAGTGTGGAAGACTTCCGTCCATTGTCGATTGGAGACAAGCTAGCGCGGACGATTCTGGATGCGCTACGCGAGGAGTAGACTAGGCGAATCGATCGTAAGTAGTGCAAGGCATACAGGTAAAGCAAGAGAGTGTACGCCTTTAAGCGATCAGTTACAGCTTATCAATTCATAGCGTACCAATAATGGCGTACCGACCTGACGATGAACAGGTGCTCGGTACGCCATTTTTTGTGCAAGATTATAGGACTGACTTGACAACAGAAAGACACACATAACTGTGTTTATTGCAAGATAACAGGTCTGTACAATTGAAGTGGATTCCATCCCAATGGATATCTAACCATTTACCATTTACCTTCAGTTCATTTCATGATTCTCGTTTGCACATTCGTATCATAGTGTAGCATATCGTTGAAAATAGCAAATACAGGTTCCGGCAGCTTGAACACTATTGCTTCACGCTTCATCATTTCGGTATATTCACTGCATATACGCTGTGCCACCGCTTCCTGATCGGGATGGAGCGCAGCCAGTTGGTATGAAAATGTAAGGTGAAACGCATAATCATTATGGTCGGTATGGCGAATGCCGGTCGCTTGTGCTAATTGTTCACGATAAGCTGCCAGGCGTTGAGCAGCGGCGGCTGTTGCTGGCTCCAGCCGGATACTGGCAGCATGGCAGGCATGAACACGCATATGAATCGGTTCAGGTTTCGGTATCGATTCGACGATGGATTGTAACTTGCGATCAATCTCGGTAAACGAGGCATCGTTCGTTACATGATGCGGCCATACCGACGTGCCGCGGTCGATATGACGGCAGAGCTTTAACACGGTCATATGAAATGAAGTATGCGGCAAAAAAGTATATACATGTGCAATGCTGGATTCACGGAATCGTTGACTTATTTGCTGCGCCAGTCGATAGGCGGCAAACCGATCATCATTTATAAAGCTAATGACCGTATTGCCCGGGTAATATAGAGCTTGTCCATGATCGTCAAATTTGTAGCTTGCTTCGTCTCGCATACGTCAGCACTCCTTCGCTATCATTGATCATGCAACGTTAATCGTATCGTTGTGGATCACGTGTATATTCATTCCAGTATAGTTTGCCATGACTCCACACGCATGCGCGGATACGAACAATGAGTATGGAGCATTTGATCTTTGATCGGTACATCGCTTCTGAACATTGATTGTGATTTCTAGCGTCGCTGCTGTCGATACACTAACAAAATGGCAGTAGTTGATACGATCATAATTAAGACGGAATAGACAAAGCTTAGCATCTGTGCCTGCGGAGCTGCTTCTGGATTCGTAGCTGCACCGAGTACCACCCCAAGCGGTTGATACAACGGATTAAATAAAAATACAGATAGATCATATTCCGCCAGCAAGCCGATAAAATTAAGCAAAAACACGGACAGCACCAGTGGCAGTAAAATAGGGAATACAACTCTCCAATACATGCGCCATGTGGAAGCACCTAGATTTTGGGCGGCATCTTCAAGTGTACGATCGATACTAGCATAAGCCGCTTTGAGCATACGTAGTGTGTAGGGAGTGACGAGAATCATATACCCAATCCCTAAAATAAACACCGTTCCCGTCAATACGATACCACCTACCAGACCATTGGCACGATTAAACGTCATTAACAAACCGAGTGCAATTAATGTGGACGGCAGAAACCAGGGGATTTGCAGTACAAATTCCAGTCCACCTGTCCAGCGATTGTGATGTTTGGTGATAAGTCTGCCTATTCCTAACATCATCAGTACGATCACGAAGCTTGCAGTCGCTGCATAGACGATACTTGTAAACAGTGGTTGAATGCCTGCTACGGATTGGAATACCGCTTCGTAATTGACCAGTGAAAAATGCTGGATATTGATCGTGCCGGCATACAAATCCGTGACAGGCATAAACGAAAAGCAAAGCACAGCTAACAACGGCACCGTTTGAATGATGGCGATCAGATGGGCGATAATTGTAATCGTGATCCGAACGAATGGCGAGCGAATCGTCTGTTTGTGCAGATTCGTTTTCACTTTGGATACAGATAAATAATGCCCTTTTTTTTCAATCTGAATCGATAGCAGCAAAATGACGAATGTGATACAGCCGAGAAAGATGGCGAGCACTGCCGCATAATTGCGTGTCGTTAATGTTTGTGCAAAAGAATAAATTAACGTATTGATCGTTTCAAAATGCGCACCGCCCAGAACTTGCGGAGTAGCTAGCGCCGAAATGCCAGTAATAAAAGCGATAATCGATGCTGCCAGCAAGGAAGGCTTTAAACAGGGCAGTACGACCCGGATTAAAATACGCAGCTTGCTCGCGCCAATATTGCGTGCCGCTTCGATCGTTTGGTTATCGATAGAGCGTAATGAATTACGTACAAACAGCATATAATTGGCTGTCCCAGCAAACGTAAGCTCAATCAATACCGCCCAGAAGCCTTGAAACCAGGTGGCAGGCAAGCCCGGCACCAGCGCGGTCACAAAGCCCTGACTGCCGTACAAAAAGTTATAGGCCATCACAAGCACCATACCGTTACATATAAGTGGCGAATGATACGCAATCGTCAACCAGCGATTCCCTTTAATCTGAAAATAGTCCAACACAACAATTTGAAACAGACCGAGTATCGCTACCGTAATCGCCAGACTAAAGCCCAGCAGAAGCGAATTACCCAAGCTGCTCATCGCTCGATGGGAAGCTACAATATTTAAAATAGGCTGTATATTCAACTGTCCTTGCGGCATCATCGTTGTACGAATCAATTCAAGATTTGGATAGATGAGAAAGGTGAACACAAGCCATACTAATGCGATACTCAAACCGATCAAAGTAACCTGTTTTTTAAGGCGATAACGTAATAATCGATCATTCATAATCGTTGTCCATCCTGGAAAAAAATAAGATCGTGTTTGCTAATGTACAGTCGCTGTTGATCGCCTTGCTGCATAGCTCGTTCCCTTCGATTGGATACACTGTAGAGCGGCTCACCTTCAATTTCAAAGATCCGTTTGACATGTAATCCGTAAAATTCTTCCGTGTCAAACTGAGCATCCAGTACATAATGCTCGTCAAGCATCGTCTCCGAAACCTGTTCTTTAATATGCTCTGATCGTACATACACTTGTTGCTGAGGGGAAGGCTTAAAGTCAGCATTTAACATGTTCAATCGGGCAAGTGTAGACGGCTGCAAACGATTAGCTTCACCGATAAAATCGACTACAAATTCAGTGGCTGGCTCATAATAAATATCGTATGGTGTGCCGACCTGCTCAATGACGCCTTCATTAAATACAGCAATGCGATCAGAGAGCGTAAGCGCCTCCTCCTGATCATGAGTTACATAAATCATCGTGACACCAGAAGCCGTCTGAATTCGTTTTAATTCGCTGCGTAATTTTTTGCGCAGTCTTGCATCCAGATTCGAAAGCGGTTCATCCAGCACGATGATGTCTGGATTCAGTGCCAGTGTACGCGCAATTGCCACACGTTGCTGCTGACCACCAGACAGTTCGCTAATATGCTTGCCCAATTGTTCGTCTGTCAGATTGACCATCTGGGCAACCTGCTCCAGCCGTATACGAATGCGCTCTTTGGACCATTTATGTTCTTTTAGGCCGAAGATGATATTTTCCCGTACAGTCATCGTGGGGAAGAGCGCATAATTTTGGAACACCATCCCGATCCTGCGCTCCTCTACTGGAAGCTGCGTAATATCATGACCATCGATCTGAATGCTGCCCTGCGTTGGAATGATGAAACCAGTAATCGCTTTTAAAGTAGTCGTTTTGCCGCAACCGGATGGACCCAGAAAGGTGAAAAATTCACCTTTTTGGATGTCCAGCGATAGGTTTTGAATAACAGCTTTCTGATTAAAAAGAATTTCAAGCCCATTCAGTCGGATCATACGAATTTCCTCCATAGGGATATCATTTCATATACTCCAGTTGAATTTTAGCGACCCACTGATCCATCATCGAGTTGATGTAATTCCAGTCTGCCTGCTGCGGTTTGGATGTTTTCATCACTTTTTGCATAAATGGATCGATATGTGATTGCGCTTGCCGATTAACTACGATGCTGCCATAGGTGGAAGCGTAATCGCCCATCATATCGGCGCTGCCGAGCCAGTTGGCAAAACGAATCGACTCTTCCACTACAGCTGGATTATTGTTTTTCACGACACCCAGCTGATTCGTATTCGTCGGTTCACCTGTGCGGCTATATACAATCAGCGGTTCCATATGATACGTATCGATAAATGATTTGAGACCAGAAGCATAGATGTAGGTGATGGGCACTTTGCCATCGACTAGATTTTGCATATCTTTTTCACCTTTGGGCGTCTGGTATCCATATTGGAAATACGATTTGATCGCATCCCAGCCTGCTTGAGATACACCAAGTTCGCCTTTAGGATCGAGATACTGAGCAATAATACCACCGATGATGGCGCGATTGGTCGTACCGCCAAAGTCGGTTGGAACCGCATATTTGCCATGAAATTGTGGGTTTTGCCACAGGTCTTGATAGCTGGTCGGCGCTGTTGTCGCTGTGTATAGCTTCGGATTGGCGATTAAAAGTTTGGGTTGCAACTCATATGACCAGCTATAGCCATTTTGCTCGTTATGGCTGGTCAGTTGATCTGCCCAGCTAGGTGTCCATTTTTGTAAAGCATGGGCATCGCTCATTGACTGGAACATCGTATCGGAAGGACCCCAGACAACATTCAGCGTCGGATTATTCACTTCACCGATAACACGTGATGTCAAATCGCCACCGCCGAGACCGACTAGCTTGATATTAAAGCCAGCCTGTTTGGCAGCATCGGCTAACCATTGGTCACGTCCGTTGCCAGTATTGTTGGTAGCAACGACGATTTGTTGGCCGCTGGGCTTTTGCGCCAAAATAGACTTCATATCCAAAGCCGTCTGTTCACCGGCAGTGTGGGTACTAACAGCTGTACTGGAGGTTGTCGCCGTAGCATCGGACGGGGTGCTGCATGCTGTCGTCAGTGTAATGGGAATGAATAGCGTTACCATACTTAGCAGCAGCCTGAATGTGTGTGTGAATGACATAGCTTTCATAAACAATCTTCCTTTCAAATGTGAAATCGAATATAGGTTCGATCATCAAAGCTATCGGACTGTGCAGTCATACCTTTAGTGGAACGGTAGTGTTTGTAACACATCGGATCATGCTGGAGCTGAGCTTGTAAAAACGCTTCCGTCTGCTCTAGCGTGGAATGAATCCGCGGATAACCGTCGCTTGCCAAAATGATCTCGTGCTGCTGCTCATCAAGCTGGAAAATACGCAGCAAGCGATCTGGAATCGGTTGTCCATTGAGTACAGCATAGCCATATTCGGGAATATCCCGATTGGCAAACATACATGCTTGTTGAATCCACGGTAAAATAAAATCTCTACCGGGATCTTCGCCAGCAGGTAGCGGATCGCTAGAATGAATCGGATCCATTTGCCAGTCGCGCATCGTTAAAATAAAACTGCGTATATCGGACAAAATCGTATCGCTCTTTTTCGGGTTAGCATAATACTGACCGTCAATTTGCAGCTGACAATCGCCAATGAGCCAGATTTGCCGATAATAATCAGAATAGATAGCCGCTACTGCTTGAAATGGCTGGTTGTGATCACTGGAATGATGTAGTATAGAATGTGAATATGTTATAAATTCGTTGTTAATCGCATTGATGAACTGATGAATCGTCGTATCAGCAGGCAATTGCTGGATCTGTTGTGTTATAAGCTCCATAGCGATTTGGCCTGTCGTTTTACCATGATAACGAATCGGCAATTTACTCGTCACGCCATCGATCACAGCGATAAAGTGATCGGTAATGATGAGAGCGTCTTCATTGGCGGTATGTCTATTTTTACTCACACTGGTTTGTTGAATGATGTTAATAGTAACTCCCCTTTCTGGCCGTGGCCTGTTTCGTCCTGTATCTGTATTGTATCGTTGACGATTCAGAAAGGGCATGTTCAAACCTCTTTGAAATATTGCATTTTGTCTTTTGATTATTCTTTTCAAACGGGTAGAAGGTTAGCCAGCATGAGATGGTATAAAAAGTAGCTGAATTGATAAAAAATTGACGTTTCGCTTTATTGTAATTTACGAATACACGGCATACTTGTGAATACAATCAATCGTTATACATGGAGGATGTCATGAGCAAAAAAATGATGCCCACAGCTTATGCCCCAAAGCCAAGTATGGAACAGCGCGATTATCAGATTCATTACAATCGGGATCGCGCAATTACACAATTAAGAAGCCGATTTAAACGTCATGTTCATCAGCATTATGAACTGTATTTTTTAATATCGGGTAATGTCCATTATCATGTCGAACAGCGTTCTTTTACATTAAAAGCAGGCGATATTATGTTAATTCGACCGGGTCAGCAACATTACGCCGAGTTGATTCCATCGGACGATTCGTATGAACGTTATGTATTATGGCTACATCCGTCATATTTGGAAAAGATCTCTACCGCATCGACCGATTTGCAGCTTGCTTTCAACCATATTAATTTTCACGGCAGCCATTTAAGCCTCAGTAGCGATGTGATTGTATTACTCAGCAATCTGCTGCATCATATCTGGGTACAATCGCAGTCACAGGAATACGGAGCGGACATGCTGGCACGTAGTTATATGAATGAATTGCTCATTATGGTTGCGCGTGCCAAATTAAACAATCCATTGTACTATCGCCCGAAGCATTTGAATGATGAACAATTGCTAGTAGAGACGCTGGATTATATTCACGAACATATTCATGAAGCGATGACGGTGGAGCATATGGCGCAGCAATTGTTCGTCAGTCGCTCCTTTTTATCGAAAATGTTTACTGAAAATATGGGGATATCAATCCATAAATATATCGTACAAAAGAAATTGCATCTGGCTAAACGAGAGTTGTTATCCGGTCAATCGACTCATTCCATCTGTGAACAATTCAGTTTTGGTGATTACAGTACCTTTTATCGTGCCTTTCAACGTGAATTTGGTATGTCGCCACGAGTGTATGTACAGGCGATGAAAGAGGACGAAGAAGCTGATTATGAAGCTGAAATGAGGAAGTGAATATGCAGGCATTGGTAGATCGTATGCTGGTATTGACCATCTCAGGCAACGTAGTATTATAGTAAGTCGCTTGCGTAACTAACATATTGAGTTGACGGGTGCATATATTGGAAGATGCATTTAGCTGCATGTGTAAAGGAATAGAGACGAGATACTGAACAGAGTCGAGATACATGAACAGAGTCGAGAAAGGAAATAAAGTACGTAAAAGAACCCCATCTGCTAGGATGAGGTTCTTTTACATGCTTTAGCATACGGTGCATATAGCGCAGCATAGTCTATTATCATTCTTCATCGGTTGAATCCGGGTCGCGTTTCGTTAGTGACGGGGCGATAGGGCGGCTATCATCCTCCGACTCAGACGGTTTCGTCGCTGTTACCGATGGTGATTCTGCTACTTTATGATCCTGATCCTGATACAGACGAAAGCGCGAAGGATCATTAGGCACATCACCTGGCTTGCCCTCATATGGACGATAATACGGATGACCGGCATCCGGCGTTGGATACGTCGGTGGTGCAAAAGGCGGCTGCTGCGGTGCTGGCGGTACATAAGGCGGATACATATTCGCTACACCTTTATTCCGTGTATACCGGTAAATCCCATAAGCAATCACAGCTGGCAAAATGATATACACGATGCCAAGTGTCGTATTTCCCCATCCGCCAAGCGACATCAGGCTTAGCGACATTAGAATCGTATCAAACATGACGTGTGCAAATACAGCTGCGATAAAACCATAACGTATAAATACAAGGCTGAATAGCAAGCCGATAATGAGCAGTTCGATCGGACGGGAGTAGACTGGATAAATCGGATACAGCGTATGACCGAGCGCCCAGATGATCGATGTGATCGCGGCAGCGGCAAACGTATTGCGCAGCAATTTTTTCAACATCACGATACCGAACAGACGGTATACGCCTTCCTCGCCAATTCCTGCCATCCACGCTAGCAGTGGAAACAGCGCAGGCACGACCATATTATAGGGGGAGCTGGAATCATCGGTGGAGGAAAAGACACCGAATGCCGGCTCCATGATCAGATAGATGATCGATTGTACACCGAGCAACATGATCGCGAACAAATAACCGACCGCTGCGCTATGCAGTACATATTTGCCATAGCCGATCTCACGTGAGCGAGGCCACATATTCAGACCACGTTCACGCCATAGACCATCCCCGCCGACAAGCGAGAAGTACAGCAGCACAGCCATCATCACATTCAGTACAAGCTGTAAAATAACGAGAAACAGCAGCGTAAGCTGTCCTGTCCAGCCGGTTTGTCCATATTCCCGTTCAAGATAAGGCCACATATTAAATACACTGATCATTGAAACGGCAGTGTATATACACGTTAATATAATGCCACGTGTAAACGAAGTATGCTTGCGTTTTAATGAAGCAAATACGATTGCCAGCACGCCCAGTACGAGTGTGAACAGACCGTAGCCGAGGAACGTTAGCCACGTAGCGAGCGTGGTCTGGGATTTAATATAGCTTGTGTAAGTCGCTGGTGGTGTGATCACAGGTACGATCGAAGCGACTTCATCATTGTTAAACGTTAACTGGATATGCAATATGGATTCGCCAAGTTTGGCAGTAGGAACCGTATAGTCCAGTCCAGTTTCAATGTCGGTCGTTTGTAGCTTCAGCTTGGAGGGATCATAGCCAAGCTTTTGCAACAGTGGACGAGCAAGCTGCTCTTTATCTTCCAATAAAAGCGAACCGTCATCTGCTGGCAGATCACTATCGCTGCTAGAAGACATCGAGTTCAAGCTATTATTGATGGCGTGGATACGAAATCCAAGTACATTGCCACTATTCATATGTACATCCATATCTACAGAATATTGATAACTTTGATAATGAACCCGAAATACATCATAAGGTGCCCATTTCTCAATGTTATTTGTATATTCTTTAGTTAGCTTTTCACGCGCAATATAGCCGCTTAGCGCTGCATCTGTCACATACGTGATCGTCGGATCACCCAGTGCTGCCCGATCATTTTCATTCATGGGCAGGCTGGCTTTGAATGTATTGGCGCTCTGAATCGCTTGCTCCTCCGTAATGGATGCGGTTTGCTGGGCTTCCAGTGTATCCGAAGCTGTAAGCGGAAATACCTGGGTGAACAGGAATATGAGCAATGCAATGACCGCGAGCAAACCGAGCCATTTATAATTCGGTTTGAGTTGTACAGGTTGGCCTACAGGATTCATAACTTCCTCCCTATCTTCCTATAATAATGGTGTACAGATTATTAGAGTGTGCTGGCACAGGCCAGACATAGATATTGCAAGTGTAACGTAATCATACGGTGTTTGCAAAAGACAGCAGGGCAGGGAAATAGACGATTATCGCCCTGTGTAGTATCGCTGTTTATGGTGGAGCTTGATTGTTAACGTGTATTGTTGAGAGCTGTAATTACGACTTATAGTTGGGATGAATTATTCAGAACAACGGTTAAGCATTCCATTGAAGCAGACGATTAAGCAAACGCTCAATAAAGACAGCAACTTTATAGCCTATGCGCTCAGTGTACATGTACGATTTCGATCAGATGTCAATCCACGTTAAAGTTATGGTTATGTTCGGTGGGCCACTGTTCATTTTCCAGCACAGGCGGATTGTCTTCGACCCGAATATTAGCATCCCGAATCATCGGTTTACGACTTTTAAAGCCAGCGGTCGTATCGGCAATCCATTGCCGTGCGGCGGTACCCAGATCAGCTGCTTCATTATAAATGAGACACGTTGTACGGCGCGTCTGCTCCAGCTCTGGAATGTGGAGCGACACCAGCTCATTGCTCGACAGCAATTGTTCTCCGATATACGAACGTGGTAGCAAGGCAGCCGCCATACAGATCGGCAGCAATCGTACAATCGCTTCAAACGAATCGATCTCCATGCGCAGATCAGGCATGACCATATACCGATGAAACACATCATCGATCAGCTTACGATACCATGTACCTTTGGAAAACATAATCATCGGCAAGCCTTGTAGCTGCTGCATACCAGGCTGCTTTTTCTCAGCTAATGGATGTGCTTTGGGCACCACCAGTTCCAGATGATCATCGAATAAGGGCACACATACTAGACCGGATTCGTGAATCGATGAAGCGACAATGCCGATATCAGCTCTTTTGTCACGAATGTCATTGACAATCTCGTGCGTCTTACCTGTAATAAGCTTCACCTCGGCATACGGATGCTTCTCGGTAAAGCTGCGTACAAGCGGTGGCATCGTCGTTTGAAGTGTGGTCAGGCTGGCTCCGAACGTGACGGTAGTCTGTTCTTCGGATTTGTAACGGTTTAAACTTTGCAAAAAGCGTAGCTGCTGCTGACGCTGTTCCAGTGCAAATGTATAGGTTAATCTGCCGATGGCGGTCAGTTCCAGCCGTTTACCATTGCGATTAAAGAGCGCAACGCCGAGTTGTTCCTCCAGTTTGGCGACTTTACGAGATAGAGCAGGCTGAGACAAATTGAGCAAACGGGAAGCTTGATTCAAGCTGGATTGCTCCACAACGACAGCAAACACATCAAGATCTTCGATCATGTGACGAAAAGCTCCTCTCTTATGCAAAAAAGTTATAACAATTAATAATTATATTGCAATTCCATTATAAGACAATTTAGAGTAACATAAAAAGTGACACAACTTGTTCACACTAGGTGTTCTGTGACGATCCTTCAAACGAAGCACGCACAATACGCGACATACTGCGATTCCTGGCAGGCATGAACAGGTTGCAATGCTACGGAAGATGGGGAACTTCCTATGCAAGAATGAGCAGAGGTCCGAATATTTTGTTCATTCAAGTTTAGGCAGCATTATCAATGCTTGTCACGATGAAAACGCTCTTATTATGAAAGGGGAACGTCATTCATGAAAGGCTTCTACGCCAGAAGGCTGCACTCGTTGCTCGGGATCATTCCACTGGGTCTGTTCTTTATTGAGCACATGATCACCAACTTTTCCGCTTATGAAGGAGGAAAGGAATCATTTGACCAGGGCGTGGCCTTTTTAAACGGTCTGCCGCTCGTGCTGTTTCTGGAGATTGTCTTTATCTTCCTGCCGTTACTGTACCACGGCATCTATGGTCTGTATATCGCATACCAGGCCAAGCCGAACAACAATCACTTTGGAAATGAGCGCAACTGGCGTTATACGCTACAGCGTGTAACCGGTGTGATCACATTTATCTATGTAGCCTGGCACGTATACGATACGCGCTTCCAGGTAGCACTTGGTAACGTTACACACGAACAGCTCGGTGGCATCATGCACAATATTATGACCAATCCAGCTACATTTGTACTGTATGCGATTGGTGTTGTGTCAGCGTCTTTCCACTTCTCCAACGGACTCTGGTCTTTCCTCGTTACATGGGGAATTACAGTTGGCCCACGCGCACAGCGTGTGTCCAGCTACATTTGCATGACGATCTTCGTAGTCGTAGCTGTAATGTTTATTCTGTCCATGGTAGCCTTCCGTAATGTGGAGTTCCAGGACCCGACTGTTGCATTTGAAAGTATTCGTGCGCTGGTAGCATAAATTCGCGGTGTGGCAGCCTTTATGATCCGTTTAGCGGATATGAAGTTGTCCCCAGAGCAAGCAGGTTAAAGGGGAGGGTAATTTCTTATGGCAACATCCAATATTATTATTGTGGGCGGCGGTCTGGCTGGCCTAATGGCTACGGTCAAGGCAGCAGAGGCTGGCGTACACGTTCATCTATTCTCACTCGTACCTGTGAAGCGCTCGCACTCCGTATGTGCGCAGGGCGGCATCAACGGTGCGGTTAATACAAAAGGGGAAGGCGACTCGCCGTGGCTGCATTTTGACGATACGGTCTATGGTGGTGACTTCCTTGCCAATCAGCCGCCGGTTAAGGCGATGTGTGATGCGGCACCAGGCATTATCCACCTGATGGACCGGATGGGTGTTATGTTCAACCGGACGCCTGAAGGTTTGCTCGACTTCCGTCGTTTCGGCGGTACAAAGCATCACCGTACAGCATTTGCCGGTGCAACGACCGGACAACAGCTGTTGTATGCACTTGATGAGCAAGCACGTCGCTGGGAAACCGCTGGTCTCGTGACCAAATACGAGAACTGGGAATTCCTCGGTGCGATTCTGGATGACGAAGGTGTTTGTCGCGGTGTCAATGCGCAAAACCTGCGTTCGATGGAAATTTCCAGCTTTGCTGCTGATGCGGTTATTCTGGCGAGCGGTGGTCCTGGTATTATTTTCGGCAAAACGACCAACTCGGTTATCAATACAGGTACAGCGGCAAGTGCGGTGTATCAGCAAGGTGTTAACTATGCGAACGGTGAGTTCATTCAAATTCACCCGACAGCGATTCCAGGCGATGACAAACTACGTCTGATGTCCGAGTCGGCACGTGGTGAAGGTGGTCGGATCTGGACGTACAAAGACGGTAAGCCGTGGTACTTCCTCGAAGAAAAATATCCGGCGTATGGTAACCTCGTACCTCGTGATATCGCCACTCGCGAAATCTTCGACGTGTGTGTGAACCAGAAGCTTGGCGTCAACGCTGAAAACATGGTCTACCTCGATCTGTCTCATAAAGACCCGAAAGAGCTGGACGTTAAACTGGGCGGTATTATCGAAATCTATGAGAAATTCATGGGTGACGATCCGCGCAAAATCCCGATGAAAATCTTCCCTGCGGTTCACTACTCGATGGGCGGCATGTGGGTCGATTATAACCAGATGACCAATATCCCGGGTCTGTTCGCAGCAGGCGAGTGTGAGTACCAGTATCACGGTGCCAACCGTCTGGGCGCCAACTCACTGCTGTCCGCTATCTACGGTGGTATGGTAGCCGGTCCAAAAGCGGTTGAATATGTAAAAGGTTTGAAAAAGTCCGCTGCGGATTTACCGCAATCGCTATTCGATCAATCGCGTAAGCAGCATGAAGAGAAATACGAGCGTCTGCTCAGTATGGACGGTAACGAAAACGCCTATGTGATCCACCGTGAGCTGGGCGAATGGATGACCGACAATATGACGGTTGTTCGTTACAATGACAAGCTGCAAGCTACAATTAACAAAATCAAGGAATTGAAACAACGTTACACTAAAATTGACGTGAACGATGCTTCGCGCTGGAACAACCAGGGTGTCGCTTTCACCCGTCAATTGTGGAATATGCTGGAGCTTGCCGAAGCGATGACGCTGGGCGCGCTGATGCGTGACGAGAGTCGCGGTGCGCATTACAAACCGGATTTCCCAGAGCGTAACGACGAGGACTTCCTGAAAACGACGATCGCTTCATGGACAGCGGATGGACCAAAGATCTCATACGATGAAGTCGATGTATCGTTGATTCCGCCGCGTATCCGTGACTATTCCAAAAGCTAATTAAGCTGTGTCATCGGATGTTCGGTTTACATTCATTGTCTGATCACATATTGAGCGCGATCAACATATGATCCAATGAAAAGAATGCTACCACACAAAATATCGTACAGGTCAGGCTACCGCTATAAGGTAGTCCGACCTTTCCACTCGGTTGGTTATTACACAAGCAAGTAGCCTATGAAATGAAGGGGGCATTACCATGGCGGAAGCAGTTTCAACCGGAAATCCGGCCGTACAGCAGACAGCGAAGAAAGTGAAGTTTGTCATCACCCGTCAGGACAAGCCAGAAGGTCCATCCTATACAGAGGAATTTGAAATTCCGTATCGTCCGGGTATGAACGTCATTAGCGCCTTGATGGAAATTCAGCGCAATCCGACGAACAGCAGCGGTAAAGATACAGCGCCAGTATGCTGGGAATCGAACTGTCTGGAAGAAGTGTGCGGTGCCTGCTCGATGGTTATTAACGGTAAGCCGCGTCAGGCTTGTTCGTCTCTCGTCGACAAGCTGGAGCAGCCGATTACGGTTGCACCAATGAAAACATTCCCGGTTGTGCGTGACCTTGTGATCGATCGCAGCCGTATGTTCAGTGCACTGAAAAAGGTTAAAGCATGGATTCCAATTGACGGTACGTATGATCTCGGTCCAGGTCCGCGTATGGCTGAAACGAAGCGTCAATGGGCATATGAGCTGTCCAAATGTATGACATGTGGCGTATGTCTGGAAGCTTGTCCAAACGTGAACGAGAAAACGGACTTTATCGGTCCAGCTCCTCTGTCTCAAGTGCGTCTGTTCAATGCTCACCCTACAGGTGAAATGAACAAAGAAGAGCGTCTGGATGCGATTATGGGCGAAGGCGGTATTGAGGCTTGCGGTAACTCGCAAAACTGTGTGCGTTCATGTCCAAAAGGCATTCCGCTCACCACGTCTATTGCTGACCTGAACAAGGAAACGAATAAGCGTATGTTTAAACGTTGGTTGAGTGTATAATCAATATCAACCGGCAATATAGTGAATCGAGTATGGTTCGGTCCGTGTAGTAGGTAGGGAACCATTTCGGCAGGAGCGGGTTGCGCATATCCAGTGCGGCCCGCTTTTTGTTATTTGCATACGGTTTGAACATCGAAGTCTCAACATCATTTTGGAGGAAGTTCTATGATTACGGAAAAACCGATCAGTTTTACACAGCTCAAGCAGGAGTTTGCTGCACTGGGCGTACAGGCAGGTATGAGCATTCTGCTGCATTCGTCGCTTAAAAGTATAGGGGGCTGGATTCCCGGTGGAGCGGAGACCGTCATTCTTGCGTTAGAGGATGTGCTGGGATCAGAAGGCACATTAATGATGCCGACACAAACGTCGCAGTTGACCGATCCGAAGCTGTGGCGTTATCCGCCTGCCGATCCGCGCTGGTGGGATTTGATTCGTGAAAGTATGCCCCCGTATGATCCTGATTTTACCGTGACGACAGGGATGGGTGCGATTGCGGAAACGTTCCGCAAGCAGCGTGGTGTGCTGCGTAGTGAGCATCCACATGTATCGTTCGCTGTATGGGGCAAACATGCACAGGCATGGACGGAACATCATGAGCTGGATTATGGGCTTGGCAACAGTTCGCCGTTACAGCATCTATATGATAATGATGGCTATGTGCTTATGCTCGGTACGGAGTATGTGACAAATACATCGATCCATCTGGCAGAATATCATGCCGAATGGAATGGCAAAAAGACGATTATGATGGATGCGCCTGTTATGACGGACAAAGGTAAGCAATGGGTTCGTTTTCGCGATCTGAATTTTAATTCGGATGATTTTGATGATATTGGTGCCGATCTGGAAGCGGATTGTCCGCATCTCGTTGTCAGCGGTAAAATCGGCAATGCGACGGCGAGATTAGTATCGCAGCCTGCACTGGTTGATTATGCATCCGGCTGGTTGGAAACGAATCGCTAAGGCTATATAAATAGAAACAGGCATGTTGCCGAAATCGATCCGATCGGTTGAAGGTACGGTCTGTGATGTGCTTTACATATGTCGGTATACGATTGGCGTATGACGCATACGCGATTGCCGCCCTAATCTACCCATTACAACAGCACGATCTTACTTTTATTCGCCAAAGGAGGCACTTACTTATGATCTGGAGAGAAAGAGAACATTCTTTTATTATGATTCGGCAGCATGACCATGCCCGTGTATCCGGTGAGTTTTCCAGAAACCTGCATGCAGGACCAACCCGCGATCCGAAGCGTTGGGATGAAGTGTTACTTGGTTGTGAACAGCATGATCGCGGCTGGATTCCGCTCGATCGCATTCCGATCTGGAACGATGCGAAGGAGCGTCCGTTCTCGTTTTTGGATTTTCCAGAGCCAGCCAAGCTTGTTTTTTACCGTTATGGCATTGATCAGATGGAGGAGATGAGTCCATACGCGGCGATGCTGGCAAGTTTGCATTATTGTGCATTGATCAGTCATTATGGTGCGGAAGATCCATTTTGTCGTGCCTTTCTGGAAGAGGAAGCGCAGCGGCATGAGCGCATTAAAGCACTGACTTCGCCGGGAGAAGAAGAACTTCGTTTTCATCGTGCAGTGTTAGAACTATGTGATGATCTGTCACTATATGTATGTCTGAATGAGCCGGGTGTCGCTAAGGAAGACGAGATGCAGTGGTGGAAGGATGGCTTTGATGTGGGCAAGAAATTGGAAGCTGCCCAGTATGAGACGATCATGCCAAAGTGGCTGGATGAGCGTTATGTGGAGCTTGATCCATTCCCATTTCAGCAGCCGGTTGAGGTGACCGTGATCTATCGCGAGGTGTCCAAGTCGTCGATCGCTGAGCAGGGGCTGGCGGAAGCGTATGAAGCTTCCGAAGAACAGTTGCAGCGCATTGTATTTAAAGGCAAGCAGACGTAAGCTTGAATGAGAACAAGAACTAGTGCAAGAACTACTGCAAGGGTCGGTAAAAAGAGAAAATCTTAATAAAACGTCGCATACAATATACGATGGAATAAATCAGGCTTTCAATTAAAGTGGGTCATGGTATTAGTCAAAAGGTACGAAGCTGCGGACTTGTTCATAAGCCTGACAGCAACCGGTGTTCAAACTAAAAGCGAGTAAATGGTACAGCTATTTCCCCGCACATCTGCGGTATATTTGACGACAGTAAGCGTATTGCGCCAAAATAGTCAATAAATATATCGCAACCGGAGCAAGTGCAAGCGGCCGGTGTGCATCCGACTGAATCGGTATAGTGCAGTCTGGAAACGGAGGGAACGTATCTGAAGCATCGCAACGAAGCAATATATACAGATAAAGGTGCGGTGCCAAAATGGATCGGTCTGCATCGATTTCATTTTCGGCAACCGTTCCTTATAAGTCTAAACATAATGAGTTTTATTCATACCCATGATCCGGTAGTGTCCATGTTTGCGGGGCAACCTAACTCGCTTTTATTAGCTAACCGAGATGAAACCAGGCAGCCAGCAACAAACAAACGCAGTAAACGTGGCATTACACGCCGACAGTTTCTAAAAAGTAGTGCCGTGGTCGGTGCAGCGCTTGGTGCGGGCGGATTAGGATATACGTGGTTTGGCGAGCCGAACTGGCTGGAGAAAATTCGGATTCGACTGGAGCTGCCTGATTTGCCGCCCAGTCTGAATGGAATGCGACTCGTTCAGTTTAGCGATATGCATCTGGGCATGGGCAAAAATGCGAGCGATCTGGAGCAACTGGTCGATGTGATCAATAGCGAGCAGCCGGATATGATCTGTTTTACCGGCGATATCGTTGACGAGCATCCGGCTGATTTAATAACTGGTGTAGCGGCTTTACAGCGCCTACAGGCGCCGCTGGGCAAATATGCAGTACTTGGCAACCATGATTATCTGGATGATGTCGTAGCGGTCACCCAACTGCTGCAACAGGGAGATTTCGAAGTGCTCATTAACGAGCATCGTCTGGTGCATCGTCAGGACGGTATACTGGCGATGGTCGGGCTGGATGACCAGTTACTCGGTAATCCCGATGTGCAAAAGGCAACACGTGGCGTTCCAGACGCAGCCTGCCGTATTTTGCTTATGCATGAGCCAGATTATGCAGATCGTGTGCCAGAGGAACTTAAATTCCGTTTGCAGCTATCCGGTCATAGCCACGGTGGACAGATTCGCCTGCCATTATTCGGTGCGATCATCACCCCTAAAGGATCACGGAAATACATTATGGGCGGCTATCGTGCAGGCAAAGACGGACATTTGCCATTGTACGTTAATCGTGGCATTGGGATGTCACAGCTTCCGGTGCGGTTTATGTGCCGACCGGAATTGACGATTTTTACGTTATATCGTGCAGAGCAATAAAGTACATCGTTATATATACACATGATCGCGTAGAGCCATAGAGCACGTCGTTAAACATATGTATATGATCGCGACGATCAATCGAGTATATCGCCAGGCGTATACAGCACATGATTGCGACGATCAATCCAGCATATCGTCAGGTGTATACAGCACATGATCGCGACGATCAATCCAGCACATTGTTAAGTGTATACACTACATGATCGCGAGGAGTAATAAAGTCTGTAGTTAGGCGTATGCACAAGGGTGAAGAGAAATGAGACGAATACCGGCAAACGGTCAAGATGGGGGATTTTTCATGGAGCGCATTGCACTAATATCTGATATTCATGGCAATTATCCGGCATGGCAGGCTGTATTGGATGATATCGACAGCCGTGGCATTACGCGAATTTTTTGCCTCGGTGACCTTGTCGGTAAAGGGCCGGATTCGATTCGGATTACCGATAGTGTACGGCAGCGTTGTGAGGTCGTACTGCGTGGCAATTGGGAAGAGCTAATCGTGCGTATGAGTGAGAAGGATGAGCTGTTTGGCTGGCATGCCAGACGTCTCGGTGAGGAGCGGCTCGCTTATCTGGATTCGCTGCCATTACGATATGATTTTACACTGAGCGGACGACTGATTTCGTTCGTACATGCCTCGCCAGAAAGCGTATTTCAACGTGTCCAGCCTTGGGATGCGATAGAGGCACGTATGGGCATGTTCACGGCTGTGGAAGAGGGGAGTCCATTGGCGGCTCAAGACAGCCCGTTTCAGTCACGTCTGCCCGACATCGTTGGCTATGGAGATATTCATAATGCTTATATGCAGCACCTGGATGGACATGTATTGTTTAACGTAGGGAGTGTCGGCAATCCGCTCGACGGAAAGGGCGCTTCTTATGTTATTCTGGAAGGGGAACCAGATGCGACAGAGCTGGTTCCGTATTCATTGCAATTTATGCGTATTCCGTATGACGTAGAACAAGCGGTTCAGGATGCACAGCATGCTGGAATTCCAGCGCTTGATTTTTATATTAAAGAACTGCGTACCGGCATTTATCGGGGATTGCAGACGTAAGCGACTGGAGGAGTGACCATGCTGAATAAAGAGGATTTGAAAAAAGGAATACCTGATCTGTATACCGAGCGTTTATCGCTCCGCCGACTGACTGCTGACTATATTGAGCGCTGGTGGGACTGTGCGAGTGATCCGCAGGTGATCACGTATCTGTATGGTACACCGGAGATGAAGGAATATCAGAAGCTGCAACCGGATCGATTGGGGCGACGTGTGGAAGAAGCGTTCCGTAGTATGAGTTCGATTCATTTTGCGATTATGTCGGCGGCAGGGGATGAGATGTATGGCGTGTGTTCGTTCCAGCGCTGGGATGAACGTGCAGCTCGCGCAGAGATCGGTTTTGCGCTCAGTAAGCGCTTCTGGGGTCAGGGCTATGCGACAGAAGCGGTGGGACGTCTGATTGAATTTGGATTTCAGCAGATGGATCTGTCCTATATCGTCGGGCGCTGCCATATCAAAAATGATCTGTCCATTCGCGTACTGGAGAAAAACGGCATGCGCCAGCAGCCGCCATCCAATTCTGGTGTTCGCAGCTACTGGCAGGAGATGGGCATCGTCGTCTATTCCGTAGCCAACAGTGAATTCGAGCTGCGCAAAGAGCGTGCAGCGATGCATGCTCAGCTGCTGGATAACAGCGGAGAGTCCTTTTCCTCATGACGGCTGAACGCTGGTTCACCAGCACAACAGGCATTATGGTCAGCTCGGTAGCCGCGACGATTTTGTGGGGCAGCGCGCTGCCCTTTATCAAGCTGAGTTATTATCATCTACATATTGCATCCAATGATCCCTTTGCCCAGTGGCTGTTCGCCGGCTATCGATTCGTACTGGCAGGACTGCTGCTGATGGTGCTGGCGCGCCTGTTACAGCGTAAAGGCATCAAGCCGCAGCGGGTCAAAGCGTCGTCACTGCTTGTGCTGGCGCTGCTGCAAACATTTTTACAATATGTGTTTGTATATGCTGCGCTTGGACAGGGTTCAGGCATGACGATGTCGATCATCGCCGGTTCGGTATCTCTGTTTCAGTTGTTAGCAGTGCGCTGGATGATGAAAACAGAACAGCTCTCTTTGCGTAAATGGCTGGGCTTGCTGCTCGGTTTTGGCGGTATTGCGGTAATGGGTATGGCATCTGGAAATCAGCTGCATATTACATTTGGAGTCGCAGAACTGCTTATGTTACTGTCTGCATTATCCGGCGGAGTCGGTAATGTACTGGCACGCCGCGAGGCAGCTATCGAGCCAGTGATCAGTCTGACCGGACGACAAATGTTCTGGGGTGGACTCGGACTCGTTATCATCGGCTGTGCATCAGGTCATCCGTTTCCGTTTGCATGGGACGGTATAGGACTGCTTATGTTATTGTATCTGGCGCTTTTATCAGCTGGTGCGTTTGCGCTCTGGAATACGGTGATGAAATATAACGAAGTTGGCCGTGTGTCGATGTATCTGTTTTTAACTCCGCCATTCGGTGTGATTCTCTCTGCCGTCTGGCTCGGTGAGCGTGCTTCGCTCTGGTCACTGGTCGCACTGGTGCTTGTTACGGCAAGCATTATGCTGGTGAATAGAGGACGACGTGCAGAGCAGATAGCTAACGGTAAGGCTGCACGAAAGCAGACGTAATGTCATTCCGCCTTCATTCGCTCATGAGTTGCTGTAAAATGTGCTTTGTACAGGATTTGGTAGTGATTGTTATGTAATTGCAACATAGCTGCAATGCAATCCTAACAAGCTTGCTTTATGATACATAACAAGACCCCCTTTTTGATACATGCAAAAGGACCTGTCCCCTGTGGGCAGGTCCTCTTTTTGTGCTAATTGCTATCTATTTATCGTTACAAGGCCACAACCTGACGCTGCTTTTGCTTATAATACACCCATTCCGTATAACCGATCTCACGCAGCTTGCTCGCCACAAGCTCAAAGTCATCCCCTACGCGCTCCGGTACGTGAGAGTCAGAGCCGAAGGAAATTTCCACGCCAAAATGGAAGGCGCGTTCCAGCATCGCATCGATCGGATGCCACAGTCCGCACAGTTTGATTTTGCCGGAAGTATTCACCTCAATCGCCACACCGGAGTCAGCGATCGTGCGTAACATATCGTCCAGCGCTTCCGGTGCTTCAATATCGCTAAATTCGGGATATCTGCTCTTCATCGCATCAATATGACCGAGGATGTGGAACATGCCACTCTTAGCGGATTCGCCGATCATACGGAAATACTCCGCCTTCGTCGCGACCTTTTCCTGCTTGTTCAGTCCTTCCCAGCGTGTAGGGTCAAAAATGCTATAGCCGCCGCTAAAATGGACGGAGCCAATAATATAGTCGAATGGATAGGCATCCAGTGCTGCTTTGTACAAATGGGCATGATGTGGAAAATAATCGGATTCGATACCGAGCAACACATCAATTTGGCCCGCATACTCCTTTTTCAAATCAAGCACTTCCTGCACGTAGGCAGCAAGCTGGCTTTTTCCCATCGCAGTATTCGGAAAGGCTTGATCCTCTTCAAAGCCAAAATAAGGCGTGTGATCCGAAATACCGATCACCTGTAAACCGGCGCTAATGCCTGCTTCAACATAATCGCGGATATTGCCATCCGCGTGTCCACAGCGATAATGGTGGGTATGAAGATCAAATTTCATAGGCTCGCTCCTTTGCTTCTGAATCATAATAAGTCGTATTCGACATTTGTATTCTAAACAGTTTAAAGAGTCTAATAGCTTACATAATCTAAATAGTCTGAATCACAGACCTGTTCTAGCCTGACCGAAACTTTTCTGACAATATGGAATAATTGAAGTACGGATTATTCTGGACTGAGAAAATGATCAGCAGGCATGCCTTTCAGATCATCCAGAAATTGACGCATTGCCGAGTTTAGATAGCGTCCAGATTTGTAAATTAATCCTACCGGATGGCTAACTTCGAACTCAGGCATTGGAATCATTACGAGTGTGCCATGACGAAGTTCACTGCTGATCGACTGGCGCGAAATGATGGCAGCGCCGAGATCAATCTCAACCATCCGCTTCACTTCCTCACTACTGGATAGCTCCATAATAATTTCGGGTACAACACCATGTTGCTTGAACACCTCATCTACAAATCGACGTCCGACCGTATCGGGCGAAAGCATAATCAGTGGCAGGTGCTGCAAATCTTGAATCGTCGCCTTGCGTGTACGTGCCAGCGGATGCTGGGGCGAGACGACCAGCTCAAACATATCATAGTATAGAATGGACGTTTCCAGATTCGGATTCCGTTCAATCAGGTAACCGATTCCAACATCGACCAGACCATGCTCTACACTATTATAAATTTGAGAGGAAGGCATCGAATGAATCATCGTTTTAATCAGTGGAAATTGATTTTGAAAATACGCCAGCACTCTCGGTAAAATCTGAATGGCAATCGAAGTCGTCGTTCCGAGCAAAATTCGCCCTTGCGGCGTTTCGTCCAGATCAGCAAGGCGCTGTTTTAATTGCTCAACAACCGATAAAATCTGCTCTGCATGCTCCAGAAATACCGTTCCCTGGTCAGTCAGCGTTACCGGCTGGTTACGGTTAACAAGCACCGTTTTGAACTCATCCTCCAGGCTTTTGATCTGAGCGGATACCGCAGGCTGGGTGAGATTCAGCAGTTCACCTGCCTTACGGAAGCTCATGGTGCGCGAAATGGTCAATAATGTTTCCAGTTGACTGATATTCATGAGTTCCTCCTTATGTACACCTGTTCATAAATTATAGTGGATTGCTGAAAAACCAGCAATGCGGCTGAAAATACATTTCTGCAATTTCGCATACTTTCGCAAGTTTACGGAAGCGGTAACGGAAACTTTTTACAAAAAAACGACGTGTTTTGAGCAATTTAGCAAACGGTAGTATACATAAAATCGCTACATTATCCGATAATAGTAAAAAGTCGTCGAATGGGCCTAGAAAAATCGACGAAATAAGCATCTTTATACCTATGAAAGATGTGAAAGAGTCGTTCCAGCAACATATCCGAAAAATATTTTAAATATTTTGGGATAGGGGTAGGTTTCTGGATGAATTGTACTAGGTTATAAGGTATAATGAGTTTACTAATTATAGGTCATAAGTTTCATTTAAAATATTAACCCATTAGCGGAGGGGAGTATTAAAGTATGAAGGCGGAAGTAATTAATCCTTTTTTGGAAGCAGCGAGATTGGTAATCGGACAGGTTGTTCAGGTCTCTCCTTCCACCGGAAATCTCGGTATCAAGGATATCGAACTGGTGGATGATCATATTTGGATTCAAATCGGCATGACAGGACAGATGAGCGGTGATATCATTTTCGGTATTCATGAAAGTGTAGCACTGCGTATGGTATCAGCTATGATGGGCGGTTTTGTGTTAACTGAAATGGACGAAATGGGCCAAAGTGCTATTTCCGAGCTGGGTAATATGATTAGCGGTAACGCAAGTACCATTTTATCCAATCAAGGTGTAACAGTAGATATCACACCGCCAAAAGTGATGAAAACAAGTGCAGTGACAGGCTTTATGTCTACAAAAGCATTGACCATTCCTCTGATCATGGATGGCATTGGCGAATTGGACATTCAGGTCATGGTGTCCTAATTTCCAAGCTGATTGATTTCAACACTTCTCGACTGTGCCGATAACGGTAACATGTAAGACCTCCATAAATGGCCTTGACCCAACGAACGGTGAATACACAAATCAAAGCTGTCCCTGCCCTAGAGGCAAGGGATGGCTTTTTTGATAGGTACATTCCATATGGCAGGATACGGATAATGCTGGATATCAGCACCAGCATCCCCTAAAATGAAACTAGACTAGGGGGGCTTATTGTGACACTTGCCAACAAAATCGTACTCATTACCGGTGCTTCCAGTGGATTGGGCGCACGGACGGCTGAAATGCTTGCGGAAAAAGGAGCCATTCCGATCTTGACCGCGCGCTCACAGGCGAAGCTGGAGCAACTTTCGCAGCAGTTACGGGGGGAGCACCGCGTCTTTGCGATGGATGTTCAGCAACAGGACGAGATCGAGCATGTCGTTGCGAAAGTCATCGAACAATATGGACGCATCGATATTTTGCTTAACAATGCGGGATACGGACAATTTACCGCCATGTTGGATACCGATCTGGAACAGTATGAACAGATGATGGACGTAAACTACATGGGCATCGTGCGCTGTACCCATACCGTGCTGCCTCATATGCTGCAAGCCGGTGGTGGACAGATTCTAAATGTCGCTTCGATGGCAGGCAAATTCGCCACTGCCAAATCCACATCCTACACCGCCACCAAGTTTGCTGTGCTCGGTTTCACCAACTCGCTTCGGCAAGAACTACGCGCTACAGGCATTACCGTATCTGCAATCAATCCAGGCCCGATCCATACTGCCTTTTTCGAACGAGCCGACCCAACCGGCGCCTACGTCAGCAATGTGAGCGGATTTATGCTATCGACCGACAAAGTATGCCGCGAACTCATTCGCATGATGGAAAAACGACGCGAGGAAGTCGATTTACCCCGTTACGCAGGTATCGCGATGCGTCTGTATCAGTTATGCCCACGCCTGATCGATCGGTTGACCTATTCTTTTTTTGATCGGAAGTAAAATTGAAAAAATAACGAAATAACGAAATAACGAAATAACGAAATAACGAAGTAACGAAGTAAAGAAGTAAAGAAGTAAAGAAGTAAAGAATCAAAGCTACAAGTACTTGCTAGAGCCTGTACGCAAACCTATATGATGCGAGCAACACTTCACTGCGGAAAGGAAATAAGGGGAAAGGACGATTTCTAGTGTTAGTGCAGTGCTAACACGGGGTTCAATGAAAAAAGGATTTTTGCAGAGCAAAATATCTTACTGATTTGGAGGGGCGGGAATCTTCATTCCTTTCTAATCCAAAAGATTCCCGCGGCTCCACCTGAGTCCGTCCCCTTATTCCTTCCCGGAGTGGTGTCTGCCCCAAGCATCCAAGTTTGCATACATATTCTAAAAGTACAAGATTATCGCAAGAGCGTGCGCAGACGAAGCGAATACTGATATAATGATACATGCTGCGATGACACAGACCTATCGTACCCGGCGGGTGCGAGCAATTGTGACGATGACGCCATACTATGGATATATAAAGGATGAATACAATGGAAACAAATACGAATTTTATTGGGCTTGGCATGGATGAAAGTTTGAATGATGCATTGTCCCGTTATGGTATTACAACACCTTCACCGGTACAGGCGGAGACGATTCCGCTCATGCTGGAAGGACGCGATGTACTCGCACAATCACAGACGGGTAGCGGCAAGACGCTCGCGTACCTGCTGCCGATTTTGCAACGAATCAATCCAGAGCAAAAGGAGCTGCAAGCATTAATCCTCGCCCCTACACAGGAGCTGGCGATGCAGATCGTGCGTGAATGTGAGCGTTATGGTGAAGAACGTGGCATTACCTCACTCGGTCTGATCGGAGGCGCAGCGATCAAACGTCAGATTGAAAAGTTAAGACGCCATCCGCATATTGCGGTCGGTACACCAGGACGGATCAATGAGCTGATCGGTTTGCGTAAGCTGAAAATGCATCAGACCAATGTGATCGTAGTCGATGAAGTGGATCAGGTGCTTGGATTAGGCGGAGGTACCGATGTACAGCGTATTATTAAAAGCGCACGCCGTGACCGTCAACTGGTGTTCCTGTCGGCAACAATTAATGAAGAAATTCATCAAATTGCCAACCGTGAAATGAACGATCATGCCATTGTCGGGATCGAACCAGGACAACATACAGCGTCTGCGATTGAGCATGTGTATTTTGTAGCAGAGGAACGTGATAAGCTGGATATGCTGCGTCGTGTGCTGCGTCATTACAAGGCGACACGCGCGATCGTATTTGTAAATCAAACCGAGCAGATTGGTGAAGTTGAATCGAAGCTGGAGTATATGGGCTTTAAAGCGCGTGCTATTTACGGTGACGCCGACAAAGTGACTCGTAGCACCGTGCTGTCCCAATTCCGCTCCGGCAAGCTGGAAGTGCTCGTCGCTACCGATGTGGCAGCCCGTGGACTGGATATTGAAGACTTGAATCTGGTTGTCAGTCTGGACCCGGCGTTTGATGCTGAATTTTATGTGCATCGGAGTGGTCGTACCGGACGTATGGGCAAAAAGGGTGTAGCGGCTTCGATCATTACGGAGCGTGAGCGTTTTATTATGCGTAAATTTTCAGATACGCTGCATATCCGTTTGCAAGAAATGGTATTGCGTGGAGGCGAAACCGTGAGTGCGCCAGCAGGCAAACGCGCATCGGCTCGTCGTACCGATAGCAAACCGAAGACTACGGCATCCTCAACAGCAGAGTCTACCTCTACATCAAATGATGATCAGCAAGCAGCAGCTTCGTCTGCGCCTGTAGTCCGTAAGCCTGCCAGCAGCAAGTCCGCTTCGACTAGCAAACGTGATCATAAACCGAAAGCTCGTCATGTGGACAAAAAAAGCAAGGGAGCACCGAAGTGGCTGAAAGCCAAACGTGCAAGCTCCCCGGATGAAAAGTGAGGGAATGAGGATGGAACAGGTACCTGTACTTCAGGTGGACCGCTTGACCGGCGGCTACAGTCTTGGCAAGCCTGTCCTGCACGATATTAGTTTTCAGGTGGGCAAAGGTGAGATGATCGGACTGATTGGTCTGAACGGAGCAGGCAAAAGCACCACGATGAAGCATATTCTCGGTTTGATGACACCGCAGGGCGGTGAAGTGCATATTCAAGGAGCGACACTGCGTAAAGACGCAGAGCAATATCGCTCCTCCCTGGCATTTGTACCGGAATCACCACAGCTGTATGAGGAAATGACGGTGCGTGAACATCTGGAATTTACCGCGCGTGCTTATGGCGTCGATCCGGCGGATTATGAACGCCGTGCTGCCCGTTTAATCGACCTTTTTAATATGAAAGAAAAGGAAGATAGCCTGTCGATGCATTTATCCAAAGGGATGAAGCAGAAGGTAATGATTATGTGTGCCTTCGTGGCAGCGCCGCCATTGTACATTATCGATGAGCCTTTCCTCGGATTGGACCCGCTTGGCATCCGCTCCTTACTTGATTTTATGGTGGAAACGAAGCAGGGCGGATCATCGATCCTGCTAAGCTCGCATATTTTATCAACGATTGAAAATTATTGTGATCGTTTTATCGTGCTGCATCGTGGACGGATTATTGTGCAGGGTACGCTGGAGCAGATTCGTGAGCAGACGGGTCAGCAGGGCACACCACTGGAGCAGATTTTCTATGATCTGGTGCAGGACTCCACCTGGACGGTGAGCAATGACTAATTTGCCAGAGCTGCGGCAGAAACGCCGCGGCGATTTTTGGGCACAGATTTTGCCGTATACGCAGTATATTATTCAGAGTGGTGTGGCGGTATTAACATTCTTTCTGCTCATTGCCTTTGCCGCCTGGTATACGACGTTCGTTCAGAACATACCGGCAGGCTTGCCTGTATACTGGATTATGCTCGTCTTGTTCACACCGCTCACGGTGTACGGCTCTGTGCGTACGTATATGCGTCCGGCAGATGTTGTATTTATGCTTCCACTGGAGACACAGATGAAAAGTTACTTTGCACCGGCATGGCGCGGTGGCATGATCGGCAAGTCATTCTGGTTGATGATCCTTGTTATTGTAGCCTGGCCATTCTATGTGCGTGCAGTAATGGAGCCAAAGCCGCTACTCGTCTTGCTGATCTGTATTTTGCTGCTCAAAGGAACAAGTAACTATGGTAGCTGGCAGGAGATGCGAATGGAAGGACAGCGCGCCCGTGTATCATACCGACTGCTTCGCTATGTAGCGATGATCGGACTGCTTGGTGCTTTGCTCTGGTTGCCATTACCGATGGCAATCATCGTACTGGCTGCGGGTATCATCGTGTATATCATTTGCCTGCGTTTGCCAGGGAAAGTTGCTGTGCCGTGGGAACGGCTCATTGCCGCTGAGAAAAATCATGCGGCTGCTGTCATGCGCATGCTGGGCTGGTTCGTCGATGTGCCGACTGGCGAGCGTAAAGTCAATCATCGGCGCTGGCTATCATTTATCGGGCGACGATTGCCGTGGAAGCAGGAGCAGGCGTTTCGCTTTTTGCTTACGCGCACGTTCGTTCGAACCGAGTTGTTGCCAACATTGAGCCGCTTCGTCGTGTTTGGGATCATTCTGATCATGCTGGCGCGTGAATCATGGTTTGGAATCGCGGTATATTTGCTCTTTATTATTTTGGCCGGCATGCAACTCACGATGTTACGCAAGCAACATACCGATACACTCTGGCTATCGATTTATCCGCTTCCGCCTGCGGCACGACGTTTGGAAACGATTCGCTTAATTACGATCGTACAATGGGTAGTCGCTGTTGTACTGTGGCTACCGATTGCCATTACCGGCAACATCATATGGCTAACAGGCGCGCTTATTGCTGGATTGCTCATCGTCTGGATTCAGCGTGCATCACTGAATCGTAAATGGTTACGCGAGCTTCAACTGGAAGAGGAATTTGAATAATCGATTCGCAGCATAGCTATACACTCGGTAAATGAGGGATACAGGATGGCGAAAATCATTGAAGGTGAAGTGGATAGCCTGCAAACGCTGGCTGAACTGATCAGTGAGGTGATGGGCAGTCCGGTTACGATTGAAGACGAAGCCCATCGCCTGCTGGCGTATAGCATGCATGATCCGAATACAGACCCAGCTCGCATCGCTACCATTATCGGACGGCGTGTACCGGAACATGTGCAGCGTGCCTTATATGAGTCGGGAGCGATGCAGCGACTTCAAGATAGTACAGAACCACAGCATATCGAGCAGTTAAGCGAAGTCGGACTAAGTCGCCGGATGGCGATTTCTGTTCGGCATTATGATGAGATTGTTGGCTATATCTGGCTCTTAGAATACGATGGCTCCTATACGGATGAGCAGCTGGAGCAGTTCCGTCATGGCGCACGTATTGCCGCTGGACAGATTATGCAACAACAGCGTCGTCAGCAGCATATCGATCTACTGCGTCGTTTGCTGAGTGGACGATTTCAATCCGAGCAGGAAGCAGCCCAGCAAGCAAAAGAAAGTGGTGTGGAACTGCCCGTTCATCATTATGTCTTATTGCTGGAGCATGATCATCCACCCGATATGAGCGGCTGGTCTGAGCGAATCGTGCAAGCAGCAAATGAATACGCGATTCGGGTCACCCTGCACATGCAGGAGCCGAGCCGGATTGTACTGCTATGTGGCTTCGGAACAACCGCCATCAATGCCCATCACGCAGACGCTGCGGCGTTAATCCGTTCCATGATCACGCGCACACGTGAATTGCTGCCACAACAAGAAGAACTCTATATCGCAGCAGGCGAACAGGTTGGCTCTGCACTGCATATTCAGCGTAGTTACCGTCAGGCACGCGAGCTAGTATTGCTGCACCGTCAATTACCGGAAACACGTACTATTCACTATTATCCAGAAGCAGGCTTCTATCGCTATCTACCAGCGATGCACCGTGAAGCCGAACAGTTCCCCGTTACCTGGGGTCCACTGGATCGACTTGCAGCTTACGATCAAGAGCATAATAGCAACTTATTACAAACGCTTGCTGTCTTCCTCGATCTGGATAGCGATACGAAACGCGCTGCTACCCGATTGCATGTACACAGCAACACACTTAACTACCGTCTCAAACGAATTACCGAAGTAGGCGGCATCGACCTGACGAGCATGTCCGAAAAAGTTACACTGTACCTCGAACTCAAATTACTATGGTTTGATACAAGTAACTAATATAGACAGGCTATTAAGGAAACGATCAATCTCAACAACATACGATAAAATGAATATCTATACTCATACTTACAGGTAGGAAGAAAATAGCCTTTACCATGAATAAGCGTTCAATATAGAGAAGATGCATGCTATTGTCCGAAAGAGGCAATATGCACATTCTGTATATATGGAAGCATTCATGATATAAGGCTATTTGCTTTATTGTATAACTATTACAGATCAGGAAAGTTGCTTGAACGGCGAAGGGAGTTGTATCAAAGATATCCGTACAATTATGGGCATAAATAAAACTGTGTATTATTCATAGTCTTATATGTATTCGCTTTAAAGGGTTTTCTCATAATATCTATCTGTATAAACAAGCAAGATGTGTATAATTAAGAAGAAAGAGCGATAGAAGGATATTGTAGAGAGTGTAGCTCAACCGAAGGGCGAGAACAAGTGAATAGAATAAATAATGAAAAAACAAAAAAATACTTTGAAACAATAAAAGTGATTTTTGTACGCACGTTTTATATAAAAGACGATTATAATAAATATGAAAGATTGAAAATACAAAAAGTTAATATAGTATCTTTAATGAAATTATAGATTTGTGTTAAATTCTCAGACTGAAAGGGATGAAAAAACTTTTTTGAAACGACATATGACTTAGAGACATATGTCCCTAAAAATACTAAAGATTTAGTATTAGTGAGTAATAAGTCACATTAGTTTGCAACCCTCAAATAACTTATCGAATCAAAATTAAACAATTACAAAATTATAGTATTCCCTTAAGTTACTTATAGTTTCTAGTAGTCAGTTTGTAAATCAAAGCAATATACCTACTTAAATAAACATAATCGACAAAAAGTTACATTGCATACAATTGTATATTCGAAATTGATGCTTTAGTTGCCTTTTAATTAAGGTACCAGATATATACAATCGTAATTATCCGATTTAGAGGGAATACTAGTTTGCTATGAAGTTCTTTAAATATCGGGCTAATAAAATATAAAGAAGAGGAGAATAGCTATAGTGAAAAAAATTGTTACAACATTTCTAGCTACATCATTGCTTTTGTCGCCCATCCTTACGTTTAATCAAGCAAATGCCAAAGAAAGTTATTACTCCGCACAAATCGATCTTAAATCAATCTGTGTCTGGCAATGTGTATAGCCCAATAGTTGAAGACGTATATGTTCCTGTATCAAACGATGTTTACTCGGATACAAACGATCAATCTAAAACCAATCTTGAAACATTTAACGTTGATCAATTGGATCAATACCCAGATGTAAAGAAATTTATCTATGATAATGGTTACGAAGATAAGTTGAAAAAACCTAATGAGACTAGTGACGAAATTATTCGAAAATTCAATCTTCAATCCCATACTTTAGGTATATCTGCTGAGACTGAACAAGAGGTTGGAGCAGAAGACGCAAAACGTATTATGAGTGCATATGGAATTGAGCAACCTAAGAATGTTGTCCAGAATTTTGAGCAATTTGTAATTGTAGAACGAAATAACACAATAAGCGAACAGGTAGCAAGTGTTTCTAATGTGTGGTATATCAACTATATTACAACAAACGCTGGTTTTACTGTGAATGTTACCAATGTTGGTAAAGACCCGTTAGATTCTGTTTCGGGTGTACTTAGAAAATTTGATCTTAGTGCAAAAACATTTACATAGGCTGCATCTGTTAAATTTTCGAAAACATCTGTAAATTCAGGACCTATATATAATTGGAGTCAACCTCGGAGCAAAGTTTCTGATTTCTTCCAATATGAAATTACTGTAAAAGAAGATGCAACGGTACAAGCTTATAATAATAAAAGCGAAACGTTGCATAATCACAAATATCAACGATATTTATTTCAAACAGGACCATATAATACTTTGACAGCTCTTGGTGGTGAACGCCATCATTTTGTTTCTACAAAGGCATTGACTTCTAATGGTTATAGTTATACTACAGCCCCTGCTATACGTATGACTCAAGCTGATCATTACAAAACAGGATCGCGTGGGGGCGGAACAACTGCAACTGCGTTTACAACTCAAGAAATTGCTCTCCTTAAAGCTAAAAAATATCAGGAATTGATGCAGCTTGAAGTTAATGATTTTAAAGCTTCTTCTGATCCTGATGGCAAATATAGTTCACTGGCAGATAAATATTTGGATCAAATAGTAGCTACACTTGCTCGTTGCGAAAAATATTTTGGGTTTGTCAGTCAATAATAACTTGGAGGTTTGGCATAAATGGCTGCTATAGTTCATGTAAAGCCTGGAAAGTCTATAGGTGAAATTCATATTGGAATGTCGAAGAATGATGCAGAAAAACTCCTTTCAAATTCTCAACTTTCTTTTCAAATAGAATACGAAGGAGACATAGTTAGTTTTGTAGAAATCAATGCTGGAGCAGAAATAGAGTTTAGTTGTTACTATAACAATATTGATTTATTCAAAACAAAAGCTAGTAAGCTTGTAGATATACTTGATGCTATTTCTCCTTATGATCGAGAAGATTCAGATGGTTTTACTTATCGATTCCCGAAACTAGGTTTGGTGTTATGGAGAAATCTTGACTTTTCAGAGGAAGACATGGAGCAGCCATGGTTTAAAGAAATGCCAATTGAGAACCAAGAAGACACAATGAGATCGTTATACTTTGAAACAGTAGGTGTGTTCATACCCGAATAATCAAAATGAAAGAGCAGTTGGCTGATGGCTATCTGCTCTTTCTTCTGATGAACGTAGTGCGCTAAAGGTATAGAAGTTAAAGCGAATACATATAAGATTACGAATAATGCACAGTTTTATTTATGCCGACCCCTCAAGCCTTGTTCTATAGGCGATTTGATTTGCGCCCAAAAAATTTGTGAGGATATATAAGGTTTTTTAAAATGAAGTTTGTGCAGTTAGCGATAATAATTTCTCGAAACTGTAGAACTGCTGTAGAATATCTTCTAACTGGTGCCTAGGTTTATAATATGCTGATGAAATTGAATAATAAAGTAAACCATTAGCATTCACTTTACATTGCAATACGGATCTTAGAGCTTAGCTATGTGATGCAAGCAGCACAGAACGGAAGGAAGGAAATAAGGGAAAAGGACGATTTCTAGTGTTAGCGCTCTCCTAACACGGCGATGAATGAAAAGTGATTTTTGTGTATCAAAATATCTTACTGCTTTGGAGTCTAGGAATCTATATTCACTCTTAATCCGTAGATTCCTGGGTTCCACCTGAGTCCGTTCCCTTATTCCTTCCCGGAAGTGATTGATACTCAAAACGTCTAACTCTTTGTTCCCCTCTCCTCATTTCCGGGTAATAACTCTATAAATGCAATCATAATTCACATCAACTACAACAATATCTTCCTAATATCTCCTCATTTCATCAACAGCTACTTAATATATGTCAATTAACCTACCACTGCAATCAATTCTTTGTGTTTTCAACCAATTCATTTTATTCAAATTTGGAAAATCGAACGATTACATGATATTTTTACTATCCTATACTAAGTGTACAAATCAGATTCGCCTATTGAAGGAGGAAATAACATGAGAATTGGAGTCCCAAAAGAGATTAAAAACAACGAAAACCGTGTTGCGATCACACCAGCAGGTGTCGCTACGCTGACGGCTGCCGGCCACGATGTGTATGTGGAGAGCGGGGCAGGTACAGGCAGCGGATTTAGTGATGAATCGTATGCTAGCACCGGGGCGAACATTCTGGCAGCGGCAGCCGAAGTATGGGATACGGCGGACATGATTCTCAAAGTAAAAGAGCCTCTTCCATCGGAGTACGGTTATTTCCGCGAAGGATTGATTCTGTTTACGTATCTTCATCTGGCTGCGGCGCCGGAGCTGGCTGCTGCACTGTTGGAGAAAAAAGTAATCGGGATCGCTTACGAAACGGTAGAGGTTAATCGCACATTGCCATTGCTCACACCGATGAGCGAAGTGGCTGGACGAATGGCGGTACAGATCGGAGCACAATTTTTGGAGCGACCGCATGGTGGCAAAGGGATTTTGCTGAGCGGCGTTCCAGGCGTGAAAAAAGGCAAAGTTACCGTAATCGGCGGCGGGGTTGTAGGCACAAATGCAGCGAAAATCGCCGCAGGCATGGGCGCAGAGGTGACGATCATCGACCTCAGTCCAGATCGTTTGCGTCAGCTGGATGATCTGTTCGGTTCCTCGGTGCAAACATTAATGTCCAATCCGTACAACATTGCTGAAGCGGTAGCGACATCTGATCTTGTCATCGGGGCGGTACTCATTCCGGGCGCGAAAGCACCAAAGCTAGTAACCGAGGACATGGTGAAAAGTATGGAAGCTCATTCGGTTATCGTGGACGTTGCTATCGATCAGGGCGGAATTGTCGAAACGATCGATCGGATCACGACGCATAATGATCCAACCTATGAAAAACACGGTGTCGTTCATTATGCTGTAGCTAATATGCCAGGTGCTGTGCCAAAAACGTCTACGATGGCACTGACCAATGCAACGATGCCATTCGTATCATTAATCGCCAATCTGGGGCTGCGTGCGGCATTGGAGCGAAGCGATGCGCTGAAGTTAGGTGTGAATACAGCTGCGGGCGCAATGACTTATGAAGCGGTAGCGCGTGATCTCGGGTACGAGTATGTACGGGTCGAACAGGCGTTGGAACGTACATTTGCAGCGATGAGTTAATGGTGTCATCAAACCGGATATCATGCAGATCGTTGATCGGCAAAAACGATTGTGGTATGTACGGATCATCGTTGTCGATGCATGATCTGTCGCTACTGATATACAAAAATATAAAAAGAAAAATATAAAAAGCAAAATATAAAAAGCCTGATCTGTTATTCATCTGTTGCTACTGATGATAAAAAAATACAAAGATATACAAAAAACCTTCGTGCCGAATATGCCGGCATGAAGGTTTTTTTGATGGATCGGTAGCATATGCGTAGAGCACAAATCGATACACCGACGAAGAGATAGAAAAAGCGAAACGGTGGTCTTTTGTTGATAAGCAGTAAATGATTTAAACTTTTGGAAAATCGTATCATTGCAACGGACAAATCGCTAATGGTTTATGTTATTTTTCCGAATTTCCCGCTAGCGAGCTACGCAAATCTTTAGCTCCTTTGACCCCTTTAGCTACTAATGCGTTTACTGTTTTGTTATACGAAGTGACCGCTTGGGGATAATCGTCCATTTTCCAGCGATGGTCTTGTTTCAATTGTGTGTTAGTAAGCAGATAATAGTCGGTTGAAAAGGTTTTGCCACCATCTGGTGTCGGATCATCCCAGGTGGTATCGAGGTGATACCATTTGCCGTCCAGTTTAACCATATTCCATGCATGAGCTTCCTCTTTATTCACATAGCCAGCGACAATATTAGTTTCAAAGCCAGCTTGTTTTAGCATATCATACGTAAGCATGGCATAACCCTGACAGACCGTGCTGCCTGTCGTTAACCCCTCATAAGCGGTAAACTTTTGCTCTGTCTCATCATATTTCAATGTGGTCACTACCCAATCATGGATTGCTTTTACTTTTAAATGATCATTCATACCAGGCTTGATGATTTTTTTGAGCGCTGCCGCTACTTGCTTATGCACGTAAGCGCTCTGTTCAGCACTTTCGCGATATGTAACGTCCATGATCGCTGTAGATGTCGTTCCGTCGCTTTCCGCTTGCCAGGCATAATCGATTACCGTATTAATCGTATACGGGTCCTGTACGTTTGCATCGTCAAATGCTAACTCGATATTTTGCTCCAATTGTTCCGTACTGCCTTCATAAGTAATCTGGAAGCTGGCTTTGCGTGCCGTCAAAGCGCTGTAAATTTGCTTTTGCAATTGCTGTTGTTGCTGTGTTAACGATACGGTTGCTGCATGGGCAGTCGGTATGACAGATAGCGGCGGTACACCTGTAACGATAGTTCCGGTGAGCAGTGTCAATGCTACGCTGATTTTTAATGCCTGTGTACGTATACTGAACTTCATTTCATCCATCCCCTTATACAAAATTTGATGTTACGTATATCATTATTTACTTCTATCATTATAACTGATTTCATAGTTTAGTTAATTAGTTAAATTGAATATTTATTACGGAAATGACCATTCCAGTATGAAAGCTGTAGCAAAGTAGACTCATTTTACGCCTGGATAAAGTTTATAAATTTTTTTATGAGACCGATAAAAAATTTAAAACTTAAATGTAATATAATATTACACATTAAGAGATTAAAATTATAAATTTACACCTACGAAAAACTACATAAACCTACAATAACGAAAACGATGAATCTGCATAAAATGCATAAATATTTAATATATACATTATACTTAGAGTTGAAACGAACTTTTTTGATAATAATATAGCTTAATATTCGCTTTTTTGAAATATTAATTCATAATATATTCCAATAAATGAAAATAAAATTCAAAATTTAGCGTTGCGAGATGTATATTTAGTATGTATACTTTGAACCAGACATTATATCAATTAATGTTACATAAACTAACATTAAAAGGGGGATTTATACGTATGAAATGGAAATGGAATGGTTTGGTGGCAGCAACGCTACTGATGGGACTGCTGGCTGGTTGCGGTAACGGTAGTACATCCACAACGACTGGTGCATCAGGTGGAGGAAGTAGCAGTAGCGGAAAAGTTATTAAAATCGCTACGCAATCTCCTCTATCCGGTGGTAGCTCCATTCAAGGGGAAGCGATTCGTCTTGGCGCTCAAATGTCGCTGGAAGATCATAAAGAAGAGTTTACTAAGCTAGGCTACTCACTCGAACTCGTACCTTATGATGATCAGGGTGATCCGAAAAAAGGCGTTGCCAATGCAGAGCAGATCGGCGCTGATCAAGCTGTGCTCGGCGTTATCGGTCACTTAAACTCCGGTGTATCCATTCCATCTTCTGTCGTATATGAAAAATACAATATCCCGATGATCTCCCCAGCCAGTACAGCGACCGAGTTTACCGATCGTAAGCTGAAAGTCGCTAACCGTGTCGTAGCACGGGATGACTTCCAGGGTCCGGCAGCGGCGAACTATGCCGTGAAAACCGTAGGTGCGAAGAAAATCTTCGTTATTCAAGATAAAACAGCCTACGGTCAAGGTCTTGCTGAAGCATTCCGCGACGAAGCGCAGAAGCTGGGCGCAACGATTGTTGGATATGAAGGCATTACCGTTGGGGAGAAGGATTTTAACGGTGTACTCAATATCGCTGCTACACAGAGTCCAGACTTTATTTTCTTCGGCGGTTTGTATGCTGAGGGCGGTCTGATCATCAAGCAAGCTCGCGATAAAGGCATTACAGCACCGATTATGGGTGGTGATGCACTCGATTCCTCCGGTCTCGTTGAAGTGGCAGGCCCGGATGTGAAGGGCGCGCTATACAGTTCGGTTGCAGGCGAGATTGCTAAGATGGAGGGCGGACCGGAATGGGGGGCACGTTATCAGAAAGCATTTGGCAAAGCACCGGAAGGTTATTCGGCTTATTCGTATGATTCGATGACGATCATGCTGGATGCGATCAAGAAAACGCTCGAAAGCAGCAATGGGCAGATGCCTACACGCGAAGCGGTGCGCGATGCTGTACGTGCCACAAAGGATTTCAAAGGGATTGCAACCGAGGTTACGTTCGATGATAAAGGCGACAACTCTTTTGCCAAGGTCTACATTTACGAATTTAAAGGCGACACGTATCCAGGTGAACTGGTTTCTGAAGTGAGCCAATAATGACGGGAAGTTAGCATGCGGCCAAAAGGTATGTGCAGGTTGATGCCATACTTTTTGGCTCTTGTTTTAGTCCTTACGAAAGGGGTACGTTCATGTTCGCAACCATTTTACAAACCTTGCCACAGGTGCTAATTGACGGTCTGGCACTGGGCGCTATTTATGCGGTTGTAGCTCTTGGCTATACGATGGTATATGGCATTTTGGAACTGATCAACTTTGCGCACGGTGAGATTTTTATGACAGGTGCCTTTGTAGGGACAGCCGTGCTGTTCCTGTTTCAAGGGATGGGCTTGACCGGTGGGCTGCCGCCGTGGATTTCCTACGTGTTGATTTTATTTGTGGCCATGATGGTGACGGGGGCGCTCGGGGTTGGTATTGAGCGCGTAGCTTATCGACCGCTACGCAAAGCGCCCAAGCTGATCTCATTAATCTCTGCATTTGGTGTATCGTTCGTATTACAGGATCTGGTTCGTTTTATCGCTGAACTCAAAACAGGTAACTATATCGTCAGCGTACCGCAGCTATTTGAAGGACGCTTCACCATGGGCTTTTCCTCCATGTCGGCAGCGCTCGGCAATGCAACGGTGAAAACGAACACGGTATTTATTTTTATCGTGGCCATCGTTTTGATGGTTGGATTGGACATTTTCGTCAACCGGACCAAATGGGGCGGCGCGATGCGCGCGGTGGCACAGGATCGGGAAACGGCTTCGCTGATGTCGATTAATGTGAATAAAATAATTTTGTTAACTTTTTTTATCGGTTCGGCACTGGGTGGCTCTACAGGCGTACTGTTCGCACAGCAGTATGGAACGATTGATCCGTACATCGGATTCATTCTTGGCTTGAAAGCATTCACGGCTGCTGTGCTTGGTGGAATCGGTAATATCCGTGGTGCGATGTTTGGCGGTGTGGTGATCGGCGTACTGGAAATGTTCGCGTCTGCGAATCTCGGTTTGATGACCGGAGGCAATTTCGGAGCGGAGTACAAAGATGTATTTGCATTTGCGATTTTGATCGTGGTGCTTATTTTCAAACCAGAGGGCTTGTTTGGTAAAGCCGTCAAAGAGAAAGTGTAGGTGAACATTATGGGGAAATGGGCCGATCTCAAAGCTTCGCTTCAACATCATAAGCTGGCGCAAGCGATTCTGCTCATTGCGTTTACGCTCGTGACAGCAGGTGCTGTGTACTTCATGGATCGTTCAGTGACTGCTTTTCTGCTCCTGCTGGCATCATTGTTGCTGCTATATTACACGTCATTTACGAATGGGATCAAATGGATGATGGCACTCGTGTTGCTTGTGGTCGTTATTCCGTTTGCGACATCAGGTGGATCATCGTATGAATCGTATATGGAAGTGGCAACACAGTGTGGTATTTATGTCGCGATGGCGCTCGGTTTGAATATCGTTGTCGGTTTTGCAGGTTTGCTGGATATGGGTTTTGTCGCTTTCTTCGCGGTTGGAGCTTATACGTATGGAATTTTTGCGACCGGACAGGCGAACAATTTTATCGCTGGCGATCTATTTCCGCTATCGGGCGGGACGTTCTGGATTTTCATTTTGCTGGGTGGCTTTATGGCAGGGATTTTCGGCATTTTGCTCGGTTTGCCAGTGCTACGGGTCAAAGGGGATTATCTGGCGATCGTTACGCTGGGCTTCGGAGAGATTATTCGTATCATTTTTAACAATTTGGAAAAGCCGATCAATATTACGAACGGTGCGATGGGGTTGTCCTCAATTCAGCCACCGGATCTGTTCGGATATGACTTTACGTTCCCACATCAGTTTTATTTTATCGTGATCGGCATTTTGCTGATCGTCATCTTTGCGGTACGCAGGCTGGAGCATTCCAGGCTGGGACGTTCGTGGAAGGCAGTGCGTGAAAATGAGATCGCGGCGCAATCGATGGGCATCCCCCTTATTCGTACCAAACTGATCGCCTTTGCGATTGGGGCATCATTTTCCGGCATGATGGGTGTTGTGTTCGCGGCAAAGCAGACGTTTATCGATCCGACGAGCTTTACGCTGATTGAATCGACAACGATTCTGGTCATGGTCGTACTGGGCGGAATGGGCAGTGTGCCCGGTGTTATTCTGGGGGCGAGTCTGGTCACCATTTTGAACTTACAGGTCCTTACGGAAGTGACAAACTGGCTCAATCAGCTGTCGATGCAGGGCATGATCAATGTACCGACCGCATTATCGCCGTCCAAAATGCAGCGTTTTATTTTCGGCATGATCCTCATTCTGGTGGCGATCTTCCGTCCTAATGGATTGATTGCTGCCAAAAATCGCAAAATACCGAAGGAGGTTGTTACAGGTGATGAAAACTCCAATTCTTCAACCACTACTGCTCTTCGCAAAGTCCATTCGGAATAAACAGTTATGGAAGTCCGGTTATGTTCATCTGACCGGAACAATTATCGCACGTTATGCACCGGGTGTTGTCGTTCCAGTACCGGAATCAAAGGATACGATCTCATCCCGATAAAGGCTGACTGCATAAGGAGGATAGAGCGATGAGCATATTGAAGGTGAGCCAGCTCACGAAGCGCTTTGGCGGACTAACGGCGGTAAGCGGCGTCGATTTTGAATTTCCGCGTGGAGAGATTTCAGCCGTGATCGGGCCTAACGGGGCAGGCAAAACAACCTTTTTTAATATGATTACCGGCATTTATGTGCCGGATGGAGGCCAAATTGAGCTGGATGGTGAATCGATCGTTAATGTGAAGCCCGATCGGATTACAGGCAAAGGCATCGCACGAACTTTTCAAAATATTCGTTTATTCGGCAGTATGACCGTACTTGAAAATGTACAGGTGGGCATGCACATTCATCTGAAAACCGGCGTTGTCGGTACGCTGCTCAATCTGCCGCGTGTACGCCATGAAGAACATCATTCCCAGCGTGAAGCGTATCGCCTGCTCGAATATGTAGGTCTAGCGGAATGGTACAATGCCGAAGCGAGCAGTCTGTCGTATGGTGCCCAGCGTCGTCTGGAAATCGCACGCGCATTAGCCGCGAAGCCAAAAGTATTGCTGCTGGATGAACCCGCAGCAGGAATGAACCCACGCGAGACGGCAGATCTGACCGGACTAATTCGCCGTATTCAAAAGGAGCTGGAAATCTCGATTATTTTGATCGAGCATGATATGAAGCTGGTGATGGAGCTGTCGCATCATATTCTCGTGTTGGATCATGGGGTGAAGATTGCAGAGGGTAGACCGGAAGATATTCGTTCCAACCCGAAAGTGATCGAGGCGTATCTGGGCAAAAGCGCGGTCGAAGAAGGAGTGATAGCGGAATGAGTCTACTGCAACTCAAACAGGTAGAAGCTTACTACGGCGCCATTCAAGCGCTGCGCGGTGTCGATATCGAAGTAAACGAAGGCGAGATTGTGACCTTGATCGGCTCCAATGGGGCAGGCAAGTCGACCACACTTAAATCGATCTGTGGACAGGTGAAGATGAAGGGCGAGATCTGGTTCAACGGTAAAAACATTACCGCTCAGCCGCCTCATCTGACTGCACTTGGTGGTATTGCACATGTACCGGAAGGTCGCCGTATATTTCCGCGTTTGACCGTGAAGGAGAATTTAGAAATGGGTGCCTTTTCGGTTAAAAGCAAGACGGTCATCAAGGAGCGGATCGAAAAGGCATTTGCTTATTTTCCTAGATTGAAAGAACGCTACCAGCAGGTGGGCGGCACGATGAGCGGCGGCGAGCAGCAAATGCTGGCGATTGCTCGCGGACTGATGATGGGACCTAAAATTCTACTGCTGGATGAGCCATCGATGGGACTTGCACCGGTTATTGTGGATCAAATTTTCGAGATTATTCAGGAGTTGAATGAAACGGGGATGACGATTTTGCTGGTGGAGCAAAATGCGTATCAGGCGCTACAAATCGCCCATCGCGGGTATGTGATTCAGACTGGGGAGATTACTTTGCAAGATGTGGCGGCGGAATTGCTGCGTAATGATCAGGTGAAGGAAGCGTATTTGGCTTGATGTCTGTATCGAATGATCATCACGTTTAAAAAGTAGAGCGAGCATTGAACAGCCGTTGTCTGTGAGCTAGGAATAGTCGCTTTTTTGATCCTAGCAGGTGGTATACAATAGAGATTATTTATATACAATGCTTGCAGAGAACAAGGAACAGCTACTTTTTTAATGGAAATGCCGACTCCTAAATACCAAAAGCCGTCTCTCATTTGAGGAGACGGCTTTTCAATATGGCTTGATGCTAGTTTATTTTAAATAGGAAGTGTACAACAGGTAAAGATAAATACGCTAGATGTCGCTTATTTTTGCCACGGCGCAAGAGCGGTCTTCAATTGCTCCAAAGCGGCTATTTTATCATTCGTTGTAGCACTAACTGATAAGGCTTGTTGATGAGCAAGCGCAGCTTTTAGTGCAGTCGTATCTTTTAGTGTCGTAGTAGCGGGATGACTTTCTGCTGCAATCGTATCCTCTGCATCAGCGGCTGCATCGCGAAGCCATTCATCTAATGTAGGCACATGTACGAGTATATCGCGATTGGCTTTTAGATTCCAAATTTCAAAATTCACTTTCACTTTAAACGCCAATTCATCCGCACTATCATTATAACGTAACAATTTGATCGTTTCAGATTGCGCCGTTGGTTGCAGATACGCATCAGCAGTGACCGTCGTTTCTGAACTGGATGAGTTGGAAGGGGCGGCTTCAATTGCGCTTACAGCTTGAGTAACGCCGGAATCGCTTGTTTCATTAGGCATAAGATTAATGGCATTGTTCAAGTTAGTAGTATAAGGCAAGTATAGATTCGCTGGTAAACGGTCGACTTGATCTTGTAAACGTTTCTCCAACTCCAATTCTTCCTCTACACTGCCGAAATATTTGTACGGTGGTGCGGTGTCCCATAATCCATTGTAATCCAAAAATTGAAGTTTACCGTCGGTAACCTCCAGATCAAATACACGCCAAAAATGTTCGCCACCGCTACTTGCTGGCAGTGTATACGATTTAACAGGGGCACTTGCCTCGCCAATATACACCTGCACGGTAGCCGCAGACTTGCCTAAGCTACCTATCGTATTCTCAGGGTAGTTTTCAACATAATACACATAGGTACCATTTAAACGCTTGTTAATCGTAATGACTTCTGGACCAAAACCCTTCATAACGTCTTTGTCCAACGAAGCGTATACTTCTCCACGATATGAATAGCTATCATTTTCAAGCGCAGAAATGTGGAAGCCAAAACCGTTTGCTGTTGGCCCATACAAATGAGCGTCCAAATCCTGTGGAAGCGCCGACCAGGTAAGTACAATGCGAATCTGATCCTGCGCAGCTTTAGTGATCGCTGTTGCATCCGTTTGAATATATTCGCTTGCTAAGACGGATGCGTTCATATAGGTGATCAGATAGCCATCTTTTTGCAATTCACCCGTATAAGAGCCAGGCGGTAAATCGGTATAGTAATAACCGTCCACATCGGTTGACGTGGTCAGCACGATTGGCCCTGTTTTCACATCGGTTCCGCGGCGGAATGAAATCTGCATATCCGCTACAGCATTGCCCTGAGCATCGGTGATTTGTCCATAAGCTCCGGTCATTTGGAAACTACCGACAAAGCGATCTTTAAGTAAGGAAGAAGGGCCAGAAGGTTCAACGGTCATCTGGATCGTCTTTCCGTAATTTGAAGGTTTAACATACAACGGAGTAAACTCAATCGCTCGTGTCTCACTATTAAAATGGAGTGAACTCAATAAATGAGGCGCAGGTTGACCGTCTAACGTCACGGTAATCTTCATATCGCTCATATTCAGCCCGGCATAATTAGCATGATCAGGTAAAATGGCCTGTCCGTTGTTGATGCCCAGAACATAAGTAGTTTGCGATGGGGTAGATGTGCCCGGTGTCACGGGCTGCGTCGTGCCTGCTGAAGAATGATCTTTCTTATCATCCTTCTTCACATTTGTCTCGGCCTGCGGTGCACCGACTGTACGGCCTTCCACTCTGGCGGTGATTCCCGAACCGACTGTTGTCTGTGTCACGCGCGGTGTGATCGTCACATCGGAAGATTGAATAATCGCACGATTAATCGTACCGTCTCCGTTCACGGTCGTTGGTGCATTGGCCGTAAACATATTGATCGATGAGGCAGGATTTAGTGTAACTCGATTATTCATTGCACCTGTGGCAACAGCGAATTGATCAATCGCACCGGTAGTCATGCTGAGCATCGCACCGGATGAACTCACATCAACGGCATCATAATTTCCTTTCAGATTAACGGCTGCACCAGATGGAAGCTGGGAAGCTAGCACTACGTTATGAAAGCCGGAAGCGGTCGGCTGTTCTTCTTCCAGAAGCGCAGCTGTTTGCAGTGTTGTCTGTTGAATGCTGGTGGAACCTGCTGATACAATCCGCACGGTGCTATTGGGTTTATTCACGATCATATTCGCCAGTGTGGAATCTTTAATATGAACGCTATGGCTGCCGCCGCCATTTACCATTGTTGTTCCTTTAACGGTAATGTGGCTTAGCAGCACATCGCCTTCGCCAATACCTGCACCGAGGATCAGATCACCATCGATGGCGACATTGCGGAGCGTACTGCCGGCAGCGTTTAAATAGACATTGCCATGTAATGTTTGCGATCCACTTTCCGGGCCATATACACCAGCTGAGTTATATACGGTCGATGCAGCAGATGTGCCTTGCATGGAACGATCCAGTACCGTTACGGCTTCAGCGCGGGTCGTAATATCTCGTGGACGAAAGCCTTTTTCGTCGCCTTTCATGAGACCGCTATCCAGCACCGCACCGATGGAGCCTTTACTCCATTGCGGACTATTTTGAGTATCAAACATGCTATTGGCAGAGCTTGAAGACTTAAGCTTTTTGAGCGTAGTCAAAATAACAGCCAGTTCCTGGCGGCTGACCTGCTTATTTGGCTGAAAAGTAGAGTCTTTGTATCCTTCCATATAGCCCTGTGCTCTGGCGATTGCAACATCGTTATAATACCAGTCTGACGTTTGTACATCGGTATATTGAATCGAGGTGGTACGTGTGAAGCCATACGCTTTGTTAATCAGTGCCGCGAGCTGCGAACGCGTGACACTTTGATCGGGCTTTAGGCTACCGTCAGCGAAACCGCTAATAAAGCCTTTCGTTTGCCATTCATTCAGTACATTGCGTGCCCAGTGGTTTTGCGTGTCGGATGCTGCGTGCACGGATGTCGGGTAGGCAACCCCTGCAAGTGGCAGCACCAGAGAAGCGCTTAATACGAGCGCAGTCCATGTTTGTCTATTTACTTTAAACATTCCTGTTAGTCCCCCAGTGAATTGATATAAATGAAGCAATCCAGATGTACAGCTTATGACCTATAATATGGTTTCTATTTAGAACTATAGGGAAAGCTATGTAGGTATATAGATTCATCATACTATACAGAATAGGGTTTGGAAATGTATTTTCCTTTACTGGTAGGAGGTGGGGATAGAGAGAGAATGGAGGGGGATAATTTGCATTCAGGTAAATGAATGAACGAAAAGGATGTACCTTCTTATAAGGCACATCCTTTTCGGAAAATATAAATGAAAGAGCATAATGTAGTAGAACGTTATATTAGAGTGTTACATAGGCTATTTGCAGTAGATATGGACATTAACTATTGATAAGTAAGATTAGCCCTGCTTTACTTCCAATACCGCTCGGTGAATCAGATCATACAGATCTTCCAGATACGCTTCATCGATACAGGAGAATGCTACGCGTAGATCGTGTTCGCCCAGTGCGATAGTACCGACTTCGTATTCGCTCAGCAGACGTTGACGTACCGCTTCCGCGGATACATCGTTCAGTTTGAGACACATAAAGTAGCCGGAGTTGAACGGGTAGTATTCCCACACATCGCCGTATTTGCCGCTGTCGAGCAAGTCTTTGACTTTATTGGCGCGGCCTTTCATGATCTGGAATTTCTCTGCCTTTTGCGTATCGAATTCCGGCGATTGCAGTGCGTTCAGGACGAATGTCTGAGACGGATGCGCACCGCTGGAAATGGTGGAGCGAATAATACCGAGCGTTTTTTGCTCCAGTACATTCAGTGCGGTGCTGCTTGTTGCGCCATACGTAATAAAGCCGACGCGGAAGCCCCATACATATTCTTCTTTGGTTGCCCCATCGACTTTGATCGGCAAAATGCGGTTGTGCAAACCTGCCAATTCGCCAAACAGTGATTCATGCATCGAATCTTCAAAGAACAATCCGAAGTAGGCATCATCGGTAACTACGACGACATTAATACCTGCCAGCGCCGCTTCATTAATAGCTGCTACAATCCGGTGTCCGTCTTCTACATTGGGCGTATAGCCGGTCGGGTTGTTCGGGAAGTTCAATACGACGATCGCTTTCCCTTTATCTTTTTGTGCCAGCAGCGCTTCACGCAAGCCGTCACTATTAAATTTCATATCACTTGTGAACAGGGGATAGTTCACGATCTCGGCGCCGCGGCGTACACCAAAGGTCAGTTCATAATTTTCCCAGTTTTTGTCCGGATAAATGACAACGTCACCAGCGTCCGCGAACAGATCGGCAACGATGCTCAGTCCATGCGTCAGGGCGTTAGTTGCGATCGGATTGCCAAACGTCTTGTCAGCCATAGACGGGTTGTCTTTGATCATCTTTTCCCGCCATGCTTTACGCAGCTCCGGCTTGCCTGCCGGTGGTGCATAAGGATACAGGTCTTTTGGCTGAAATGCGGATAAGGAGTCCTGAATGACCTTCAGATGCATCGGCTTTCCATTTTCGGTTGCAATTCCAATCGTCGCATTGTATTTCTTCGCCTGGCTCGATGCTTCTGCCGATTGGCTCAATATGCCTTCCTTTGGAAAATACAGTTCTTTGCCGAGTGTGGACAGCATGTCGTAAATAAACGGGCTGTCTGCTTTGAGCGTGTCATTCAATTGTCCTGCCAGTGGGTTCATCTTTTTCATCCTTCCGGGTCTGTTTAAATGATAACCAGGCGATTCGATTGCGGTTTAAGTATCGATTTTCCGCCTGATTTCGCTGCATCATAGTATATCACTGTTAGGGGGAAGGTGTCACGGTGCGACTGGTGAATTTTACGTTTTTAGATGTGAACGAATCGTAAACGAATCGATGAGCGCAGCTTATTTACAGTGTCTTCTTATAAAAAGCGTATAGGTGATCGCTCATGATGGAGCCTGCACAGGTGTAGCTTAGTATCCGGGATGGAGCAAGAAACGACAACATGATAGCAATGTGCTGGAGCATAATAGTAACTAGGAAATGACAATAAATGAGCTTGAGCACGATAATAACTAGAGAACGACAATAAATAAGCTGGAGCATGATAACAAATGGGCTGAATAGTCCGTACAATACAAATCTGACTACTGGATACGTCACTGGATTCAAGCAACGCCATGACCACTGTCCCAACACGGGTCTATTGTTATTCCGTCGTTATTTCGCTATTATTCCGTTCCGCGATGATACGGACAATACTTCTCCATCAAACGCAGTGTTTCCAGATCATCCGGCAGTCCCCTTTGTTCCAATCCTTGCATGACGCGCTGGCGCTCCGGCTCACGAGCATTTTGTCCAAATTTGAATTTGGCGCTCCATTCCTCGGGTACGATCTTAATTAATGCTACCGCTTTAAGCTGAGACACATAGCGCGGGTCTTCCGTTGTGATCGGATCATAGCCACCCTCTGGCTGTAGCTTACGCATGAACAGGCTGAAACCTTCCGCTTTCTCCTCCAGATCCTCGACCATCTCTGCATGACCACGCACGGTCACACTTTTAAAATAAGCGCTTGCCGGACACGCCATATGATCATCTGTAAAATACGAGGGCAGCAACGCATATTCACGTGCTGCCGAGAAGGTGACACGGGTGTCCTTTTTGAGCAGCTTCATTTTCTCACCTGCACGGCTGCCATGCACATAAAATACACCATTGCCATACGCAAAATTAAGCGGCACGACTCGCGGCCAACCGTCCTCGCTTGCCAGACCGAGAAAGCCAAATGTCACTTCCTCCAAAAATTCTGCCATTTCCTGTTCTTCTGCAATCGAAAATTCTTTTCTACGCATATCGTTTCTCTCCCTTATCGATGTCTTGCTAGATGGTTAAGTTCGCGTGCTCAACGCATTGAAAAGGGCTTCATATCGGTATAGTTACCAATCTAATCGGTGTGATCACCAATCGATTTCATTACGATATCCCGATCCCATTCCATCGCTTGACCGCTCTGTTGTTCCAGCTTATGCTGAATATTGACAGGTTAAAAGAGCCAATATTAGTTAAAATGAATAGGCCAATTTGAATCGTATAGAGATCGTTCCCTATCTAACTGCTCACTGAACTAATCATTGAACTAATTACTGAACTAATCGCTGAGTTAATCATGAATAGAACCAAGCCTTGTTACTGAACTAACGATGAATACAGCTAGGCATAAACTGGATCAAGATCGCTACGTCTAAGCAAGAGCGAGCTGGAACATAGAAAAGAGGGTTTGAGATGCAGGAAATTACGATTGCTTATCAGCGGCTGCTGGAACAGCATGGATATAAATATGTAGCGCTATATCATGCGTTACGCGAAGCTATACTAAGCGGTACACTGCCTGCCGGCAGTCGACTGCCTTCCACCCGCAGATTGGCTGAAATGTACGGAGTATCGCGTGGCATCGTTGCGGAAGCATACGATCTATTGCTGGCCGAAGGCTATGTGGAAGCTGCGGTAGGCAGGGGAACTTATGTGTCCGAGCAAGTGGATCGAATGGAACCGTCCGCTTACGAAGCAGACACGAATAGGAACAGGAATGGTAAAATAGAGCGACAGAATGAAATTCGCTCTACACCGACATTGTCGCGCTGGGGACAGCGCATTATGCAATTGGATACGACACAGCCTGCGGAGTTATCCAATAGGGAGCATGATGCTTCATTAGCTGATATGTATAATAATGGAAAAAGAGCTATGGGTGCTGGAAATGATACGACTCTTGCTACTTCGATAGCGAAGTCAGATGTTTCTGATAAAACGCCGCCCCATGCAGGTCATCATTCTGATAAAACGCCCTATACAGGTCATACTCAGGTTCGTATGACTTCAGCAGCAGCCTTAGACGCTGTTATGCGATCAAATGCTTCTATGCCATTCGATGCGACTGCCCCCACACCAACGAAGCTCAAGCCAACAACTTCCAGCTCGTATACACACGATAAAGAGGGGCAAGCAGTATTATCGCCCATCTCTTTTTGCCCGCAGGATCTGGTGCTGCACGGTAATTCACTGACGGATTGGAAAGCGGCACTGTCGGCAGCGTCTCAGGATATGCAATCTGCCCATTTTGCGGAAGATATGAGTACGATTGGAGATATGCGGCTACGGGAAGCAATTTGTGCTGATGTGGGACGTACGCGTGGTATTCGTGCTCATCCGGCACAGGTTATTTTGTATAGCGGTTCGCAGGAGGCGCTTGTGCTGCTCTGTCAATTGCTCATTAATGAGCAGGAAGCGGTCGTGGTCGAAGATCCCTGTTATACGGGAATTATGAGAGCAGTGAGGGCAGCTGGTGGTGAACTGCTCGGTGTACCGATCGATCGGCATGGTATCATTCCAGCGAATTGGGATTCCCGTCTGTTGTTCGTCACACCGGCACGTCAATTTCCAACCGGTGCGGTATTGCCGCTCGCACGCAGACAGCAATTGCTACAATGGGCAGATCGACAGGGCGCATGGATTGTAGAAGATGATTATGATAGTGAATTCCGCTGGGGTGGTCGTCCATTGGAACCGCTTAAGGCACTGGATCATTCGGAGCAGGTGATCTATGTCGGTTCCTTTTCAAAAAGTATGTTTACAGCGCTACGCATCGGTTACGCAATCGTGCCGCCAGCGCTCATTCAACCACTGGTCGCTGCTAAAAGTCTGTACGCACCTTTACCCTCTTCACCGCTGGAGCAGCGTGCACTGGCTCGTTTTATGCAGCGTGGCGATTATATGCGTCATCTGCGCAGAATGACTCGATTGTACCGTCCACGTTTTCATGAGCTACATCGGCTGTTAACCGAACGTTTGTCCGAGCTGTTCGATTGGATAGATACCGATTCGGGCTTGCACATTTACGGAAGCTGGCGTCTGGAACGTCCGCAATATGAGCAATTCCGCAGGGAGGCATTGGAGCTAGGTGTCATATGGAAGGATGCTTCATTGTACCAGTTAGCTGCTGGAGCGCCAGCGGTATGTTTTAGTTTTGCCCATACGGATGAGCAGCAGATCAGGCAGGGCATGGAACGTTTGGAGCAGGCATGGCAACGGACGCTGGGATAGACGCTATTTATAGTATGAATACACATCATAAAGTAACTGAATACCTAACAAAGTAACTGAATACCTAACAAAGTAACAGTGATCAAAGCAACAATGATGAGGAGTGGATGAGCGATGGAGCCATGTCAAAGTTTGGATGAGGTACGTGTGTGTATAGACAGGTTGGATCAGCAGATCGTGGCATTGCTCGGTGAGCGCAGTCAATATGTGAAACAAGCAGCTGCTTTTAAAAAGGATACAGATGCAGTTAAAGCACCCGCACGAGTAGAGGCGGTCATCGAGAAGGTACGCGGACTCGCGCTCGCTAATGAACTGAATCCGCTGGTGGCAGAGCAGGTGTATCGCGCGATGATTGCGGCTTTTATTGACGATGAGCTACAGGAGCACGCGCGCTTGCAGCAGGGGGATAATGACCAAATTCCACGATAGCATTGACGAAATGACAGTTTTTGCGCAATATAAGCGCATAGCAGCTTTTTGTTATCGTTTCGTTGGGTATCACTAGCCTATACGCGATCACCCGGCATAACTATAGCATTCCGCTAGCTATACGATGATATTTTGAATTTTAGATGTTAGGTATATATCTTATGATGCGATAAGCTTGCGCTGTGTGTGCGTTGTAGCATAAACGATATCGATCTGCCTATTGAAGCAGTGTATAGAAAAAGGGGGGAATCCGATGCTTGAAGTATCGCCATCTTCATTTGTACTCAAACCGGCTTTTGCCAAAATCTTCTGTGAACCGGAGTGGCGCTGGCCAAAGCGGGAAAAACCGATGCCCAACTACGATCTGTTCTATGTGTGGAGCGGAGAGGGCGAGCTGATTCTAAACGGCGAGCCATATGCGATTAGCAAAGGCAGCTGTTTTTTGTTCCGCCCGGGTGATGAGACAACAGCAACCCATAATGCGCAAAAGCCGCTTGTGCTGACGTATATTCATTTTGATGTGGATGAGCCGGTGAGTCGTGTACCGATCCGTTATCGGATACTGGATGAGACGATTGATTTTGAATATATGCTTGTCCGTTATGTGAGACTGCTGCTGGAACATGCTTTTGCAGCAGAGGAAGAAGCGCGACTTATTCTCAAGCAGCTCATGATTCATCTATTACGTGAGGAGCAGCGTAAGCCTGTACCGCGTAAGGTGAGTAATCAACTGAACGAGACGATTCAGGAAGTGGCCAACTACATTCGTCAGCACCCAAGTTTGTCGCATCGGGTAGAAGATTTGGCTGCTAGAGCCGGTCTGTCGCCGCGTTACTTCTCGATCAAATTCAAAGAATTGATCGGTGTATCCGTACAGTCATACATTATTCGGATGCGGATTGAGCGTGCAGAGCATCTGCTCGTGTATACGGGCATGAATGTGACCGAGGTTGCCGATGCGCTCGGTTATCGCGATATTTTCTTTTTCAGCCGGCAGTTCAAGCAGTATACTGGAAAAAGTCCATCGGAGATTCGTTAAAGAGCACAGAAGCGATAGGATGAATCCATCGTATTCAACAGATCTGATCTGAACGAATACGATGGAACCGATGCAAACATAGCGACATCAAACTAGCTGAATCAAAACTAGATAAACCAAACAACCAGTCGAATATAACAAAAAGCCCGGACACTGGAGCTAACTCCTGTCCGGGCTTTGCGTTGCTTACATATCGGTATCCTTGATCCGCTGATACGGGCGTGTGGCTTCCAGGTCAAGCAATGTGCCAAGCTTTTCACCCATTTTGACACGGCTGCCTACGGTAAGCAGCTCATTCGGTTCAAACGTATGTTTTTGCATGAGCAGCACAACCGTAGAACCAAATTCAAAATAAGCAAGCTCATCGCCTTTATTCCATGATGTGCGTGTCTCGTCAGCATAGCGGATGCTGCTCACATTGAGCGCGCCTACTTTAGCTACAGCGACCTCGCCATAATGGTGAGAGATATAGGTAATCTGACGCTCATTGCGGCTCAATACAGCACGCATATTGACCATACTGCGCTCATTAACCGGATAGACTTTACCCGGTATATATTCGCGTTCGGTCTGTCTGCCGGTAACAGGAGTATGAATCCGGTGGTAGTCGCGCGGGCTTAAATACAGCACGAACATATAACCGTCTCGATACGATTCCAGACGCGGCGAGTGGTTAAGCAGCTCGTCCAGCGTATAGTCCTGTCCTTTTACATTCGGAATTAACTGGTCATCCAGCGGTCCCATCGCGGTAATGAGCGCATCAACCGGGCTAACGAGTGACATCGGGTCGGCATCAACCGGGCGTGCGCTAGGCTGAAGACGACGCGTGAAAAATTCGTTCAATGTATGATAATCCTGTAACGGTTTTTCTGCTTCTTCTGCCGGGATGCGATAAGCCTGAATGAACTTCGGGATTAACGCGCGGCTGGCCCGTGATTTGGCAAAGCTGCCTGTAAGCCGGGATACCCACTTGCGAGAGGATAGCTCGGTGAGCAGGCGAAACATCGTGTTGGCCATGATCCAGGTGATCTCCTTTCCAAAATAAGGAAAAATAGTGCGTACATTCGTTTGCTTCGTTATATTGACACAACTATGACTTATACGCAAGCGCTAAAACGATTCATCGATACAAAGGCAAACGTTCAATCAGGCGACTGCTATCCAAAAACATGGTAAAATAAAAAGAATTAGCGGGTCGCACGCCTGTTCATAAAAAATAATTGTATACCGTTTGCACATAAAAGTCACTTTATAATCTAACGACTAAGACGACGAAAATAAGGGAATGGAGGCAATAATATGACGACTTTCGGCTTAATCCGGCATGGAAGCACCATATGGAACAAGGAAGGCCGTGCACAGGGCAGCTCCGATATCCCATTAAATGAAAATGGCTGGCAGCAGGCACGTCTGCTTGGACAACGTGTAGCAGGGGAGCAATGGGATCGTATTTATGCAAGCGATCTCATTCGAGCGCAGCAAACCGCACAGGCGATTGGAGAGGCGGCTGGCTTGGAAATTACACTGGATGCGCGTCTGCGCGAGCTGGATGGTGGCTTGATTGAAGGTACGACGCAAGCCGAGCGGATTGAACGCTGGGGCGAAGATTGGAAGGAAAAAGATCTCGGTCTGGAAACGCCGGAATCGGGCGCAACACGAGGTGTCGCCTGTTTGCAGGAACTGGCACAGCGTCATCCGAATGAGCAGATTCTAATCGTGAGTCATGGCGTATTGCTCAGTCATGTGCTAAATGCGATTTTGCACCAGCAGCCGCCAAAATGGCATTCACTTGATAATATGTCCATTACGGTTGTCGCGTGTGATGCTGAGCACAAATGGGATTGCGCCTTGTACAATTGCACAAATCATCTGTTACCACATGAGGCGAAACCGGCGGAATAATAGCCGTAAGCCAATAGGAGTTGTAAGCCAATAGGGAAAGGGTGGAGCATGTGCAATTGAAATGGTTGGAATGGGCAAAGCAGATGCAGGCGATCAGTCAGGCAGGACTGGAATATTCGCGCGATGTGTACGATATCGAGCGTTTTCAGCAATTGCGTGAGCTGAGTATCGAGATTATGCAGCAATATACCGAAGTAGAAAGTGAGCAAATTCGCGAGCTGTTTGCTGCCGAGACCGGTTATGCAACACCGAAGGTGGATGTGCGTGGCGTCGTATTTCGGGATAATAAGATTCTAATGGTGAAAGAGAAAATCGATGGTCACTGGTCATTGCCGGGAGGCTGGGCAGATATCGGACTTTCACCAAAAGAAATTGCGATCAAAGAGGTGCGGGAAGAGTCCGGCTATATCGTAGAGCCAATTCGTTTACTGGGCGTACTGGACAAAAAGTTCCACGCGCATCCGCCTTCTCCGTGGCATGTGTATAAGATATTTATTCTATGTGAAATCGCCGGTGGTGAAGCAACGACAAATACAACGGAGACGACCGAGGTTGGATTTTTCGCTGAGGATGCATTGCCACCGTTATCGGTAGAGCGGAATACAGAACAGCAGATTCGGACGTTGTTCGAGCATTTACGCAATCCGCAGTTGCCGGTATTTTGCGATTGATAATTGGCATAGCAGCGTCCGCTATTGTAGCCACAGCAACAACGCAGGCAACGTCATGATCGAGCCAAGCGTCGTCCACAGAATACAGCGTGACACTAATCGCGGTGCTGCACCAAATTGCTGTGCGAGAATAACGGCATTCACCGCCGTTGGCATTGAGGTGAGCACAAGTAACACGCTGAACAGCGTACCTTCCACGCCGAGCAGTATAAGCAATAGCCATGATATTAGCGGAGCGGCGACCATACGCAGTCCCATGCCTGCCCAGAATGCGCGTGGCGATGCGACTGTATCATCATCAGAGGATACATTGGAGCTGACATGGATCATCTGTGCACCAAGCACAACAAGTGCGAGTGGTGAATAAGCAGCGGCAAGCATAGCAAAACCATCATCCAGCGCAGTCGGTAAAGATAATCCAGACAGCCGCAAAATGGAAGCAACGATTGCTGCATATACCGCAGGCAAGCGGAAAACAGCATAAAACGCCTGCTTGACCGAAAAATGAGATCGTGCCGCGAAAAAGACACCGACCGTGTTCACGATAATCATCTGACCGATGACAAATACAGACGCTTTATCCAGTCCAAGCTGTCCAAATGCGAGCAACACGAGCGGTAAGCCGTAATTCACACAGTTAGTAAACATCGAAATGAGCGTTAGCCCTGCTTGCTCTTGCTGAGGTAGACGTAACAACCTTCCCAGCGCAAGAGCTAGCAACCACATCACAACAAGGCTGATCAAGGAAAATACAATGGTCACGCCCACATCCGCCATCGACAATTGTGCATGCAGAAGCGTATGGAAGACGATCGAAGGCGTGAGTATGTACAATGATACGGTAGCGATAGGACGTGTATCTAAATGGCGAAAACGTTTGAGCAATACACCACCAATAACAGGCAGTGAAATGGGCAGAAAAATCTGGTACATCGTAGACAATAATTGAAGCAGCATCTTGTTCATCCTCTCTGGTCGCAAGCCGTGAATTCCATTCCTCTATCAGTCGGTGTATATCAATGTAGAGATGAAGAAATGCACGATATGAAGATGCTGTTCACTTTACTATGATCGTCGTATACAATCCAATATTTGATTCCTATGTTTTTATAGGTAAAAGCTATATGTTGTCTAATTACTTATTGATAAAATTTATAAGAGAAGGGTGGTCATGTAGAATATATTCGATCATGTCAGCTTAATAAAACAATATGTATCTCGTACTAGGTTTGAAGACACGCCCTAGAATGTATACGCAAACTCGTATACGTGTAAGTCACAGTGGGTTCTGTCTCAGCGAAATAGTTTGCGTACACGCGCTGAATAATGGTAGTAGAACAGTATTTGTACATAAATACAACAACACAAACAACACAAACAACACAAACAACACAAACAACACAAACAACACAAACAACACAAACAACACAAACAACACAAACCACACCCCTACTCCTGCCAGATCATGACCAATCAGGGTAGAGGTGTGGTTTGCTTTTTTACTATAAAACGATGATACGCCTACGATTAAAACATCGTATTATTATTTGCCGACTTCTCAGGCACTTCCTGTACAACATCCCAATGCTCTACGATTTTCAACTTGCCATTAATCGTTTTCACGCGGAACATATCTATAACGGCTGCACCACGATCATCCTTGTTGTTTTGGGCATGCACATGCAGCGCGACGATATCGCCTTCAGCCACGACACGTACGATATTGTTGCGGCTATCCGGGTTGCTTTTTAGCATCGGGATAAACGATTCCAGTGGTTTGCGTCCGGTTGGTACGCTTGGGTTATGTTGGATGTAGTTTTCATCTACGTATTTTTTCAGCGCATCGCCATCTTTTTTGTTAAAGAAATCGTTATAGAACGTTGTCACGAATTTCACATTGGCAGCGACCTGCTTGGAACTAGTTGGTGTTACCTGCACAGGTGTACCTGCCAGTGGGAACATCGTATTTTTGTTGGCGGACTTCTCAGGGATTTGCTGAGCGAGATCCCAGTGTTCTTTGATGATCGGTTTGCCATTCACGCGCTCCAGACGGAAAATGTCAACAACCGCCATTCCGCGATCCGATTTGTTCGTTTTCGCCAGGCTATGCACCAGTACGAGGTCGCCTTGAGCGATAATGCGTTTGACTTCCACATTGTATTGCGGATTTTGCTTCACAAAGGGAGCGAAGAAATCAACAAATGCCTGACGTCCGTTGCCAGCGAGCGGATTATGTTGAATGTAATCATCCGCAATATACTTGCTTGCCGTATCCAGTTTATGGTCGGTGAAAATGTCCTTGAACATATTCAGCACAAATTGCTTGTTCTCAGCCAGTTTCTTCTGATTCGCTTTCTCACTGCTTTGCTGGGAAGACGGTGCAGCGGTAGCTGCTTTCGCCGTTTTCGCTTTGACGGAAGCGGAAGACGTAGTGGAGGTGCCGCACGGGGATGCTGAAGCACCTGCAACTCCAGCTGTAGATAAGGCCAGTGCAGAAGCAAGGGTCATGGACAATAGAGCATAACTTTTTTTCGGCATAATATCACTCCTCTAAATAATGTGCAAGCAGCACGTACTGCTCGAATACAACGATTGTAACCTGTAACATTGTAAGTTTCAACTTTGCTAAAATATCGCTTACTACACCTGCACGAAAAGATGCAGTAGCAAGTTTTTATTCAAGCATAGCAAGCACTTCAAAAGTTAAATAACAGCCGCAAACACCTTATGATGTCCAAAAATAAGGCATAAGCCCTGCTATTTCATGCAATCTTCATTTAAGGTACGACATGGTTGCGAAACAAGTCATACATTATCTAACAAAAAGTGAGTAATTAGTCTTATTTCATCGAAACAACCACTCAATACATGCTCATATAAAAGCCGCTTCATCAACGATGGAACGGCTACTACAAATTTCTTGATTATCTTATTTGCGTCATTACAATTAGTCTTGAGTTCTTGAGTTCTTGAGTTCTTGAGTTCTTGAGTTCTTGAGTTCTTGAGTTCTTGAGTTCTTGAGTTCTTGAGTTCTTGAGTTCTTGAGTTCTTGAGTTCTTGAGTTCTTAAAAGATAAAGATTGAACAAAATATCTTATGTACAGGTATGTTAATATGCGGCATACCTTAGTTGGTATCTATAAAACTACAGTAACTCTATTGATGCTATTCATTAAGGAATTGCAAGAAATTAGACTTCATGGATAGATGCAAATATTCAGATTGTAATCCGCACTTCACTGCGGGAAGCCAATAAGGGGAAAAGACGGTTTACGATGTTAGCGATTTTTGAACACGGGGTGCAACCAGAAGAGATTTTTGTGCAGCAACATATCGTATTAAATGTATTAAACGTAGAGGGGGCGGGAATCTAAGCTAAATTTCTAATCCGTAGATTCCCGTAACTCCACTGGAGTCCGTCCCCTTATTTTTCCCAGAGTGATTATTGCAAGAAAGCCAAAAAGCACCTACACACGAAATTTTGAAATTTTAATCAATAGAGTCAAACACGACAGGATACTCCTGTACTCCAAACACAAACGCACTCTGAATTGGCTTCAATTCCGCTCCAGCTTCCAACTTCATCTCACGCATATGAGCAAGCAACGTCTCCAATACAATCCGTCCTTCCAGTCGCGCCAGCGGTGCACCGAGACAAAAGTGAATGCCAAATCCAAATCCCATATGCTGGTTTGGCTTACGATCCGGCACGAACTGCTCGGATTGTGCAAATTTGCGTTCATCCCGATTAGCTGCACCGACCCAGGAGATCACCTGCTGACCCGCCTGAATCGTTTGTCCTTGCAACACGACTTCTTCGCTAGCTACGCGTCCAATTGCTACAATCGGTGGATAATAGCGCAGCGTTTCTTCCACCGTCGTTGGAATGAAGCTCGGTTGCTCAGCGATACGTTGCTGAAGCTCTGGCTGTTCACACAAAATGCGTACCGCATTCGTAATCAGATTTGTAGTCGTTTCATTCCCTGCCACCAGCAATAAAATACAAAACCGTACAATGTCCAGATCGCTCAGCTTTTGCCCTTCAATTTCCGCTTCGATCAGCAATGAAACGAGATCATCTTTCAAGTCATGTCGACGCTCATTCACAATATTCATAAAATATTGATCAAGCTCTTCATGTGCCTTCGCTTTTTCATCCATTAGCTCTTGAAACGCTTCTTCGCTGTCGTCACGTGCGCCTTTGACGAGCAGGTCGGACAGATGTTTGAACTTATGACGATCGGATGTAGGCACGCCAATGAGTTCGGCGATTACGATCACAGGCAGCGGTCCTGCAAGTTCATGCACCAGATCGATTCGTCCATTGGCTAGATGCGAACGGAGTAAATCTTCAGCAATCTCACGAATATGAGGGGCAAGCTGCTCGATCTTTTTCGGTGTGAAGGCCTGATTGACCAGATCGCGTAATTGTTTATGTTTAGGTGGGTCCATATACAGCAGACTTTGATTGCTGCGATTGCGCTGGGAGGAGAACAGCTTTGGATTTTTCAACACATACTGTACATCCTCATAACGGAATACATCCCAGCATTTACGATTCTCATCATAACGAACGGGCGTCTGCTCCAGCAGCTCGTTATAAGCGTTAAATGGATAAAGTTGTTGATCTACCGTATTCAGTTCACGCATCGGGATATAGTTAGCATACTTGGTTGTCTGATTCATACATATCCTCCTTGATTGATTAAATGGCAACATTCAAACGAGTATTCATTTCATTCCAGTGTCGCAGTTCATTTTAAGATTTATATATATTTATTTACATATATGATCTTTATTATACCGTTTTTAAATTGAATATACAAATTTTGGATGTAACTCCTCACTATTTAACCGTGTTATTCGCATCGTACACAGGCGCAATCTTTTCAAGCTGATAAAAGTGTCATAAAGCTACAATTGGTTTACACAGAGAGCGCATGCTATAGTGATGGGGTACATAATTAAAATACGTATTGCAGTAAATAAGAAATTTACAGTAAACAAGAAATGCATAAGAAATGCACAGGAGGAGTAGAAGAGATGGAGCAGCATACACTCGTTATTCGCGAAGCGAAGCAGGACGATATGTCAAGACTTGTCGTATTAATGGATCAGCTTGGTTATCCGGTATCAGAGGAGGATTTTCAGACGCGTTTTGCTGCTTTACAGGAGCATTCGGATTATCAGACGTATGTAGCGGAGTCGGATGGAGAAGTCGTAGGCATGATCGGTTTGATTAAGGAACTGCGGTTTGAGCGTGATGGTATGCATGTGCGTGTGGGAGCACTGGTTGTGGATGATCGTTATCGCGGCAGCGGCATCGGTCGTGCGCTGTTGCTGGCTGCCGAAGGCTGGGCAGGAACGGTAGGTGCGCGTGCACTGGCACTCAATAGCGGTAATCGCGAGGAACGAACAGGGGCGCATGACTTTTATCGACATCTTGGATTTACCGGTACATCGACCGGGTTTGTAAAGCTGTTGCACTAAGGAAGTCACGCGGTATAGATAAAGGCTGTTTGCGTATGCATGTCATTTACGCGAACAGCCTTTATGTTGTGAAAGGGGTTTGAGACATATGTTTGAAATCATACAGTCACTGCTTTTGCATAATAGTAATAAGATAATTCCTGAACCGTTTGCCTATGAAAAATATTTAATTGCCGAAGTAGCCGTACAACATCCAGACGGTTATGTGACGCAAATTGCGATTCAAATCATTCAAGGATAGTATTGAATCGGATATGATCACGAATGTAAAAACAATGGAGCGCTAGGGCGTACGGGCTGAATGAATATTTGGTGTCACAGCTCGTGGCTGACCATTGCGCGACAGATTCGTCCACATCCGCAGCAGCTTTTCCACCGGGCCATATGAATAGCGGCGTAGATATAATGGGCTGAGCAGCCATTGCAGCACATAAATGCCCAGTGCGATGACCGCGCCCATCGTTACGCCAAGTTGCCCAAACCAGCCGAATCCATAGCCATAAAATAGCGTCGTTGCGAGCACACTTTGCAGCAAATAGTTCGTCAACGACAATTTGCCGACCGCTGTAAAATGGTTCATCCAGCGACGTTCGCCTACAGCGACATAGATCCAGGCAAAAGCAAACACATAGCCAATCGCCAGCACCGGGCCGCCAAACAGAACCGCTAACGTTTCCCATTCCAGCACCGGTATGATCAGCGGTGTAAGTTTGAGTGCCAGACCGATCGGAACGAATAGGAGCGTACCGCGCATATAGAGCGACTTTTTGGTGTTCGCTTGCTCAAATACACCTTTCTTCGCCATATACATGCCCAGCCAGAATAACGGAATATATAACAGCGATGTACTGAATAGCAGCAAAAACATCAGTACAAAGCTAAATGCAAAGGAGCCAAACGGCGTCTCCGTATTGCGATGCAACACAATGTCCAGATAACTGCCCTGACTGTACACGGACAACATATTCATTAAATAAGCGTTGTCCGCCGTATCACTGCCTGAATCCGGCACGATCAGGCTAACGAGTCCAATCAACAATAGGACGCCAAATCCAAGCGATGTCCATACGAGCAGTGTGTTAGGGCGGCAGCGAAGATACAATAGCAAGCCAAAACCGAACGCTCCATAATACGTTAAAATATCACCGTCCCAGATGAAAAAGGCGTGCACCATCCCGATTACCATTAGTAGTGCAAAACGCCTGCCCAGATGCGTGTACGGCGACAAATGCCTTCGCTCCAAACTTTCCTTCATTTTCACAATTCCAAATCCGAATAATAGTGCAAAAATCGGCATAAAGCTGCCGACGACCAGCACTTCCAGCAGTCCGTTCACCATATGATCCAGACGGGAAAAAGACGTAGCTTGAATATCGATCAATCCCCAGCTACCGTATTGAAAAATAAGCATATTCGCCAGAATGATGCCAAGCAGGGAAAAGCCGCGCATCGCGTCAATTAACTGTAATCGTGTACTAGATGTGTTCATATGTATGCCTCCATTTCATCAACGTATAATATGAATTTGCGTTTTGGCTGTCCTTCTTGCTGTATTTTTCGTTGTACGTTTTGGCTATACTTCGGTAGTTAAATTGGATTTTGGGGATGATTAGACGGGCTTATTCGATGCAGCTAAGGAATCCGTGCGCAAGCATGCAGGTTTCGAATGGATTCAGCTTTCGAATCGCTATCTATTGCACTCCACTTAGCATGATCTATACGTTACTACGACTGTATGCCTGATCCGTTACGATTATTTTCCATTCATCTCCATTTTCATCTATTTCCTTCCTCTATTGTTCCCTTGTTTTCTCGTCGTATGCTGCTCATTTAGGAATGAATGTAGCTTGCGCTGTACATTAGCTTGAAGCCGATCTGTTCCATTTTAATTATGGGAAGATCGGCTGAACATCATTCATTCCGCGCTATGTTAAACAATCGAATATACACTTCACTGTTGGCTTGTCATCCACTGATTTTACTGATAGCATGGGGATATTGAGCCTCCGCTCCGATAGATTGCGGCGGTGAAGGCTTATTTTGGAGTAAAGAGGGAATACGATGAACTGGATCAAATCGAACTTCAGAGTGTCCGATTTTGTAGGCTGGTATGTGATTATGGCCGTGCTGCTTGTCGTGCTGGAGTTTCGCAATAACCCGGATACAGTCGGGTTTGGAAGTATATTGCTGACATTGGTGATTGCCATTGTGCCATCTGCTATTTTCAGCTTTTGCTTTCGTATGATTACCGGCTGGATCGTCAAGCTGAACAAGTAAGTGCCGCTGATCGTTAGATGAGCAGCAGGGTGAACAGGGGCGGGATGGCTTGCACATGATGCAGGCTGCCCGCCCTGACTTACATCATCTATTTATGCCTATATGGATCTGGAGAACGTTGATCCAAGAACCCCATTTTGTCAGCAGTCGTGACACGGTTCACCTGTGGCAAACTAACAAAGGAGTCTGGACATTATGATTAGTAATGCGATTGCACGCAGAATGCGTGATTTGGAGCAATATGCTCCAATGCTCACTGCGCCGACGGATCTGGATGAATTTTGGAGCCGGACGCTGGAGCGTTTTAACGATAAGCCATTGCATAGCAAAACGGAGCTGGAGACGACGCCCATGCGCACGGTAGAAGTGCACAAGGTGACATATGAAGGTTTTGATGATACGCCATTGTCAGGCTGGTTTGTTCGACCTGCCGATGCGGAAGGACAGCGTTTACCCTGTATCGTAATGTATCATGGTTATACGGGGAGTAAGGGCTATCCAGAAGAATATGCGCAATGGACAGCATTAGGTTATGCGGTATTCGCCATCGATGTGCGTGGACAGGGTGGGGAGACAGGCAACCATTTATCGTCTGAATTTGGAATGAGTGCAGGCTGGCTGTCACAGGGCATTTTGGATAAGGAAAAGTTTTATTATTTAGCGATTACGATCGATGCGTTGAAAGCGGTTCAATGGGCAGCCGAGCGTGATGATGTGGATCGCGATCGTATTGCGGTATATGGAGCGAGTCAGGGCGGTGGACTGGCGCTTATTACAGCAGCATTAAGCGATATTCCGGCAGTTGTGGTAGCGAACATTCCGAATATGTGTCATATGGATTTTGGTATTTTGAATTCGGAAAGCTCGCTGAAAGAAGCAGCTCAGTTTGTGAGCCGTCATCCGCAGCATTTGCAACACGTGCTCCAGACGCTTAGCTATTTTGATATTATGAATCTGGGGGATCGCATTCGTATTCCACTGCTTGCTTCCTGCGGATTGAAAGATATGGTCTGTCTGCCGGAAACGATCTTTGCTGCGTATAATCGGATTCGTGCAGATAAGCAGATCGCGGTGTATCCATTTGATGGTCATTATGTCGGGCCGTATCATACGCGCCGGACGATGGAGTTTTTGCAACAACATTTTGGATAAAAAACGTTGGCGCGCTCTGTAGTTGCGTATATTAGCAACCATAACCATGAAAAATAGCAATAGTATAAAAAGCCAACCCGATGCGATCTGCAACAAGGATCGCATCGGGTTGGTTTTTTTATCCTGATGGACTGGGATCGAAGCTTGGAATAGAAGCTTGGAATAGAAGCTTCATGGAATGCAATGGCAGCTAAGTGTAGTGGAAGTTAAATGCAATAAAAGCTAAGTACAATAGGAGCTTCAAATGTAATACAAGCTAAGTGCAATACAAGCTTCGTATTGGGAAATTTAATACCAACGAATGTTCAAGCTGGGGCAGCGGCAGACTTGCGCTGAAGCGTAAGCAATAAAATCAGCCCGACAATACACCCGGTGCCCAGCCATTGCAGCAGACCAAATGGCGTATGCAGCCAGAAGACGGTCGTGATGACCGCAGCCAGTGGTTCGAGGCTACCGAGTAAACTCACTTCACGGGCAGGTAAATAATGCAGGCTACTCACATAAAACCAGAATGCAAGCATCGTACCAAAAACAATCACAAACAGCATATACAGCCAGACCTCTACTGTCATTCGAGCAAGATCAACCTGCCACGGTGGATGGATGAAACTCATTCCACAGCCGCCGATCACCATAGCCCAGCCGACGATCGTTAATGAATCATACTGCCTGATCAGCTCGGCTGCATACAGCGTATAGAAGGCAGCCGTTACCCCGGATAATATACCCCATACGATCGCAGGCACAGGTACGGCTAATCCAGCCAGTGAGCCGTTAGTCAGTAATAAAAAGCAGCCGAGCAGTGCCAGTGCGACCATGATGAGATCGCGTAGCGTCAATGCCATCTGTTTGCGCAGCAACAAGTAGACGATAATCATCACCGGTGATAAATATTGCAGCAACGTAGCAACAGCAGCATTGCCATGCTGAATAGATGCCATATACGTATACTGTACGGCAAGCATGCCGAAGATACTAAATAGAATAAGCCGTGCGATCGTAGCTTTATTTTTCCATACAGCCATCATGGAAGCGCGGCGTCCGAGCAGAAGCTGAAGGATTAGCAATAGCAGACCAGCAGCAAGCAGGCGGATACTAACGAGCCAATTCACATCAATGCCATATTGTGCGAACAGCTTTTTCGCAACGGTACCTCCAATTCCCCAGCACGTCGCCCCTATAATGACAAGAGCGAGTCCTTTATGTCTTGATGATCTAAGCATACATGCTATCTCCTTTAAAAATACAATGATAGAATGATCATAACGAAATATATAGTGAGAGAATATCGATATTGCATCAGAAAATAACACTAGATTGAGGTAGATCTATGCCCGCTATTCATTTTAAAATCGATACGACCAGTCTTCAGGAGCTGACTGTGCATCGCACAACAACCTTACCGCTTGCTTGTTACAAGACAGATATTCGTCAGCATGTGCAAGGATATATTCCGTTGCACTGGCATGACGAGCTGCAATTTGTAGTGATGCTACAGGGGAGTGCCTGGTTTCAAGTTTATGATCAAAAGTTGTCTGTACAGCAAGGAGACGGATTATTTATTAATAGTGGTAGTTTTCATATGGCGGAGGCTGCTTCAGATGGAGACTGTACATACATCTGTTTGAATGTGGCTGCTCATTTCATTACAGCGCATGATTTGTATGCCGTCTGTGTACATCCTTATGTGCAGGCGACGAATTTACCGTTTATTCCGATTCCGTGCCATGAAGCATGGGGAAAGGCGATCGTACAGAGCGTTCACAAGCTGTGGCAATTGCTGCAAGAGCGTCCGCCAGTTTTTGAGATCCAGCTGGCGGTTCAATTAACGTCGATGTGGCAGCATCTAATCACCAGCGGATTCCAACCTCAGTATAGCCAGGCGGAAATGATCAAGAACGAGCGCATCAAGCAGATGCTGGAATGGATTCATATTCATTACGCTGAAAAGATAACGCTAGACGAGATTGCCCATGCCGGACAATTAAGTCGTTCAGAATGCTGTCGTTATTTTCGTCGTTATTTTAAAACATCACCGCTGAATTATGTCGCGGATTATCGTATCAGGCAAAGCTTGATTTTACTGCAACAGGATCAAAGCGTAACTGAAACGGCGTATGGAGTAGGATTCAATAGCACAAGTTATTTTATCGAGCGTTTCCGCAAGTTGATGCAGATGACACCGTTAGCTTATAAAAAGCAGATGAACGGCGATTGATTAAACAGATTAACGCTTGTTTTAAGCTATCTGAACATCATGAGCGATATAAAACTTTGAACAGACGCTTACCATTTGGCATAGCAGGCCGACTTGTCTACAATGATTAAACTATCACTGTACATATAAAATTAGATGCTATGGATCAGAATATTGGACTAAAGGTCAAAAAAGGTCAAATAATAAGCAATCATAAAATATGTTGAAATAATCGCTCATTATCGCCTGTAATCGCCGTAAATGGGCTAAAATCGCTTTTGTTGTATCGATAGCATGGAGCTATAATAAAGTCACAAGGTCAGTGAAGGTCAAAGAGTTCAGCAGACGTGATCGGTGAACGATTTTACTGCGGCTCGTTGTCGAACTGTAAAATGAATGATTTGTGTGCAAGTGAGTAGCAACAGTACAGGTCATGACCGATTGCGAATGGCTGAATGGCTCATTTGATCCAACACTGATCGATATTCAATCTATTTCATACTATTCACTAAAGGAGGATGCGTTATGTTTGATCTGGTTCCATTTGGTAAACGTCGTGAGGATGCATTGGGTCAGTTGATGAAGTCCTTCGGTGATGCGTTTAATGATGATTTCTTTGCTCCGCTCAAATCGAGCACGCTATCGTTCAAAACCGATATTCGGGAAACCGAGCAGGCTTATCATGTAGAAGCCGAGCTGCCGGGCTTTACGAAGGAAAATATTAATATTGACTATGCCGCTCCTTATTTGACAATCAAAGCTGTTCATCAGGAGGAAAATAACACTGAAGATACGGAAAAAGGACACTTTGTCCGCAAAGAACGTCGTTATGGCGAATACGTGCGTCGCTTCTATGTGGAGGATATCGATGCCGATGCGATCGATGCTTCGCTCAAAGATGGCCTGCTAAAACTGGATATTCCAAAACGTCAGCGTCCAGAAGGCCGCCGCATCGAAATTCAATCGGGAGAATAAGTAGCGTCGATTGTTTGAATGGCTAGTCAATTGGCTTAAAAATAAGTAAAATAAGCATTGATATGCTAGGCAATTCGGGTGCTAATGATCCGTATGATTCGGATTGCCGGAATGGCAGCCATGAGCGCTCGAGGGACAACCCTTCTTTTCTATGAAACAGATTCGTATCGTAACACGTATAATTCTAAATCCGATTGGTTTTGCAGGAAAGTGATCATGCCAAACGATCATACAAGGTTCTAACCGACCATCTGAGGTGCATTGTAGATATGAAGGCTATAATGCACCTTTGTTATATATGAAAATGAATAGGTACAGATATGTACACGCCAATACAAGCGTATACGTACATGTACAGTTATGAATAGATCTGCGTCGTAACGAACATATGGATATGAAAGGAGGGAGAATATGCCCCGTAACTATTATGAAGTGCTGGGTGTTCCAGCGACAGCGTCTGCGCAGGAAATTAAAAAAGCATACCAGAAGCTTGCTAAGCAATGGCATCCGGATGTGAACAAGGCGCAGGAGGCAGAGTCGCGCTTTAAGGAGGTTGCTGAAGCGTATGAAACGCTTGGCCATGAGCGTCGCCGCGCACAATATGATGAACTGTTAAAGCATGAACAGGCAAGGCGTGAATACGAGAATGGCGGTTCAGCTTCCTCGTCCGGTTCTCGTTCGTCTACTAGTAACGGCGGTACACGTTATGAATACCGTACCCATTCGAATGATGCCGATGAGGATTTGTTCGATATGTTTTTTGGCGAACGGATGAATGGATTTGATTTTTTTGGTGACTCGGCACGTGCATTTACCGGCGGTTATATGGGTGCCAATCCACAGGCACGCACGACCAAAGCGACGATGAATATTACGCTGGAGCAGGCTTATCGCGGCGATCAATTGCCGATCAAGCTAGGCGATTCCAATATTCATGTGAAAATTCCAGAACGCATTCAGACCGATCGTACCATCCGTATTCGTGGCACAGGCAGCAATGGCATTCGTGCGAATGAAGAATTGCTCATTACGCTGCATATTCTCCCTCATGCTATATTCCGTTTGGATGGGAAGCATCTGCAAGGCACATTGCAAATTGCACCATGGGAAGCTGTATTCGGTACGCAATCGCAAATTCAGCTCCCGGATTGGTCCCGTGTCAAAGTTAAGGTGCCTGCGGGCATACAGGCAGGACAGCAGTTACGGATTCCCGGTAAAGGGATGAAGGACGATGAGCATGGCTATGGCGATCTGATGCTGGAGATTGAAGTGATCGTGCCGGATATACTGAGTGAACGAGAGCGTGAGCTGTACCGCGAATTATCGCGGACGAACGGCTATCGCGCGCATATGAAGCGTAAGTCTTAACATCTAGCACCAATCATTTATTGGATGTTTGAAGGAGGGAGAGAAGTATGGATTATAATAAATTAACGAATAAGCTACAACAGGCCGTAGCGTCTGCCCAATCGCTTGCGACCGGAATGGGGCATCAGGAAATTACGACCGCCCATCTGCTCAAAGCGCTATTGGAGCAGGATGCCGGTTTACTGCCTAGATTGCTACAAAAAATGAATATTTCTCCGGATGTGATTGCACGTCAAAATGAAGAGTTACTACGCCGCAAGGCAAGCATTAGCGGCTCGTCAGCGGTCAGTCGTTATGCGTCGGCAGGTTTGCTACAGGTGCTCAATCAAGCGGAGAAAGAAGCGGCGGAGATGAAAGACGAATTCGTCGCTGTTGAGCATGCCGTGCTGGCATTATTATCAAGCGATGAGCCAGGCAACCGCGAAGTGCGTCAACTGCTTAATCAGCATGGGATGAAGCGTGATACGGTGCTGGACGCATTGACCGAGATTCGTGGACATCAGCGTATTACGAGCAAAGACCCGGAAGCAACGTATGAGGTGCTGGAAAAGTACGGACGCGATCTAGTCGCTGAAGTGCGTGCTGGTAAAGTAGATCCGGTGATCGGTCGTGATGATGAGATTCGTCGCGTGATCCGTATCCTGTCACGCAAGACGAAAAATAACCCGGTGCTAATCGGTGAACCCGGTGTTGGTAAAACCGCTATTGTGGAAGGACTTGCCCATCGTATTGTGCGTAAGGACGTGCCGGAAGGGCTGAAAGATAAAATGATTTTCTCGCTCGATATGAGTGCGCTCGTCGCTGGAGCTAAGTATCGTGGTGAATTTGAAGAACGTCTGCAAGCGGTACTGCGCGAGGTGAAGGAGAGCAACGGACAGATCATTTTGTTCATTGATGAGCTGCATACGATTGTGGGCGCTGGTAAAACGGAAGGCTCGATGGATGCAGGCAATATGCTCAAACCGATGCTCGCACGTGGTGAGCTTCATTGTATTGGTGCGACCACACTGGATGAATATCGCACGTATATCGAAAAAGATCCTGCACTGGAACGCCGCTTCCAGCAGGTGCTCGTAAGTGAACCGGATGTAGAAGATACAATTTCGATTTTACGCGGTTTGAAGGAACGATTTGAAGTTCACCACGGCGTGAAAATTCATGATCATGCGATCGTAGCAGCAGGTGTGCTGTCCGATCGTTATATTTCAGATCGCTTTTTACCTGATAAAGCAATTGATCTGATCGACGAAGCATGCGCAATGATCCGTACCGAGATTGATTCGATGCCAGGTGAGATGGATGAAGTGACCCGCCGCATTATGAAGCTGGAAATTGAGGAAGCTGCTTTGAAAAAAGAAACGGACGATCTCAGCCGTTCACGCCTGGAAGCCCTACAGCGCGAGCTAGCCGATCTCAAAGAGAAGCAATTAGAGATGAAAGCGCGATGGGATAAGGAAAAAGAAGGCATCGAGCGCGTCAATGAGCTGAAAAAGCGACTGGAGCAAGCGCGTATCGATCTGGAAAATGCGCAGGAGGAATACGATCTGAACCGTTCTGCCGAGCTGAGCTATGGCATTATTCCAGATCTGGAACGTCAGCTCAAGCAAGCAGAGGAAGAAGCGCAGCAGGATCACGATGGCAGATTGCTACGTGAAGCGGTGACGGAGGAAGAAATCGCCGATATCGTTTCGCGCTGGACCGGTATTCCGGTTAGTCGCCTCGTGGAAGGTGAGCGTGAAAAGTTACTGCGTCTGGAAGAAGTGCTGCATGAGCGTGTAGTCGGGCAGGATGAAGCGGTACAGCTTGTCGCCGATGCGGTCATTCGCTCGCGTGCAGGGATTAAAGACCCGAACCGCCCGATCGGCTCATTCCTGTTCCTCGGCCCAACCGGTGTCGGTAAGACCGAGCTGGCTAAAGCGATTGCGGCTTCGTTATTTGATCGTGAGGAAAATATGATCCGCATCGATATGTCGGAATATATGGAGAAGCACAGTGTATCCCGTCTCGTCGGTGCGCCACCAGGCTATATCGGTTATGAAGAAGGTGGACAGCTCACCGAAGCGGTACGCCGCCAGCCGTATTCCGTCATTTTGTTGGATGAAGTGGAGAAGGCGCATCCTGATGTGTTCAATCTGCTGCTGCAACTGCTGGACGATGGACGCCTGACCGATTCACAGGGACGCAATGTCGATTTTAAAAATACGATCGTTATCATGACATCGAATATCGGCTCCGTGCATTTGCTGCAAGCGATGGAGCGTGAAGGCGAGATTAGCGAATCCGTTCGTCAGACCGTAATGCGCGAACTGAACAGCCATTTCCGACCAGAATTTCTAAACCGTGTCGACGATATCGTCATCTTCAAGCCGCTGAGCCTGAATGAGATCCAACAAATCGTGCTCAAACTGGCCGACGGCCTACGCGCTCGTCTGGCCGATCGCCAGATCAGCCTGCACATTAGCGACGACGCAGCACGCCTGATCGCCGACGAAGGCTTCGACCCTGCTTACGGTGCACGCCCACTGAAGCGATTCATCCAGCGTGCGCTGGAAACGAGAGTAGCGAGAGCATTAATCGCAGGCGAAGCAACCGCTGGTTCCATCGTAGAAGTAACCGCCACCAATGGCGAACTGCAAGTGCATATCCAGTCCGGTTCATCTGGTGTAGATCAAATGCCAGAGCCAGCGACGGTGTTGTGATGGATATAGGTAATGTCGTTTAAACTGAACTTCGTCAGTATGTAGTAGTAGTATTTAATATGGATATCATTGAATTAGGATGTTGATAAAAAGAGAGGGATGCTGAGCGACAAGGCAGTCCTCTCTTTTTGCTATTTTCATCGCAAAACAGATTAAAAAATTCATATCATCCATTAGCAAAATAGTAGCATGGTACGTAAAATAGTAAAAAATATTTTGTAGCCGACTACAAGAAATGATAAATAATTGTAGTCAGGGAGGTTAGTGACATGCGTACTAATAATGTAGTGATTAATAATGTAAAAGCCTGGATGGAGAAAAATAGTAAATCTCATCAATGGCTTGCTGATGAATTGAATGTGAGCAAATCATTGATCGGACATATACTATCAGGCAAGCGAACACGTTTCCGGTGAACAATTTATAGCTTTAAAGCGGATATCTTTCAATGGATTAATAATTTATATGCAGAGATTTATATTCATGTTGAAGTTCTAATGGAACTTAAAGTTTGTTCAGTCAAAAATAAAGCCATCCAATTGATCGAATCGGGACAATGGAAATGGTTTGATCCGAAGAAGAAACATATATGGCTACAGATGAATTATACGAGTGGTACTGTAAATATGTACGAGATATTCAAGAAGCGTTTTATCAGCTGGATCAAAAAAGATGAATCAAGGACGCTTTTTAAAAAATACAAACGATCTGGGAGAAATGCATAGTTTAGCAGCAGCCATGCTACTTAGTGCAGGTATTATCTGTAGTAATGATTTAGACATTCGCTAAGCTATTGAAGATATGCCTATTTATATTACTGAAAACGAAGAGGAAGAAAGTATACTAATGCAGCAAGACACTGTGGAAGATATGTGTTGCTTTGTTGTTTTTTAATAGTATTGCAGAGCGAAGTATAGTACGAAAATTCCTAAAAGTTGTGAACCCAGAACGCGTGTCGAGTTTTGATCTACGAATGAGCTGATCTATTTAAAATAACGAAAGCCCAAAAGAGGATGATAATCCACATGGTAGGCTTTTTTTGCTCGTTTAGGATGTCCTATTATATATTGCTCATAATGACCTAATTACATAGCTTTTAAAAAAAACTTGCCTACTCCCCCATAAGATCAGTTGGTTTGATCCTAGTAGCTATAAAGAAAAGGCTGCGACAAGCACAGAACGGAGGGAAGGAAATAAGGGGAAAGGACGACTTTTGAGCACAGGAATCTACAGCTCATGCTTACTCCGTAGATTCCTGTGCGAGACCGGAGTCCGTCCCCTTATTCCTTCCCGGAGTGGTGTACCAAATCAGCCCCGCAATACGCACAAAGCTCCCAAAACCAACCGCCCTCACCTCACAACATCAGACGGACTCTTCCCCGTCACCATCTTAAACACCTGGCTAAAATAAGTCGCATTACGAAATCCCGTCATCTCACTCACCTCATACACCATATACTGCCCCGACTCCAGTAGCGCCAGCGCCTGCTCAATCCGATACTGATTCAAATAGCTTACAAAATTCTCCCCCGTCATCCGTTTGAACAACTGGCTCAAATACTTCGGATGCACATAGAGCGAACGAGCAATCGCTTCAAAGCTAATCTCTTCCGCATAATGTTGCTCCACATACTGCTTCACCTGGGCGACAAGTCGATTGCTCTTTTTCTCGGCTTGCTCACGCTGAATATGCTCCAGCCAGTGTCCGATCAGTTCATCCATCCAGTTCGTTAGTTCAGTTAACGCATACTTTGACTGAATATCCCGTAAAAATTCACTCATCGATAAGGGCGGCTGGAGTCTCGGGTAGCGTCGATTCCAGCTATGAATAAGCGTATCGAATAGGCTTACCGCAACTACCTGTACATCCTGTAGCAAACAGTTGCCGCTTTCCAGTTGAACCCGTAACGTATGCCATATATCCAGCGCCGCATCGGTACGCATATCATTCCACGCATCATGCCATTGCCGCAGTGCAGCCGAATGATCCGGTACAGGAGATTGTTCCAACATATCGTGTTCATAACAATACATGCGGCTTCCACCTTGAAACTCAGCATTTTCCAGCGCTTCACAGCTTTCCAGATATGAATCCATTAGCTCACATAAATGAGGTTTGCACATCCCAATCCCGGCACTAACTTCAATTTTCAAATACGTGAAAATTTGCTCGATCATTCGTTCTAATAACACATACAGCCGATCCAGTGCACTATGCTGCTCCAGCAATACAAGCACAAATACACGATCCGAATAATCGACAAGCTCAACCTGACCGTGTACGTGCTGCTGGGCGTAAAGAGCAGCATTTTCCCGAATAATATCGGCGGCACCGTAGCGCAGCAGTTGCCAATCACGCTCCTTCATCCGCGTGACAAACTTAGGACGATTCAGTTGCAGACTGACGGCACGCACCTGATCTCGATGCTCGATCCCGATATAATCCATCCGTTCATGAGACAGCTGTTCAGGGCGATACCGCGTCGTCAGCAGTTCTTTCATAAACTGCTTGCGCAAATAGGGCAGCATCCGCCCAACTTCCTGCCGATACGTCAGTTCCAGCTGCTCATGGCGTTCCCTCACATCGTATTCCAGCATCACTTCCTGTAGTACATTTGTAATTTCATCCACCTCAGCCGGCTTTAACAGAAAATGGCTTACCCCCCAGCGCATCGCCGCACGTGCATTCTCGAATTCATCATAACCGCTCAATATAATAATGGGCAGATTCGGATAATCTCCGCGCAGCTTCTGGGTCAGTTCCAGTCCGTTTAGGTCCGGCAAATACACATCTGTCATCAGCAGATCAGGCTGTAAATGATAGAACAGCTCCAATGCCTCCGTACCGCTAGCGGCCGTACCGGCAACGTGTAAATCCAGAGCAGCCCAGTCAATATGCTCACGTAGTGCACGAATAATATGGGGATCATCATCGACGAGTAAAATACTTTTCATGCGCTTTCGCCTCCTAACCACAATCGGAGCTGTTGCTCATTATCGATCCGCGGTAATGTGATGGTCACGACCGTTCCACCTGTAGCGCCATTGGCTAGCTGTACACCGTACTGATGGCCACAGTAGAGCCGGATACGCTGCTGTACATTATGGATGCCAATGCCAGAGCATTGATCTTCACGCCAATTCTCCGGCAATCCCTGACCATTATCGGTAATACGAATAACGATGCCGTCTGACTGCTCCAGCATAGGAGGATCGAATCGCCGCGTAAACGTATCCTGTTCCTGCTCGCCCAGCGGCTGGATTTCGACTTTCACACGCAACACATCGTCGTCAGGACAGGCGTGCATCACCGCATTTTCAATAAACGGTTGTAAAATAATTTTTGGAATATACGAGCCACGCAGCAGGGGGTGAACCTGTTCTTCATAAGCGATTGCAAAAGGAAGCCGCTCCGCCTGTATGCTCACATAACAACGTGCATGTTCCAGCTCATCACGCACACAGATGAACAGTCGCCCACCACTCAAACCGATCCGCAGTAGCTTACTCAGCTGTACGATCATGCGGCTAATATCGCGCGCTTCATAATCAAGCGCCCGCCAGTGAATCATATCAAGTGTATTGTACAGAAAATGCGGCTTGATCTGCGCTTCCAGCAGTCCAGTCTGCGCCTCGCGCTTGGCACGGCTCTCCTCGCGTACTTGATTCATCAATTCGGTCAAACGGGAAGCCATATGGTTAAATCCAGAAGCAAGCCGTGCATATTCCTCGGTAAAAGAGAGCGTAATACGCGTATCAAACTGTCCTTCTTCCAGCCGCTTCATATGCTGAATCAGCTGTTGGAGCGGACGGACGATCCGGCGTACAAACCAGTACGCCAGCAGTACCGAACACAGTAGACCGATCACAGCGACCGCGATAATTTGCCAGCCAGCAGTCTGCACCGGAGCGAGTAGCGTATGCACTGGAATCGTCTGGACGATTCGCCATTGTAGTGTACCCGGACGAGAGTAGAGCACAAGCTGTTGATTACCGTTTTCATCGGTTAGCACTTCAAACCCGTCTTCGCCTAACCGGGTATGTTGCTCCAGCCATAAGGGATCAATCGTCATTCCGTCTGCCTCCGCTGTACGCGTGAGCAAACCGGATCGGTTGGAATCGACAGCTTGTTCTGGCTCTGTAACTGCTGTGCCCTGAGAACCTATACGCATAATCGTATGCCCAGCAGTATCGATCAGCAACACCTGACCATCTTGCAGCAATGGCAGATCCGCAAAGCGCTGTACGATATCGTCACGGCTCAATCGAATGAGCACATACGCAACCGTTTCGCCGTGACTGTCAAAAATACGCTGCGCATAGCCAATTAATGAATGACCGGATGACTGCTCCTGTAGCGGAACCCAGACGGCATCTGCCTGTCGTAACGTCTGAAACCAGTGTTCATCTGTAATTTGCTGTACCGGATAAATATGATCTGCCATCGTCACCGGCACCTCATCAAATGCGTCTGTATACAGTTCAATCGAGCTAATCCGATCATTCACCACAAGCGTATGCTCAATCATACGCGATACTTCGCGCCGCTGATGAATCTGTGCTAGCGGTCTGGCATTGCTCGTATGTAACAATGTCGATAGCTCGCGGTTGCTGGCGAGCGAATAGGCAGTACCGGACACGCCGGTAATAAAGTCGAAGCCACGTCTGGTACTTTCGTTTAACAAGGCTAGTCGTGCCTTACTAATCTCCGCAAAAGTGACGGCAGAGAAAGACTGGTAGGCGAGCCATACAATGACCGACACAAGCAACAGATTAAACGCAATAAAGCAAGTCACCATCAATGTGGTGAGCTTGCTTTGTTGCAGCTTATGTCGGATGCGGATGGAAAGACTTGCTTTCGTCATACGTCATCACTCGCTTTATTATGAGAGTAGGTAGGACCCATATGTTCTATCCTTTCAAACCGGAGGTGGCAATACCTTCAACAAAGTATTTTTGACAGACGATGAAAATGATAAAGCATGGAATGAGTGACAGCACTGACATTGCGAACATCGGGCCCCAATCGGATTGTGAGCTGGAATCGAGGAACAGGCGTAAGCCGAGCGGTACAGTGTATTTACTCACATCGCTCAAATAAATGAGCTGGCTGAAAAAGTCATCCCATGTCCACAGGAAGGTGAAGATCATCGTTGTGACCAGCGCTGGAAAAGCGAGTGGAATAATAATTTTTAAGTAAATGCGAACCGGGCCGCAGCCATCAATCGTAGCGGCTTCATCCAGCTCTTTCGGCAGTCCACGGAAAAATTGCACCATCAAAAAGATGAAAAACGCATCCGTAGCGAGCCATTTGGGCACAATGAGCGGTAAGTACGTATTGATCCATTCCAGATGATTAAACAGGATATACTGCGGAATCAGTGTTACATGATGCGGCAGCATGATCGTCATCAGCATCAGTGCAAAGCCAAACGCTTTAAAGCGAAAATCAAGTCGTGCGAACGCATACGCTGCCATCGAGCACGAGATCACATTACCGAGCACCGCACCAAGCGATAACACAATCGAGTTTAGCAAAAAGCGAGCAAACGGATTCCCTTGAATGCCTTCCCAGCCACTGCGATAATTGCCCCAATTCCATTCGCTCGGCCAAAACCAGATTTCCGAGAAGATTAGATGTCCGGGCTTGAACGAGCTACCGAACATCCAGAGCACCGGATACAACATCACAAAGGCGATGCCGGAAATGACCAGATGCTTCATCACAATCCATGCGGTAGAACTGCGTTGTCCGATCATCATTTACCACCATCCTCGTAATGTACCCACAGCTTGCTGCTGCGGAATACAAGCAGTGTGAACAGTCCGATTAGAATGACAAGAATCCATGCCATCGCTGACGCATAACCCATCTGGAAAAAGGCAAAGCCTTTTTTGTACAAATACAGTGAGTACATCAGCGTCGAGTTTACCGGCCCACCGGAGCCATTGCTAATGATGAACGCCTGTGTGAACGACTGGAAGGATGTGATCAACTGCATGACCAGATTGAAGAAAATAACGGGCGATAGAATTGGCAGTGTAATATGGAAAAAGCGTCGTACTGCGCCTGCACCATCTACTGCTGCCGCTTCATCATATTCCGGTGGAATCTGTTTCAGTCCGGCGAGGAAGATGATCATTGATGAACCAAATTGCCATACAGACAATAAAACGATCGAGTAGAGAGCATAGTTCGGATTCGCCACCCAATCCGGTGCTTTAATGCCGATCATGGCGAGCAATCCGTTCAGCAGTCCATCACCGCCGAGCATTTTGCGCCATAACATTGCAATCGCTACACTGCCGCCAAGCAGCGTAGGGATGTAATAGATCGTCCGGTAAATGCCCAGTCCGCGAATACCACGATTGAGCAGCATGGCGACGAGCAGTGCGAAGATCAATTTGACCGGTACCGATACGCCTACATACGTGAATGTGACTTTAAGTGATTTCATAAATAATGGATCACCGGTAAACATCGTAATATAGTTTTGCAAACCGACCCATACCGGCGGATTCAAAATCGTGTAGTTGGTAAATGAAATATAGAGCGAGGTCAGCATTGGACCGAGTGTAAGTAGAACAAGACCAACTAACCACGGTGCTAGAAACAGCAGGGCGATTCGATTATGAGCATACCGCCGTTTGACTTTGCGCGTAGCCTTTTGCCCGGCGCGGGTACGGCTGATCGTTGTCGTTATCATTTTCACAGTAGCAACCTCCCGTTTGGATCAAAGTCAGTCGTCGTGACCATTTGAGTGTGTATCAGCCAGTAAGCATTAACCCCTATGCGTCATTTAGTGTGTGTCGATGTGCAATGTGCACCAGTCAGTACGCGTCATTAGGCAGTACACGATATTTACAGCGTTCTCAGATACATGGTGTTCAGCACATACCATCTACAGCATTCGTAAATGTATGACGTTCAGCACACGCCATCTACAGCATCGCACACATGCCATCTACAGCATCACAAATGTATGGCGTTCAGCACATGCCATCTACAGCATTCGCAAATGTATAGTGTTCAGCACATGCCATCTATAGCATCGCAAATGTATGACGTTCAGCACACGCCATCTACAGCATCACAAATGTATGGCGTTCAGCACACGCCATCTACAGCATCACAAATGTATGGCGTTCAGCACATGCCATCTACGGCATTCGCAAATGTATAGCGTTCAGCACATGCCACCTACAGCATTCCCAAATGTATGGCGTTTGGTGCACCCGATATGTTTATCTAGCTCACAGGATGTATGTATAAAAGGTAAATATCCTGTGACGGAGTTTCGAGTGTATATAAAATCGAACGCTGTAGTATGAATGGAATGCTATAGATGATCATGAACCGAGCGCTACAGATAATCGTGATATCGCGAACCGAGTGTTACAGACGCTAGTTGCATTATGAATCGAACGCTACAGACACTAGTTGCACTATCAAGCAAACGCTACAGATGGATGAACGCCAATGCTATTGTCCGCTTGCCAGCGCCGCATTAGCATTATCGATAAATTGCTGAATCACATCCGCAGGATTGCCCTGATTAAAGGCAATTTGCTCACTGGCTGTTTTGAAGCTGGTATCGACTTCTGAATATCCTTGCGGGTAAGGCGGATTGATCGGACTGGAATGTTTGGCTACTACATCGATAAATTGAAAGATAGCCTGTTCGGCTTCCGGCAGCTTGCTTTGCATCTGCTCACGAATGCTGGAGTTTACCGGAACCCCGCGCTCTGAGCCGAGAATGGCTGTCGCTTCAGGATCATTGACCATAAAGTCGATAAACATAGCGACTTCTTTTGGATACTTTGTTTTGGAATAGCCGGACATAAACTGACCGGGTTTGAGATATTCGCCGCTTTTTTTCTCATCTACGCCATGTGGAATAACTTGAATGGCGAGCTTGTGATCTTGATTTTTGTTCACTTGCTGGAACGTTAGCAACTGATTCGACCATGCAAAATCCATCGCTGCCGTACCGAGTGAAATCGGTCTCGTTTCAATCGCATTTGTAGTGGAAGCTGTTACTTCGGCTGGTGTCACGCCGCCGTTCGCACGCAGCGCTGCCCACATATCAAACCATTGCTGTAACTGCTCATTCGTAGCTGCCAATTTACCATTTTCGAATAAGCCGACACCACTCTGACGTAAAAATACTTCAAACATATTGGTCATACCCGAAATATCTGCCGAGCCATAAAAACCCTGACCTTTAGCAGCTGCAATCTTAGCTGACATATCGCTAAAGTCTTTCCATGTCCAGCTCTCCTGCGGTGCTTCGATACCTAATTGTTGTAACAGTGTTGCATCGTAGATCACGCCAGGCGCATTCACGCCGAGGGTGATCGCGTATAGCTTGCCGTCGATCGAACCTGCGTCGATCATACTTTTATCGTGCTTGGAAATATCCAGCTCACTATTCTGGGTGTAAGGGGTAAGGTCAAGTAACGCACCGCGGCGGGCAAAGTCGCTCAGAAAAGCGTAATCCATTTGCAACAGATCGGGAGCGTTCGAGCCGGCAACCTGGGTCGTTAACTTGTCCATATAACCGTCCCAGCCGGAGTATTCAGGTTTGATTGTAATGTTAGGATGCTTCTGTTCAAATAGCTTGATCACTTTGGTCGTCAGATCATGCCTAGTTTGCGATCCCCACCATGTCATGCGCAGTTCAATTTTCCCGGAAGCATCGGCTTCGCTGTTCCCATTACCAGAAGAAGCCGTATTGGAAGTGCCGCCACCACAGGCGGTCGTTAACAATAACAGGGTCAGAGTTAGTAATACGCCCCACTTTTTCATCTTCCCTTGCATCATCCTTGAACCCTCCCTAACTATTTTGAAATCGCTTACAAATAATATTGTATCCGGTCGAGCCTGGGGATGACATAAACAAAAGTAAGCTATCCTGTTAAAAAAGTAAGCATTTGTTTGGAGATGATTTTTGGATGCAGTGAGGAAAAGATGTACTGCTTGCCTCTAGTGTGTGCTGGAAATAGGAGAGGTTGCACGCTTGGCGGCAACCTCTGTTTGAGCTGGCTTATGATGAAGTGAGCATAGCATGGATCGTTACAGTCCAATCATAGATCGTTATAGTAAAACGATAAGCTTACGACAATACGCCGTCAGACACGGCGATTTTTTGACCGAGGTGTTGTTTCATACGGGCGACCTCGGTACCGGCTAACATCATGATGCCGATGCCGTGGTTATCGTTAGTCACAGTGCGCAAATCCTGATCGTAGTATTCAGCGGTAAACGCGTAACGAGAGCCGCTGCATACGCCATGCACATTGCCCTGGCGGTCGATCGCAAGCCTTGTGAGTGCGTTCCATGCTTTGCGAGCGGCAGCAGCGTAGCGATCCGGTTGTCGTAGCCAGCCCATCCGTACACCGCGGGCGAAGCCGTAGGCGAACATGGCGGTGCAAGACGCTTCCTCGTAGGTGCCTGGCTCGTTCAGTACCTGATGCCACAGCCCACTACTGCTTTGCAGAGCAGCATAGCCTTCGCATAGCTCGTTGAAAAAGTCGACTAGTGCGGCACGCTGCTGGTGCTGTTCAGGCAAGGCTTCCAGCACCTCAGACAGTGAGAATAGTGTCCAGCCATTACCACGTCCCCACGGAATTTGAGTCGCCTGACCGTATTTGAAATCGTACACATGCGACATGATCTGGTATTCTGGGATAAACAGATACTTGCGGAACAGCAAAAATTGACGAGCCGCTTCATCCAGTGCAGCCGGGTGATTGCGTATTCTTGCATAACGCACAAGGAACGGTGTGCTCATATACAGATCGTCTGCCCACATCGTATTGGCAGCATATTCGCCGGCACATGTACGGTAAAAAGCACCATCAGGCTGGCGTTCCAGACGATTGAGCATAAAGTCAGCAATTCGATCAGCGATGTCCAAAAATGTAGGTTCATGGCATTCTTCATAGGCTTCCAGCATGGCAGAACCAAAAGAGCCACAGTTGTCGAGCATTTTCAACATGACGAGTTGCTGATTGATCGAAGGGAACCCATATTGATCACGATCCCAGAGTGAATAGTGATACATTGTCGTACATGCCTGTACATGCTCGGCGGCATACTGGGTAATGTCCTGACGCTGTAGATAACGTCCTGTTTGGAGCAGACCGTATACGGTGACGCCAAGCGGATAGTCCCAGCGTCCATAGTTAGTCACCTGTCCGACTGTCCATTTGTTGCTGAGCATCGCATTTTCATAATACGGACGAATCCACGTATCCGGGCGATCAAGCCGCCAGTACGTGTGTGAAACGGATGGAGTGGATATCTGTGCTGATGATGCTAGCTTCGTTCCGTCCCTTTCGTTTGTAAGTGTCGTTGTGTCGGTCGCATACAGTCGATTCATCGTGTACATATGCGCAGGATCGGGTACGCTACCGGCAGCAAATGGACCGGCATACAGCCAGCTCTGATCATACGCACCACGGATGCGCCACGGCAATTCCTGAGCTAACGAATGATCACCACATGTTGCCTGCACAGTATAATCCCATGAAGAGCCATCTGCTGTACATTCACTGTATACGAGCAGATCATTTGGACCAAAATCCGCTTCCACATCGACTGCAAACGAACCGGCTTCTGTCAGCGTTACGACAAGCTGTTGCTGTAACCAGATACGCAGTGGGCCATGACTATGACCCTTCAGTCGAATCATTGATTGCTCTGTATCTTCCTGCTGGATACGTGTCCAGGCATACGCGCTGTAACCGGAACGTTTGCCATACATTCTTTCCAGAGAGGGCAATTGTTGCTGCTCATCTGACCATGTTGGGCTTGGCAACCAGGCGATACCGCTCTGTGGCTCACTTCCTAGCAATGCAGCATGAAGCTGCTCAATACGATCCGGTCGCTGTAGATGTGTCTGCTGAGACGTGGCGTCTGTAGGATGAAGGGAAGCAACAGCGATGTTTTGATCCATTGCGTGCTTATCGATCGTCTGCTCAGGTATAGCCTTCTCATGCAAAGTATTTACTATAGAGGGAGCTGCTTTTGTGTCGGCGCTTACATTTAACGATGTAGCGAACGAAGCTAATCCGCTTCCTTTGCTCGTCGTGTCTCGATGCAGCAGTGGTGAGTACACCCAGCCAGCCTGACCTTCACGCTCACCGAACGGAGCGAGCACATTCAGAATCCGTACCTTGCCTTCATCCGCACCAAGCTGACAGCCGAATCCGGCTGGTGTGTAACGACATTCCAGCAGCATCGTATTCCAGCCTGGCTGAATATCGATCGGCAGCTTCACCTCAGCGTGCTGAGCCAGCTCGTCAATAACGGTAGAACGGTAGATTAGCTCGCCATTAAAATAAAGTCGCACCGGTCCATCGCACCGTACAAGCAGATCCAAATTCCGCTGCTCATCCCCCCAAACTAATCCGGCAGCCCATACATAATCTCCTTTTACCGCTTCTGGAAAGCGCTTACCAAAATCGAATGTATACAAGCCTTCCGCATTTTGCAAAATACCGGAACGCTGAAAAGCACGATATACAAAATCCGCCTGCGCATTGGCTCCGATATAACGTTCAGCCAGTACTTTCAGCACCTGGGATTGATCTTCACCAAAACGATAATGCATACTTTGCGGTTCATCAAAATAACGGGTTACCACGGGGCTTCACTTTCCTTTCACAATCTAAAATGGAGTCTGTGTCATACGGATGGAGGTGTAGGTTCACGATGCTAATCTGTAGTTCATCATAAGCACAGAAGAGTAAGTTTTGCTAAAGTGTTGGATAAGTATTGAGGTTTATTTATTCAAGTATACCTGACAGAGCGGGTGGATGCTACGGTTTTTTGATTGCGTTTACATATGTAGAGCTATCGAACAGTTGTATATGTGCTCGATAGTGTTTGTATAGCTGTAAGCTGCTTTGATTGTGGGCGATATGGGTTGATGTGTTACTTTGTGTGGAGTGCTAATTCTGGCACAAATAGTTCCTGAGCTGTACGGATGAACAACTTTGTTGCCAGTGACGCCTGTTCGATGGAAGGTGCGGCAATACCAATCTGTCGATGAATGATCGGGTAGACAGGTGTCACCGTTAATTCATGTGGGAACATCGACAATGCCAGATCTGAGACGATGCCAATGCCAAGCCCCTGACGTACCATCTGTACGAGTGTGCTCACATTGTGCGTCGTAAAGCGAATATGCAGCTCACTTTTTTCCCGTTCAAATGCATCCAGTATAGCTACCTCATGACCACCTTTACACAAAATCATATCCTGACCATGCAAATGGCGAATCGTAATCTGCTCCTGTTGTTGCAAGGGATGCTGATTCGGTAACAGCAACACCATCTGATCGCTGTATAGCGGCAATGTCTCCACGAGTGGATCAGGCAGCAAAATAATACCTGCATCAATCCGCCGGCTATGCACCCATTCCTTCACATCATTCGTAGAGCCTTCATGCAGATCAAACACGAGATTGGGATATTGCTGCTGAATCTGCTGAATAACAGGCGGCAAAAAGTATGCAGACGCAGACGGAAAGGCGCCGACGGTAATCGTACCGATATCCAGTCCTTTTTCAGCGGCAACCTGTTGCTCCACACGATTCATACTTTGTAATATACTTCGAAATTCACGTACAACGCGTTGCCCGATATCGGTGAGCAAAACGCCCTTTTTACGATCACGTAGCAGCAGTTTCACATCCAGTTCATTTTCAATGCTGGCAATGGCATGACTGACCGCTGGCTGGGTCATATGTAGCTCTTGAGCAGCCTGTGTAAAATTCAACGTCTCTGCAACACGTACAAAAATCAATATCTGTGTGATTGTCATAACTAAAAAGTTATCTCCTTCATGAAAAATATTCATTTTATTTATGATAGCAGAAGTTATACGCTAGAGCTATCCAATAGATCAAAATGAACATATAGATAGGAGAGCACGCTATGAATTCATATCGATCCGGTAATGACCGGAATCATGATATACATGCCGAGAGTGATCGAGCATTACAGTTTGATGAAGCTTCACAGCCTATGCAGTCAGATCAAGTGGAACAAGCTCGAACAATATCAACGGCCGCACAGACGGATAAGCAACAGCATCAGAAACAGCAGACGCAACATGCAGGTCAAGTCAGACAGAAGTTGAAGCAAGTGCATCAGATCAATCCAAGCAAACGGGGCGCACAAGAGAAACAAGAGAAACAAGAGAAACAAGCCAAACTTACTCCACTCACTACGTTACTACTTGTACTATTTCTCGTTACGATCTGGGGCATTAACTGGCCGCTGACCAAGCTAGCGTTACCATCGGTACCACCGATCTTATTTTCCGGACTGCGTACATTTATTGGTGGTTTGCTGTTACTGACGATTGCCTGGCGTAGCCGCTCTGCATTACAGTGGAAGCGTAACTGGCGTGTATATGTCATACTGGCGATTTTTAATATTATCGGATACTATGGCTTGCAGACGATTGGGATCGGTTATTTGCCAGCAGGTTTATTTTCAACGATCGTGTTTTTACAGCCTGTACTGCTCGGCTTGTTCTCATGGCTATGGCTGGGCGAAAATATGACGATATTGAAGGCAACCGGTTTATTATTCGGTTTTGCCGGTGTAGCAGTCATTAGCTCTGGCGGTTTGGAAGGGCATCTGTCTCCACTCGGTATCATACTGGCGATTGCGTCTGCTTTATGCTGGGCAATCGGTACGATTTGCATGAAAAAACATAGCACCCGCATCGATTCACTCTGGGCGCTAACCGTGCAGCTACTGCTGGGTGGGATCGTTTTACTGGCAGTGGGTAGCGGCACCGAAAGCTGGTCGGATATTCATTGGAGTGTGTCGTTCGTAGAGATTTTAGTATTCATTTCAGTGTTCGTCATCGCTGGTGGCTGGCTCGTCTACTTCAAGCTGCTGAACAGCGGCGAAGCCAGTACGGTCGGTTCGTACACATTTGCCATTCCGGTGCTGTCGAATATATTTAGCATTTTCATGCTGGGCGAGCTAGTAACGGCCACGCTGTTTGCTGGCTTGATTATGATTGCGATCGGGATTGGATTGGTGAACAAAAAGCGTAAAGGGCAGCGCAATATTCAGTCGGACGAGTATAGAGAACGAATGGTAGTTACTTGCTCTAGCACAACAGCACAATCTAATTGTCGTTCATGAGTAGAAAAGAAGTTTTACTTCTTGATACCAGAATAAAATTATACGCCTAAAACTAAACAGATAAAACCAAGTACCATTCATCACAGTTTTTGCAAAAGTACAATTTTTTTGATATATAAACTATAAGAAACGAATTGTTAGAGAATCAACTTAACGTAGTAACCCCTAACCGCCAGACCAATAATGAGGTGATGAATGATGATCCAAGCGATCAAAAACATAGATCGGAAAACGATGGATAAATGGCAGATCGTTACGCTGATTTTCTTTGTGCTTGGTCTGCTAGTCCTCAGTTATATTGGTGGTAACTTGAAATTGATTAGCTTTTCAACAGGAGTTCTTCTATTAGCACTTGTCTATCTGCCCAATCTACTTGTATCCATTGGCATCTACATTCAAGGTGATAGAAATGAAAAACAATATTACCGGATTCAACTTCTATTAGCTGCGATCTTTTATACTTTTGTCTTATTCTGGCGTATGTCTCACTAATTCATGTATGCGAGAATAGTAATAAAAATATGGAGTATCGATATGATTTTCGTGTCGATCTGTCCAGCAGATAGTTCTCTGTGCACAGCTCATCTGTACGATATGCGCTGGCGCTGCGATAGGAGATGAACAATTGCTGAATATGCAATTATACAAACGCTGGACGTACCAGAATGTGAATGGATATGCGCTCTCATCAATACATGAAATGCCTACAACCCACAGGTATGCTCTCCCCTGTGGGTTGTAGGCGTTTTTTGCATCGTACGAATGAACTATAGATCAATGAGACAAATAGCAGTATGTTGACCAACTCCAATTCCAAGTTTACTCTAATGCATCCTACGAAATATATGCTCATTCCATCCATAATAAAAGAAACAGTAAAAGAATCAGCTAGTTTTCACACAGAATCCCTTTTAAGCTTTCCTTTATTCTATTTTAAGCTGTTTTTATAGTTTGTCGGATATAGTAAAATAGGTTTTTGGAACCTATCCATGTCCCGGTGTATGAACGGTTAAGCAGGATTCATCCGGGCAGGAACTGGCAGGAGGGGAAATAACGATGCTTCAAGTCCAGCAAGTCAGCAAACATTTTGATCGGCGACGCAGTGTGGACGGAATTAATTTTGAGATGGAACGTGGGGAAATCGTTGGTTTTCTCGGTCCGAATGGAGCGGGTAAGACGACGACGATGCGTATGATTACGGGCTATTTAACGCCAACTTCAGGACAAATCTGGCTCGATGGATTGCCGATGCACGAGCCATCCCGTAAGGCACGTGGCAAAATTGGCTATTTACCGGAAACGCCACCCTTATATCCGGACATGACCGTCATGTCCTATTTGCGCTTTGTTGCAGATTTACGCGATGTGCCGGCACGTCAGCAAAAGCTGCGTATGAGCGAAATGATCGACCGCCTCGGTTTACAGGGACGCGAGCGACAAATTGTCCGTTCGCTGTCCAAAGGATACAAGCAGCGGCTCGGTCTGGCACAGGCGATTATTCATAAGCCAGATCTGCTCGTGCTGGATGAGCCGACATCTGGACTTGATCCGAGTCAGATCGTAGAGATTCGGCAATTGATCCGTGAGCTGGGCGAACAGCATACCGTGCTGCTAAGCACACACATTTTGCAGGAAGTGAGTACATTATGCAGTCGTGTGCTCATTATTAATGAAGGCAAGCTCGTTGCGGATGGACCATCTCAGCAGCTTGATCGTAGCTTGAACGATAAGTTCCAGGTTGCGCTGGAAGTTAAAGCACGTCCCGCTGCATTGCATACGCTGCTCGATTCGTGGAGCTGGGCGGAAACGAATTACGTACTGGCTGAGCCGGATGAGCAGCAGGAGCAATTGATTCGTGTGCGTCTGCAAGGCGAAGATGGGACAGACTTCCGCGAACGTCTGTCATTAGCACTTGGTGAAGCGCGCATTCCAATATTGGAACTGCGCAGAGAGAGCATGAGTCTGGAAGATGTGTTCTTGAAATTGACGAGCGAATCCGTGGCAGAGCCTACGAGCGTCGATGTATCTTCGTCTGACCAACTAGCGTTGAAGCAAGAAGCAGCGATATCCTCCGCAACAGACGAAACGCTCCATTCAGTGATCATCACAGAGCAAGAAGCAGGTGCAAACAGCAAAGCAAAAGCGAATACCAACGCCAAGTCCAATGTAGATGCGACAAAAGAAACGAAGGAAACGGTATCCTCAGCCTCGTCTGACCTATCGAATACCACGACAACGCCTGGCTCCGATACGACTTCTACCAAAATGAAAGATAAGGAGGATCGCGCCTGATGAAACGAATGTGGGCGATTTGCTCCAAAGAGCTACAATTGTACTTTTTTAATCCGACCTCTTATTTTGCGATAGCGGTGTATGTCCTGTTATCCAGCATTATGTTTTATGTGAGCTTTGTTGTGTACCAGCCGAGCATTATCGACTATCGCCTTGTACTCGGCGATACGATGTTCATGCTGCTGATCGTCATTCCACTGCTCACGATGCGACTCATGTCAGAGGAATTTCGCCAGGGCACAGATGAGCTATTGCTCACCTCACCAGTGACTGCAACCGAGATCGTGCTGGGCAAATATCTCGCTTCACTCGGACTATTGGTCGTATTGCTGTTATGTAATATGGTATATCCGCTAACCATGTCCTTTTTTGGCAAGCTGGATGTGACGTTATTGCTCTTATCTGTGCTGGGTGTATTTCTACTCGGTGCCGCGATGATGGCGATTGGACTGTTCGCATCAAGCTTATCGCAGCACCAGATGGTGTCGGCAGTAATCGCCTTTGTCATTTTGCTGATGTTATGGCTAATGGATTCATTCGCCTCCGGTGCAACGGGTTCCAGCTTACAGCAATGGCTATCTCCATTTTCATTATCCGGTCGCCTGAACAATCTGATCAAAGGCGTGCTGCATGGCCCAGATCTGTTGTATTACATCACACTGGCTGCGTTATTTCTCGTCCTTAGCATCCAGATTGTGGAACGGAAGCGGTGGAGGTAATGAAAATGGGCAAATGGATTTCTCGTACAAACGCCACCGTCATCTCGATTGCGGCGATTGGCATTTTTATCGTATTGACGCTATTTCTCAATTCACTCGGTTCCTTTCAAGTCGATCTGACGAAAAATCGGCAAAATACATTGTCCGATCAGACGATTAGTACACTGAAAGCGATCAACGAACCGGTAGAAGCAATGGTATTCATCAATCCGCAGGATGCACAGGTGTACACACGCGAAGTGACCGACCTGCTACAGGAATATCATAAAATTAACAACAAGCTGGAGGTCAAACAATACGATCTGCTGCAAAATCCCGAACTGGCGCGCCAATATGGCGTAACCGAGAGTACGGTCGTACTCAAACAAGGTGAACGCACTAAAGCGATCCAGATTTACAATATGTTCACCAGCCCGGATCAACAGGACGGACAGGATGCGTCCACCGCTGCCAGCTCGTATCAGTTTAGCGGTGAACAGAAGTTAACGTCTGGTTTGTTGTCGCTCACATCGAGTAAGACATACAAAGCGTATTTGCTCAATGGACATAACGAATTCGATGTGTCCACGCTGAGCTTACTGGCGCAGCAATTAGGTGAGGAAAATATCAATGTGTCCGAACTATCACTCGCACAGCAAGGGGCTGTTCCGGCAGATGCAAGCGTGCTAATGATCGTCGCCCCGCAGACCGATCTGAGCGATGCCGAGACAAAGGTCATTCGCCAGTATATGGACAAGGGCGGCAAGCTGTTCCTGTCACTTGGCTTTAACGAAAAGGCAAAGACGGCCTGGAAAAACCTTGACTTGCTAATGAGCGACTACGGGATTACCGATACCCATGCTGTAGCCGTCGAGCCAAAAGGACAATCGCTGTATGATCCGCTGACAATCGTGCCGGAATATGGAAGCCATGAAATTACAGATAAGCTGGCAGCAAGCCATCTGTATACGATCATGTCTCTCTCGATTGCACTCAAGCAGGAAGCGAAGCAGGGATTGACCGTGACGCCGCTATTAACGACAACAGCGAATAGCTATGGTGAAATGAATCTAAGCGGTCTGCTTGAATCGAAGACCGAACGGGATAATAACGATCTGGCAGGACCATTTGATCTAGGCTTTGCCGTAGGCAGTTCAGATGGCAAGCCGAAAGCCGTTGTGCTGGGCGGTTCCACCTTTATGATGAATCAGTCGATCCAGCAGCAGGGCAATCTGGACTTTGCTGTGAATAGCATCAATTATCTGGTCGGTAACGACAGTCAGGTCACAATTCGTCCGAAAATGGAAGATCAATACCAGACCGCAACACTGACGCTGCCACAGGCGCGTGCAATTCTCATCTCCACCGTGATCGTCTTCCCATTGCTGTTTGTAGCCGCAGGAATATTCCTATGGTGGAGACGCCGCCGTGCGTAAAATGTGGATAGATCATGTGCTTTATGCATGCGGAGCGCTTGAAAGGAGAGAGCGGAATGGTTAAAAAGCTACTGCCTTCGATCATCCTGCTGCTGGTGCTGGCAGGTGGTGTCGGTTATGCGTATTCGCAACACTTTTTTCAGAAAAAAGATGAGGCTGCACCGGTGGAAGCTAAACTGTTGACGCTCAACACAGACGAGCTACAGCAGATTGCGATTCGTCCGTCTACAACGGATACAGATCGGGAGGCTGCGGTTGCTAGTACGGGTGAAGAGTCAGCAGATACTAACAACAGTACAGGTTCTGCTAGTACCGGCAATAATAAAAGTTCTATTAGTGCTAGTAATAGTAAAGGTTCTGCCCATACCGACAGTAAAGCAAGTGAACAAGATGGTAAATCAGGCACTGCTGATGCAAGTGCCGATGAAACAGATCCCGTCACACTTGTGCGTCAAAATAACGAGTGGCAGATCACCGAGCCAGCGGCGTATCCGGCAAATACGTATATGATCGCAGACTGGTTGGATACGTTGCAGTCCGCAACTATCCACAGCACCATCGATGCTTCGCCGACAGATGTATCCAAATACGGCATACAGGCGAATCAGCCGAGTATCGTATTAACGACAACGAACGGTCAAAAGTTCTCGATCTCACTCGGCAGCGAAACGCCGGAGCGTGATTACAATTACGCCCGAGTGAACGATGGCCCTATTGTGCAAATTGCCGCACAGACGATCAATGATCTGTCCGATGCGACCGCATTCCATTTTATCGATACGACACCATTCGGCTGGGACGATCAGCAGCTGAGTAAGCTCGTCTGGAAGGGCAGCACACCGACAGCCGAATGGACACTGACCCATCAACTATCGAGCGGGGGCGATCCGAACCAGGATAAATGGAGCCTGAACGATCATACGATCACCCCATCACAAGCAGGTTCGATCACCGATGCAATCAAAAACATCCCTACCGATGAAGTACCTGTAGCCGCAGACCAGGTTAAAGGCTACAAGCAAGTGCTGACACTGGAGATGCAACTGATGGACAAGAGCGGTCACGACAAAGGCTCAGGCAGCACATCCAGCCAATTACAATATACCGGCTGGCAAGCACCGGATGACAAAACCTATATCTGGATTGTTGAGCCGACTGGAAAATGGGCGTATCGGTTGCCGGCGGATAGTATTCGCACGGCAGCGAAGACAGCGACAGAAGTTTGGAGTGGGAAAGATTGATGGAAGTAGATGGTGGAAAAGAATCGACAGGGGATTTAAAGCGTGTCGATTCGCATGTTAAATAGACAAATTGTTTATTATTTATGGATGTTTTGAACGAGTAAGGATAGCGAATAAAGTAGTTCGATTTGCAGTAACGATTGTGTTTTGAGGATCCCCTTTGTAGCAAACAGTGGAGAAGCTATCATTTGGCAATGGTAACTCGACACTGAGCGCTGGAGGGGATTTTTCTTTTGTGGATTTGTGCATATGAAAATGAAGTGAACGATCATAATCGAAAGGTATAATCTGAGCAAAATAATAAATTTTAGTTAGGTAAATTAATTACTTTCATTTTTGAAAACACCCGATATAATCATATTATTAATAATATGTCTATATAACAATACACATTAAGAAAAAATAGCCATATTATCACATTTATAATTCGCACAACAACGAATTTATGATATCGGCGGTGAATTTTAGCAGTTTAAGACTACATAGATTTTAAGAACTGTTAGAAATTTCTCTGTTTTTGCTTGCTAATTGAGTACGAATTTAGACAAGAGGAATCTGTAAATTGATGAAAATAAGAAACTCGTACATCAAAGCGACTATTTTTCAAAAAATCATCTTCATTTTATGCTTATTGCTTATAGTTATGCCAACTATATCAGCCGCAGCAGCTACGCAGCGTGTCTATCAGTATAACGAAAATGGGCGCTTGATGATCATGTATATCGCGACACAAAAAACAACGTATGCGTATGATAAAAACGGTAATCTGGTTAGCAAACAGGTGGAGCAGGGGGATTATAACAGTGTAGTGAACCTCAATGCGCCACCGCCGCCAGCTCCCGAACCTACGCCGACACCAGAGCCGACTCCAACTCCTGAACCAGCACCTGATCCTACACTGGTTCCGCCACCTACACCGATACCCACCGAATCCGGTTTGCCAATCCGTTATACCCTTGATCAAGTAAATGGGAACTATAATCAATCGGGATATGGGAACTTTACCTTTTCGGGATGGTATTTAGATCCGGCCGGTATTCAAAAAGTTGAAGTTTACGTCGACGGTACTTATCTTGGACGTGCTGTTATGGGCGGTTCCCGAGAAGATGTGTATAAAGTATATCCAGCCTACAACAATCATGTGGCAGGTTTTTATACAAATTCAATAGAGTTAACGACACCAGGTGTACCGCGCAGGGAAAAGAATCGAAAGGGCAGAAAAGAGATTGTACCCGGTCAATATGTATACGGACTAGAAATACGAATTACGAATAAAGCGAATGTAGCTACTTCGCTGTATAACACGATCACCATTATTCGAGGAAGCTAAAAAACATCATCTACTAATGCAAGCATGAAAGAGATTCTACTTAAAGGGGATATCCACGTGTCTTCATATCCAAAACGTTTAGCACGTACATTATTGCTGTGGAGTTTAGCAGTTCTGCTTGTACTCAATATGAGTATAGCACCTATTTCAGCCGCAGCGCAGCCTTCTAAGAGTCAGACCAAAGAAACACTAAGCTCGATTCAACCACCAAGTAAAGGTGCACCTGCTCCAGATGTCGAGCCTGACGCATGGACAACCGTTGCCAAAAGTGTCTATAAAGACGTCTACGAAGCACCCGATCCTCAGATGCAACTACTGGAGGATAAGATCGTGGATTTGGATCAGTCTCATTCGGATCCAAGTCCGTCCGTATTTTCTACATTCGCTCAAGAGGACGAAGAAGTTCCACCTACAAATTCGGATGAAGAAGCGACCACCCAATTGGGCGAGCAAGGCATCTATCGGCTCCTCCAACAAGGCGCCGAGCCACTGGATATTTACTGGATCGAATATTTAATGCGCCTGAGTGGACAGACTGGGGACGAACTGTGGCAGGAACATCAGCAGAGCCACACGAAATGGAAGGATCTCGAAAAGAAATACATCGCATCTCCCGCTTCGGTAACGGGGGATGTGTATCTCCCTGCTACTCACCAGAACGAACATCTGCTGAACGCTAGATCGGCAGTGGAACATTCACTGTATCAAGCGACCTTTTCAGCAGCGAAATTGAACGGCAGTAAATCCGCCTCGCTGTCTGCTTCACTGAGCAGTGCCTTAGACGATAGCGATTATGCTCAAAAAATTAGCGATCTGGGCAAGCAAGAATATGCCGAACGAACCGGCAATACTGAAAATATTAGTAGCTCCACGGGTAGCTTATCCTGGAGTGCGAATCAAATCCACTTGCCCGGACGAGATGGCATGGATTTGGATATTGGGATCACGTATGATTCTTCCGACACTTCCCCGTATATGCGCAAGTCTACACCTAAACGAACGGCATATCTGCTTAAGCGTAGCTACATGTACGAGCGCAATGATTTAGGGATGGGCTGGTCGTTCCAAATCCCATCCGTTGAAGGTGGCGGTATAAATTGTAACGTCAACCCCACGGTGTATCATTCGGGCACCGGACAGAGCTATAACGTTAATACAGGCGGGAACGCCAATGACTTCATCGTTCAAAAGGAAAGTGGCATACAGCTCACTTTTGTCCGAGCCATTCCACAAGATCAACAGTTTAGCAACGGTGACGTTAACGCTTGTTTTATGATGAAGCATCCAGATGGAGAAAAAGAATACTTCTCTTCGTTTGGTTTGATGATCGGAAAAGTGGATCGCTATGGTAATACACTGACCTACCATTACCAGGAACGTAAAGTAAACTCGGATGTGACTGCGGGCTGGGGCGCTTTCGTACCATCGTATATCACGGATACATTAGGACGTAAAGTCACATTTGATTACGAAACGACCTTGAATCAAGGAGACGAGTTCCAAGGCGAACGCATTACCGTCACCGTCCTGAATCCACAAGGACAACCGCAGCAAAAAGTCGTCTACACCAAAAGCCGTGTCAAACTCCTGCAAAATGGACAGGATCAAGGCTATATTCCGCTCTTACATAGCATTACGAACAATGCACAGGAAACCCAAACGTTTGACTACGATCCCGTACAAGCGCAGCTGCGATACAAAAGCGCAGATAACTATATCTCAGATCCGGGTTTCTTATTAACTACCGTCACCTCGACACGTTCAGCAACACATTACGACTATGAACAAACTGACCGTATCGAAGGACGAGGTGGAGACGGTAAAGAATACCGTATTCATTCGCGTTATGATACACCATTGCTTGCAGATAATAGCATAGGCGCAATCATGAACCGAGTGGATTATACGTATGATGGCGATTATACCAAAGCCTCGATCGTTTACAATAATGTCGGTACACCTACACCTGAAGTGTACCGTTATTCTCAAACCGCCCATATTAAAAGCACCACGGCGTCCGGTGAGAAAACGATCACGCATCTGTATAACGGCTTACATCAGGTACTGAGTACAGAAACTCGCACAGCCAGTGGTGAAGTTAGTACAACGAACAATCAGAGTTTTGACAAAGTGTACTTTTATAATCCGACAAAAATCCAGAGCATTACCCAAGATAGTAACGGTACTGTGACCCGTTACAAAGATATCGCCTATGCCGACTGGGGAGGCACCCAGAAAGAAACCGATGATCTGATCACGGATGATTATAATAACGCCGATACGAAAGCAAGACATACGGTTTCTTACGCCTATGACTCCACGTATCATCAAGTGACGGACAAAGATTGGTATCGAAATGGAGGTCCTGCGGTAACGGAAAAGTATGTGTATAACGGTAATGGACGCCTGCAAAGCTTCACCAACGCTTTAGGCGAAACGACCACCTACACCTATGATGCCTCACCATCGAATAGCAACCAGATCCAACGCATGACCGAGCAAAAATCAATACGCAGTGGAGTCACCTCCAGCGTAACGACCACCTATGGAGCCGATTACAGCTATGCCTATCCTACCGAGCAAACGAGCACGTTTACGAATGCGGATCAAAGCAAACGTACCGTTCGCCAAACGATGACCTATGATCCCGGCACGGGTCTGCTCACGAGCCAAACCGACAGCGATGGCAACAAGACCACCACATCGTACGATGCACTCGGTCGCCCCATCAAAGTGACGCAGCCTTCCATGACGAATCTGGACGGCACGGTTTACGGCATCGAAGATCAATACGCCTACACGAACCGTGTCTACAGTACCGGAGCGGATCCCACCAATGCAGGCATACTCACATTACGTGTAGACAGCATCCGCCAATACACAAACAAAGCCACCGGTGCCGTTACCGTTCTCAACCGTCAAGCTGCGTATTACGATGGCTTCGGCTTCCTGCGTGTGATGGAAACGTACAACGACACCAACGGCTGGACACGCTCTCAGTACCATCCCGACGATTTGGGACGCGCCGTCTATGCGGTTGATACACTCGGTAACACGCAAACGGCAGCCTACAACGCCTGGGATCAGCAAACCGAATTTACCGATGCGGAAGGCAATCTATACATCACGAAGCCGCTGCTCACCCAGCAGCAGACACAGAATTATACGATTGCGGCTGCAAACGTAGGTTCGTATCGCTCGAATCCAGACAATACGAGCATTCGCTTGAATCTGCTGGAACAAAACTTTGACGCTTATGGTCACAAGATCAAAGTGGTCGCGTACAAAGACGGCGCAGCCAGTCACAGCCAACCGATTCAGGAAAGCTACACGTATGATCTGGTCGGCAACGTGCTGACGTATACCGATCCAAATGGCAACCAGAATGGGAAAGGGGTCACTACCGCTTACACCTATGATGCACTGAATCGTCTAACCGGTGTACAAGATGCCCTTGACCAGACGAGCAGTTACACGTATGACGGTGGCGGCGGACTGACCAGCGTCATCATCAGCAATGCAAGCGGTAAGAGTGAGACGCTGTACACCAAGAATTACAATGAACAAGGTCTACTGACCGACAAAGCCGACAGTACTAGTAATCACACGCAAATGAACTACAATGCACGCGGTCTCACAGAGCAAACGATAGATCGCAACGGAACAAGTGCAACCTACACTTACGACGAGCGCGGACAACAGACCAGCGCGACGTTGAAGGCAGCCAGCAGTAACACACTCACCAGTGGCACGATGCAAGTCAAAAGTATTTTCGGTTCCGGTGGTAATATCCTAACGGATCGTCACGAGCTGTACATCAATGATGCCAAAGTCGCGACACAGACGAGCACAAGTGATAAACTGGATCGCGTCACAAGTTTGTCGTCCAGCGCTACCGACTATGCTGCCCGTCTGGATGCCAGCTATGATCCATTAGATCGTGTAGCCAGCCAGACCAGCACGCTCAATGGAACGAGCTTCCTGACAAACTATGGCTATGACCAATCTCGTCTGACCCAGATCCAAACCAATGGAGCACAGGCAAGAACGACAGCAGCCACCGCGAATGTAAATTATGCCTATACGTCATTGGGTCAGGTACAGCGAATTACCTTTCCTACCTTGTCTGATGGAACGACGCTGCAAGAAAACATGACGTATGATCCGATGAATCGCTTGACTCGTGTGAGCAATACGAAAGGCGAGAGTACGTTGTCCGTATACAGCTACCAGTACGACAACAACGGTAATATTACTTCGGTCACCGAACAGGTCAAAGACGGTACACCGCAAACCTCGACGTACAGCTATGACAAGCTCAGTCGCTTGGCAGGTGTGAAGCGTGCGGACGGTACTGAAACGTCATATAGCTACGACCTGCGCGGTAATCGCCTGACGCAAAACGATACACGTGACCTGCCCGATGAGAAAGCAGCGAATTACCGCTATGATCTGCAAAATACACTGATCTCGGTAACGAAAGATAGTGTGAAGACGGTACTCGATTACTTGCCCGATGGTCTGCGCTGGAAGAAAACGAATGGCAGTAAGGTGACGCAATATAGCTACAATGGAGCCAATCAGGTGATTGGAGATCAGACGAGTAATGGCACAATCTCCAGCTATATTCGTGGTGACCGTGTACTGGTGAAAAAGGATCTGACGAATCAGAAGGATTACTATTACCTGTACAATGGACATGGCGATGTCGTGCAGATGGTAGGCACGGACGGTAGTCTGGTGAATAGCTACCAGTATGATGAGTGGGGGAATCTGACGCAGCAGAAAGAAGCGGTCGCGAATGAGTTCAAGTATGCGGGTGAGACGTATGATGCGGAAACCGGATTGTATTATCTGAAGGCGCGGTATTATGATCCGAATGTGGGACGGTTTTTGAATGAGGATACGTATGAGGGACAGATTGATAATCCGCTCGTCTATACTGATCCAAGCGGACATTCTGTTGATCCCGGACCGAGTGAGGAATCCAATATTGGTGGTTCACCTATTGGAGACGCTAATGTTAGTGGTGCTAGAGGTGTAGGGAATGGCGAAGGTTTTGGAGAAGGAAATGGGAAAGCTGCTACTACATCTAATGAAAGCAACAAGGTAGCAGAGGACAAAGTAGAAAAAAGTGATGCGGTTGCAGAAGCAGCGGATAGTGCGACAAATTCGAATGAGTTGCAGAAACAGCAGTTGGATCAGCATAATGAGAAGCGTATAAAAGATTCTATTGAAAAACTTACTAGGGATGAAGCAAGACAAATTGCTTCAAATTTATTAAAGGATGGAGAGATAAGTTTATCTGATTTAGAATCTCTTATTCCAGAAGGTGTTCCGAATACTTTTGTTAGTACTGATTCTATTACAGATGGAGCAAAGTATCAGTATTCTCTAGAAGATGGCCAAAGGGTTACTATTCGATGGCATTCACCAGATTCTAATGCGGAAATTAAATATCCCGGATCTGCTTCAGGGAGTCGTTGGACTGCACAAATAAAGATTGGAAATAAACAATTGAAAAGCGATGGTACTTGGACCAAAAATCATTCTCTAAATGAGTCTCATATTCCAATAAAGGGGAAATAAAGATGAATCTTGAAGAGATTGAGAAATTACCTGATATACTCAATACAGAAACTTTAGAATTTTTATTTCAAACTGTATTAAATGAATTTGGATCTGAAAGTATAACTAAAAAAGAATTTTTATTGATTCTTAGTGAACTAGCAGATCGACAAGGAATGACCTATGAATTATTAAAAAGTAGTATTAGAAAAAGGATAGATGAAGTTTTATGCACGTTGTGGAATACTGATTCTTATGAAGATGTAGATCTTATACTTTCCATTGTTGTGAATCTGGGTCTTGAGAGTTGTTTCGACATTATCAAGCAATCAGTATCTAAAAATAATAAAATAGACAAGGTTATCTTAGATGAGATATTGGAAACTATAAATGAAGTAGGAGATCATATTTCTAATCCTTATTATAGTATGGAAAAATATAAGTAATATTAAATTCAATCATTTATATTGAAGTAGACTTGGGTTAGCCTTCCCAAGGCTACTTTGTCTAGCTCCTACTTTCAAACTGCTCGTCTACCCTCACGATCCAAGCGGACACGCTGCTGATCCAGAGCCAAGCGAAGAATCTAATATCGGTGCTAGAGGTGGAACCGAAAATAGGAATGGAAATATAAAAGAAATAAGCAATATCCCAACTCAATTTGGAGGTTCATAATGTCGGTAAGTGTATTTAGGATGAATGAAAATGATTCATTTGAATTGGGATTTGAAATCCCCGTGGCACGCGAAGAATTTTTCACAAAGTTTTGGCAACCTGCAATTGATGAATTAGGGATAACACGAATAAGAAATGGAGTGGAACTAAGAAAAGAGCATGTACAATCTACACTTTACGAGCTAGAACAATTAAGGAATTGGGCGGAATCTAACTTACAACATAAAGACCTGAATTATATGATTTCCAGAATTGAGTTGCTCATTCAAGAGCTGCCAGTAGCGTTCAAAACAGATGATACTAGGTTATGGATGGGATAGCTTAAGAATTAAATAGGATATTCGCTACTTGATTATTAAGTGAAGATGGATTGTATCATATTTTTAAGTATAGGAAAAAGGAAACTTATAAAGACGGCTGTTCAAATCCGTAATTAATGAAAGTGCTGCTAGTGATACACTTACTCAGTTACTATGAATTAGAAGTGGTAATTTTGAATGAACAAAGATCTGTAATGAGTAAGAAAGAAGCAATTAGATAGAAGGTGTAAGCTTGAACTTTAATAAAAACGATCTGACCATCAGAAAACTAAGAGAATTAAATGGAGATATGGGCGAGGTTATTTCGGACGAAATTTCCCCACTATCTGTTTGGTATGCAGGAATCCAAAATATACAATTGTTAAATCTGGATGATGGAGATGTAGCAAAATTAATTAGGCAAAACCTTATTTTAGAGTTTGCTATCCCAGAGTCCATCCGACGCTTAAATCAATTGCCGACGGCTGGAAAAATTTATGTGGGTGAATTGATGAACTCATTCAACCATATAAAATGTGAATTTTGGACTCGAAATGTAATATGTACTAAAGAATCGTGTGAGTTTTTTAAACGTCTCAAAAGCCATCCATTACTTGTTCATTTCCAATGGGAATTGGAAGAAGAAAAGCAGGATTACTTTAGCGATTTGAAGAAAATGATATCTACCTTAGAAGAAGTTTTGAAACGGATAGGTGGGTGAGAATAAAGAAGGAACCGAGCGAATTAGCCCTACATCCAATAAAGTAATAAAGTAGCCTGGATCAGGTAGAAGATAAAGATGTCATTGTGGTAGCAGCACTCATATCTCCTATAAAAAGTGAGGTGATTAATATGAATGCTGAAAAAACGCTATCTGAAATAGAGGCAATGCACTATTGGGATGCTAGAGTATTACAGCTGGATTCAAGTTTTTTTGGTGATGAGATCACCCTTGTATTTGAAGACACCGACTTTAACGTCAAGTTGTCCTTTATAGGATGTTCTAGTTTTTCCTTAGTTGCAAGTAAGGATGGCAGATTAAAACCTTTAAGAGAATTGACCAGATCGCAAATTCCTTACTTTCTTCAACATATTGAAATAACAGATATGCAAAGTGAAGGATATTCTTTACTAAAATGCAAAATTTCAATGCCCCTCTCCATACAGAAATACTTTGCACTTCAATTTCAATCGAAAAAATATAGGGGATTTATTCTGATTGCCATAATGTTTTTCAATGATTCTCTTTTTAGAAGAAAGTTTCTATTGTTTTTAATCAGGACGATACGCCTAAAGAATTTATAGACAGATCATATGACGTTGTAGATCGTTTGTAGTTTTTCATGTGTCTATACAGGAGTTATCTTTGGGCAGAAAAGCAGAGGTGGAACATGAATACAATTGAGAATAAAATTATCGCACTATTTAAAGAACTAAATGCTAAGCAAGAAGTGATTAATAATGCTATTGTTTATAGATATGCAGGAAAGTATCTCAAATTAACTTTTATTCATAAGTTACAGTCATATGTTATTGAATATGCCGATAGTTATGACGAAGCTTATAAGAATCTGTTTGAAGATGGTGATTTACATCATATAACAATGGATGAAGTAGAATTGATTTTTAAGATGCGCGAAGAAATCACTAACACATTAGTATAACTGGCGGCTAGCATGTATTTAAATTTTGATTAACGGTATACCTTCTCACAAAAGGATTTTACAGAAGCGAAAGTACACAAACGATAGGAATGAACAAAGAGGGATTTTAAAAGAACCTCAATAATTTTGAAATACCTTAGCTATGAATGGAGTGTATTATACTATGGATACTGACTATCGTGATTTAAGTGTGTCTAAAATTTCTGCACTACTGGGCATTGCAGATGATGTACCAGACGAAAGAATACCTCTTTCAATTTGGATGGAGTATATTAAAAATTATAAAATAAAAAACTTAACAGATGGCAATATTGCTAAGTTGATTCGTCAAGAGATTTTTTTAGAGTATATTATCCCGGAAGCTTTACAAAGAATACAAATAGATCCCTTAGCAGGTTCATTAGGAGATGGCGAACTTGTAGAAGCATTTAATTACGTTGCGTTGAAGCTCAAACATGGGAAATGCAGAACAGCGAATTATGCAAAAATGTAAACCGATTTTTCGGAAAACTTCTTTTACAATTACAGGAATTCGAATTAAATATTCCTTATCAAACCGAAAGATTTGATGAAGTGGATAAAATAGATTTAGAACAATCGTTGCAACATACGCTTGAGAAGCTAAATGAAGCGATGAATAAAAAAGTGACAGATACTTCGAATTGAGGTGAGATCGATGGAAACGGAATCCTTTATTAGCATGTTTTTATTAGCAACAAGGAATTTTCAGGACCCACAATTCGCTAAAAAAATAATTAGTATGATGAATCAACATCCCTATTTTGTGCCTACACTCTATGATTCGGTTACGCCATTAAAGAACATATTTGCTATGACCAATATGCCGGATATGGTGGACACTTGGATGAATATAGAGAGGAATAATCGGTCGATTGATCAAAATTATGCTTCTGGTGATTTTATTGCTAGAGGAAAGAGGAAATGTAAGATTGATTATTTTGCATCTTGGATAAAGAATCAGCAAGTTAATTTTAATCTTTTATCAATAACATTACATATAGATGAAATAATCGAACAAGAACTTTTTGATGAATTTATGTTAGTGTGTACAAATTTTATGAACGCAGTTGATCCCGTCTATGGTGAAATTGGTATTGAACACAGTAATAATCATAAAAATAATCCTATTAATTTAAGAGTTAGATATCCTGAACTAAATTGGATTTCGATATTTGGAAAGCCGTATATCGAATTGTTCGGGCGTGATCAATTATTATCGGCTCCTTGTTACAAAGTGCATGAATTTGGCGAAAATATCATTGGACTTCAACTGACGGAATCCATTTGTGATGACCTCTCTTTTGAAGTTCGATCCGCAGTGAAAAAGCATCTTGGTGAAGAAGCATTTGTCGAAGAAGGTAAAGGAATACGTCGTCATCAAGTAGGTTTGGTTCCAGCATTTGATTTTTCTGAAGTGCTGTATGATCCGTCCAAACCTATAGTAGAGCCACAAATTCTCAAACGAAAAAGGTAATATTTTTTATTTAAACAAGGGGTATTACTTACAAGGTTTTTCAATCAGCTGAATGCTATGTGTATAATGTGAAAATACGACTAAGAACTCGTTATTAATCATCAAAATGAGGCATGTTTTGTTATGAAGGCTCCCCAACAAACAGACAAATCATTTTCGTGAAAAGGTGATCTAGTTCATCAGATAATGGGGTGTTCTAATGAGAAAAATAACAGACTTTTATAGCAGTTATGAAGGTGAGCCAGAAATCATATTCTATTTTGAAAATTTAGAAGGCGAAATTGTTCAGCTTAAAGCCTGGATGGGATATTTTGATGCGATCATGGCGGCTATAGCTGCTACTCAAAATGGATGGAACGGACTCTCCTATTATTATCATCTGGACACCGGTTGGTTTGAGAAGAGACCCTGGAGAATACCTGACCTTGATGATGCATTACAGGATATTCAAAATGTAGACACAACCCAGCTAGATCATAAGGCATTGCTCGTCTATCGCAATCTATACGAATTACTGCATCAGGCAAAATTAATTAACCAGGACGTGTGGGTGGAATATAGTTAGATTTTTGAATAATTTATCATTTATGTACAGGTTGATCATTCATTTGTATTTAATAGCACTATTACATATAAGGAAGGTAATATCAATGTATGAATTTCATGGATGGACTGTTGTTCACGAGAGCGTTACTGAAATAGATGAATGTCATTTGAGCGTAATCGTTGAAAATATACAAAGTTATATTTCTAACTTAAATTGGAGTAATGGTCTTTTAAAGCTATATCCTGCTAACGGTAATTATTATGTTAGTCTGGGCGGATTTTTAAATCGGAAAACTGTTGAAGCCACCGAGATTATGGAACTATATCAATTTATTGCAGATCAAGCTCCAGGTTCATATGGGTTGCTATATACTCTCGATGATGAAGATACCGAAGGGTGTGAGAATAGATTTAAAGTATTCGTTCTTACTCGTGGACAGCTAACACAAAAAGAAGATTCATTTTTATCACCGTTTGTTCCAGTTGTTACAGATGTAGAGTAGCGCTTGCTTTAAATCAACAGCGTAGTTTCTCCCCAAATTAAATACAGGAAGGAATAAGTTGTGAGTATTCTATTCTCTAATGTTAATTTAAATCGAATTCATTTTATGGACGACAGTCCTGACATTACATTCGAGTTCATCGATTCCATCTATAATCGTCACAGACGTGTGGGCGACATCATATGCAAACAGGTCTCTTTATTTCAAATGAAGACAACGTTGGATGATACTAATGAGGTCATTTTTCCATGCTTTGTATGCGATGTCGTTGTAGAGCAGTTGGATGCTGTTCATGCTACGAGCAAGTCAGGTGAGTGTTACCAGCTACAAACATTAGGCAGTGAAATTAGTATTACAGTAGTATGTGGCATACTGGAAGTGTCACCGATATCCGATTAATATGAACGTTACTGAGATTTGAAATGAATTGCACAGTAATGTAACAAAAAACAAAATCCGTTGATAAGGAATGGAACTATGGAATGAAGAATATATCCAGAGAACATGCTGTACAATTCATAAGTTCATTGCGCAATCTGGTCGAGAAAGAAATGGAAGTATCAACGTACATTCAAGGTTTTCCAGAAAAGGATTTGGAAATGGATGAAGATGACTTTAAAGGTGTGAGCAATGGATTTTTGTCAGAAATTATTTATTTTATGACCGGCCGTAAAGTTGAAGTTATCGGTGAAGTGGAAAATTTATTTCCATGTCCTTGCTGTGGTTTTAAAACATTAACTGAGCGTTATGATAAAAATGCAGGAACTGGTTATGAGATTTGTTCTTATTGTACATGGGAAGATGATGGAACTGTAGATCCACATGCCTACAGGTCTATCAACAAAGGAAGCATGATCGATTACCGTAACGAAATGTACAGGAATCCTAATAAATATGATACGAGCAAATGGATAAAAACAGAAAAGGAATAATTATTTTTATCGTTGCATGCTACATAGATGATATAGAAAAAAGTGAGTTATAGAAGAAGGTGAGTTCTACAAGAGAGTGAATTGTGAAATGGAATTTTTAAAAAAGAAGAAATTGCGGATGTCCTATTATTGATTTAAAACTATCCGAAACCGAGTTGATCGTGTATGAAGGCTGTATTGATTTTGCATTAAACTATTGTCTGGAAAAGCAATTATACGAATCTGTAGGTTGCGAAAATTGCGAAGAATTTGTTTCGTATCAAGGTGATCTCAGCAGTTTGATCAAACAAGTTGTCTTTAAACCGTATTTACTAGAAAATAGAAAGACTAATTCAAATGCCCTTTGAAAGACTCAAAATCTTTCAAAAGGCATTTGATTAAAGTATAACTGTAACAAGAGCTTTAACTGTTATATACCCTATACATCTAAGGTGATTTTTAAGCATTGGAACTCTCAAACCGAACCCCTCTAACAAAAATCTCCTTCAACCCCATCGCTCCATCCAACACCAGCACATCCGCCTGCTTCCCAACTTCCAAACTCCCCGTCTGCTCATACAATCCAAGCTGACGCGCTGGATTTCCACTGGCAGCTTCCGAAGCACGCTCAATCGATAAGCCAGCCTTATCAATTAAGAAACGGAACCCTTCAATCATCGTCAAGCGACTCCCTGCCAGCGTACCGCTATCCTCCGGCAATGTGGCTACACCATCGATCACCTTTACGGGCTGATCACCCAGCATATAATCGCCATCACCGAGTCCGGCAGCGGACATCGCATCGGTGATCAGAACCAGATTATGTTCCTGTTTGAGCTGGGCCAGCAGTGCCACCGCAGCAGGATGCACGTGAACGCCGTCCGCAATAATTTCCGCACAGATCGAAGGCGTACTCAGCACCGCGCCAGCCGTTCCGGGCTTCCGATGATGCAGCGGTGTCATCGCATTAAATGTATGCACCGCATGATTCAGCCCAGCTTCGACCGCTTCCATGATCTGCTCATACGTTGCATCGGTATGTCCGGCAGCAGCGGTAATATGATGAGCACGCAGCCAGCGAATGACTTCCAGTGCACCTTCACGTTCTGGTGCCAGTGTGAGTTGCTTGATCAGCCCTGGATAAGCGGCATGCCACTGTTCCAGCCATTCTACAGTAGGTGGCACGATATGTTCTGGATTTTGCGCGCCAGGCCATTTAGGGCTAATGAATGGGCCTTCCAGATGTACACCAACGACCTGTGCGCCAGGCATATCGCCTTTTTCTACATAAGCGTGAACCTGTTCCAGCACATGATCAATATTCGCGCGTGGGGCGGTCATCGTTGTGGCGAGGATCGAGGTCGTACCCTGACTTGCATGAAAACGAGTGATCGTATCCAGCACCTCCGGGCTTGCATCCATAAAGTCCTGTCCCATGCCGCCATGTACATGAATATCGATAAAACCTGGAATAACGAGTCCGCCCCCAGCATCATATTGTGCATCCTGTTGGGAAAATGCAGATGGAACGCTGCCAGGGGACGATGCTGGATTCTGCTCGCGAGTTATAGTTGCAGCATTGGGCGTATCATCACGGTGGAAAGCAGAATCTTCGGTTTTTTCATTGACTGTAAAATCAGCGCCCGTATAATTGTCTGAACCTGAACCTGAACCTGAACCTGAACCTGAACCTGAACCTGAACCTGAACCTGAACCTGAACCTGAACCTGAACCTGAACCTGAACCTGAACCTGAACCATCATCCGATCCGATATACTGAATCACGCCATTTTTTACAATCAGCGTACCTTGCTCTATTATTCCTTCCGGTGTCACGATGCGTCCGTTTATGATGCGGAATGACGCAGGTGTACCTTCTGTTCGATGTGTCATTGCTGAAACAACCTCCCAGCCTCCGCGTCCATCAGCACGGTTACATTTGGATGCAGTTGCAGCAGGGATGCCGGACAGAGCGTGGTGATCGGGCCGGTTAGCGCACGGTGGATAATGTCTGCTTTATCTGCGCCGCGTACCATGAGCAGAATTTGACGCGCCTTCATAATGCTACCGACGCCCATCGTGATCGCGCGCTGGGGCACTTCATCGATAGAGTTAAAGTAGCGTGCGTTCGCTTCGCGTGTCTGTGGCAACAAATCCACAACATGTGTACCTGGTGTCAATTGATCGTCCGGCTCGTTAAAGCCGATATGTCCATTATGTCCGATACCGAGTACCTGTAGATCGATCACCGCCTCAGATAACATTTCGTCATAGCGCTGACATTCCTGATCTGGATCGGCTGCCTGACCGTCCGGTACATGTGTATTTTCCGGCAAAATATCGATATGGTTAAACAGATGCTCATTCATAAAAGTACGATACGATGCCGGATGATCGCTTGGAAGTCCAACATACTCATCGAGATTGTATGTTTTTACCTTTTCAAAGGTGATCACGCCCTGATTGTAAATTTCAATCAGTTCTTTGTACAAGCCGACCGGTGTTCCGCCTGTCGCGAGTCCGAGCACGCAGCGCGGAGACGTCTGCACAAGACTGGACACAATGTACGCGGCAACCTTGCCAAAATCTTTTTCATTTCCTACCTTGACCAAATTTACCATGAATCATAACCCTCCTGAGTCTTTGCGGTAACGCCGCACGTTTTTATAGGACAGCTCCAGCTTTTTAACGGAATCATTGAACTGTGCGCTGATCATACCGGTGAACAAAATATCGATAATATGAAGCTGGGCGATGCGAGATGCCATATCCCCGCGGCGAATTCCTTTTTCCAGCGATGAGGAAAAGAGGGCGATATCCGCGCTATCTGCCAGTGGATTGGAGCTGTATTGCGTGAGTGAGAGCGTAGTGGCACCATTTTCCTTTGCACAGTGGAGTGCATCGATCGTTTCTTTCGTTTCGCCTGAGTAGGAGATCGCGATGGCGACATCTTCCGAGGATAGCGTGGATGCCGACGTAATCTGCATATGGGAGTCGGCAAAAGCGGTGCAATTTTTGCCGATGCGAATCAGCTTCTGGTAGAAGTCCTGCGCAACGATAGAAGATGTAGCGATACCATACAGATCGATACGGCGTGCACGGATGAGATAGCCGATCGCTTGCTCCAGACGTGGTAGGCTAAGCAGCCGGGTCGTATCATTGATCGAACTAACATGATTCGCTTCAATCGCTTTGACGATCTCGGCAAGCGGATTGCCTGCGATAATATCCTGATACGAGCCGGGGATCGACTGCTGCGCAAGCTCGGCTGCCAGCTTCATTTTAAAATCAGGAAAGCCTTCAAAATGAAATGTTTTGCAAAAGCGCGTGACAGTAGCCGGACTGATCCCGCACTGTGTAGCAAGCTGTGTAATGCCCATCCGACTAATGGAGGAGGGCTGCTGTAAAATATAGTTAGCGAGTCTGCGCTCCTGTGGAGACAATTTATCTAATCCTTGCTCCAGCACATGAAGAATCGGCGACAATCGCAATCACTCCTTTCGGATGAGTTGAAGGGTAACGATCAATATATATGGCAACAGATACGTTTACTAAATATATATTGTTATTTTATGAAAATTAATTTCATTTATTTATTGCAGATTTAAGAAAAGACTTGGTGGAAATTTTAATTCCCCATCTTAAATACAAGACGACTATAACGTAACCGCAACAGTTTACATGCTTCTTTACCTTATATTTACAAAGAAATCGAGCGGTGAAAATAAAACGTTGCATCATTCAAGTACAATGGAAATTGATCCAAGCGAAAGAAAATCTTTTTCTTGAGAATATACTAATTCACGGTATACACAATTGCAATAGCCATTCGACAAAAAGCGAAAATTTTGTAAAGGCGTTTAACAAATAAAGGTGGTGAGGTGAATATCAAGAGGACGGCGTGTGGAAGTGCTTCGTTTGGTCATGCATTGGTCATACCATTGGTTATACATAGGCAGACGAAAAAAAACTGAAATGCATGTGCGTAACAGGCAAAAATATAGCTTAGTGAATGATCGAAGTATGATGCATCATACATACTTGCCTGCTTGGTGAAACTTAGTAATTTGCCTACCTGGTGAGACTATATACTATACGGTCTCGACAATAAACAGATGGTAGTCATCCTTAAAATAAAGCCTATGTAATCACAATAAAGAGTGAAAAGCCAGCAGCGTTAGAACAGATTCAACTATTGAAGAACCCAGAAATGCAACAACCCAGGAACTCAAGAACCCAGGAACTCAAGAACCCAAGAACCCAAGAACTCAAGAACTCAAGAACTCAAGAACTCAAGAACCTAAGAACTCAAGAACTAAAATAATAAAAATAAACAACAAAAAGACACTCTACCATCGGCAGAGTGCCCTAAACGTATGTTCACGAAGCCGTCTGTTTACGCTTGCTCTGATACTGCGGTAGCACTAGACGCCACAATAAAAATACAAGTACAACCATCTGCGGAATCAATGTTTCCCAGGTTGGATAAATGCCGAGCCAGCTTACAGATGGCATACCTGAAATGGTATGAGCAGGCACATAACCGGACACCTGAAGCGCATGAATACTTTCGCCGAGGAAACGGAAGACGAGATAGTAAATCAGTACGGTCGCTGTCAGGAAAAATGGACGTACTGGCAGCTTCACGCTAAACCGGATAATAAGCACGGCGATCACGATCAAAATGACCAGCGCCAGTCCGATCCCAAGTAATAGCTGTGATAACGCAATCGCTGGCGCCATACCGACGTAGAAAATCGCTGTTTCTGCACCTTCCCGTAAAATCGCCAATCCCGACACCGCTGCCAGCGAAATCAAACTACCGCGTGCAAGTGCACCGCTAATCTGACCTTCGATATAATGGTTCCAGTTTTTCAAATTCGCTTTTTGATGCAGCCAGTTGCCTACACTGAGCATGAGTACAACGGCGACCAGACCGGTAATGCCTTCGATCAACTCGCGCGTGCTACCGCTCGTTGCCATCTGAGCAAAGGCATAGACGAAAATGGCTGCGATCATACCGCTCAGCGCCAGACCAACAAACGCACCACCCCAGATCCATGCACCGGCCTGACGGCTGCCGCTTCGTTTTGCATAGGCGAGCAGGGCAGCTAGCACAAGAATCGCTTCCAGACCTTCCCGTAGTAAAATGACAGCTGCATCCCAGAACGTATACGATGTTTTGGACGTGATCGGTATGAGCTGATCTAGCATCGTCTGCACGGTCGTATTCGCTGCATTCCAGTTGGGCGGCGTGGAGACGAGATAGCCCTGCGCCTCAGCCATTTCATTTTCTACAGCCGTATACGTAGAGGAGGAGGAAATCTGTACTTCGCCCTCAACGAGCGGCCACATCGTAATAAATTGCTGCATCTGTGTACTTGCTTGTTCCGCTTGCTGCTGTCCAATCGATGTCTGTGCCTGCTGGAGCAGAGCAACCGCATCGCTCAAATGTACATTACCCTGTGCGGGAGCGCTATTGGCGATCTGTCCGGATGTATATTCATGGAACAGATCGATTAGCTTTTGCGTTTGTTGCTTCGCCTGATCCGCACGTGGTGGCTCGGCTTGTAGCGCAACGCGAATCATACTCATCGTCGTTTCCAGCTGGCTATACACGGTGAAATTATCCGCACGAATCGCATTTTCTACATTCGGCCATGCGGCAACGATCCCTTTATAGCTAGTTTGTGCGCCAGACCAATCGGCGGTGTTGATCTTTTGCAAAGTGTCGTTAGCGAGCGGCAGAATCGTCTGTACCGCTTTTTGTCCTTCTACCGAAGGTTGACCACTCGTGCTTGTGCTGGATGAAGCCGAAGCACTGGAACCTGTCTGCTCTGCTTCTGCATACGTGTTGACGGCACGCGCCAGTTTGCCAAGTGCGCTGGTGACCGCAGCGGGTTGTGATCCAGCTGCTTGTAAAGCTTGCTGTGCGCTCGCAAGGGCTGTGTTCACATCTGCTGCCTGCTGTGGCAATGCAGACGTGTCGACCTGTGCCCAACCGCTGGCAAATTGGTTTAGCTCTGCATTAGCATCCGTCCATTTCTGCTGTCCGGCATCTACGAGTGCACTACCGACGATCGTCAACAGCTGATTTACATCTGGCTGAGCAGAGGCAGCCGAAGCCACAGGAATCGACCATAGTTCTACAAAAGGATTAGACTGGGCGATCTGCTGGATCTGCTTACTTGATGGTTGTTGCTGCTGTAAATATTCAGCCGTATTACTATGCCATCCAAACACGCCCAGCAACAGTGCACCACTGATGGCGGCAATACCGGTAGCCTGGCTTAATGTACGTATATTCAGGACATTGTTCCACATGACCCGCATTCCTCATTTCACTCAATAAATAAAAGGTAACTATCAAAGTCGAATTACAGCGACTTTAATCTCGAATTTCAATCGCGCTATAAGTCATATCGCTTTATGCCTCGTACTTGTGTGATACGTCTATTGCTTTTATAGCAGTGTATCTCCGATCTACAGCAGCGTATCCCCAATATACCCACCCTGACGCACACCAGGGAAGCAGGCGAATACGGCACTGCCGATATGCTGAATATATTCATTCAACGCATCCATCTCAGAGAGACGTTTTTGCATCGGGATAAACTGATTTTGCAAACTGCGTTGATAGCTGATGAAAAATAGTCCTGCATCCAGTTGTCCAGTCACATTGTCCATACCGCTGGAATAGGAGTACGGACGGCGTAAAATCTGCATTTTGCCATCGCCGCGAGCGACTCGCATATGGGCATTCATCGGAATGACCGGCTTGCCGGATGCGTCTTTCGCTTGCATATCGCCACGATCAAACTCATGCTGTGATCCGAGCGGTGCGCCGCTCACCCGATAACGTCCAAATGTATTTTCCTGATCACCCAGACTGGAACGATCCCATACTTCGATCCGCATCCGAATACGACGTACCGCCATATAGCTGCCGCCTGTCATCCAGCCGGCTCCATCCTGTGGCTGTACCCAGACGACCTCGTTCATCATCGCTCCATCTTTAACGCTTGGATTTGCTGTACCATCTTTGAAGCCCATCAAGTTACGCGGTGTCGCATTGTTTGGGTCCGCCGCCGTGCTGCGTTGAAAGCCTTCCTGACTCCAGCGCAGCACGGCTGTACCACGAGCAATCCGAATCAGATTGCGCAGTGCATGAAAAGCAACCTGCATATCATCCGCACATACTTGCACCGCCAGATCGCCACCACACCATTCGGGCTGTAAATTGTCGCCGTTAAAAGGAGGGAGATCGGTAAAACCAGCCGGTCGTTTACTGCCCAGTCCAAAGCGGCTGTCAAACAGGCTCGGTCCCGCGCCAAATGTAATCGTCATCCGCGACGGAGATAAGCCAGCTGCTTCGCCTGTATCGGCAGGCGGCAAATTTACATTTTCATTTTGTCCATCTAGCAACTGTCCGGAGGTGAGTGCTGCCGCGGCTACCGTCCAAGCCTGTAGCATACGCTTGAGACTACCTGCATCGGTAGCGGTCACATCGAAAGAAGCGAAGCACATAAAATTTTGATTCGGCGTCACAATGCCTGCCTGATGCTGTCCGTAAAAGTCATACCGATCATTCGCAGACCCTTCGGCACCTGTCGTCACATTCGCCTCACTACCCGGTTTGTCATAGGCAGGCTGTAGCGAATGACCTGTCGCTTTCATCAAGCCAAATACACCTGTTCCGCCCAGCAGCAATCCAGCGCCAGACGCGCCAGCAAGCCGCAGCATATCGCGGCGGCTTACAGGTTTTGTAAATACGGATGGAGATTGCTCGGAAGTCTGCTGTTCCGTCGACGATGGTTTGGAAGAAGGGGGTGTTAATTTATCCTTACTCATCGTCTCACACTCCCAGAATCGTTCCCATTTGTGACAATGGCTCAGCGAGTGCATCCAGATTTTGACTCAGTGTGCGGATATCTTGCTTGGACAGCTTGTCATACGTCACGTATCCGCCATCTTTCGTTGCAAACGGAGCGAGTTCTTTATTTAAAGCATCGAATTTCTCACCGATTTGTTTTTCCAGTGATGGGTCTTTGGCTGCCAGACTTGGCTTCAAAATTTCATAGATTTTCTGTGCGCCTTCCACATTTGCTACAAAATCATACAGATCGGTATGGGAATAACGCTCTTCTTCACCTGTAACTTTAGAGGAAGAAACTTCATTCAGCAGCTCGACTGCACCAGTAACGAGCAGGCTAGCATCGATATTAACGGTTTCAACTTTAGCACGCAGCAGCTTGGCATCCTGTAACAGGCGATCTGCATATTCGCTCATGCCGTCTGTCGATTTCTTTTCCCATAGTCCTTGTTCGATCCGGTGGAATCCGCGCCAGTCGGCATCGGCTACGTCGCCCTGACGAGCGTCGATATCCGGGTCGAGTGTGCCAAGTGCTTCAGCGATCGGCTCGATCCGCTCATAATGCATCCGTGCTGGTGCATATAGCTTTTTCGCTTCGTCCAGCTTGCCTGCTTTAACCGCATCGGTGAACTTTTCCGTTTGCGTAACAAAAGCATCAATTTCCGATATCGCATACGTGCGATATTGCTCGACCTCAGCGGAGAAATCCGCTTTGGTCGCTGTAGATGCAGCTTCGTTCGATGTTGTCGTTTCCGCAGTGGGAGCGGCAGACGTGCTGGATGCAGCCGATTCAGAAGTTGCTGCTCCATCGGTAGCCGTAGCAGCTGGCTGCTGGTTGCCACAGGCAGCGAACAGTACAGAAGATAACAATAATGTAGCCGGTAATGTATAACGTGCTTTCATGAATAGGGACACTCCTTAATAATGATAATCGTTCTCAATAATGTATATATAATACGGGCGAACCTGCATCCCGTCAATCATTATTTTATGTCAAAAGCGACTGTATCACAGCGTTCATATGAGCCTCTAAATTAGACAGTTCCGGTGATAGCCGCTATACTTGCTCACAAGTATACGTTTGCAGGGAATGAAGGAGGGTGATGCAATGAATGAGATACATAATCAACAGCCACCTCATGGCTGGACAGTAGAGCAGTGGCAAGTATTAACGGAACAGCTACGATTGACGACCGTACCATCCAATGATCCGCAGCACAGTGTGCCGGTTTCACAGTTGCTCAACGAACAGGGCGCGCTACATTATATCGAGCAACTACGCGATCTTTATGAGAGTGATGATTTGCCATTTATCACCTCGATGCTGGCCAAACGCTACAGCTATATGATCGTAGCGCCTGCGCTGTATGCGATGACAGTATATGGTAAAGGTCTGCATTGGGCACCAGAGCAGTGCACACTGGAATCCCATTTTAAAGGAGATATCTGGTTGCCACAGGTGAGACTGGACAAGCCGGAAGCGATAGCGCTACACTTGGAGCCAGAAGCCCAGCCAGCATTATCCGAGCAACAATGCGAATGTGCAAATCACGAGGCAGCTCAGCATCAACGTCAGCAGTACCTGACTACGATCTTTGCCGGACATTTGCAACCGGTATGGCATAGTCTGGCGCGAGCCGCAGGTGTATCGCGTGCGATCCTATGGGAGAATGCAGCCGTCTATGTCTATTATGTGTATGAGACCTTACTGGCTGATCCGATCCACGATACGTATCGAGCGCGGATTGAAGCGGATTTTGCCTATTTGACCGAGCAAGCCCCCCCTTCTGTATTCGGGGAAAAATGGAATCCGCTGGCACGCTTCAACACGCCAAAACGTCGGTCACCCGGCTCAGACATACCCAAACGTATTCGTAAAACGTGCTGTTTGTACTATTTGTCAGGTGAAGATGCCGGATATTGCTCGGTTTGCCCGAAGCGGGAAGCGTGAGCAGCGCGTTATAGTCGTATAAAGCTAGTATTTGTACAGAATAAAGCCGCTATATTGTTTGTACGTATAATGAATTGTTGTTACGCTTACAGCTTCTTATAGCATGACGCATCGCTTGTATAATAATTTGTCTGGAAGCAGGCGAAACCATTTTTTAAAGTTACGCTTACAGCTTTGAATGGCATGGCATATCACTTGTATAACGGTCTGTCTAGGAGCAAGCGAAATACTTTTTTGCAATTACCGGATGCAGAAGCTGCCGTTTCGGTTTATAAATAGCTGAGAGACTTCCGGTATGCCTGTGTCATGCAGGTGATGCCCTGATCCGCAGCGATGTGGCTCAATGAACGAACGGTCGCTTTGGCGATAACCGATACAGAGGAGGAAGCAATGATGGCAATCAAAGCAGTAATTTTCGATCTGGATGGCGTTATTGTATCGACGGATGAGTTTCACTATCAGGCATGGAAAAAGATGAGTGATGAAGAGGGCATTTCGTTCAATCACACGATTAACAATCGCTTACGCGGCGTAAGCCGTATGGAAAGTTTAAACATTATTTTGGAGCGTGCCGAGCGCGAGTATACGGCTGAAGAAAAGCAGGCACTTGCCGAACGCAAAAACGAATATTATAAACAATCACTCGTCAACCTGACCCCGGACGATCTGTTGCCTGGTGCGAAGGACACAATCGACGAACTAAAACGGCGCAAAGTTAAAATCGCCATCGGTTCCTCCAGTAAAAATACACCGACCATTTTAAAACAAATCGGTCTGGCGGACGCATTTGATGCGGTAGCAGACGGTAACGATATTACCCACAGCAAACCCGATCCCGAAGTATTCCTGTTAGCCGCTTCCAAGCTGGGCATCCCACCTGAAGAATGTCTGGTCGTGGAAGATGCCGAAGCCGGCGTTCAGGCAGCCATCGCAGGCGGTATGAATGTCGCCGCTGTCGGCGATGCTGGTCTGCACTCCCAGGACGCCGACTATCGTCTGGAGCGTGTAGATGAGATTCTGGATTTGATCTAATCGATCTGATCGGCTACGAATATAATGTAGAGATATTTGCTAAAGCCCTTCTACCGCCATGTATGGTGGAGAGGGGCTTTTGTGTATTTATGTATTATGGTACGCTTGCGTTATTTTGTAGCAGGCCATATGTTTTATTTCAGCTTATGATGAGGTATATGCAAAAAGCAGTGCATCATGTATGAATGCGTTGATGCAGTACATAGGTACGTAAAAATGATGCGAAACATCGACAGATGTTTAGGCTGCTTAAATATGATGACTGGTATAGAGGTTTCCCTATTCCTTGCTATAGCGGTGTATCTTAATGTCCACTATTTTACGCCCAATATCCCCGTACAGTTGACTATTCCTACCGGAATTAAGCCACTTGCCCCATCTCATAAACATGTTATGATGGGTATATTCTTGATTTCATTTTGGGATTAAGCGCCTTACGACATCGATGAAAAACACCATACAACATCCACCGCTTGCCAATGAAATCTCAACGCACAACGCCACATGACTGCGATACCAACGTGTACGATCCAACCCTAACGTATCCAAATGACAGAACGATGCGCAAATCGCGACACCTGCTCGCGTCACATACGCATAAAAGAAGTGGAGGCCATACAATGGACTATACAGAACAATTTGATCACCCGCCGCAGCGGACAGGCACCAATTCGGAGAAATGGGACAAGCTGCAATATTTATTTGGGACAGAAGAGGCACTGCCGTTATGGGTAGCCGATATGGACTTTGCTGTACCTAAGCCTGTACAGGATGCACTCAAGCAAAGTGCTGAACATGGCGTAGTTGGCTATTCATTCCAAACGGACGCTTATTATGAAGCGCTGCAAAGCTGGATGCGTAGCAAACATGGCTGGGATATTAAGAAAGATTGGGTCGTATTCACACCGGGCGTCGTTGCATCGCTTAATTTTGCGGTGCATACGTTTACGGAGCCAGGTGATCGCGTGATGATTCAGACGCCGGTATATCCGCCCTTTTATAGCGTAATTACCGGACACGGACGTGAAGTGGTGGAAAATCCGCTGCAACGCGATGCAGATGGTCGTTATACGATGGATTTTGAGCATCTGGAACGCACGCTGGATGATAGCATCAAAATGTTCATTTTGTGTAGTCCGCACAATCCGATTGGACGGGTATGGACACGTGCAGAGCTGGAGCGATTGGAAGAACTTTGTGCGAAGCACGATATTCTGGTCGTCTCCGATGAGATTCATGGTGATCTGGTGTACGGAGAGGAGCCGCATATTCCGTTTGCCATGCTATCTGAACGTGCACGTAATCGTAGCATTGTCTGTACAGCACCGAGCAAAACGTTTAATATTGCGGGCTTGAACACGTCCAATATTATTATTCCGAACGAAGAACTGCGCAATGCGTTTGCTCTGCAAGTGAACAAATTCGGCACCGGCCATATTAGTCAGTTTGGTGTGGTCGCTACGCAGGCAGCTTATAATGGAGGTAAAGAGTGGCTGGAACAGTGTCTTGCGTATACACGCAGCAATATGGACTATGTGCAGCAGTATATTGCAGAGCATTTGCCAGAACTGTCGGTATGGATGCCAGAAGCGACTTATCTGCTCTGGATCGACTGTAGCCGTCTCGGGATGGAGCAAAAGGATCTGGTTCATTTTATGTTGCATGAAGCCAAAGTTGCACTCAATGACGGTCGCGCCTTCGGTACAATGGGAGAAGGTTTCCTGCGTATGAACGTTGCTTGCTCGCGTAAGTTGTTGGAAGAAGCGATGAATCGGATGCAGCGTGCCATTGCTGCGCGTCGTCAGCATGACAATGGCGCTGAACTGGTAGAAACGGTATCGAACTAATGTGTTTTACTATGTTGCCTGAGAGAGTAACGGATCTATTCATTTTGCTGTAGTCAAACGGTAAAAGATCTATTCCATAGAGCTATATGAAGTGTAAATAAAGTTGGCATGCAGAATGACCGAAATTGGCATGCCCATTCACACTCCCCCCTCTTTAAAATGAAAAAGTGCCCTTGATCCACAGATCGTGGAACGAAGGGCACTTTTGTTTTAATAAGTCACAAATAAGTCGTGACGTGAGAAGTAGAGTGACTAATAGAGTGACTGGTGCACTGTGCATACTTAAGCATACGAGTGATATTGCTTACTTCCCTGACCATGATCCCTTTAAGTGTTGAAGATCATTGAAGTTGTGCACATTAGCGATATTGGCATATCATCCAAACCTATAGTTCATATAGTCACTATACGTACTAGTAACTTAATTTATGCAATTGGTGTATGAATCAATAAAATCATCCTACTTGCCCGATACTCAGTCAATGCTGTTCAAGAACTCGACAATCGTCAGCAGACCTTTATCGAAGTTCTCCAGATTGAAATGCTCGTTCGGTGCATGCAGATTTTCATCCGGCAAGCCGAAGCCCATCAGTACGACGGTTGGAGCGATCACACGGGAAAATTCTTCCACGATGGGGATCGAACCGCCGTCTTTAGTGAACAGGGCGCGTGTGCCGTAAACGGAAGTGTACGCATCCGCTGCTTTTTGCAGCAGTTCATTTTCAGATGGATCGATATTAAAGGCGCGTGCTTTCTCGCCCGGTGTGATCGTTAGCTTGGCACCGTTCGGTTTGACCGCTTCCAGATGGGTGATGATTTTATCCAGTACATCCTGTGGATTCTGGTCAGCCACGAGGCGGCAGGTGATTTTGGCATGCGCTTCTTTTGGAATCACCGTTTTGCTGCCTTCGCCCTGGAAGCCGCCGTATACGCCGTTTAGTTCCAGTGTTGGACGTGCACCGATGCGCTCAACGAAGGAGTAGCCTTCTTCGCCGTGCAATGCAGTCAGTTCCAGATCCTGTTGCAGTTTCTGCTCGTTAAAGCCTTGCTTTTGGAATTCAGCACGCATTTCGTCGGACAGTGGTAATACATCATCGTAGAAACCTTCGACGAGTACTTTGCCATCGCGGTCATGCAGCGTTGCCAGCAGCTCCACCATCGCGTGCAGCGCATTGGGTACACCGCCGCCAAATGAACCGGAGTGTAGATCGGTATTTGCGGTATGGATCGCCACTTCCAGTGAGCACAGACCACGTAGACCGGTGCTGATCGCTGGCTTGCCGCGCTCTAACAATGAAGTATCGGAAACGAGAACTGCATCCGCAGCGAGCTGCTCACGATTTTCTTCCAGGAATGCAGGCAGATGCGCGCTGGAAATTTCCTCTTCGCCTTCGATGCAAAATTTAATATTAACCGGCAATTTGCCTTCCTGCTTAAGGATCGCTTCAACGGCTTTCACATGCAGAAATACCTGACCTTTATCATCGGTTGCACCACGAGCGAACAGCTTGTCGCCGCGTACTTCCGGTTCAAAAGGCGGCGATTGCCACAGATGCAGCGGATCGACCGGTTGTACATCATAATGACCGTACACGAGCACAGTTGGTTTGCCTGGCGCATGCAGATGATCTGCGGTTACGATCGGATGTCCGTTCGTCGGATTGATTTTGACATTTTCCAGTCCAGCCGCAGTTAATTGATCTGCAAGCCACTCTGCCGCACGCTGCATATCCGGCTTGTGCTCGGAAAGTGCGGAAATACTCGGAATGGATAGCCATTCTTTCAACTCAGCGAGTTGTTGCTCGCGGTTCTCCTGAAAATATGTAGCATAGTTAGTCATCTACTCATTCCTCCTCAACTGATCATGGCAATAATCCATGCAAGACGATAAGTATCGCTTGAAACGTTATGGATTCCATTGTACACCTTTTAACCACTGGACGAAAATAAGAACACAAAAATAGCGACTTTCCTATCCAGGTAAGCCGCTATCGTAGCGAAAAACTCGTTTATACTCATCGGTTGGAGATGGATTTATTTGGTAGTGATCTCGACTTGCTTGGCGGAGCTGTTCCATTGATAACATGCTATTCACTCCAGCATATAAGAGAGTTACACTGTCATCGTGCATGAATAATGGGACGGTAATCATGCCGGATAAGGGGAATGGAGGAAGCAGCTATATTTGTGCTCCGGTGCTGTACTATAATAGTTCCAATTTATGTGGCTGGCTTGGAGTATAAGGCGATGTTTAATAAGGGTGGCATTGAAGATCAAGTGAAACTGTCAATCGTTAACGCTCACGGGAGGGAGCGAATTGCCCTCATGCTGAACGGGAATACATACTGCTGGAAGAAATACAGGGCGGCAAAAATAATGTATAACCAATATGTTTACGCTGGTCACCCGTTCGCAGTTCAATTAAATGAGCGTGCGCTTTAGTACGTCAGCATTAAAACATACACGCCTAATCGCTTCGTACACGCCGCTACATTATGTGAACTAACAATTTGAACGAACAAATTAGGAGGAGATCCAATGAAACTGGCAACCGTTAACGCTTATGGCAGGGAGCAAGTCGCCGTCGTACTAGAGGGGAAATACATATTGCTGGAAGATATAAATACGATCTGGGGAGAACAGTGGGCCACCGATATGTTCACACTGATTACCAGTACGCAGCTAGAACAACTGGCACAGCGTGTCAGCACAATCACATCGCAGCAGCTTGAGCAGTTGTCAGCACTACCTGCGGAAGAAATCGTGCATGCACCATTGTATCGTCATCCACGCAAAATTTGGGGTATTGGTATGAACTATGTAGCCGATGAAGCCGAACTGGTTGCAGCGGATGACAATGAAGAACCCGTCAGCTTTATGAAGCCAGATACGACGATCATCGGGCCAGAAGATCACATTGAGTTGCCACCACAGTCTGAAAAGGTGACCGCAGAAGGCGAATTGGCACTTATTATCGGTCAAACCTGTCGTCATGTAACCGAACAGGAAGCATCTGCTTATGTAGCAGGATTAACCGCCACACTGGATGTGACAGCAGCAGATATTCATGCACGCCATCCTCGTTTTCTGGCACGGGCGAAAAGCTTTGATACGTTTTTTGGATTAGGTTCGCAGCTCATTACGTTGGATGAGGTGCCCGATCTATTAGAACTTACGGTAGAAACGCATCATAATGAACAGCTAGCACATCATAATCGCACCTATTATATGAAGTTTCGTCCGTGGTATATCGTATCTTTTCTATCGCAGGTGATGACGCTGCTGCCCGGCGATATTATTATGACGGGAACACCGGGTGCAGTCGTCATCCGTGATGGAGATACGGTCGGTTGCTCAATTTTGGATAAAAAAGGACAGCCCTTAGTAGAGACTGTCCGTAATCGAGTTCGTTTACAAGCTTAATCGTGAGTACACGTCTATTAGTTCGTTCATCTAAAGTAATTATTTCATCTATAGAAGTAGAAAGATGCTGCCACAAGTGAAAGTATGCGGGTCAGTGACTTTCTTTCGTTTGCCGCAAATTTGATAAGAACAATGCACCGATCAGCACCAGAATTGCGAGCGACCAGCCCAGTGTATGCATCGCATCATCATGATCGACGATAATTAGGCGAATAATGGCGGTAATGCCAATATAAATAAAATAACGCAACGGAAAGTGGAACTTCGCTTCAAAATATTTAATAATCAACGCTAGAAACTCAAAGTATAAAAAGAACACTAACAACTCATCGGTAAACTGATAATAACTGGTCGTCGTATCGGTCAGGAAAATAAGCGAAAAGATCGACCATGTTTCATAAATAAGTAATACACTGAGCACAAGTGCCATTCCGACCAGACATACATTCAATACCATTTGCAAAACAACCGGTACATGGTGCATACGCATTTTAGTGGATAAATCTTTGATTGTCATTGTAATCCCTCTTTACTGTTGAAAATGAGCCTAGCATCGCTGTGCAACTTTTTGCTATTACACGCCATTTCGCGGTTAGCTTAACAAGCGGAGAAACGGCTGTTAGCAGACGAACCGTGATGTAGCCAGGGTGAACATCTCGGTCGCTTGCTGGTGAATAGAGCTAGTGTAGCTTAGCCATTTGTCGCTCGTGTGTCCTGGTTTTCTTTTCCAAGTATCTCTGGCGAATTGGATGTTATGCTTCGGCCAAGCGGTAGTTTTAACGCTTCATGCTGTATAATGGTAAAGATGATTGATCCAAGTAGACGGGGAGTTGTACTACATCTTTCAATAAATACAACGTATATTGATATTGAAACGCTACAAAGTATGGAATGAGAGGTAGCGATTTATGAATTTATGCTACTGAAGATCAATTAGGATTGTGTAGCAAATGTGACAGGGCACAGTACGGAAAGGAATACAGGTATGCGCAAAACGATCATTGTAGTTGGAGGCGGTATTCTAGGCGCTTCAACTGCGTATCAATTAAGTAAACGAGATGTCGATGTGATTGTAATCGATCGGCAACATGATGGGCAGGCAACCGATGCGGCAGCAGGAATCATCTGCCCGTGGCTGTCCCAGCGTCGTAATCAGACATGGTATCGATTAGCAAGTGGAGGCGCACGCTTTTACCCTGGTTTAATCAATGAACTGGCAGAGCAGCATGGCGAGCACAACACAGGCTATGCGCGTGTAGGTGCACTCAGTTTGCATCGTGATCATGACAAAATACTTGGCATGCAAAAGCGTGCGCTCCAGCGACTGGAGGCTGCACCGGAGATCGGTGAGATTACATTGCTTCGTGAAGATCAGGTACGTGAACAATTTCCGTTACTGGATAAGGGCTATGAGGCGGTGCATGTGAGTGGTGCAGCGCGAATCGATGGGCGATTATTGCGAGATGCGCTACTTCGTGCGGCAACGCATAATGGAGCGATACTGCTGCATAGCGAAGCTGAATTACAGCACAATGGACAATGCATTACAGGTGTGCAGGTAGCTGGGCAATTCCATCCGGCAGATGAGGTCGTCGTCTGTGCTGGAGCGTGGGCAGCGGAGCTGCTTGAGCGTATTGGAATCCCATTTCATATGCATTATCAGAAAGCGCAAATTATGCATGTGCAACTGGAAAGTGAAGACGATACAGGAAGCTGGCCTGTGGTAATGCCGCCGACCGACCAGTATGTGCTTGCCTTTGAACAGCAGCGTATCGTCATTGGAGCCACGCATGAAAATGATGTGCCTGGCTATGATACAAGGGTGACACCGGGCGGTATGCAGGAGGTGCTGAACAAAGGATTGGAGCTGGCACCGGCACTTGTAGATAGCACCTTTATGGAGATGCGAGTCGGCTTTCGACCGTTTACGGCGGATTTTTTACCGGTATTTGGTGCCATGCCAGACTGGAAGGGACTGTTCATTGCGAACGGATTAGGTGCTTCTGGTCTGACGATGGGACCGTATATCGGTTATTTGCTTGCCCAGCTCGTACTTGGCGAGCAGCCAGAGCTGCCGGTAGAGGATTATACGGTGGCGAAGGCGCTTGTCTGATGATGCTGATGATCGGTCTGTTTGCTTGATGGATGAGTATGTCTGCCTGAGTCATACGTGATCTGACCGCAAATCGTGTGGCTTGTATGTTATGAATAGCTGATTCAGCGACAGGATATTAGAATGATATGATCGTAGAATATATAGCGGCTCCATGAATGCTTAAATACAGGCTATGCGTAACTGTGAATGAGTGCAAATAATCTTGTAAACAAAGTCAATCATGAGAACTATAGATTACCAAATATGTTATTAATCGTCTTGAATCGACTACGCACGTCGACCTCAATAGATTATAGAATCAACAAATGTGTTAACCATCTCTGCTATGCTCTTATATGCCGATAAGGCGTTTTCTGATATGGATCAGGAAGCGTCTTTTTTATTTTGAAAATAGATCATAACGAATCGTAAAGGTTAACGTATCCATATTTAGCATCTTACTCTATAAGTACGATCTATTTTCAGCTGGTTATCATTTGCTTGCATTATTGTATTTTATCGATATTTATTTGGAAATCTATTCAGTTTTACACTGGCTGGTAGGGGAGTTGGATTGACTTCGGATCGATCATTTGTATCGATGTATCGATAAAATGTAGCTATATTTTTAACTTACATATACAAAATCTGTAATAACGGTTAAACAAACTAGAGAATCATTCCTACGCACTTATACATCGTGCTCTAAACATAGTGCTCTATAAATTGCCAACCACCATAAAAATTACCCGTTGACAAATAAGTTTCCCTGATGCAAAATATGGGCAGAAACAATTTTATGTATATTTTGATCTAAATTATGATGATGAATCGACATAAATAGCATTATACACAGAGATAGAAATGAGGGAGAGAACATGAATTCAGAAGTCGAATTGGAACCAACATCCGGTCTGAAAAAGAATGGTTGGCTGCGTAGCAGTTCATCGATCAGTCTGGAGGAAGTGAATAATACGGTCAAAATTCCACACAATGCTGGATTTTGGCGTAAATTTTTTGCGTTTGCTGGCCCTGGGGCACTTGTTGCGGTCGGTTATGTCGACCCGGGTAACTGGGCAACATCGATTGCGGGCGGTTCGAGGTTCGGTTACACGCTGCTATCCGTCGTACTGATTTCCAGTCTGGTCGCGATGTTACTGCAAACACTCGCTGCCAAGCTTGGAATCGTGACAGGGAAAGATCTGGCGCAGGCGACACGGGATGCGACCGGGCCAAAGACCGCCGTCTTTTTATGGATATTAACAGAGCTTGCAATCATCGCTACCGATCTGGCAGAAGTGATCGGTTCTGCGATTGCGCTAAATTTGTTATTTGGCATTCCACTGCTGTGGGGCATTTTGATCACAACGTTTGATGTATTACTGTTGCTATTATTGCAGAAAAAAGGTTTTCGGATTATTGAATCAATCGTTATCGTGCTCATGGCAACGATCTTCGTTATTTTTGGTTTTGAAATGATCGCTGCGCGTCCAGATGTGGCTGTACTGTTTGGCGGCTATATACCCAAGCTTGAAGTGGTGACCAACTCATCGATGCTGTTCGTCGCACTCGGTATTCTCGGTGCAACGGTAATGCCGCATAATCTGTATTTGCATTCTTCAATTATCCAATCGCGTCAATACAAACGTACATTAGAAGGCAAAAAAGAAGCCGTTAAGTTTGCCCGTCTCGATTCGATTACGTCGTTAACCGTGGCGTTTATGATTAACTCGGCTATTTTGATTCTCGGTGCAGCTGCTTTTTACGGTAGTGGACTGCAAGTGACCGAAATCGAAGCAGCGTACCAGTTGCTCAGCCCATCCGTTGGAGTCGGCATTGCCAGCACATTATTCGCTGTGGCACTGCTCGCATCCGGTCAAAACTCGACCATTACGGGTACATTGGCAGGGCAGATCGTTATGGAAGGCTTTGTACAGCTACGGATATCGCCAGTGCTGCGCCGGATCATTACGCGATTGCTGGCGGTCGTGCCTGCTTTTATCGTGACCTGGTTGTATGGTTCAAGCGGTACTGGTAATTTGCTGTTATGGAGTCAGGTTGTACTCAGTTTACAGCTTCCATTTGCGATTATTCCGCTCGTGCGCTTTACGAGTGATAAGCGGAAAATGGGAAGCTTCGCCAACTCGCATACAACCAAATGGCTAGCATGGACAGCGACTGGCGTGATCGTGGCGCTAAACTTGTTCTTGATTGGTTATCTGTTCCTGACCGGTGAGCAATTAGGGTAAATCATTATCGGGAGAGGATACTTCGAGATAGAATACTTAATGACAATCTAAGTTGTCGATGAGACAAGAAAGCATGGATCTCTGTAGCAACTCTAACCCGTATCAAGATCATCTTTAAATCTTATCGAAGTCTTATCGAGATCCTATCCAATGTGTGTGATCGAATGTGTCGCCAACTCATTTCCAACCTATATCTAACCCATTTCTAACTTATCTCTAACTTATTTCTAACCCATCTCTAACCCATCTCTAACCCATCTCCATAACGTTCCAAGACCGCTCTGTTATCGATGCAGAGCGGTCTTTTTTCTATCTATCATTAGTGATGACGGATACACGTATAAAAAATATAAAATGCAATTGACTGTAAGCGCTTTTAGTAATAATATTTAATCATATTATAATCAAAAGTTGATCATTATTTCACCAATATACTCATTTATAGAGGGCAAGGGGGACGGATATGACCGCACAGAGCATTCACTGGGGCATTGCGCCGATTGGCTGGCGTAATGATGATGTACCTGAGATTGGGGCAGGCAATACATTATCGCATTTGCTGAGCGATATTGTAGTTGCCGGATTTGAGGGGACAGAGGTAGGTGGCTTTTTCCCGTCAGCTGATATTTTGAAACGAGAGCTACAACTGCGTAAGTTACGCATTGCCGGTCAATGGTTTAGCAGTTATTTGATTCGGGATGGATTGGAGCAGGTACTGCCTCATTTTCGTGCACAATGCCTGTATTTGCAGGACGTGGAAGCTAGTGTGATCGTCATTTCTGAGCAGACGTACAGTGTGCAGGGACTGGATCGCGATGTGTTCGCCCAGAAGCCTTATTTTAACGATGAGGAGTGGGATGTGCTTTGTGGCGGTCTGAATGAGCTTGGCAAAGTAGCCGAGGAGTATGGACTGAAGCTTGTATATCACCATCATATGGGGACCGGTGTACAGACGGCGGAAGAGATTGAGCGCCTAATGGCAGGTACGGATGCAGCCCATGTGCATCTGTTATATGATACCGGACATATCTATGTGTCGGATGGAGAATATATGTCTGTGCTGCGCCAGCATATCGACCGGGTGCGTCATGTGCATTTTAAAGATGCACGTTTGCAGGTGCTATCCGATTGCCGTGAGCAGGGCAGATCGTTCCGCGATTGCTTTTTGAGCGGCATGTTCACTGTGCCTGGAGATGGGTGCATTGATTTCAGTGAAGCGTATGACTTTTTAATCGCACAAGGGTATAGCGGCTGGATTGTGATCGAGGCTGAGCAAGACCCGGATGTAGCGCATCCGCTGGAATATGCGCTGATTGCGCGTCGATATATTGATGAGCAGCTGTTACGCTCGGCAGCACATCATGAATGACTACAGATTACTAATCATGGGGTAAAGTTAACCGTACAAGAGTGTGGATTGAAAGACGCTGGACGCAAGTTAAAGCACATGTATTGGAACGTCACGCTCCAAATTAGTAGGGGATGGATATAGATGGAATGTACAGTATAGACAAAATGTAGGATGCAGACAATATTCATTTTAGGATACCGATAGACTGTAACAGCGTAACGCTGCTTCGACAGACAGACATAAAGGTATACAACTCGTAAGCCCATTTTATTCAGGAGGCCAGCAAAATGACATTACGTATTGGAGTTATCGGAACAGGTGCGATCGGACGGGACCATATTCGCCGGATTACATGCAATTTGAGCGGGGCTGAGATTGTGGCGGTGACGGATGTGAATGCAGACGCAGCAGCGCTGGCGATTGAAAGCTATGGCTTGAGCGGTGCGAAGATTTATCCAGATGACCTGTCGCTTATCGCGGCACCGGAAGTGGATGCCATTCTCGTCGCAAGCTGGGGTCCTGCTCATCAGCAAAGTGTGCTGGCAGGTATTGCCGCAGGCAAATACGTGTTTTGTGAAAAACCGCTGGCAACGACAGCAGCAGGCTGCCGCGAGATTGTGGAAGCTGAGATAAAGCATGGTACACGACTCGTGCAAGTCGGCTTTATGCGCCGTTACGATAGCGGCTATATTCAGCTCAAAGAGGCGGTAGAATCCGGTTTTATCGGTGAACCGCTTATGATTCGCTGCGCCCACCGCAACCCGTCCTCAGCAGACCTGTATACGACCGATATGGCGGTTACCGATACGTTTATCCATGAGATCGATGTCCTGCACTGGCTCGTCAATGACGATTACGTATCCGCACGCGTCGCTTTCCCGAAAAAAACACGTAACGCCCTGCCCCATCTGCGCGATCCACAGGTGATTACACTGGAAACACGCGGCGGCATCCTGATCACGACCGAAATTTTCGTCAACTGTAAATACGGTTACGATATCCAATGCGAAATTATCGGCGAAGAAGGCATCGTGCGCCTACCCGAAGTAGCCGGCATCACCTACCGCAAAGACGCTCAGCTGGGCATGAACCTGCTCATGGACTGGAAAGATCGCTTCATCGACTCCTACGACCGCGAACTGCAAGATTTCATCGACTGCATCAACCAGAACCGCACACTACAAGGCCCAACCTCATGGGACGGCTACGTCGCAGCCGTCACCGCCGACGCCTGTGTACGTGCCCAGGAATCCGGTCAAGAGGAAGCGATCGAGCTAGATGAAAAACCGGAATTTTACGGCGGCATCGCGCTGCGTAGTGTGTAAAGTAGAGTAACCACACACTAAGTGCGCCGCCAAATGAGTAGTATAAGCATAGAGAAGATAAAAGACAAAGAAAAAATAAAAACAAAGACAACAAACAGCCTGTCGAGCAGGGAAATTCCCGTTAGCTCAGATAGGCTGTTTGTTTACCGTAAAAGGTTTTAAAACCCCATTCAAAATAAAAAAAACATGCAGTTAAAGTAACCATCGCATTTAAAGCATTAATTGAAGTTGAAGTAAATAGAAGTAGTCGAAGCAATAAAAGACCTTCCTACCGCTACGCGCCCTTGAGCACGTTAACACTATTGTTGCGATGGGCACGGAGCGAAAGTAAGGAAATAAGGGGAAAGGACGACTTACAGTGTGATTGATCTCCTAGCACATGGTTCAATAAAAAGGGAGTTTTGCGAAGTAAAATATCACACTGCTTTTGAGTACAGCAATCTACCATGAACTCCTACTCCATAGATTTCTGTGCGAGACGGAAATCCATCCTAACTTGCAGTTAAAGTACTACTTACAATGAAAGCAATAATTGCAGTCAAAGTAAAAAGTAATAAAAGACCTTCCTGCCACTACGCGCCCTTAGGCGCGTCAACACTATTGTTGCGATAGGCACGGAGCGGAGGGAAGGAAATAAGGGGAAAGGGCGACTTTGGAGGGGCGGGAATCTTCATTCCTTCCCATTCCAAAAGATTCCCGCGGCTCCACCGGAGTCCCGTCCCCTTATTCCTTCCCAGAGCGGATTGCCATCCCAGCAACCCAGTTTGCGCGCCCCCTCCTAAGGGTAGCGTAGATCAATTGCATGCCGCGCACAAAACTCAGCATACTGCTCATCCAGCGCCTCCGACGAGATCAAAATATCCACATCCTCCAACGCCGCATACGTGAGCAATGTCGATTTGCCAAACTTACTGCTGTCTGCCAGTGCAATTAGCTGTTGCGCTTTGCTGGCAATCGCCTTTTTGATTTCATATTCCAGCAAGTCCGAGTTGGTCAACCCGTGGCTAATGCTCACACCGGTAGCCGCCATAAACGCTTTGGTCACATTGTATTTTTGTAACGATAGCGGATTATCCATCCCGACAAAAGATCGCGTATTCGCCTTGTACGTATTGCCGATCACAAGCAAACTCACATTCGGCATATCGGCAACTGAATTAATCACATCCAGACTATTCGTCAAAACCGTCAGCCGCAGCTCCGGGTTCAGATGCTCGGCAATATGGCGCGTAGTCGTTCCGGAATCGATATACACCAGATCATCCTCATCGATACAGGCAGCAGCCAGACGAGCGATATCGTTCTTTTTGATCTGGTTGCGAGTCGTCCGATTTTCAAAGGGTACCAGTTCGCTTGTCGAAGTTACACCGCCGTATACCTTTTCGATCGAACCTTTGCCTGCGATTTGATTAATATCGCGGCGGATCGTATTTTTGGATACCTCAAAATAGTCACACAGCTCATCCAGTGTCACATTTTTCCGAGTATGAATATACGCCTCGATATCCTGTAGCCGTCTCGCTTTCATACACATTCTCCTATAACTTTTGATGACTATAATATAAAATATAACCAAAATATAATCAATATATGATTAAAAATATGGACATGATGGTTAACTGAACACCTTTAAAACAATGAAAAGATGAAAATAAACGATAATTTTGCCGGATTGAACGTCATTTATTTGCTTGTATAGCAATACTTTTCAGCGATTTTCATTCAAAAGTCAACGAATGGAGTTATTTTGCGAATAGAACAGGGTTGACGATAAAATGTTTATTATATATCATACGAATATAACCAAAATATAACCAAATGATGATTCGTGAAGCCGAAGCAGCGATGCACGGTAACATTTCAAATTTGCAATGTTGAGAGGAGCCAGGAAGTATGAGTACACTGACAGGCACGGCGAGAAAGCTGAAAAACTATATCGGCGGCAAATGGGTAGAGAGCAATACTACCGTATATGAAGACGTTTACAATCCGGCGACGAAAGAATTGATTTGCCAGGTACCGATCTCGACTCGTGAAGATCTCGATCATGCAGCCGAGGTAGCAAAGGCAGCTTTTGAAAAATGGAAGCAAGTTGCCGTGCCAAGACGCGCACGTATCCTGTTTAACTTTCAGCAATTGCTCAGTCAGCACCGTCAAGAGCTGGCACGTCTGATTACGATGGAAAACGGTAAAAACCTAACCGAAGCGCTGGGCGAAGTAGGACGCGGCATTGAAAATGTCGAGTTTGCAGCCGGCGCGCCAACGCTAATGATGGGCGATTCGCTTGCATCGATCGCAACCGATGTGGAAGCAGCGAACTATCGTTATCCGATCGGGGTGGTGGGCGGCATCGCTCCATTTAACTTCCCGATGATGGTGCCATGCTGGATGTTCCCGATGGCGATTGCACTCGGTAATACATTTATCCTCAAGCCATCCGAGCGTACACCGCTATTGACAGAGAAACTGGTACAGCTGTTCTCTGAAGCAGGTTTGCCGGACGGTGTGTTCAATATGGTATATGGTGCACATGATGTCGTAAACGGCATTTTGGAGCATCCCGAAATTAAAGCCATTTCGTTTGTCGGCTCCAAGCCAGTGGGCGAATATGTATTCAAAAAAGGTAGCGAGAACCTGAAACGCGTACAGGCGCTAACCGGTGCGAAAAACCATACGATCGTGCTAAATGATGCACATATGGAAGATACATTAACAAACGTCGTCTCCGCAGCTTTCGGCTCTGCTGGAGAACGCTGTATGGCATGTGCAGTCGTTACGGTCGAAGAGGGGATCGCTGACGAATTTATCGCTCGTCTCAAAGAAAAATCGGTACAGGTGCAGATTGGTAACGGTCTAGATGACGGTGTATTCCTCGGTCCGGTTATTCGCGAAGACAACAAAAAGCGTACCGTACAATATATTGAAAAAGGCATCGAAGAAGGGGCAAGTCTGCTGCTGGATGGACGTGAGCGCATGTCTGATGATGGCTACTTTATCGGTCCAACGATCTTTGAAGATGTCACACCGGACATGACGATCTGGAAAGATGAGATTTTCGCACCGGTATTATCGGTCATTCGTGTGAAAAACTTGAAAGAAGCGATCGAGATTGCCAACCAATCGGAATTTGCTAACGGTGCATGTCTGTTCACCTCCAATGCGAATGCGATCCGATACTTCCGTGAACATATCGATGCGGGTATGCTCGGCATCAATCTGGGCGTGCCTGCCCCGATGGCATTCTTCCCGTTTTCCGGTTGGAAATCGTCCTTTTATGGCACACTGCATGCAAACGGCAAAGACAGCGTCGACTTCTATACACGCAAAAAGGTTGTAACCGCACGTTATCCAGAACCCGATTTTCAATAATCCTATAGGCCATCATCCTACGGGAACGATACAGGAGGAACTGAAGTGACCAGTCATCTGCTGCGCAAACCCCAATCTCAATCCATCGGCGAAGGCATCACATTAATTCAGGAAGTGTTGACCGCTAATTCGCCGCTGGAATATGTAGGCTTCAAGTTGATCGATCTGGCTGTTGGTGCTGTATACGAACAGACAGTAGAGCAGGATGAATGTTGTATTGTTGCACTAACTGGCAAAATTACCGTGAGCGAAGGCGAACATCGTTTCGAGAACATCGGTACACGTGAGAGCGTATTTGAGAAAAAGCCGACTGACAGTGTATTTGTGTCTGGTGGTGCTTCCTTTACGGTCGAAGCGATGACGCCTGCGACAGTAGCATTATGCTATTCTCCAGCATTAGAGCCAAGGCCGACCAAGCTGCTTCCAGCTTCCGGTGTCGGTGTCGTTCATCGTGGGAAATATAACAATCAGCGCATGGTGCATGATATTTTACCGGATAGTGATCCGTCTGCTAGCAGTTTACTCGTAGTCGAAGTGTATACAGAAGGTGGTAATTTCTCCAGCTATCCACCGCACAAGCATGATCGTGATCTGTTGCCAGAGGAATCGCTGCTGGAAGAAACGTATTATCATGAGCTGGCACCGAAGCAGGGCTTTGTGTTCCAGCGTGTGTATACGGATGATCGTAGCATCGACGAGACGATGGCGGTGGAGCATCGCAATGTCGTTATCGTGCCAGCGGGATATCATCCGGTCGGTGTGCCAGATGGCTACACATCGTACTATTTGAATGTGATGGCTGGGCCAAAGCGGATATGGAAATTTTATAATGAACCGGATCACGAGTGGATTTTGAACCGCGACTGAGCCATAGCGGAAAGCGGTGCGAGCGTGGCTGGATAGTCGCAGCACCGCTATTCGCCTGTCAGATTGCCAATCGATAAAGGAGCGTTGAAGCGAATGATGGATATACCGAGCAGCACCCCGCGTTTTGAACTGGTAACACTGGGCCGTGCCTGTATTGATCTGAATGCAGTAGAATACAACCGACCGATGGAAGAGACGATGACCTTTTCCAAATATGTAGGTGGATCGCCTGCTAATATCGCGATTGGAGCCGCACGTCTTGGACTGACAACCGGCTTTATCGGTAAAATTGCCGATGATCAGCATGGACGCTTCATTCGTAGCTATATGGAGCATGCAGGTGTGGATGCAGCTCATTTTGTTGTCGATACGGAAGGGCATAAAACAGGCCTGGCCTTTACGGAAATTAAAAGCCCGGAGGAATGCAGCATTTTGATGTATCGCGACGATGTTGCCGATCTGTACTTACGTCCCGAAGAGATCGAAGAAAGCTATATACGCGATGCCGGTCTGTTGCTCATTTCCGGTACGGCGCTTGCGCAAAGTCCATCCCGTGAAGCGGCAGTACAGGCGATTCAGTATGCACGTCGTCATGGTGTGAAAATTGCGTTTGAACTGGACTATCGTCCGTATACGTGGACATCACCTGCGGAAACATCCGTCTATTATTCACTCGTCGCCGCACAGTGCGATATCGTTATCGGTACACGCGATGAATACGATGTGATGGAAAACCGCAGTCACGGCTCAAACGAACAAACGATCTCAACATTGTTTGCATCCGGTGCCAGTCTGGTCGTGATCAAACATGGCGTAGAAGGCTCTTATGCGTATACCAACACAGGCGAGACGTATCGTGGACATGCCTACAAAACCAAAGTGCTGAAAACATTCGGTGCTGGCGATTCGTATGCAGCAGCATTTCTGTATGCAACGATTCGGGGCAAAGATATCGGCACAGCACTGCAATATGGGAGCGCTGCCGCTTCGATCGTCGTGAGCAAACATAGTTCCTCTGATGCGATGCCGACTGTCGATGAAATTGAGACGCTCATCGCCCAGCAACCCGTCATTCCGTCCTGAGTAGCCTATACATTTGAATCGAAGGTGGAGACTCCTAATGGGAAATAAAATCAGACTCACAACCGCACAGGCGCTGATCCGCTTTTTGAATCAGCAATATATCGAAGTTGACGGTGTAGAAACACCGTTTGTTGAAGGTATTTTCAGCGTATTCGGTCATGGCAATGTGCTCGGAATCGGACAGGCGCTGGAGCAGGACGCAGGACATTTGAAAATTTTTCAGGGTAAAAATGAGCAGGGGATGGCGCACGCCGCTATCGCCTATAGTAAGGAAAAGCTGCGCCGCAAAATTTTCGCTGTCACTTCATCGTCAGGTCCTGGCTCTGCCAATCTGGTGACCGCTGCTGGTACCGCGCTAGCGAACAATATTCCAGTGCTATTGCTGCCAGCGGATACATTTGCTAGCCGTCAGCCTGATCCGGTGTTACAGCAGATTGAACAGGATTACAGTCCAGCTGTGACGACGAATGATGCGCTCAAGCCGGTATCACGTTACTGGGATCGTATTACTCGTCCAGAGCAGTTGATGAGCAGTCTGATTCGTGCGTTTGAAGTGCTGACCGATCCAGCCAAAGGCGGTCCGGTGACACTTTGCATTTGTCAGGATACAGAAGGCGAAGCATACGAGTATGATGAAGTCTTTTTCCAGAAGCGTGTTCATTATTTGGATCGTGCCGAGCCGAACGAACGTGAGCTAGTTGCGGCAGAGCAATTGATCCGTAGTAGCACAAAGCCGCTGATCGTTGTGGGTGGCGGTGCGAAGTATTCGGGCGCGCGTGAAGAGCTGATTCATATTTCCGAAACGTATGGTATTCCGCTTGTGGAGACGCAGGCAGGTAAATCGACAGTCGAATCTAGCTTTCCACATAATCTGGGCGGCTTAGGTGTGACTGGCACATTGTCTGCTAACAAAGCGGCACGTGAAGCCGATCTGATCATCGGAATTGGCACACGATATACCGACTTTGCGACTTCATCGAAGACCGCATTTGATCCAGAACATACGCGCTTTCTCAACATTAATGTAAGCCGAGCACAGGCGTACAAGCTGGATGCCGTTACCGTCGTTGCAGATGCGAAGCAGGCGATTCAGCGTTTGCAGGAACGTCTGACTGGATATAGTAGCGCATGGGGCAGTCAGATTGGCGAGTGGCGCCAGGAGTGGGCTGCTGAGCGTCAACGTCTGGCGGAAATTAGCTTCCAGCGCGAAGGCTTTGATCCGGAGATTAAGGGACATTTTACACAGGAACAGTTAAACGAGTATGCTGACGCATTGCAAACGGAGCTGACGCAAACAACTGCACTTGCTATGGTGAATGAAGCGGTCGACAGCGATAGCATCGTCATTGCAGCCGCAGGTTCATTGCCAGGCGATATGCAGCGGATGTGGCAGGCGGATACACCGAATACGTATCATTTGGAATACGGGTATTCATGTATGGGTTATGAAATTGCCGGTGCACTCGGTGCCAAAATCGCTCATCCCGACCGCGAAGTGTATGCGCTCGTTGGCGACGGTAGCTTCCTGATGCTGCATACCGAGCTAATTACAGCGATGCAGTACGATTACAAAATCAATATTGTGCTGTTCGACAATTCCGGCTTTGGCTGTATTAACAATTTGCAAATGGGTAACGGTGGCGGTAGCTTCTATTGCGAATTCCGCGATACGAGCAATCGCATTATGAATATCGATTATGCGAAAGTGGCGGAAGGCTATGGAGCGAAAGTATATCGCGCCAATACGCCAGACGAGATTCGTGCTGCGATCGAGGATGCGAAAGGTCATGATGGCTGCACGCTGATCGAAATGAAAGTTTTGCCAAAAACGATGACCGATGGCTATGAAAGCTGGTGGCATGTCGGTGTAGCTGCCGTTTCCGAGCGTGAAAGTATTCAAGCGGCGCATGCCAGCAAGCAGCACATGCTGGAAAAGGCGAAGCAGTACTAAGCGGACGAACAACCTTATTATAGGAGCAAACGATCCTATACATGTTGGCTGCATACAGTGACGCGATCAACGATCGTATACAATGATAGCGGCAAGCATGATCATAGAAGCGTGTCTTTCATTGAAAGTTAAACCCTATACTATACATGACATGTCGAATGGCTATATAACGCTAAGCGTGAACGGCAGTCCTTTCAGTGCGGTTTAACGATTTGTGCTATTGATCATTTAAGTATTACTGAGGAAAAGCGACAAATTCATTGTATACAGACAGGCGCATGGTAAACATTACCTGCGCCTGTGCTGTACAGAGGAGGCTCATGCATGACGCTGGTATCCATGAAAGAAATGTTGCAACAGGCACGCGAGCAACAGTATGCAGTTGGTCAATTTAACGTCAACGGATTGTCGTGGGTCCATGCGATACTGGATGCGGCGCAGTCGGAACAGGCGCCAGTCATTGTAGCAGCATCAGATCGCCTGATCGACTTTCTCGGTGGTTATCGTACGATTGCTACACTCGTTCGTGTACTGGTTGAGGAAAAGGGTATCACCGTACCGGTCGCCCTGCATCTGGATCATGGCAAATCGGTTGAAAGCTGTCTACGCGCGATCGATGCGGGCTTCACGTCCGTCATGTTCGACGGCTCTCACGGACCGATTGAGCAAAATATCGAGCACACCCGTCAGGTTGTCGAATATGCGGCACCACATGGCATTTCCGTTGAAGCTGAAGTTGGCACCGTAGGCGGTGTAGAAGACGGACTGGTGGGCGGTATCCAATACGCCGATCTGCACGAATGTGTACGCATCGTCGAGGAAACTGGCATCGATGCGCTTGCCGCTGCACTCGGTTCGGTGCATGGCAAATACATCGGCGAGCCAAAGCTTGGGTTTGCCGAAATGGAACTGATCTCACAGGCAATCGGCATCCCGCTCGTGCTGCATGGCGCATCCGGCATTCCATTAAATCAGCTCACCCGCGCGATCGAACTAGGTCACGCCAAAGTGAACATTAACACCGAGAGCGTTACCGCCTGGTCGCTCCAGTTGCGCCAAACGCTGGCAGATCATCCGGAAACAACTGAACCACGCATCATCCTCACACCAGCACGTCAGGCGATTGAGGATAGCGTTCGCGCCAAAATTCGCGAATTTCGCTCCACCGGCAAAGCTGCTGCGGTATTCACCCAGCTGGTGGATTGATGGAAACGAACAGATGAAACAATAGTAATTCATCATTATGAATGTGAATGATTGCACGGCTGAGCAATCGACATATCGTGCAAAACCAGCAGAATTTTCAATTTAATCTGAAAATCGTTCAATCCCGCTCATCGCTTCCTTCTTTATAATGAGCGATAAAGCCATCGCCGCCCAGCGATTCGCTGCCATTCCACTGGCTGCGGATGTGCTCTGCGGCGATGTTGCGTTTATATGAAGAAAAGCGGTGATGAATGATGAAGGAACCTTTACAGAATATAAATGAACAAATCAGCCAGCCATTCAAGGAAAATCCGTCTATTTTGCATCAATTTCCAACCGTAGCAGCAGGTATCGATAGCCTGCTGCGCTTTGATCTGCTGCCTCGCCTGCGCAATGATGTACAGGTGCGTTATGAAGGCAGTATCGACAAGCAGGGCTTTAATGCGGATTGGGATTGGTGGCTGTATAAGGAAGGCAGGGAATGGGTCATTTTTGATGTGGATGGGCCGGGGTGCATTTACAATCTGGTGCAGCATCGGTATCCAGATAGTGAGGAGCCGACGTTTTTCTTTTATTTTGACGGGGAAACAGAACCTCGTTTTCAGATTCGGCATTCGGAGTTTGGGCAGAAAGCTCCGTTTACTGCGCCGCTAGCGGATCAGTATATGGGACCGAATGATAACGGTAGAGGGCCGATTCGAGTCGTGCGTAGCTTTGTACCGATGCCGTTTGCCCGGTCATGCCGGATTACGACCGATATTCGTTTAAAAGGCGCTGCCAAAGGCGATGGCGGCTGGGGGCATGTGATGTACCATACATATGCCGATGCACAGGGCGTTGAAACGTTTACTGGAACAGAGAATTGGAGCGAGCTGCTACACCAGTGGAATGATGTGGGCAATGATCCGAAGCCACAGACGGAAAGCGAAACGGTATCATTGGCACAGCTACATCTTCCTGCTGGGCAGGCTATAATGCTACTAGAGCAGACCGGATCGGGCAATATCGTATCGATCAAAGCACGCTGGCATGATGATCCAGCAATGGACATTCCCCGTTCCTTGCTACATGACATCTGGATTGTGGCACACTGGGATGATCATCAGCAGCCGGATGTGGAATGTCCACTGGGCGCTTTTTTTGGCAATGAACTCGGCTATAATCGAATCGGGATTTTGTCGCATGGACAGCGTGAAGATGGGCAATGGTATCAGTATTTCCCAATGCCGTATTGGAATGGAGCGCATATCAGGCTGCACAATCGAGGAACCGAGGATGTCGATTTTGCACAGTGGGAGATTCGTTATACAACAGCCAATAAACATCTGTATCCGCAGCATGACACCGGCTATTTCCGCACGTCTGCCTATTATCCGCTGCAAGCTCGTCATGGGCAGGATAGTATTATCGGACAGATTAGCGGGCGTGGGCATCTGGTAGCAGGGCAGGTGACGGCATTTGCGCGTACAGTGGGCATCATTAGCTGTGAAGGTGATGTGCGTGTGTATATTGATGGCAATGCGACACCGCAGGTGGAAAGCGATGGATCAGAGAGCTGGGTTAATTACGGCTGGGGCTTTCCGACACCGCCGGAGATGAATCCAGCTACGGCTTATGATGGTTTGCCAGACAATCCGTGGTCGATGGTACGGCTATGCAGTGGCGATTGTTATCCGTTTCGGCAGCAATTGATATTTGGCATCGAATCGGGCGAATATAACAATCAGTATTTGCGGCATTCCGGCATTTTGTTTTATTACGGGCAGGATGGAGAGGGCATGACGCTGACCGATGAGTTGGATGTGGGTAATCCGGCATCTGAAAGTATTCATGAGTATCATACGGCAGGCAGTCGGGGATATTATGCGCTGGAATCGAGCTACGAAGGCGATGCCGACGATGTACTCATTACGGATAAAGGACATGAAACAGAAGGGTGGAGTCAATTCGTCGTATCGATCTCGCCGGATAATGCCGGTGTGCGACTGCGTCGGCGTTCCGATCAGATCACCGGACGGCAACGGGCAATCGTATATGTGGATGATCAGCAGGTAAAAGAGCGGAGCTGGTATGTCGCTGACCGCAACCCATATAAACGCTGGCTGGAGGATGAGTTTGAAATTCCGGTTACGTATACGGCAGATAAAGAGCAGTTGACGATTCGGTTGGAATACGTGCAGGAAGGCGAGACACGGGTTTGGAATGAATTTTACTATTGGATCTATAGTCTGAAATGATTGATTGGCAGGCTAATCTAGGATGAGCGGAATAATGCAACGATAAGTGCTTGAACAGCAATCATTCTCAATAGTACATCAAAGGTTGGCGCTATTGGCAGCTACGATCATCGATAGATAGACTTCTCTGTGATAGATGATCGTAGCTGCAATCTCTTATTTGGATCAAAGTGGTTTAACATTGTGGGTTCCACGAAGTTTGTGCTCTTATTCCTCTATAGCTACTTTACGCTGAAGAAATATCCACAACGAAGTGCTATCAACACAATCCTCTATATAATAAAGTCTTCTTAACACTGAATCCAGAGAAGTCATGACAGCACCTTAAGCAGATATAGCTATTGAACTGGATACCATACCCAAAAGATAAGCGATAATCACATTAACGTACCACATTAAGGCACTACCTCAACGCACTACCTCAACGCACTACCTCAACGCACTACCTCAACGCACTACCTCAACGCACTACCTTAACGCACTATCTCAAGGCGTAACGATACGAATACCGTGTTGTCCTGCATACTGCCGATATTCCTCACCAGGCTCGCTATTTGTAATCAAATAATCGATATCACTGAGCGCACAATACGTCGTTAGCGCATATTTATCGAATTTGCTGTCATCGACCATAAGCAGCACATTGGAACTCTTTTTCACTACCGTGCTCTTAATATCCGTTTCCAGCGGTGATGAATTGGTCACTCCATTTGTAATTGAGATGCCTGTTGAAGCGAGAAACGCTTTATTAATATTGTATTTGCTCAGCAACTCAATGCTCTGGAATCCTACAAAAGAGTCGGTACGACGCTCAAACATGCCGCCTGTCGAGAAGATGGTCAGATTTGCATAAGGCTTCGCCCCATGAATAAAATCAAAATTGTTCGTTACAATCGTAACCTGGCGCTCACAAATATAAGGCAATAGCTCCAGCGTCGTCGTGCCGGAATCGACAAAAATCACATCGCCATCCTCGACAAAGTGTGCAGCCAGCTGTCCAATCTTCTGCTTTTTAGTCAGATTGCGATCTTTACGCTCGTTAAAGCCGACAAGGGTCGAATGATTGACGGATACACCGCCATATACTTTATTTAAAATGCCCGAATCGACCAGAGTACGCACATCACGGCGAATCGTGTTTTTCGACACACCAAAATGCGCTACTAGCTCTTCCAATGAAACGGACTCATGCTCGAATACATACTCTTTGATCTGATTAATACGTTGTGATTTGATCATGTGTTGATTCTCCTATGGTCAATGTGACGAAATGGAATGCGTAATGCTGTCCGCTATTATTGTAAACGTTATTGGACAAATGGCAAAGACTATCCTATCTATCCTACAGGTGAGTGCACAGGCTCTCTATCTATATGACATTAAATATATGTATATTTTAATATAGGAAATCAAAGATATCGTATAGGAAACGTTGGATAGAAGGAGCATACACATTGCTATGCTCTAAAAACGTACCATTACGTGATATAATGCTGCATTTTCCTCTTCCTTCATAGCGTCTCACTCTATCCACTTCATCTCTCTTTAGTATCCTATCTCGCAATAGGACCTGCAATAGACAGTTTGAGTCGCCGATGGTCTGCTAACGGTGTGCTCCCTTCCTACTTCATCGCTTTAAACGCCATTTCTGTCCTACTTCGCCTTTCATTTTCAGCTTATATCGCTAGTTGTTACCCGTCCCCCCCAATAAACACGCTCTAATCCACTTTTTTAGCAAAAAATATAGATAGCGATTCCTCGTCATTCGCATAAAAATAATAGCTTTTTTGCGAAATGTCGAAAAAGGGAGAAAGTAAGTAGTACCCCAACAATGCAAATAGGATGTAAAATGTCGACATGATTCCACCTTTAAAAGTGAACCTAATTTGAAAAAAATGCGAAAATACTCATAAATCCCCTTCATATTGGCTGATGTATAGCTTTAATTATACGTGAAATAAGCCTGTTTACAGCGTGAAAAGCGCTGAAATCGATTGATTTCACTCATGCTGGTTATAAATATAGTAATAACGCAAACGCGCTGCAAAGGAAAAAGGTAGGATAAAGCCATTTAATTACTATTAAGTATTAAGAACCATTTCCTATTGTAGAAACTATGGTTCTGGAGGCATACTTAAGTCACAAACAAAAACACGATTCGCCAAATAAAATGTCGGAAAAAGACGAAAAAGAGGAAGAAGCTATAAAGAATATGCAATTTTTTCCGATAAAGATAGTAACAAGCACATGACGAGACAAGTAAAGTGAACACCTGACTATCAATAATATAAAATGATGCCAATCAAGGGGGCTAACCTTATGAATTATAATCAATTGACTGACGTGAAAATTATGGAGAAAGCAAAACCGGTTTCTGGTGGTTGGTTCCGATTTGTAGAAAGCACTGAAACGACTAAAAATTCCAATGAGCCAGAACAATGGGCTGCTATTTATCATAAAGAGAATGATAAGTACATCGTAACCAATGACTTTCTGAATGTAGGACTGAATGATCCGGCTGGCCGTGTATCTCTGGTTGGTTATGGTGAAAACCTGGATGGCATGATGTTCGTCATCTGGGAGCACCAAAAAGAGATGGGCAAACAATACACCATCCTCGATCAAATTCGCGAAATCAAAAGCGAAGAGATGGAAAAAGCAAGCCAAAAAATGTGGAGCTGGGAAGACAAATCCGCAGACACGACGTACTTCAAGCACGAAATGTTCAATCCCTGGGAAGAAAGCTATTGATTGATCGTTACGGATACATCCGTACTTGAACGACAACAAGCCCTTTCGTTGCGGTAGTCTGCATCTGTAGACTGTGCAACGGGAGGGTTTTTGTGTAACATACGGCATGTATGCATATAATAAGCATGCCATCTAAAATGAAAAGGTGAAATGAACAATCAATCTACATAATGAAATTGACCATTTGACTATATGGAGGCTGGATGAAATGCAATTACCCGAAATCACAAAGCTAGATGATGATGTTATTCAGGTGAAAATCGCGATGTCCTACCCGCTACGCTGGGTGAATAGCTATTTAATTGGTGGAGCAGCTGGATGGAGCGTGGTCGATCCAGGACCACGTAACCCAGAAAATGAGCTTGCCTGGGAACAGGTGCTACAACAACTGGACATTCCGTGGTCGACACTGGAATCGGTTGTCCTGACTCACCATCACCCGGATCATTCCGGTTTATCAGGCTGGTTTCAAGAGCGTACCGGTGTGCCTGTCTGGATATCGGAAATCGCCTGGAGTGAATTTGTACGTTCATGGGGGACTGGCAATACAGCGGCAACGGATCTGGTGACTCTGTTTAGCAAGCATGGTATGCCAGATGAGATTACCGATCAGTTGCCAGAGCATCTGGACAGCTTTGTGGCACAGGTGACGCCACCGCCGTTGCCTTCATTTATTATGCCCGGACAGCCGGTCATAATGGGCGGAAGAAGCTGGCAGACGATTGAAACGTCAGGTCATGCTGCTGGACATGTATCGTTATATGATCCGCAGCATCAAGTGATGCTATGTGGAGATGCGGTTTTACCACAAATTTCGCCGAATATTAGTCTGGTGCCTGGCAGTGATCCGCAGCCGCTTGCTTCGTATTTGGATGGCTTGAGCAAGCTGGGGACGTATGAAGTAGAGCACGCGCTTCCAGGTCATCGCCGCCCATTTGGTGGGTTTCGCGAACGTACGGTCAAGCTGTTGGAGCATCATGAGGAACGTTTGCATGCGATGTTGCAAAGATTGGAAGAACAGCCGCGTACCGGATATGACATCTGCACCAGCATATTCAGTAGTAAGCTTACGCTGCATCAGCTGCGGTTTGCGATGTCGGAGACGCTGGCACATCTGGTAGAACTGGAGCGGACGGGGCGCGCTATAGCGACTGAACGTGACGGACTGCTATATTATGAGCCGATACAACACCAAGCCTGAATGATCCATAGGAGCCGATACAACACCAAGCCTGAATGATCCATAGGAGCCGATACAACACCAAGCCTGAATGATCCATATGAGCTGGTATAACACCAAGTCTGAATGATCCATATGTGCCGGTACAACATCAAGCCTCAATGATCCATGCTGTCATTATGCTCTTTATCATATCTGTGCTGATGTTGTCACTATGAAGCGTAGTAGTGACAAGTTGAATTTCAGTCTGTCGAATGATAGACTGCAAACAGTGCTTGTTTCACTAACGAATGTTGGAACAAGGCATACGAGATTTAACTGGAATTAACAACAATTTCATCAGATATTAAGCTAACGCATTTATAATGCAATTAATTCGTAGCCAACGTTTGTTTTATTTTAGCCCGAGGATGAAAGGGGCCTTCATCATGAACAATGCAGACAGCACATGGATCGATATTACAATACAAGGCGTCCGTCTGATCGCTTACCTGTCACTGTTAGTCAGTGCCATTATTGGCCTGTTTGGTGGACTGGCGATGCTGCATGAAAACCGGCGTTCTTCGTGGTATCGAACACGTACACTTCTGGTGTACGGTGGTGTGATGCTTACTGTACTTCAGGGGATGGTTAGCGTACTTAATATTGCCTATTATCAGGGGTGGTCGGCGGCGCTTATTCCGTTCACTACCTATGCAGGAAGGCTAAGTAATGGCTTTGCCCTGATTGCTTTTTATACAACGATTGCTTATATTGTACCGACGTTACTGTTTAGCCGTAATCGTACAGGTTTGTCGCCACGCATTTTATCCGCGCTGCTGTTTCCGACACTCGGTCTATTGCTTCTGTCTGGATTGTTGACGCGCAGTTATGAGGGTCTGCTACCCTTGTTGCTTATTTATGTGTTTACCGGTGTATGTCTTGTGTGGCTGACGGTGCTGCGCTGGTTGGCAAGTGATGATAAAGAACGTGAACGTCATCGCAGTCGCTTTAATTTGCGTAGTCCAGATATCCGCCTGACCGGTCTTGAAAATGAGGAACGTGAGACGCATGAGGAAGAGTCGCGTCCATTGCCTCGTTAAGGAAAATGATAGAGGACGGTAAGCATAAAGTGAGAATGAAGGATGTATCGAACGATGTTCGGTACATCTTTTTTTCGTTGATGAACATTGTTGCAGAATGTTGCCGAATGTTGATGAGTATTAATGAACGTTAATGAACATTAATGAACATGGAAAAGCCCGATCCTGTCCACTTGATCGCGACATAATCGGGCTTATTGTATTAAAGTCGCTTGGAACACCAATTGGAGCGTAAATTGAAGCATAGCGACAAGCGATACGTTGATGGGTCATGTTCTGCTTGTCTGCTCAAGCATCATTGCTTCATAACAAGATCATCATTCATCTCGATTATGATTAAACCTATCAGGATTGAATCTATCATTGTTTACATAGTATGGCTGAATAACTGACCTATTATAACTATCGCATCATAATTAATAGATCGTGACCCATATCGTATTGCTGTGCTTCACCATTACGATAATTGATGATCACTGAGCTTCATCATCTTCCGGTAGCTCCCTATGCGAGCGATCTGCTTGCTGTTCTTGATCCAGTCTGCGTCCGTGTGCGATACGGCTGCTGGCAGCAGCGGCGATGGCACCGACAATGTCATCGAAAAAGGTATGAATCGGTCCCAGACTTTTATCATTGAGTCGACCGAGCACGCCCGGTTTGAGTTTATCGATATATCCGTAATTCGTAAAGCCGATACTGCCGTACACGTTTACGATTGCAAACGCGAGAATTTCATCGACACCATACAATCCTTCGTCATTTTCGATCATTTCCTGAAGCGGAGAAATCAATTGGCGCTGTTCGGCAAGAATATCAAGCTGTACACCGGTCAGCAGGGCATTTTGTACCTCGCGCTTCATCAGCACTTTTTCGACGCTTGCTTCGCATTCTTCAATGGTTAGATCAGGGAAATAGCTCTGCTGTAAAAATAAGACCAGCTCAGCAATTTCACGAATCGTTACCCCGCGTTTTTCAAGCCATTCCCGTGTCGCTTGTTCTACATTTAAACTGCTTAGACTGTAAGGCACTTTTTCCGGTTGATTATGCTCCATAGTTGAACACCTCTTTTTCGGATAAACTGCTAACGCTAGGTAAAGTGGCTGGATACAGCCGTACTCTTATTTAACCCGACAACCGTACCGCTTATCAAGCCGCAGCAAGCCATTTTGCGGTTTAGAGTGCTTTTGCAGGAGAGGTTTGTTAGAATAAGAATGCGAATACGAAGCAGGAGGCATACAATCATGAGAATCAACGGACGGCAGACGAATGAGCTGCGCCCCTTGAAAATAACCCCAAATGTTAATAAATATGCGGAAGGCTCTGTCTATATCGAAGTCGGTGACACGAAAGTAATGTGTACCGTATCGGTCGAAGAACGGGTTCCGCATTTTATGAAAGGACAGGGTAAAGGCTGGGTAACAGCCGAATACTCGATGCTTCCGCGTGCGACGCAGACACGTAATCAGCGTGAAGCGGCAAAAGGCAAGCTCGGTGGACGGACGATGGAAATTCAGCGTCTGATCGGACGTGCATTGCGCTCCGTTGTCGATCTGCAAGCACTGGGTGAGCGGACGATCACTGTCGATTGTGATGTAATTCAAGCGGACGGTGGTACACGTACAACGTCGATTACCGGAGCTTTTGTTGCACTGGCAATTGCGATGGATAAGCTGGCGCTACAGCATAAGCTGGCTCGTTTCCCGATTACCGATTATTTGGCTTCGGTCAGCGTAGGAGTCGTTGGCGACCGCGCGGTACTGGATCTGAACTATGAAGAGGATTCTAAGGCAAAAGTTGATATGAATATCGTCATGACCGGTAAAGGTGAGTTTGTAGAGCTGCAAGGTACGGGCGAAGAGCGTCCATTTAACCGCAAAGAGCTGGATCAGATGCTCGAACTGGGTGAACAGGGTGTACTGCGTATGATTGAGCTGCAAAAGGAAGTGCTCGGACCGATCGCACTGAAAATTGCTAGCGGACAGGCCGGAGCACAGGTATGAGTGTACTGACCGGCAATATTGTGATCGTGGCGACCAAAAATAAAGGCAAAGTGAAGGAGTTCGCGCATGCGTTCGCAGCACTGGGTCTTGAGGTTCGCAGCATGTTCGATTATCCGGAACTGCCGGATATTGTGGAAGATGGAACGACCTTTGCCGAGAATGCATTCAAAAAAGCGAAGACGGTAGCGGATGCGCTTGGCGTGCCGGTACTTGCCGATGATTCAGGTCTATGTGTGGATCGACTGGATGGCGCACCGGGTGTATATTCGGCACGTTATGCTGGAGAAAATGCGACCGATGCAGACAACAACGCCAAGCTGTTACAAGAGCTAAGCGAACTACAACTCGGTGAGGATACAGAACAGCCGCTACTTAGTACGGCGCGCTTCGTATGCAGTCTGGCATTGTATGATCCAGCAACCGGACATACATGGACGGCAGAAGGTGCTGTTGAAGGTTGGATTACCGCTACCCCATCCGGTGCGGGTGGTTTCGGTTATGATCCGCTGTTTTATTTACCAAATGAACAGCAGACGATGGCGAATCTGACGATCGAGCAAAAGCAGGCGATTAGCCATCGTGGTGAAGCGTTGCGTAAATTGATCGCTTCGCTGCAAGCACGCTGACCGTTTCGCTGCACTTGCTTCATTGAGTCGTGCAATGAGAGCTATTCGTTCAATTAGAGCGCAGCTAGTAACAATTAAGAAGCAACCATTAGCTACGGTTAGCTAGTGGAAGTAGGGATTTGTCCAACACAACTGTGTTATTCGGGTCATCCGATCCTGTGTATCTGTGCATGCCTATTCACTGCCGCACGTTTGATAACGAGCAGTGAATACAAGCATCGATAGTATCACAGGCTCGGATGGCTTTTTTATTGTGATACCACTATGGATGCAGATTATACAAATGATATCCAATGTCCCCAAAGAGCATACAAACGCGCTGTAATCGGTCTGAAGTCTTTTGCTTTGTACTGTAGCGCTGTTGTAAACTATATGTAGCGTAACCATAACTGCCCGCGATGTCGGGTAACAGGGAGGTATACATAATGACAGAAGTAAGATTAGAGATTGGCTATGAGGAATACGAGGATGGACAGACGATTATCCCACTAATTGAGCAGCTTGTAGCAGACGAAGAGAAAAGTCAGGCGCTGACCAGCCTCGTCATTGGGGATTGGGGCGGTGCGTATGAGCGTACACCGGTTGAATTTTTGCCTACTTTGATCGATGCTGCACCGAAGTTTCCGAATTTGCGACGTCTGTTTGTCGGTGATATGAGTTTTGAGCAATGTGAGGTGTCATGGATTACGCAGACGAATTTGGGTCCGTTATTGTCGGCGTATCCGCAGTTAGAGTCATTTACGATCAAAGGAAGTGTCGATCTGGCGCTAGATCCACTGGAACACGAAAATTTGCAGGAGCTGGTGATCATCTGTGGAGGCTTGCCCGCATCGGTGCTGCAAGCTGTTTACGGGGGCAAACTGCCGAATTTGCGCAAGCTGGAATTGTATCTTGGCGTGGAGGAGTATGGGTTTGATGCGGATCTGGAAGATGATATACTGCCGTTCCTGAACAATAATCCATTTCCAAAGCTCGTGTCGCTAGGTTTGAAAGATAGTGAGCTACAGGATGAGATTGCGATCGCGGCAGCCAATGCGCCGGTGCTGGCACAATTGGAAGAACTGGACTTGTCCGAAGGCACGCTGTCTGATAAAGGAGCAGAAGCATTGCTGAACAGCGAAGCGGTGCGTAAGCTGAAGCGTTTGAATTTGAACTATCATTATATGTCTGATGAGATGCTGAATAAATGGCGTCGATTGTCTCAGCAAACTGGATTGATCGTCGATACAGATGAACAACAGGATCTGGGAGAAGAGTGGCGTTATCCATCGCTGACTGAATAATGAAGGCGACTGATGTTCAACAGAGCACGCTAGCCTCTATTTTGATCGGTAATCCTGGTAATAAACGTACACTCGGTTGGCAACAGGCATTACAGGCTCAAGGGCAGCCGCAGGCGTTAGAAGTATCGTATGCTCGCCTGTTGCATGCGATTCGTGCCGGTGAAACATTGCCCGAGGTGTTGGATAGTATGTACAAACGCAGTCAGTACAGTGTGGCGGTACAGAACACGGCAAATAGCATGATGTCATCGCAGAACGTAGGGTCATTGACTATGCCTTCACCCCATATAGGGTCAGATGATATACGGTCACAGCATGTAAGATCAGACAGTATGTCATCCTCAAGCCCAAGCATGCTCACAGATGACATTTCGGCATGTGCTATGCCGTCGGGCAGTGTATGGGCAGCGAACCAGCCTATGATGATTCGTCTGGATGCACCCGGCGAAAATGCCGCAGTTGAGCGAGGATTGATCGCGCTTGGTGCAGCAGACAATGAGCATTGGCAGGACGATTCGCTTTTACCTATAGCTGTTCCTACCCGTCATGAGCGGATTGCTTATACAGCTGCACGCCAACTGCAAGGATCATACGGTCGTATTTGGTATCCAGCACAATGGTTTCGCGGCTATTGCCGTCTATTATCATGGCTGCACCAACAGGTGGAACAGTATGTACCGCAAGCGTGGTGGCTGAATGCTCCATCAGAGATTGCGCTTATGTTCGATAAACGTGCTTGCTCGCTGCATTTGCATGCAGCGGGCATTGCTGTTCCTTCGATCTTATCGTCAACAGCCAATCAGCATACACCGATCCACAGTTATGCAGAGTTACGGCAGCAGATGGAAGCGCAGCATGTACATCGGGTATTTGTGAAGCTGTTTTGTGGTTCAGCAGCTTCGGGTGTGATTGCCTATCAGTACAATCCTCGTACCGGTGCAGAGATTGCGATGACTACGATCGGGAAGGAACGAATCCATGGCGAGACGATCTTTTACAATTCCGGTCGTCTCATTCGCTATACGGATGCTGCGGATATTGGGCAGCTTGTAGACTGGATTGCAGGTGAAGGCATGCAGGTCGAGCGTTGGATCAGCAAAGCAGCGCTCGATGGACAGGTGTACGATGTGCGCCAGCTCGTCTGTCGTAATGCAGCAGGTCATGCAGTCATGCGCCTCAGTCGGACGCCGATCACCAATTTGCATTTACGCAATAAACGCTTGCTGCTGGACGATGCTGAATTGCCTGAAACGTTGCGTCATTCGATCAGCGATACTGCACAGCGCGCACTTGCCTCTTTTCCCGGTTCATTTTGCGCAGGTATGGATGTACTCGTGCCTGCAAATGGACGGGTACCTCTAATTATGGATGTGAATCCATTTGGCGATTTGCTGTATCACGTTCAGCAGGATGGGATGGGCACGTATGAATGGGAGCTGGCCCATTTTCTGAAGCAATGGAGAAAGGAAATGACGGATGTCGATTAATATGAATGAAGTGGTAGGTAGCCACGATATCGTAATGATTACGCTAGATACGTTGCGTTACGATGCTGCTGTACTGGAAGAGGCGAATTGTCCGAATCTGTGCGGCACTGGCTCATGGGAAAAGCGTCATACACCGGGTAGCTTTACCTATGCGGCGCATCATGCCTTTTTTGGTGGATTTCTGCCGACTCCTGCCAATACGGACAAGTCCAGTCATGTGCGTCTGTTCCACGGTAAGCATAGTGGGCTGCGCACGCATCCGCACACATGGCTGTTTGATGCACCGGATATCGTTAGCGGCTTGGCTCAGGAAGGTTACCGGACGATTTGTATCGGTGGCGTTATCTTTTTTACGAAGAAAAATAAGCTATCTCGCGTGCTGCCCGGTTATTTTCAGCAGAGCTATTGGCGTATGAATTTTGGAGTGACCCATCCGAACTCGACCGCGAATCAGGTCGATCATGCGTTACGGCTAGTGGACGATATCGACGAGCAGGAGCGGTTATTTTTATTTATGAATGTATCGGCGATTCATGGGCCTAACCATTATTTTATTCCCGGTCAGCGTCACGATTCGGTGGAGAGCCAGCGAGCGGCATTGCGGTATGTGGATGGCGAGCTGGGGCGTTTATTTGCAGCGCTACGACAGCGAGAACGTCCGGTATTTTGCCTCGTATTTTCAGATCATGGTACGGCTTATGGTGAGGATGGTTATGAAGGACATCGACTGGCACATGAGGTCGTATGGAATGTGCCGTATCGGGAATTTTTCTTATAAATAGGATTTGTAAATAAGCTTGTGAGCTGAAATATAAAATGATGATCTCTGCAATAGTACGATAATAATAAGTTATACAATCGGTGATATGAAATGGAAACGAAGGAGTGAGCACTCATGATGCAAAAGCAGGCACATTTGCCGCTACACGCGCTACCACAGGAACAATGGACACCAGAGCTGCGGACATGGGAGCAGGAGCTGGCTGCGGCGCCATATCGCTCTTATCTGTATTCCTATCCGCACAAGACCGCGTATCGTGAGCTGAATCCTCCACGTTCACTGGAGTCTTTATGGGCACAGGAGCGGCTGGAAAGCTATTTTCTCTATATGCATATTCCATTTTGCGCGGCGCGCTGTGGATTTTGCAATTTGTTTACGTTACCGGATAAACGATTGGATGTACATAAAGAATATGTGGACGCACTGGAGCGGCAGGCAGAGCAGTGGGCACCGCTCATGCAGGGAACGCCATTTTCCAGATTTGCGATTGGCGGAGGTACACCAACGTTATTAGCACCCGATCAATTGAAGCGTCTATTCGATATTGCGGAGCGTGTGATGGGAGCAAAGCTGGATCAGACATCAATTTCAGTGGAAACGTCCCCTGATACGGTTACGCGAGATCGGCTGGATATTTTAAAAGCATATGGTGTGGATCGAGTCAGTATGGGCATTCAGAGCTTTATTGAAGCGGAAAGCAAAGCGATCTATCGTCCGCAAAATCCCGATCTGGCACGTCAGGCGCTGGAGCTGTTGCAGCAATACGAATTTCCGCTGCTCAATGTGGATCTGATCTATGGCTTGCCCGGACAGACAGTCGATACATGGCTGTATTCGGTGCAAGAAGCACTAGCATATGAGCCAGGAGAAATTTTTATTTATCCGCTTTATGTGCGTGAAAATACGATCCTCAAACCCGGTCAAACGGGATTGGAGCATGATATTCGTTTGGAGCTATATGAAGCTGCTCGTGATCGGTTATTGCAAGCAGGATATACACAGTATTCGATGCGCCGTTTTGCCAAGCCATTTCATTCGGATAAATCGCTCCTGCCGTACAGTTGTCAGGAAGAAGGGATGGTTGGACTCGGTTGTGGTGCACGCTCGTACACACAAAATGTACATTATGCGTCACGATATGGAGTGAGCACGGCAGCGACGCGTAGTATTATCGCTGATTATGTAGGTGCGGAACGTCATGATCTGGCGGATTATGGGTTTGTGCTGAATGAACAGGAAAGTCGCAGGCGCTTTGTGCTCAAAGCATTGCTGCATCGTGAAGGTTTGGAGTTGGCGTCTTATGTGGCACGATTTGGCACGCCTCCATTGGACGATCTGCCAGAACTCAAGCAACTGATCTGGACCGGAATGGCGACACTGACCGATGAGGCTGAATACGCTAATGCATCGGTAGGTGTAGATTCAGTATTTGTAAATTCTACTGAATGGTATGAAGGGGGACGAGTGGACGTACTGCGTCTTACTGATCGCGGTATGGCGCTATCCGACAGTATCGGTGACTGCCTTATCTCGCCTGAAGTGTATGCGCTGATGGAAGGATATCAAAGTGTATGAGTAAACATCACTCACAATCTACCGAGCGATTAACCGCTGCAACGGATTCGTCTGCGTTGTCATCTGCTTTCCAGCAGAAATCCATCATTGCACCATCTATGCCGCTTATATATGCGACATCTGATGAGGACAATCATTCCATACATACCCCATCCGACAAGCACGATGATTCAATGCCTTTCTCTATGCCAGCTCGTGTATCACTTTATTATCGTGGCAGTCTGTCATCGTGCAATTATGCCTGTCCGTATTGCCCATTTAGCAAAACGGTCGATAGCCGGGAAACGCTAGAGCGTGATCGGCAGCAGCTGGATCGTTTTGTCGATTGGGTACGCCAGCAGGCGCATAAGCCGTATCGTTTGTCGATCTTTTTCAATCCATATGGCGAAGCGCTTGTGCATGGATGGTACAGACGCGCGATGGTGGAACTATCGCATTTGCCGCATGTTGATAAGGTAGCAGTACAGACGAATTTATCGGTCAAGCTGGATTGGACGATGGAGTTGAATCGGGATAAAGTGGCCTTCTGGGCGACCTACCATCCGGGTCAAACGAGTGAAGCGCAGTTTGTTGGTCAGTGTATGACATTGTATGAGCATGGGATTGCTTTTAGTGCAGGTACGGTTGGGTTGCGTGAATCGTTTGCCGCCATTCGTTCGCTACGACAGCAGCTGCCCGCTGATGTATATGTGTGGGTGAATGCGTTTAAAGATCGCCCGGCATATTATGAGCCAGGTGAGGTGGAGGAGCTGGAAGCGATTGACCCGTATTTTCGCTATAATTTAACGGATTATGCCAGTCTGGGACAGTCGTGTCTGGCAGGTGAATCGGTCTTTTATGTGCAGGGCAATGGCATGGTCAAGCGCTGTTATCAGGATAAACGCGTCATCGGTAATATTTATCGGCATGAGCTGGAACAAATTGCTGCGGAGCGCCCCTGTCAGATGAAAACATGTGGCTGTTATATCGGTTATATTCATATGCCGGATGGACCGTTTGCCCATCAGTATGGGGAACGATTGTTAGAGCGGATTCCGCTTCGTTATGAAGCGCAGGCGCATTATAATCGTGTGTGAAATGAAATATGGCTATACATGCGCATCGAAAATAGAATGATAGAAGTAGCATGTCATCCGTGGACACGATGTGGTGATCGATAGGACACGATGTAGTAGCCGATATGAAAATAATGTATTGACCATGTTGAATGTTAACTTTTATGGTAGGGTGGTATAGTGATCTTTCAGAACGTTAAGCAGATTTAAAGTTAAGATTCATTTGAGTTTTGAGAATGGTTTAAGTGTTAAAATATAGCCATTTCAACATACAATCCAAACTGATAGTTAGTCTGGTCAAAGTCTAGTTATCAAATCAAGACGAAAAAGCCTGTATGCGAGCATTGAATGCTCGATACAGGCTTTGATCGTTGTACGATTACGTTAGTGTAAGGTACGTGCATATCATGACGGGTTCTACTGTTAAAATCAGCACCAACACTATAACCAGCATTGTCGTTGTCACTACCAGTAGCCTCAGGCATCATGACCGCAAGCATAACCACCGTTTCATCTACCCTGACCACCCATCGACGCATGCACCGGCTGCCTGCTCTGCATAAATTCCGCATCAAACAGCTGATCTTGCATCGTTTCAAACACATGATGGCGATAGTCGTCAATAATGATATATCCATTGTACAGCTTGCGTACATACACCTGCTGCTTTGCTTCAAGCACGCAGCGGGCATTGGCATCACTACCGACCATTCCGGCAATAATCCGGTCTTCCGCTTTGAGACGTGAACCCCGGCAAACGGAATTTTCCAGCAGAAAGGCGATACTGCCTGCCGAGTATAGATCGCTCTGTACGACGCCTTCGCGTGTAATCATAATATCGCCGTTCGACTTGATCTCACTCGATTGACAGCGGGATAGCTCGACATTCACTTCCACTTCCTGCATGCTGCATACGCTTGCATACAATCCTTCCAGCAATGAGCGAGCTGTCGAAAGCTTTTCTTCATCCAACCGTTCCAAAATGGTCGTCGAGTTTAGGAAATGATGCAGCAGTTCTTTCAGCTGCTCCGATTCTCGGCTCTCGATATGTTGAATGCTGGCGAACACCTGTAGCAACTCGCGAGCTAATTCGGGCACACTGCGGAATTTACGCTCGATCAGCAGCATAATCATCTGGCTATAGCGAACCGTTTGCTGCCTTGCCGCAACTTCTTCCGCCAGCCTGTATGCCGCCATATCCAACTGCCGAATTTCATGACTCAGTTGCTTGGAAGCTGCATACATCCGATTGAACATAACGCCAAAATAGCCAGAGTAGATTTTGCCACCGATAATCGTGCCTGCAATTGAAATGCTGCCTGTGGCTGTAATGGTGGCGCTGTACACATTGCCATGTACATACACATTACCGAGCGACTCAATAATCATATGTTCCTGCACATCACCGTTCACAATCACATCGCCAGCAAACACAATATTGCCTGTCCGCAGATCAACATTACCATCGACGATAAACGCATTGGAAATATCGATCTGACGTCGATTGCCTTTGCCTGTCATACGCGGTCGACCTGGACGAAGCGCTACAATCTGACCGAGCGCATTCATCTCTGTAAATTCACCAGCCGTCACTTCCAGATCCTGAGCTGCACGTGGAGACAGTTCATTGCCGAATACATCAAAGCCGGGAATACCTTCGACAGGTTCATGCTTGGTAGCGATAACCTCTCCTTCATGAACAGAAGGAATCCGGCGATGGCTCCGATAATCGACCACGCCGCCTGCTTCATGAAATACCGTTTCAATTTGTTCAGGGAAAAATAGCTCCAATCGTGCATCCGTACCCGGTACCGACGCCTGACCGCGTGCAATGACGATCGGCTGATGAGTAGGGGATTCCAATTCGTTTAAAATAGCTGCCTTATCGATATTTTTGTAAATACCGCGATGCTCCAGTGCATTGATCACATGCTTAAACTGTATCGTATCTACGATCCGCTCACGATTAGGGACAGCGCGCACCGTCATGGCAGACGATGCTGGCGTATCTACCAGATTCCATTCAAAGCGTTCGCGTGTATGCAAAATGAGATAAGCTTCCATCTGATCAGGCGACACGCTAATTTCAAACATCGGCGTAAGTTGAAGCTCCCATGATAGTGTGTCTTCTTCACTCACATTAGCCTTACCGGAAATAATGTTCCCGTTAACGATCAACGAGACGGGAGACAGGGCATGAATAGAAGCCGTTTTACCGCCTGCTTTAGGTGAGAACACATGAATCTTGTTGTCTTTTATTTTGATCCAGCCATCTTTACCCTCGGTGAATGATTGCTCGTTCAGTTGGTGTCGTTGGCTGTCGATGTCATTGTCGTCAGCGTTTTGAATCATGCGTCCCAATTCCTCGTCGGAGATGGGCCTGGACATTGCGTATCCCTCCAATGGATATCATTTTTTGATAAATTTGTTAAAACGAGCAGATGATTTTCTATAGTTTACTGTAGGTTGTAGTAAAGTGAAATGGTTCGGCTTGCCTGAATCGCTTCGACTTTTGATGATGGGTGCGTTTACAATGATGTTAGGCCAAAACCAATCAAGCGGAGTATGTACTTTAGTTATATCGATATAGGATTATTATAATACACATTTTCCCATTTAAAACATAATATTGGATGTTAAGGGCTACTTTTTTTAAGAAACGTAGTAAAATAGTGGTATGTGTTCTGTTATCGTAACCGTTTGCAACCTGGATGTCCAGATATTTATAGGTCTTTTAGCCTGATTGTGGAAATAAAAGCCTATTTAAAAAAGAGAGAAGTTGATGTATAATATTTTTTGTTGTTCTGAGATGTTCTAAGTGAGTTTTTACATATGTACTATTGCGTCTTGAAAATATGTCCCAGTAGCTCAGCAGGATAGAGCAACGGCCTTCTAAGCCGTCGGTCGGGGGTTCGAATCCCTCCTGGGACGTTAACGCAAAACACCTTCATATCTAATATGAAGGTGTTTTTTGTGTGTGTTATGCCTTGCGGCTATAAAATCTTATGGATAAATGAAGCTCTGGCTGTCCAATTAGTTGTTGGAAATCAGATATGTGACGTTGCATACATTACCGCTGCCGCCGATAACTTGTACATTATAGGCAGGGGAGGTGCTTTGTGCGGAAAAACCGTCCGAACCAACAAATGGATTATCAAAGTACAGACTTACTTCACCCTGTGGGAGTTTGTAGTAGATCGTTCCTTCAGCACCGGTGGCAAAGCCATCTGAATCTGCTTGGAATGTAACAGGTCTCGCATTGTTAGGAACGTTAGTTGGAGAGCTTACCCATTCTCCATGAGCAAGATTGGTTTTGCTCTCTAATACCATTTCACTATCAGTTACATTAATTACAGAAATATGCACTTCGCGTTGGGACATTGGCCAATCACTCCTTAGTTTGTATTGGATTACTCGCTCAGTGTAACGCCATTAGAATAATAAGTATATATAAGAAAATAAAACTATAAATTACAATATATAACATTTAAATTAGATATCTTGTCTTGCTTATGAAGAAGGTTATGTTAGATACAAGCAGGTATACAGGAATAGAGAGAGATCGTTAACTGTACATATTTCTTCTATTAATAGTGCTTCTAAATATCTCAGTATAACAATACTGTGTTTGTCTGCTTATTCGGGCAACAAATAAGGATTAGATTGCGGCATTTTTCAGTAAAATGTATACTTTACTCACTTCAATCTTTCCAAACCTGAACGATATGAAAAGGGGAAACGACGAATATGAATCCGTGGATGCGCTACGTGTACAAAATTCCAACCTTCCTGCAAGCGGTTCTGAATGTAACGCTTGCTCTGGTTGCGCTGACACTCTGCTTTTTTCTACTCAAAGAAACATGGCATATTTTCAGCTTTATCTTTTTAGAGGAGTCTGACGTGACTGCGTATGAGTTGGCTGCACGTCTGCTCGTGTTTTTCCTCTATTTTGAGTTTATTGCGCTTATTATTAAATATTTCAAAAGCGGATTTCATTTTCCATTACGTTACTTTATCTATATTGGCATTACCGCGATCATTCGGCTTATTATTGTCGATTATGATAATGCAACGAATACCGTTATGTGGTCGCTGGCGATTTTGATTTTGCTAGGGGCATTATTTTTGGCTAATTCGCGTCCAGTCCGGCATGATGATTAAGTGCAGCTGAGATGGAACGATAGCGGTTAGCCTGTTAACTTTATTTACGAAAACTGTATTTACGAAAAGTCTATTCAAGAAGACGGAGGCAACTAGATGACACAATCTAACGTTAAAATTTCACAGCGTAGCGCCATGCTCATTGAGCGTCTGCGTCGTGACGGTATTACTAATGAGCAACTGCTAGAAGCGATACAGCAGCGTCATGCAGCACCACTGGCTGGCTCGGCAACTGCGGCAGGAATAGATCTGGATGAATGGCTACACTATGCGACCGAGCATGGAGAATCGCTTGCTGAGGCAGTACAGGATGGGTATCGTATGACGTTTACTACTGTACCAGGTGCTGGGAACTGGTTGCGGTTTGCACTCGGTTTAGAGGAAGGACAGCATTATACTGTCCATGAAGAAGGTCGGATGGATGGCTTGCAGCTGGATGAAGCGCAATTCCAACGTATTGCCGATGCAATCGCGATGAACTGGGTACTGGTGCGTCAGTCGGATGGTAGTGCGTCGCTGATGCTGAAAGCTCTGCAATGATCGAGTTTTTATAATGAACAATTGTCGGATTCCAACGTACGATTATGTGATTTAGAAACAATAGTTCTAGCTTCAGTTCACAATTATGTAATTTGAGAATGAGAGCTTAATTTTAATCACCGATCATGTGATTGGAGAGCAAGCACGTGATCTCAATCACCAATCATGTGATCTGAAAACGAGAACTTGATCTCAATCACCAATCATGTGATCTGAAAACGAGAACTTGATCTCAATCAACGATAATGTGATCTGAAAACGAGAACTTGATCTCAATCAACGATAATGTGATCTGAAAACGAGAACTTGATCTCAATCACCAATCATATGATCTGGAAACGAAAGCTTGATCTCAACCAGTATGAATGTGGATAGCTTGCCCACATCAACAATTATAAGATACACAATAATAATTTCAATGGATTACCCCACCTCAAAATTAGCTCACAAACGATAAAATTAAAGCGAGAGAATTAGCGTAAAACTAGCGTTTAGCCTAAAAAAGCGATAGGGTGCTTCGGCAACCAGTCGCTTTTTTAGGCTAAACAGTAATTGTCTGAACTGTCATGGCTCGAACTGTAATGATCGACTTCCTTCATTTACCTCGTGTAGACTGACGATATTCGCGCGGACTCATATGACAGAGCTGCTTGAATATTTTACCGAAATGAGAGAAGTTACCGAAGCCGGTCGCCGCAGCTATATCGATAATTTTCAAGTCGGTATCTCGTAATTGCTGTTGTGCTGCTCTCACACGTACCGTATTAATATATTCGGTCACATGAAATCCAGTCGTACGTTTGAACATTCGACTCAGATGAGCAGGGCTAAGATGCACATGTGCTGCCAGCTGGGACAGCGATACGTTCGTATGATAATGCGCTTTAATATAACGGGCTGCTTCAGTGATCGGTTCCTGTGTGGCAGATTGTATGTTGGTGATCGATGTGGGCGCAGCGCGCGGCAGGCGTGCGCAATATAACAGCAAGGTGACGGCAAGCTGTTGCACCATCAGCTTATAGCCCTGCGGCTGGATCGTAAGTTCACGCACGAGCTGTTGAATGATGCTGGAGAGGATGGAGTCTTTGCTATCTTTGCCGCCTGTATGCAGCACAGGATAGGGCTGATTGAATAAAGACAGTAGCCAATCGCGATGCTCACCGAATTGCTGCTTTGCAAATCCATCACCAAAATAGAGCACAATCCGCTCATGTTCCGGCAGCTTCCCCGGTAACGTGCGATGCAGCTCATGCTTGCCAATGAATACAAGATCGCCGGTATGCATCTCATACACCTGATCTCGCACAAAATAGCGACGTTCGCCGGACAGCAAAATGTACAGCTCATAATGCGGATGCAAATGATCGCCTGGCATCACAAAATAATCACTGCGTGACATATACTCGGCAATGAGCCTATCGGGCATACGCTGATCCGTTAAATTGCTGGGCGTATGTTGATGATGGGGCATAGAAGCATCGACGTGCGCTGGACGATTGCTGGCAGAACGATGAGCTGACATCCCAACACTCCTTTTGTGTAAGCGTTATCTTCTATGTAGTATAACATGACAAAATAAGCGGTGTTTATAAAAGAAAGCATCATTTGCGGCGAATGAGTCCGCTTTTTTTACTATGCTAGGAAAGAAGTAGACGAAACGGAGGGATGGTCATATGAACCGAAAACGATATGTACTTGTAGGCACAGGTGGACGCGCAGAATTTTTCTATGGAGCGATAGCAAGGGATTTTGGAGCGACAGCAGAGTTAGTTGCTTTTTGCGATGCTAATGAAACACGCGCTCGATATGCAAATCACTTGCTTCAGGACAAGTATGGTGGTACAGCCGTCGATCTGTACAATGCAGCGCAGTTTGAAGAGATGATCGAGGACAAACGTCCGGATACGGTCATTGTGACGAGTATCGATCGTACGCATCATCATTATATTATTCGTGCGCTGGAGCTAGGCTGTGATGTGATTACGGAGAAGCCGATGACGGTAGATGAAGAGAAATGCCAGCAAATTTTGGATGCTGTTGAGCGTACCGGACGGAATGTACGGGTGACGTTTAACTACCGGTATGCTCCCCATCATACTAAAGCGCGTGAGCTGATTCGAGATGGAGCGATCGGTCGAGTGACTTCGGTGCATTTTGAATGGTTGCTCAATACCGAGCATGGTGCAGACTATTTCCGACGCTGGCATCGTGATAAACGCAATAGCGGCGGACTGCTCGTACACAAATCAACCCATCATTTTGACCTCGTAAACTTCTGGATCAATTCGCAGCCGGATGCGGTATTTGCGTTTGGCGATCTGCTCTTTTATGGGCGGGAAAATGCGGAACAGCGTGGGCAGACAAACTTTTACAATCGAGCCACTGGCAATGTGCATGCGGAAGATGACCCATTTGCCCTGCATCTGGATCGCAATCCGAATCTAAAAGCGATGTATCTGGATGCCGAGCATGAGGATGGATACCAGCGTGACCAGAGTGTGTTTGGAGACGGGATTAGCATCGAAGATACGATGAGTGTAGTCGTCCGTTACAAAAATAAAGCGATGCTCACCTATTCGCTGAATGCGTATATGCCGTGGGAAGGGTATCGGATTGCCTTTAATGGAACAGCCGGACGGATCGAAATGGAGATTGTGGAGAAGTCTTACGTGAATGCTGGTGGTGAAAAAGCAGACGAAGGTGCGCTTGAAGGCAAACGGATTACCGTATACCCGATGTTTGGCAAGCCCTATGACGTACAGGTGGAGGAGCAGGCAGGCGGTCATGGCGGCGGTGATCCGGTGCTGCTCAACGATCTGTTTGGCGAGCCGCAGGAAGATCCGTTTCATCGTGCTGCCAATCATCAGGATGGGGCACGTTCGATTTTGACAGGCATTGCTGCGAATCAGTCGATTCGTACTGGATTGCCGGTGAAGGTGGATCAGCTGGTGCATTTTTATGGGGAGAGTAAATGAACTATGGAATTGAAATAATGGCGATAAATAAATAGCGATCCATAATAAATAGATAAAAAGTTACGGTCATGCTGAGTGAAGTGTGGAATCGGGTATATAGGGATAACAGCAGTGTAGCTTGAATGCACATCGAGATGAGGATGCAGTAGAGAGGTTTACAAGCAAGACGAACATCCAGCAGAGATATGTGCAAGTAAGGTTAGCTGTCTGCACATAGTAGCCTGTATCTATGCTATAGCCTAATCAAGCACTGGAGGAACTCAACATGACCGAGCATCATTCGCGATCACGAGCAGAGCATCATACTGATGGACATAAAAAACATAAAGAACAGCATCATGCTGACGAATATAAGAATCAGCGCCGTTCTGATATACATGACAAACACATGTATTTTCAGCAGGATTCCTATCGCTCTATGTCGCCTGTAAAACATTCTGCACAAATAAAACGAGAGGGACGTGTAGAACTTACAGAGTCACTGCAACCTACAGAACAGACAGAGCTTAGAGAACCTATAGAACCTATAGAACCTATAGAACCTGATACGCTTTATTATGCAGGCTTATCCTTAAACGAAATCCAACAATTTCAACAGCATGGAAACTGGAAAGATCAAGGTGATCGTTTACTGTTATCCGTACCAGCAGAATTCAGCTTTGCGATGAATGTAGACTTTTTACGAAGCTCACCGAATGAGTGTCTGTTCACGGTGTGCGAGCAAGAGATTTACAAGGCGCTGGCTGTGGGTCATTCACGTCCATTACTGCGTATTACGCAACAGGAACAGGGTAAGATCGAGGTGGAGTTTCTAGGTGATAGTGCACCAAAGGAGGAGCTGGAGCGTGCAGCGGTAGCGGCCTATGTGAGCGACTGGTTTGATCTGGGTATCGACCTGTTGCCTTTTTACAAGCTGGCCAGTAGCGATGCATTGCTTGGACATGCGGTAGAGTCCTTTTACGGCTTACGCAATATGGGTATACCGGATCTGTTTGAGACATTATGCTGGGGCATACTCGGTCAGCAAATTAATATCGGTTATGCACATACGCTCAAATGTCGATTAATTGAAGCGTTTGGCGAGTATGTCGATCATGAAGGCGAACGATATTGGATTTTCCCGACTGCGGAACGAATTGCCGCCTTGACGATGTCCGATCTGGAATTGATGCATATGACCGTGAAAAAGTGCGAATACATTCTGGACGCTGCCCGCCTCGTTGCTAGCGGTGAGCTGAGCAAAGAGAAACTGCTTGCAGCAGGCGGCTACAAAGAAGCCGAAAAAATGCTCACCCGTATCCGTGGCATCGGCCCGTGGACAGCGAATTATGTATTGATGCGCTGCTTACGCATCCCAACCGCATTTCCGATCGATGATGTAGGCTTGCACAATGTAATCCGTCATCTGACCGGGTCAAAAGCGAAACCGACTAGAGAAGAATTGCTGAAGCTGGCAGCTGGCTGGAGTAACTGGGAATCGTACGCGACGTTTTATCTGTGGCGTGTATTATATTAATGCAGAGCGCATATGTTCTTACGATCTCATGGACACATGTATGATGATATGTAGCAAACAATAAACGATAATTATGTAGCAAAAAATAAACAGTGACATGCAGCCAGGAATAAGCAAAGTATATTCAGCAATAAGAAATTATATTCAGTCACAAGCATGAAAGAACTATAATTAAGAAGTGAAAGTGAAAGTGAAAGTGAAAGTGAAAGTGAAAGTGAAAGTGAAAGTGACAGAAATATGGAATCAATATATATAGAAGTATCGAAATACAAAGATACGAAAAAAAGCATCTCCACCTGATGGAGATGCTTTTTATGTGACGTCCCAGGAGGGATTCGAACCCCCGACCGACGGCTTAGAAGGCCGTTGCTCTATCCTGCTGAGCTACTGGGACACATGAAATTATCATTTCAAGCGCAACAAAAATATTTTAGCATGTACATAAAAAGAAAGCAAGCTCTTTTTGCCCAAATCAGTTTTTGCTATCTGCATACAACTCCATGCACCTACCCAACTTCCCGTTTCAACATCAATGCGCGTGTTAATTAAAAGGTACATTAAATCATAGCCACATGAACATTACCGTATGGCTGTCAGTAACGAACAGCTATGCTATAATCATAAAGTCATGCGCAAGAAGTGATGAATGTAGGAGGTGCCATTATCGCTGATTCAAACCATTCACATACAGGGCAGAACCGAAATGTCGTTCTGTTTCCCAAGACGCTCGACTTTTATCAGATTGAGCTTACACGTATGCTTGAGACCGAGCGCTATCATGAAGCGATCGAATTGCTTGAATTTTTATTGCAATGTCAGGGGCAAGACGAACGCCAGTTAGAAGAGTGGCAATCGTTACTCGGATGGCTGCGAACAACGTTCCCCGAAGCAGCATACAGTGATCGCGACTCTGCCGAGTTAGGCGATGATGCTGAGCTGGACGAAGCTACACATACGCAAGAGCATATGATGCGTGACAAAGTACGCTTGAAGCTCGCTGAAGATCGCGATTATGAAGAGAAGTTGCTACGCACTGCAATGGAGCGTCCTGTATCAGAGCGCACATTGCTCGCTTTAGAGCAGCTAGCTTATTTGGAACAGCCGGAGATTGATGAACAGATCATCGAGTGGCTGCAAAAGGATACGCAACTGCATCCATTGATTCAGTTCCGTATTGTACAGACGTTGCGCCGCCGTGGATGCCGCGGAAGTGTACATTATATGCACCAGCAGGAGCGCGTCGATATTGAAGTAGAGACCGTTCCGCTTGATCCGACCGAATTCCCGATGCCATTTATTCAAATTTTGGAACGTGTGGCGGATAAGGCAGAGGTGAATGCGCCGAATTTGTTTTATTTTGCACAGGAACTCTGGTCACAGTTTATGATGAGTATCTATGGTACGCAAAATTATCTCTGGATTTCTCGTGGAGATGATGCGGAGATTGATATCTGGGCAGCAGCGCTGCACCAGACTGTTGCTATGACACTGGAAGGCACAGTGGAAGAGGAAGAGATACGTGGATTGTATGGCGTAACGGACAGTATCCGTTTCCGTTATGAACAGGCACATCGCGCATTGCAGCAGTTTGTTTCCGGGCAGATGCCACGCTAACCAGCTAGCGTAAGCAAATTATAAATGCCGGTTCATAACCTGGTAGCGTCAGTTGCTTGTTTGTCCTATTGGTAGCTACGACAGGTAACTATTTCGCTTGTAGGCACAGGATAAAGAAACAAACTTGATAAAAAGCGAAGAGTTGTATATACTATAGTGGTTATTCTGCACGTGAAAACGATACAAATTCATCGAAATCATTCATGTTAATATTTTTTGGAGGGGAATTCTCGAAATGACAGCAAAATGGGAAAAAACAGAAAAGAACCTTGGCGTTCTTGAAGTAGAAGTAGCTGCAGAGCGTGTAAGCGCAGCGCTTGATAAAGCATTCAACAAAGTAGCAAAAACACTGAACGTACCAGGCTTCCGTAAAGGTAAAGTACCACGTTCAATCTTCGAAGCACGTTTCGGTATCGAAAGCCTGTACAATGATGCAATCGACATCCTGCTGCCGGAAGCATACTCCGAAGCAATCGATGAGACTGACATCTTCCCGGTTGATCGTCCTGAAATCGAAATCGAGCAATTCGAAAAAGGTCAACCATTCAAATTCAAAGCAAAAGTAACTGTAAAACCAGAAGTTAAACTGGGTGAATACAAAGGTGTAGAAGTTCCTGTATCCGCAGTTGAAGTTTCTGAAGAAGACATCAACAGCGAGCTGGAGCGTCTGCAACAGCGTCATGCTGAGCTGTCCGTAATCGAAGAAGGCGCTGCTGAAACTGGCGACACCGTATCGATCGATTTCGAAGGCTTTGTTGATGGCGAAGCATTTGAAGGTGGACAAGCAGAGCGTTATTCCCTGGAATTGGGCTCTAACTCGTTCATCCCAGGTTTTGAAGAGCAAGTTGCTGGCATGGCTACAGGTGACTTCAAGGATGTTACGGTAACATTCCCTGAAACTTACCATGCAACAGAACTGGCTGGTAAAGAAGCAGTATTCAAAGTGAAACTGCACGAAATCAAACGCAAAAACCTGCCTGCACTGGACGATGAGTTTGCGAAGGATGTTAGCGAATTCGATACACTGGACGAATTCAAAGCAGACCTGAAACAACAAATCGCTTCCCGTAAAGAAAACGAAGTAAAAGCTGCAAAAGAAGCTGCTGCTGTAGAAAAAGCGGCTGAAAATGCAGAAATTGAAATTCCAGATGCAATGGTGAACTCCGAAACCGAAAACATGGTTCGCGACTTCGACAACCGCCTGCGTCAACAGGGCATGAACCTGGAAATGTACACTAGCTTCTCCGGTCAAACAACAGATGATCTGAAAGAGCAAATGAAAGAAGAAGCTGCAAAACGCGTACGTAACAACCTCGTTTTGGAGCAAATTGCTAAAGAAGAAAACATCGAAGTTTCCGAAGAAGAAGTAAGTGCAGAGCTGGAGAAAATGGCTTCCCAATTCCAGCGCAGTGCAGAGGAAGTTCGCAGCATTCTGGAAGCGAACGGTTCCCTCGCAAGTCTGTCCGAAGAAATCAAACTGCGTAAAACGATCGATCTGCTGGTTGATAACAGCAAAGAAGTTGAAGCAGTGGCTGAAAAAGCCGAGTAATTTTAAACTTCATAATCCGGTAGCTGTTTTTGCTACCATTTGGAATAAGGCACGTATTACTTGCGTGCCTTATTTTTACCTATATACGGATATACAGCAGTAGTTTATAATCGTTATCGTCATTGCTCCCGTTCATTTATTTATTAATATTTTCCAAATCTTTACCTTTGAAAAAATGACATGGGGCAGTGTACATGTTAAAATAGGAAATGCATCGTATTTTAAAGCACGATCTGTCGTCATATTCCTGGATAAGAAAGAGGTTGGTTGTATGAGTCTGGTACCTATGGTTGTTGAACAAACCAGTAGAGGTGAACGATCTTACGATATTTACTCAAGATTACTCAAGGATCGTATTATTTTCTTGAATACGGCAATCGATGATCATGTAGCCAATCTTGTTATTGCACAATTATTATTCCTCGCTGCCGAAGATCCGGAGAAAGATATCCATTTGTATATCAATTCCCCGGGTGGTTCTGTTACGGCAGGGATGGGTATTTACGATACAATGCAATTTGTGAAGCCGGATGTCTCCACGATTTGTATGGGGATGGCTGCAAGTATGGGCTCGCTCCTGCTCACAGCAGGCGCACCAGGCAAGCGTTTTGCGCTGCCTAATAGCGAAGTTATGATTCACCAGCCGCTTGGCGGCATTAGTGGACAGGCGTCCGATATGAAGATTCATGCAGAGTGGATCATCAAGACGCGTCAGAAGCTGAACCAGATTTACGTGGAGCGCACAGGCCAGTCGCTGGACAAAATCGAACGTGATACCGATCGCGACTATTTCCTTGAAGCTGAGGAAGCTAAGGCATACGGCTTGATTGACCAGGTGATTACCCGTCCGCTCACAAGCTAAAAAGGGGTGTAAACATGTTTAAATTCAACGATGAAAAAGGACAGTTGAAATGTTCCTTTTGCGGCAAATCTCAGGATCAAGTCCGCAAACTGGTAGCAGGTCCTGGTGTATATATATGCGATGAGTGTATTGAACTGTGCACAGAGATCGTAGAAGAAGAGCTTGGTCACGAAGAAGAGCTTGATCTAAAAGATATTCCGAAGCCACAGGAAATTCGCTCTATTCTCGATCAGTACGTGATCGGTCAGGATCAAGCGAAAAAATCCCTGTCTGTAGCGGTATATAACCACTACAAACGTGTCAACACACAGAGCAAGATCGAAGATGTAGAATTGCAAAAAAGTAATATTATGCTCGTAGGACCAACAGGTTCCGGTAAAACGCTGCTTGCCCAAACGATGGCGCGCATTTTGAATGTTCCGTTTGCAATTGCAGATGCAACTTCCCTGACCGAAGCCGGCTATGTCGGTGAAGACGTGGAAAACATCCTGCTCAAACTCATTCAAGCTGCCGATTACGATGTGGAAAAAGCAGAACGGGGCATTATTTATATCGATGAGATTGATAAAGTGGCACGCAAATCCGAAAATCCGTCCATTACACGCGACGTATCCGGTGAAGGTGTACAGCAAGCATTGCTAAAAATTCTGGAAGGTACGGTTGCTTCTGTTCCACCGCAAGGCGGACGTAAACACCCGCATCAAGAATTTATTCAGATCGATACAACGAACATCCTGTTTATCGTCGGCGGAGCTTTTGATGGACTGGAGCAGTACATCAAGCGTCGGATCGGTAAAAAGGTAATCGGCTTTAGTTCTGATAACCAGGGCCAGAAAGATCTGAAAGCAGGCGAATATCTGAGCATGGTATTGCCAGAAGATTTGCTGAAATTCGGTCTGATTCCGGAGTTTGTTGGCCGTCTGCCCGTTATCTCTGCTCTGGAACCACTGGATGAAGAGACACTGGTACGTATCCTGTCCGAACCGAAAAATGCATTGATCAAACAGTATTCCAAAATGCTGGAAATGGACAATGTAGAACTCGTATTCGAACCAGGTGCGCTTCAAGCGATTGCTCGTGAAGCGATCAAACGTAACACAGGTGCGCGTGGTCTGCGTGCGATCATCGAAGGCATTATGCTGGACGTGATGTACGAAGTACCGTCTCGTGACGATGTGACGCGTTGTGTGATCACAGAGCAAGTCGTTGAGAGCAAAGTTGTGCCTGAGCTTCAAACTGGCAAAGATAAAAAACAAGAAGAAAGCGCCTAAGCATATACGGCATCATGGGATACGAAGTTCATAACGGTATGAACAGACTCATGATGCCGCCGCTTTGTGCGGCTCTTCTGTATGCATAGATGTATACAACATTGCGCCGGCCTTTTTCCTTTTGCAGGATAAAGGCTGGTTTGCAATTAAGCCCACATGCAAGGGAGAAGAAACCATGTTTTTGAGAGAAAACACGAGACCTGTCAAAGTTGGCGACCTGACGATTGGTGGCAACAATGAAGTTATCATCCAGAGTATGTGTACGACCAAAACGGCAGATGTCGAGGCCACTGTAGCCGAAATTTTACGTTTGGAAGAAGCAGGCTGTCAGGTTGTCCGCGTAACGGTCAACAATGAAGAAGCTGCTGCTGCAATTAAAGAAATCAAGAAGCGTATTCACATTCCGCTCGTAGCGGATATTCACTTTAACTACAAGCTGGCATTGATGGCGATTGAGAATGGAATCGATAAAGTTCGGATTAACCCGGGTAATATCGGTAAACGTGAAAAGGTCGAAGCGGTTGTACGTGCTTGTAAAGAGAAAAATATCCCGATTCGTATCGGTGTGAATGCGGGTTCGCTTGAAAATCATTTGCTGGAGAAATACGGTTATCCAACACCGGAAGCGATGGTGGAAAGTGCGCTGTATCATATTGGAATTTTGGAAGAGTTAGATTTCCACGATATTATCGTATCGCTCAAAGCGTCGGACGTACCGATGGCGATCGCTGCTTACAGCAAAGCGGCTGAAGTGATTCCATATCCACTGCATCTCGGTATTACCGAAGCCGGTACGTTGCACTCCGGTACGATCAAAAGCTCAGCGGGTATTGGTGCATTGCTGTCTATGGGAATCGGCTCAACCGTGCGGATCTCGCTAAGTGCTGATCCGGTTGAGGAAGTGAAAGTCGCACGTGAGCTGCTGAAAACATTCGGTCTGATCTCGAACGCGGCTACACTCGTATCCTGCCCAACCTGCGGACGTTTGGACATCGATCTGTTCTCGATTGCCAACGAAGTGGAAGAGTACATTTCCAAGCTAAAAGTGCCGATTAAAGTATCGGTACTCGGTTGTGCGGTTAACGGTCCAGGTGAAGCGAAAGAAGCGGACATCGGTATCGCCGGTGCACGTGGTGAAGGCTTGCTGTTCCGTTATGGTAAAATGATCCGTAAAGTACCGGAAGCGGACATGGTACAGGAATTGAAAAAGGAAATTGACGCTATCGTTGAAGCATTCGAAGCGACTGGCAAAATCCCAGGCCGCGAAGAACGTCACCAACCTGCTGTGAAATCCTAATTAAAAGATCAAATTTAGATTACTTGAATTGATTTTATTCTAGTGTTAGCGATCTCCTAACACGAGGTTCAATGAGAAGTGATTTTTGCGAAGCAAAATATCTTACAGATCTAGTGTTAGCGATCTTCTAACATGAGGTTCAATAAAAAGTGATTTTTGCAAAGCAAAATATCTTAATAAAATTGCATCCTATGCGTAATCAAAAGATACTGATGAATACTCATTCATCAGTATCTTTTTTATATGAGCAGGCGTATGCACAAGATAAACGAATCGATTTGTGCAAGTGTATGGATGCATTATGAAAATAGAACGTAAATTCGAGCCGCTTTTTCCCCAATGATTGGTGTTTCGAGGTGATATTTGATAAACTAGGGCGTATACGCAAACTCATGAGATTGTCTGAGTTTAGATTGGTTATTCCTCAGATGATAAAAGAGCATCTTGCTATCTGCGTGCGCAAATACATCGATTTGCGTACACGCTCACAATACAAGGCAGTACGATACGCACATTACAGGAGGTAAGAAAGCGATGGGACCACATAAAAATAAGGCGCGTCGTTTTCCTTTGCTGCCTTTAAGAGGACTGCTCGTCTATCCAAGCATGGTGCTTCATCTGGATGTTGGGCGGGATAAATCCGTGAAGGCCCTAGAAAAGGCGATGGTAGATGATAATTTGATTCTGCTATGCTCTCAATCGGAAGTGAATATTGAGGAACCTAGCGAGGATGAGATTTTCAGAATAGGCACAATAGCTAAAGTCAGACAGATGCTCAAGCTGCCAAACGGTACGATTCGCGTGCTGGTCGAAGGTTTGGAACGAGCTGAGGTGCTGGAATATATAGAAAATGAAGAGTTCTACGAAGTTCAAGCACGTGAGCTATCCGAGGTAGAGACGAATGACCCGGAAGTGTTTGCGTTAATGCGAACGGTGTTGAATGAGTTTGAACATTATATTAATCTGTCGAAAAAGGTAACGCCTGAGACGATGGCTGCCGTTTCTGATATTGAAGAGCCTGGACGTCTGGCTGATGTGATCACAAGTCATCTGGTGATCAAGATCAAGGATAAACAGCATATTTTAGAAGCGATTGATGTGCGTGCACGACTGGAGCGTCTGCTTGATATTTTGCATAGTGAGCGCGAAGTGCTGGAGCTAGAACGGAAAATTAACCAGCGTGTGAAAAAGCAAATGGAGAAGACGCAGCGTGAATATTACCTGCGTGAGCAGATGAAAGCGATCCAGAAAGAGCTTGGCGAGAAGGAAGGACGTGCGGGTGAAGCGGAAGAGCTGCGCCTGCAATTAGCCGAGCTGACTGTACCGGAAAAGGTGCTGGAGAAGATTGAGAAAGAGATCGATCGGCTGGAGAAGACACCTGCCAATTCAGCTGAAGGCGGTATTATCCGTAACTATCTCGATTGGCTGCTCAGTCTGCCGTGGGATCAGCGTACGACTGATGATCTTGATTTGAAGCATGCAGAGGATATTTTGAATGCGGATCATTATGGTCTGGATAAGCCGAAGGAACGTGTGCTGGAATATCTAGCTGTGCAAAAGCTGGTCAAAAAGCTCAAAGGTCCAATTCTCTGTCTCGTTGGCCCTCCAGGTGTCGGTAAAACGTCTCTGGCGCGCTCGATTGCGAAGTCACTCGGACGCGAATTTGTTCGTATTTCGCTGGGTGGGGTACGGGATGAAGCGGAAATTCGCGGTCATCGTCGCACATATGTAGGCGCGATGCCAGGTCGTATCATTCAAGGCATGCGTAATGCAGGCAGTATGAATCCGGTATTTCTGCTCGATGAGATCGATAAAATGGCGTCTGACTTCCGTGGCGATCCATCGGCTGCACTGCTCGAAGTGCTTGATCCAGAGCAAAACAATACATTTAGCGATCATTTTGTGGAAGTGCCGTTCGATCTGTCTAATGTAATGTTTGTAACGACAGCCAATAGCGTACAGAGCATTCCAAGACCACTTCTCGACCGGATGGAAATGTTGTATATTCCGGGCTATACGGAGCTGGAGAAGCTACAGATTGGGAAGCAATATTTGTTACCAAAGCAGACCGAAGAGCATGGTCTGACTGAAGAACAGTTGGAGCTTGGTGAGGATACACTGCTCAAAGTGATCCGCGAATATACACGCGAATCAGGCGTGCGTAATCTGGAGCAACAGATCGCTGCCCTATGCCGTAAAGCGGCACGTGCTATCGTTGCGGAAGAGAAAGACAAAGTGGTGATCGCACCAGATGATGTGAAAGATTTCCTCGGCACACCGAAGTTCCGTTACGGTCTGATCGAAAAAGAAAACCAGATCGGCAGTGTGACCGGACTGGCATGGACTGAAGTTGGCGGTGAAACGCTGACGATCGAAGTGACGGTCGTACCGGGTAGTGGCAAGCTAATGCTGACTGGTAAGCTGGGCGATGTGATGAAGGAATCCGCACAGGCGGCATTCAGTTATACACGCTCCAAAGCTGAAGAACTCGGCATCGCGACTGATTTTCATGAGAAAAATGATATTCACATCCATATTCCAGAAGGGGCTATTCCGAAGGATGGACCCTCAGCTGGGATTACGATTGCAACGGCGTTGATCTCCGCCTTGACCGGTCGCCATGTATCAAAAGAAGTGGCGATGACAGGCGAAATCACATTGCGAGGTCGTGTGTTGCCCATTGGCGGACTCAAAGAAAAGACGCTTGCGGCACACCGTGCAGGGTACAAGAAAATTTTGCTGCCGCAGGACAATGAACGTGATTTAAAAGATATTCCGGCAAGTATCAAGGATGAACTGACCCTTGTGCCGGTTGCTCATATGGATCAGGTGCTGGAACATGCACTAGTTCAGAAAAGCGGACTGCATTAGTGGAAGCCCGGCTGTTAGCTGGGAACGCGCCACGTAGAACAGGAAGGAAATGAATCGAATGAAAGTTAATCAAGCAGAATTTATTATTAGTGCCGTCAAACCGGATCAATATCCGGAAGACGGCTTGCCGGAAATTGCGCTGGCAGGACGCTCCAATGTGGGCAAGTCCTCGCTCACCAACCGGATGATCAACCGTAAAAATCTGGCGCGTACCAGTGCGACACCGGGTAAAACACAGCATTTAAACTACTATAAAATCAATGAGATGATGTACTTCGTCGACTTCCCAGGTTATGGCTACGCCAAAGTATCCAAAACCCAGCGCGAAGCTTGGGGCAAAATGATCGAGCGTTACTTGCTAGAGCGCGAACCGCTCAAGCTCGTCTTGCTCATTATCGACCTGCGTCACGAACCATCCAAAGATGACATTCTAATGTACGACTGGCTCAAACATTACGACTGTAACATCTGCGTCGTAGCTACTAAAGCCGACAAAATTGCACGCAGCAAATGGGCCAAACACGTCAAAATTGTTAAACAAGCTCTCGGCTTCGTGCCTGAAGACGATTTCGTCATGTTCTCTTCTGAAACCGGTCTGGGTAAAGACGAACTGTGGGCAGTCATCGAACGTCATGCATTTAGTAATGATGAAGAGGAAGATGAGGACGAAGACGAGCAGGATGCCCAGTCAGATGAAGAGGTAGTTGAAGGTAAAGAAATCACTGATAGCGAAGATGAGCTGAATGATAAAGCAGACAAACCTGCCGATCAATAAGCGAGTCATATAGTATAGCTGCGTGTTAACTATGTAGTATGATTATCAAGATTAAGCGGAGAAGATAGACTTTGCTAATGCAAGAAACTTTAATTCTATGCAAGCGATCTTGCCTCAACCTAAACAGAATGATCTCAAAATAAGCGGTCAGGGAACTATTCCCTCGACCGCTTATTTTTATGGTGTTGATCAAGTTGAGATTTTAAATATTCGTAATAACATGGTCATAAAAGATACATTATAAAACTAAGATATGTTGAGTTGAATTTTAAGGTGAGTTAGCGGCTAATGTTGTTGAATAGATAAAGAAATAGCGTATTCAAAAATAATACTGCTAATTCAACTATGCAAGAATGAATATGTTGCAATCCGCACAGAACGGAGGAAAGGAAATAAGGGAAAAGGACGATTTTGGAGCAGGGGAATCTACATTTATTCCTAATTCGTAGATTCCCCTACTCCATCTGAGGACGTTCCCTTATTCCTTACCGGAAGTGGTGGTTGCCTCAGCATCTAAGTAGTCATCACACCGTCTACATATGAATACGAATATAAAGCTGTTTTATTATAGGTAAGTTGCCCCAACGCTTAAACTTGCCAACCTATCTGTTTCTGAATATCAAGTGAAGTTTTCCCATAAACGCTTTACCTTCAAAATGAATATGTTAAAATAAGAAAAAAGCATCTGACCGCGTCATCAATCGACGAAACGGATGCTTTTTTGTCGGCAGTCACTCTTTTCTTTTGACTCCTTTCAACCGATATAAGTAGCAAATAAGTCATATTCGGGTACGTATGTGATGAGTGTGACGAACTGATGGCATTTTAGAAATCTGCATCTGGATTTCATAAACATTTCATAAAAACGCCGAATTTGGGCAAATTGATGTGATATAATTAACGTATTGTTAAAACGTGAGCAGATGTAGTTACAATTTTTAGACTAGGTAGGTGAACTTGCAATGCACATTGTTGTTGTCGGACTCAACTACCGCACAGCACCGATTGAGGTACGAGAACGGTTTGCCATTGCGGATGAGGATTTACCGGAAGCTCTCCGGCAGCTTAAAAGCACGCAAAGTGTATTGGAAGGCACCATCGTCGCAACGTGCAATCGTACAGAAATCTATGTTGTTTTAGATCGTTTGCATATGTGCGGTCATTACATTCGTCATTTCATGGAGCAATGGTTCGGTATTTCCCGTCAGGAATTTACCCAGCATTTGTATATATATGAAGATGAGCAGGCGATTGAACATTTGTTCCGTGTGACCTGTGGACTGGATTCTATGGTGATCGGCGAGACTCAAATTTTGGGTCAGGTGAAGCGTGCATTCCAGCTCGCGCAAGAGAACAAGGCGACTGGCACATGGTTCAACATGCTGTTCAAGCAAGCGGTAACGCTGGGCAAACGTGCTCATGCGGAGACGATGATTGGCGAGAGCGCAGTATCGATCAGCTATGCAGCTGTTGAGCTGGGCAAGCGAATTTTTGGTGCTTTTCATAATAAAACGATTATGATTCTAGGTGCGGGCAAAATGAGCGAGCTGACCGTGAAGCATCTGTATGCGAACGGTGCAGCTGAAGTCATCGTAGCGAATCGTACGATCGGACGCGCACAGGAACTGGCGCACAAGTTCGATGGTACCGCGTGTACGATTGAAGAAGGCTTACAGCGCCTGCATGAAGTCGATATTTTGATCAGCTCAACGGGAGCGCAAGGTTATGTGCTGGGGCAAGATACGATCGAGAGCAGTATGAAGCAGCGCAAATCTCGTCCGCTGTTTATGATCGATATCGCTGTACCGCGTGATATTCATCCATCAGTAGCTGAAGTATCCAATGTATTCCTGTATGATATCGATGATCTGGAAGGGATCGTGGAGAGCAATATGGCGATGCGTCGTGCCGAAGCGATCAAGATCGAGCGGATGATCCGCGAAGAGATCGAAGTGTTCCAGCAATGGCTGAAAACACTCGGTGTGAAGCCGGTCATTCGTGCGTTACAGGAACGTGGCGCTCGCATTCACGAAGATACGCTGGAAAGCTTGTTCAACAAGCTGCCTGAGTTAGACGAGCGTCAGCGCAAAGTGATTAGCCGTCTAACGAAAAGCATCGTAAATCAGATGAATCATGATCCGATTAACCGGATTAAAGAAATGGCGGCTGAGAAAAATGGCGCCGATACACTTGAACTTTTCACCCGTATGTTTGCGCTTGAAGATGAAGTAGAGACTGCATCAGAGCCAGCTGCGGAACTTAAGGCAGTGCCAAAACGTGCACCTATTTCTTCCCATCCACCGGTTGTTGAAGGAAGCCTGGCTTACTTTGCTTCCGCAACCCTGTAGGCAGGTGATTCGTGTTGACACTGTTCAACCTGTTATATGATGTCATTATCTACCTATACGCCCTGAGCCTTCTGTTTTATTTCTCGGATTGCATTCGTCGCAATCCGAGGGCGAAGCGGATCGGCACAGGGTTTCTTATTATGGTAAGTGCTATTCAAGCCGTCAGTATTACGATTCGGACGATTGATGAACGCACATTGCCGCTATTTTCAACGTATGACTTTTTCTTTTTCCTGACGTTTATATTGATTTTGATTTCCTTTTTTATTGAAAAGGTGCTTAAAACGGAATATGCCGTGTTGCTACTGAATGTGATCGGCTTTTGTGCGATGGTGCAAAATCGGCTTCATTCGCCGGGCGAAGGCGTATTGCCGTCTGGCTGGGATACCGTACACGGATTGCTCATTTTGCATGTCGTACTAGCCAATTTGAGCTTTGCTTTTTATACGGTATCGGCGGTCTTTGCAGCGATGTATTTATTTTTACACCGCAAGCTTAAACGGAAAAAGTGGGATAATACCGTTCGCAGACTACCCAGTCTGGAAAGTATGGAAAAGTATACGTACACATCGATGCTGATCGGTACGCCGCTATTGATCGTATCGCTGATCGTAGCACTCATGTCCATTTTCTCAGAAGGGCGTTATATATTGCTGCTGGATTTGAAAGTAGTGTTCACGCTGCTGGCATTGTGTGTATATATTGCTTATTTTGCCACACGTAGACTGCGTAGCTATTCGCCTGTCATTATGGCACGCTGGGCGATTGCTGGCTATATCGTGTTTATTTTGAACTTTGTCGCTAACTCCTGGTCAGCGTTTCATCAGTGGGTGGGCACATGAATAGAGCTGTACCGTATTTGCCGATTATGCTGGATTGTCGCGCCCGTCCTGTACTGGTTGTGGGCGGCGGCACAGTAGCAGAACGTAAAATTATGCATATGCTGGAGGCCGAGGCGATTGTCGTCGTTATCAGTCCAGAAGTGACGGCTGCGGTGAAGGAACTCGCTGACAAAGGTGAGCTACACTGGTTGCAGCGTATGTATGAAGCAGGTGATCTGAGCGCTAGTTTGAGTGCGATGTATAGCAATGGAATCGATATACATTCAAATACAGACACCCATTCAAATACAGGCACAACTTCCACCACATCTGAGAATGTACAGTCAGTCGCTGACTTATCGAATCAACCGCAGCGCTATCTGCTTGTCTATGCCGCTACCTCACGACCGGATGTGAACCAGTTGGTAGCAAAAGAGGCACAGCAATACGGCATTCCGGTCAATGTGGCAGATCGTCATGAGCTGGGAACGTTTATTAATCCAGCTGTCATTCGCCGTGGACGTCTCGTTGCTTCGGTATCGACTTCGGGTGCAGGGCCGATCATCAGTCGCCGGGTTGCACGCGAGCTAGGGAACTATTTTGACGAGGATTATGAGCTGTATATAGAGTTTATGTATTATCTGCGTCACCACATTAAACGGGTGGTACACGATCCCCAGGAGCGCAGACATGTACTGGAACAGGCGGCGGCACTTGATGTGCTGGCTCAAATCCGACATAAGCAATTTGTATGGTGGGATGAACACCAAATCGAGCAATGGATCATACAATATCGGGGGAGATAACGTCATGCGCAAAATTATCGTAGGAAGTCGACAGAGCGCTCTTGCACTGACCCAGACGGGACATGTGATCGATGCGCTACAGCAGATCGCTGCTAGTCAGGGGCTGGAAGTCGAATTTGAAATTAAAAAGATCGTAACCAAGGGCGACCGTATTCTCGATGTAACGCTGTCTAAAGTCGGCGGTAAAGGTCTATTCGTCAAAGAGATTGAACAGGCGCTGATCGATGGCGAGATCGATATGGCGGTGCATAGTATGAAGGATATGCCGTCCGAATTGCCAGAAGGACTCGTGAACGGTGCAATTCCGAAACGTGTAGACCCGCGCGATTGCCTTATTACCCGTGATGGAAATGGACTGGATGACTTGCCGCAAGGTGCCAAATTAGGCACAAGCAGTCTAAGACGTGCCAGTCAGCTTAAAGCGTATCGCCCCGATCTGGACGTACAGTCGATTCGCGGCAATATCGATTCCCGTCTGCGTAAGCTGGAGACGGAAGGCTTTGACGCGATTATGCTAGCAGCAGCCGGATTAGAGCGGATGGGCTGGACGGATCGGATTAGTGCGTATTTGCCAGCGGATATTTGTTTGCCTGCTGTCGGTCAGGGCGCGCTCGGAATTGAATGCCGTGGCGATGATCTGGAGCTACTTGGTTTGCTATCGCTTTATAACGATGATCTAACTGCCACTACAGTTATGGCAGAGCGTACCTTTTTGGCTGAATTAAATGGTGGCTGTCAGGTGCCGATCGGTGCTTATGCGGTTCGTTTGCATCCTTCCCATTCCGGTCAGGACGAAAACGTTATACAATTAACGGGAATGGTAGCCTCACCGGACGGAGCTACGATACTCAAGGAGACGTTGCAGGGCCATGATCCTGTACAGCTTGGAATGGCTGTCGCTGATGAGTTGAAACGTCGTGGGGCGGATCAGATTCTGGCAGAAGTTAGGGGATGAAGGAATGACCGGCAAGGTGTATCTGGTAGGCGCAGGTCCAGGGGCATTGAAGCTCATTACACTGCGTGGCTGGGAATGTATCGCTCTGGCAGACGCGATTGTCTATGACCGTCTGGCAAGTCCTCGTTTGCTCAAGCAGGCGAAGCCGGGAGCGGAGAAGATTTATGTCGGCAAGCTGCCGGATCGTCATACGATGAAGCAAGAGGAGATTAACCAGCTGCTGGTCGATCTGGCGTTGCAAGGTAAAATCGTCGTCCGGCTTAAAGGTGGCGACCCGACGATCTTTGGACGCGTAGCAGAGGAAGCCGAGCTGTTACGACAGCACGATATTCCATACGAGATCGTACCTGGCATCACATCATCGATTGCGGTGCCCGCTTATGCGGGCATTCCGGTTACGCACCGGGATTGGGCTTCATCGGTGTCGATTATTACCGGACATGAAAGCCCGGATAAGCTGGATCACAGTATTCACTGGGACAAAGTGACGCATGCGACCGGTACGCTCGTCTTTATGATGGGTGTCGCCAAAATCGGCTATATTAGCGAGCAGCTTATTCGCTACGGTCGTCCAGAAGATACACCGGTAGCGCTTGTACGCTGGGGCACGCGTGCCGAACAGGAGACGCTTGTCGGCACACTCCAGAATATCGCTGCCAAAGTTGAAGCTGCCAACTTCAAGCCACCTGCTGTCATTGTCGTTGGTGAAGTGGTGAATTTGCGCGAGCGACTGCACTGGGCAGAGCAATTGCCGTTATTCGGTAAACGAATTCTCGTCACCCGTGCTCGCAGTCAGGCGAGCGAGCTAGTTGATCGAATCGACGAGCTAGGCGGAGAGCCTTACGAATACCCAGTCATCGAAATGGTCATGCCTACTGCTTCGGAGACATTGCAGCAGATTAAGCAGACGTTAAGTGAGCTGGAGCAATATGATTGGGTCTTTTTCACAAGTGTAAATGGGGTAGAGTACTTCTTCCGTCATTTGCAGGAGCAAGGTCAGGATATTCGCGCACTGCATCGTGCTCGAATCGCTGCCGTTGGTCCAGCAACACGGGATGCGCTGCGCAGTCACGGTATCGTCGCAACCGCTTTGCCGCAAAAATTTCATGCGGAAGGTTTGCTGGAGCAGCTGGAAGGCGAGCTATTTGCTGGACAAAAGGTACTATTGCCTCGCGGCGATCTAGCACGCGCCTGGTTACCGCAGACGCTAACTGAGATGGGATTAGCTGTCACCGAGATCGACACCTATGAAACAGTGCTCGTTGGTGAAGACGATCTGGAGCTGAAAAAACTGCTGGAGGAGCAAGCGATTCATGCGGTTACTTTCACCAGCTCGTCTACTGTAATCAATCTGCTGACCGCTTTGCGTAAGCTGGGCTTTGAAGATCCGGCTGCTGCGCTTGCCTATAGCACGATTGCCTGCATTGGCCCTCAGACAGCGCACACCGCGCAAGAGCAGGGGCTAAAGGTAGATTTACTGGCTGAATCATCCACCATTGATGGCTTGATCGATGTGTTATGCCGCTGGAACAAAGGCAGCTTGCCGTCAGTATAATGGGTGTCATTTAGCTTGATATGCAGGATAGCGATACGTTTAAGCAAGCCAATGTATACCCTATAACTAACAGGAATGATGTTGATGATCGACATCCTCGTATGCCGACCAGAGCGATAAGCAGGTCGGCCTTCTTTTTCGTGATCGATCATCTAAAAATAGAATGAATATGGAGGAATAAAGTTATGAGTCAATCATTTGCAAGACATCGCCGTTTACGTAAAACCCCTGCTATTCGCGGAATGGTTAGAGAAACGCAATTGCACAAAAATGATTTTATCCAGCCTGTATTCGTTACCTACGGAACAGATGTGAAACTGGAAATTTCTTCGATGCCAGGTGTGTTCAATTTCTCGCTGGATCGTCTGAGTGAGGAAATCGATGAGATCGTGAGCCTGGGCATTCCATCTGTGATGGTATTTGGCGTACCTGAAGCGGAAGCGAAAGATAGCGTCGGTACAGGTGCGTATTCCGATCAAGGGATCGTGCAGCAAGCGATTCGTATGATTAAGCAAAATTATCCTGAACTGGTTGTGATCGCAGATACATGTCTGTGTGAATTTACAGATCATGGACATTGTGGCGTCGTCCACACTCATGAGCATGACGGCCATATCCATGCGGATGTGGATAACGATGAATCGCTCGTATTGCTCGCTCAAACAGCGGTTTCTCAAGCTCAAGCGGGTGCTGACATTATCGCACCGTCTAACATGATGGACGGTTTTGTACAGGTCATTCGTGAAGCGCTTGATGAAGCGGGCTTCCAGGATATTCCGATTATGTCGTATGCGGTCAAATATGCCTCTGCTTTCTATGGCCCATTCCGTGAAGCTGCACAATCTGCACCACAATTTGGTGATCGCAAATCGTATCAAATGGACCCGGCTAATGTGCGTGAAGCACTGCGTGAAGCAGAGAGCGACGTACAGCAAGGGGCAGATATGTTGATGGTGAAGCCTGCTCTCGCTTATATGGACGTACTGCGTGTCGTACGTGATCATTTCGACCTGCCACTCGTTGCTTACAATGTGAGCGGTGAATATGCGATGGTCAAAGCGGCGGCACAGCAAGGCTGGATTAACGAACGCGGTATCGTAACTGAAATGATGCTCGGCTTGAAACGCGCCGGTGCAGATATGATCATCACCTACTTTTCCAAAGATGTAGTACGCTGGTTGCGTGAGGAATGGGTCTGAGTCCATCTCGATGTACTGTGCAGAAGTGACAGGAATCGGGTAAAGGTAAAGATGAGCGCAGCTTGTAATCTGCCAAACGAATGATAACTATGTGATGGAGGTGCTTGTGCAATGAATCAAATGAAATCTGTACGCCGTGATGAGCGTTCGCGCGAAGCATTTGAGGAAGCCAAACAATATATTCCCGGTGGTGTAAATAGCCCGGTACGTGCATTTAAAACAGTCGGTTTGACTCCAGTCTATGCTGAACGTGGCGAAGGCTCGCGGCTGTACGATATTGATGGCAATTCGTTTATCGATTATGTCGGTTCGTGGGGACCGCTCATTATGGGACATGCGCATCCAAAAGTCGTGCAGGCGCTACAAGAAACCGCCGCACGCGGAACAAGCTTTGGTGCACCAACGAAGATTGAGACGGAGATGGCAAAGCTTGTTGTAGAACGCGTACCATCGATTGATATTGTACGGATGGTAAACTCCGGTACCGAAGCAACGATGAGTGCGATTCGCCTGGCACGTGGCTATACGAAACGCAACAAAATTTTGAAATTTGAAGGTTCGTATCATGGACATGGCGATAGTTTGCTGATCAAAGCCGGCTCTGGTGTAGCCACGCTGGGATTGCCGGATAGCCCGGGTGTACCGGAATCGATTGCATCGAACACGATCACAGTTCCTTACAACGATCTGGAAGCAGTGAAGCTGGCATTTGAACGCTTCGGTGAAGACATTTCCTGTATTATCGTTGAACCGGTGGCCGGTAATATGGGTGTTGTACCGCCGCAGGAAGGATTTTTGCAAGGACTGCGTGACGTGACTTCACAATATGGCGCCCTGCTTATTTTCGATGAGGTGATGACCGGCTTCCGTGTACATATGAACTGTGCACAGGGCCGCTATGGTGTAACGCCGGATCTGACCTGTCTCGGCAAAGTCATCGGCGGTGGCTTGCCAGTCGGCGCATACGGTGGTAAACGTGAAATTATGGAGCAGATCGCACCAACAGGCCCGATTTATCAGGCAGGTACGCTGAGCGGTAATCCGCTGGCGATGGTCGCTGGTTTTACGACGCTGAGCCTGCTCACTCCAGAAGTATATGATCGTCTGGAAACGGCTGCGGCACGTCTGCAAGCTGGTTTTGAACAGAATGCACAGGAAGCGGGCATTCCACTGACGATCAACCGTGTCGGTTCGATGGTATGCCCATTCCTGACCGAAGGCCCGGTAACAAATTACGATACCGCCAAGTTAAGTGACATGGAACGCTTCAAAAGTTATTTCGGTGGCATGCTGAATCATGGCATTAGCGTAGCTCCATCACCATTTGAAGGTATGTTCGTGTCGGCTGTACACAGTGACGAAGATATCGACGCAACTATCGCAGCTCATCGTGAAGTGATGAAGTCGCTGTAATGGAGGGAAATGAATATGACGGATGCAGATCAAAATAAACCGGTGCAACCAGCAGCTTCATCCGTAGATGGACATATACCGCAGCAAGAGGCAGTGACAGACACTGCCTCTTCTCGGCGTTCCGATACAATCAATCCGGCTGTTCGTCCAGAGCGATGGATACCGACCGAGCATGCGATACGCCGCGGAGAGTGGTTGGAAATTACACCCGATCGCAGTCTTGATCTCGAACAGCCAGAAGGACGACATGTACGGATGATGGAGTGGCTGAAGAGCGAAGCTTTTCCAGCCAAAATGATTGGATTATGGCAATCACGCGGCGAGATTCAGCTACAAGGCGATCATATTCGTTTGCGCGTATTTCCTAATACCGAATATGGTTTCCGGCCCGACTATAGCTACAATCCTAAAGTTCTGTACGAGGATGATCACGTGCTCGTAGTCCACAAACCAGCCGGTATGAATGTGCATCCTTCCGATGCGAACGATGCCACGGTTACGCTCGCCAATGCTGTAGCTGCCTATTACGAACGGACAGATCAACACTGTGCCGTGCGCCATGTCCATCGACTGGATGAAGATACGACCGGCCCTGTATTATATGCTAAAAATGAACTTGCCCTTTATTTGCTCGATGAACAGATGCGCAATAAATCGATCCATCGCCGTTATATCGCGCTTGTGCATGGTAAAGTGAATGAACGCCTTAAAGTCATCAACGAACCGATCGGTAAAGATCGCCATCACAAACAACGCCGCCGCGTCTCACCGGGTGGACAATCAGCGATTACTCATGTCGAATGCGTGCGTACAACGCCAACCGCCAGTCTGGTTCGCTTAGAGCTGGAAACCGGACGCACACACCAGATCCGAGTCCATATGAGCCATGTCGGACATCCACTGATCGGCGACACTCTGTATGGCGGCAAATCGAATTTGCTTCCACGTCAGGCACTACACGGCGAACAACTCGGCTTTATCCACCCGTGGACAGGCGAACAATTAAGCATCAACGATCCGTGGCCTGCTGATCTGGAAAAAGCAGCAACGGTGTTGAAGCTACTGTAGAGGAAAGTGGCTAAATCTACTGTGTTCATCTAGGCATGTAGTTTCTGGTGAGAATTAATTAAAGAAACAAACCACTTGACTATGTTCTGTGCTGTTATACTCACCTATGTCAGCTTTATATTGACTTTCCACGGTGACCAAGTTATGATGTTGAGTGAAATTATTGCACCATACAGCTTGATCAATCGTACAGACTATGAACGGGAATAGTAGATGTTATCGGCCTCTAGAGAGTGGGACTGCTGCGCTGAAAGGTTCCGCAGGATACGAGACGTCGAAGTCGCCCGGAAGTCGTTTATTTGAACACCGTCCTTGTTCCTGCATAGTCAATCGGCTGGCAGCAGACGGAACTAGAATAAACCGGTAGCAGCCGTTATCTGCCTTCGAGTGTCGTTACCACGCACATAGCGATCCAGCTGGATCACGCTATGACTGCATCGCCCTTCAGCAGGTAACGAAACAAAGGTGGTACCACGAGAGCAATGCCTTTCGTCCTTTGAGACGAAGGGCTTTTTTTATTTTATGCGCCAAAAGGGTATCGGCGCATGCTTGTTCACATGATAATGAATGAAACTTGATGGAGGGATTTGCATGACAGAGACGAACAATACGGCAACAACTGCAATGCCAACGACGTATGAACCCAAATCGGCTGAGCGCAAATGGTACGATTACTGGATGGAAAATGAGTTTTTCAAAGCGGGTCAACGCCCGGACGCAACACCATATACCATTGTGATTCCACCACCAAACGTAACCGGTATGCTGCATATCGGTCATGCGCTTGATTTTACACTGCAAGATATTATGATTCGTACAAAACGCATGCAAGGCTATGATGCACTCTGGCTGCCAGGCTCTGACCACGCTGGGATTGCAACACAGACGAAAGTCGAACAAAATCTGCGTGCTGAAGGCATCACACGCCATGATCTGGGACGCGAAAAATTCCTCGAAAAAGTATGGGAATGGAAAGATAAATACGCTGAAACGATCCATGAGCAATGGGCGAAAATGGGCTTCTCGCTGGATTACTCTCGTGAACGTTTTACACTTGATGAAGGTTTGTCCAAAGCGGTTCGCCACGTATTCGTAACCTTGTATGAAAAAGGACTAATCTATCGCGGTAAACGCATCATCAATTGGGACCCGCAAGCACGTACAGCGCTGTCTGACATTGAAGTGGAATACAAAGAAGTAAATGGTCATCTGTACCATCTGGAATATCCGCTCCAGGACGGCAGTGGCTCAATTATCGTAGCAACAACTCGTCCAGAAACGATGCTGGGCGATACAGCGGTTGCGGTTCATCCGAAAGATGAGCGTTATAGCGCTATGATCGGCAAAATGCTCGTACTACCGATTACAGGCCGCGAAATTCCGGTAATTGCCGACGATTATGTAGATCGCGAATTTGGTAGCGGTGCGGTAAAAATTACCCCTGCTCATGATCCAAATGACTTTGAAATGGGTCAACGTCATGATCTGCCACAGATCGTTGTAATGGACGAAGGTGGCATCATGAACGAAAATGCTGACAAATATCAGGGCATGGATCGCAGCGATGCACGTAAGCAACTCGTCAAAGATTTGCAAGAAGCAGGCGTACTGATCAAAATCGAAGACCATCTGCATCAAGTAGGTCATAGCGAGCGCACAGGCGCAGTAGTTGAGCCGTACCTGTCCACACAATGGTTCGTTAAAATGAAACCACTGGCAGACAAAGCGATCGAAGCACAACGCAGCGGCAATGGCACGAACTTCGTACCGGATCGGTTCGAGAAAACGTACCTGAACTGGATCGAAAATGTACGCGATTGGTGTATTTCCCGTCAGCTCTGGTGGGGACATCGTATCCCGGCATGGTACTGTGAAGAAACAGGTGAAATTATCGTATCGTCTGAAGACCCAACCGGTTTGCCAGAGCATGCAGGCAAAACGCTGCGTCAGGATGATGACGTACTGGATACATGGTTCAGCTCTGCACTATGGCCGTTCTCTACACTCGGCTGGCCGGATCAAACGGAAGATCTGAAACGCTATTATCCGACCGATCTGCTCGTAACCGGTTATGACATCATCTACTTCTGGGTGGCGCGTATGATCTTTACCGGATTGGAGTTTACCGATCAAATCCCGTTCAAAGACGTATTGATGCACGGTCTCGTTCGCGCAGCCGACGGTCAGAAAATGTCCAAGTCGCTCGGCAACGGTGTTGACCCACTCGATGTCATCGAGCAATATGGTGCCGATGCGATGCGTTATATGATCTCCACAGGCAGCACGCCAGGACAGGATTTACGTTTCCGCTGGGAACGTGTAGAACAGTCCCGCAACTTTGCGAATAAAATTTGGAATGCCTCCCGCTTTGCCTTGATGAACATGGAAGGCTTTACGTTTGAAGATATCGATCTGTCTGGCAATTTGAGCACAGCGGATCGCTGGATTTTGCATCGGTTGAATGAGACAGCACGCGATATTACGCGTCTGATCGATTCGTATGAGTTTGGCGAAACCGGACGTTTGCTGTATAACTTTATCTGGGATGATCTGTGTGACTGGTATATCGAGATTGCCAAGCTGTCGCTGTATGGCGAAGATGCAGCAGCGAAGAAAACGACGCAATCTGTACTCGCATATGTACTGGATCGCACGATGCGTATGATCCATCCATTCATGCCGTTTATCTCGGAAGAAATCTGGCAGCATCTGCCACATGAAGGCAATACGATCACACTGGCAGCATGGCCAACATTCGACCCAACACTCGAAAATAAGGCGGCTGAGGAAGAAATGACGCTGCTGATCGAGATCATTCGCTCGGTTCGTAACATCCGTGCCGAAGTGAACGTACCGATGAGCAAAAAGATCGAACTGCTCGTAAAAGCAGGCGATCAGCGCATTCTGGATATTATATCTTCAAACGAACACTATATGCGTCGCTTCTGTAACACATCCGAATATGCAGCAGGACTCGATATTGCAGCACCGGATAAAGCGATGTCTGCGGTTGTAACGGGCGTAGAGCTATACTTGCCACTGGCAGGTCTGCTGGATATTAGCCAGGAAATCGCCCGCCTGGAAAAAGAAGTCGCTACGCTGAACAGCGAAGTGGAGCGCGTGGAGAAGAAGCTGTCTAATCAAGGCTTCGTATCCAAAGCCCCAGCTAAAGTGATTGAGGAAGAACGTGCCAAACAGGCTGACTATTCCGACAAACGTGACAAGGTTCTTGCCCGTATTGCCGAACTGAAAGGTTAAGGGTGATAACGATGACATATGATTCTGCGGAGGGGCCAATTGCCCCTCTACATACGTATGATGAGGCATTAGAATGGATTAACGGCTTGATTCCATTTGGGATCAGACCGGGATTGGAACGGATCGAGCGGCTCATGGAGCTGCTCGGTCATCCACATCGTCGATTGAAGTTTGTCCATGTCGCAGGTACGAATGGCAAAGGCAGCACTTGCGCTTTTCTTACAAGTGCGTTACTCTCTTGCGGATACGATGTAGGTACATTCACTTCACCGTATATTACGAAGTTTACGAATCGCTTTCAGTACAACGGACAGGATATTGAGGAAGGCACACTGCTTCAACTGTCCAATCGTTTGAAGCCATTTGTAGAGGAGATCGCAGCAACCGAGCTTGGCTCACCAACGATGTTTGAGGTAGCAACGGCACTGGCCATTTTGTATTATGCCGAAGTGTGTTATCCCGATGTCGTCATATGGGAAACAGGTCTGGGCGGACGGATGGATGTGACCAATATCGTGAATCCGGTCGTATCCGTTATTACGAATGTGGGCTATGATCATACCGACATTCTTGGAGATACACTGGAACAGATCGCCTCGGAAAAGGCTGGCATTATTAAGCCGGGTGTTCCAGTCGTTACGAGCGTAGACCAGCCGGAAGTAGTTGCAGTGCTAGCGGAACGTGCTGATCAATGCCGTAGCCGTATGTATTTGGCAAATCGTGATTATCGTGCGACTCGCTTATCCGGTGACGAGCACAGTCAACGTTTGCATTTTGAAGGGATTTTCCGTGAACTGGAGCTGGAAATCGGTATGCAGGGTGAGCATCAATGTGCGAACGCTGGACTGGCGATGATGACACTGGAAGTGTTGCGTCAGTATATGGCATTTGTACTTGATGATGAACCATTACTGCAAGGTTTTCGGCATGCATTCTGGGCAGGTCGATTGGAGACGGTGCTAACGGAGCCGCATATCGTGCTGGACGGTGCACATAATCCGGAAGGTGCGGCATCGCTTGTGAAGAGCATTCCGCAGACGTATACGTATACCAAATTGCATTTCCTGGCGGGAATGCTTGAAAATAAACAGCATGAACCGGTATTCCGCCAGCTGCTGTCCATTGCAGACAGCATTATTTTGACGGAGCCGGATTTCCGGCGTAAAATGTCTGCTGAACAACTGGCAGTGCTCGTGCGCCGCCTGGCAGCAAATATGGGCCGAACCGATGTACAAATTACAGTAGAACCCGACTGGAAGCAGGCGATTAAGCTGCTACAGTCGCAGACAGAACGGGAAGATCTAGGGGTCGTTACCGGAACGCTGTATTTAATTTCAGATGTAAGAGCGACTCTTTTGCATCAAACCGATTCTGAAAAGGGCTGGTGAGACAGGATGAATAAAACACAACATATACATTTTATCGGTATTGGTGGATACGGCATGAGTGCGATCGCCAAGGTGCTACTGGAAATGGGATATAAAGTTACCGGCTCCGATGTAGCGATGAGCGCACTGGCGCAAAAGCTACAGCAGCAAGGAGCAGCAGTGCATATCGGGCATTCGCCAGAGATGGTGCATGGCGCAGACCTGCTCGTGTATTCCTCCGCCGTAGCGCAGGACGATGTGGAGCTGGTCGAAGCACGTAAATTGAACATTCCCGTGCTGCATCGCTCGGAAATGCTGGCACGTTTGCTGAATGAACGCAAAGGTGTCGCTGTTGCAGGCGCACATGGCAAAACAACAACGTCTTCCATGATCGCATTAGTGCTGGAAGAATGCGCAACCGATCCGACCTATATTATTGGCGGCGAGATCGTGAATCTCGGTACGAATGCCAAAGCAGGCAAAAGCGACTATGTAGTTGCCGAAGCGGATGAAAGTGATGGCACATTCCTGCAATATCATCCGGCAATTGCAGTTGTCACGAATATCGAAGCGGATCATCTGGAAAACTATGACGGGGATTTTGCCAATATTAAAGCGGCATACGTGCAATTTTTGAGTCAGCTACAGCCGGGTGGTAAAGCGATCGTCAATGCCGATGATGAAAATATCCGTGAGCTGTTGCCGAATATCGAAGGCGATACAATCACTTTTGGTGTGGAAGAAACAGCCGATTATACCGCAACCGAGATCGAGCCGGGCGATCGTCGTATTTCGTTTATGATGAATGTTCATGGCGAACAACTGGGTACGGTGCATCTGTCTGTGCCAGGTATTCACAATGTGTACAATGCGATGGCAACGATCATTGCGTGTTTGCAAACAGGGCTATCTTTTACCGAAGCAGCGGCAGCGATTGTACGTTTTCAGGGGGCGAAGCGACGCTTCCAAGTGATGGGCGAAGCACGCGATATTTTGATCGTGGACGATTATGCACACCATCCGACTGAAATCGAAGTAACGCTACAAGCAGCACGTGCAACAGGCAAGCGCATCATTGCGATTTTTCAACCGCAGCGCTATTCACGCACGTATTTCCTGCTCGATGAATTCAGTCGTGCATTTAGCGAAGCGGATGAAGTGATCATTACTGATATTTACGCGCCAGCGGGTGAAAAGCAGATCGAGGGCGTGAATTCATCGGTGCTCGTCGATTTGATTCGCAAGCATAGCAATGAAAATGTAACCTATGTGGCAGACAAGCAAACGGTCATTGATGAACTGTCTTCGCGCATGAATGCAGGCGATCTGATCATTACGATGGGTGCAGGCGATATTTGGAAAGTTGCTAAAGCACTCGCTGAACAGTTACAATCAACAGAAGTTACCGACTGATTCCAAGCGAATCGATAAGGTGATCCTTGCACAATCGAAACGGATATGCGAAAAAGACTGTCGTCTGGCAGTCTTTTTCAATGTGTACGACCATATAAGCATCAGCTTTCTTTTTTGTTTGTATTGCCGCTGGAATCAACGTATAATAATGTGGTGTCAAATTAAAGGCAGGGGAATCCTCGTATGAAAAAGAATGCAGGAACACTGATTTTATTTTTGTTGCTTGGCTGGCTGCTGGGCACATGGGTATCTACATTGCTGGAACCCGTAAAGATGATCTCTTTTTTGACCAAATCGACAACGATTGATTGGTCTCCCAGTGCGAATTTGAACATTATTCGTTACACTATTGATCTTCATTTGAAAATGAGTTTGCTCAGTCTGCTTGGCGTCATCGCCTCGATCTGGCTGTATCGTAAGCTTTAGGATCAGATGAAGCCTGAATGCTTGAATAACTTACTGACATGGTAAAAGGAGAGGGCCTTTCTTATGAGCAGACCACATTTACGTCGCACGATTGTACTGGCGTCCGCGTCTCCGAGGAGAAAGGAATTGATGGCCTCTTTGCAATTGGAGTTTGAGGTGTTGCCAAGTGATGCTGACGAATCCGTCCCAGCAGAGTGGTCGCCCGAGCAGGTCGTAACCGAACTTGCCGTGCGTAAGGCAGAAGCAGTGCGGGAACAAGCGGCTGCGCAATGGCGGGACGCGCTAATTATTGGCAGCGATACAATTGTCGTGCTGGATGGGCGTATTTTTGGTAAGCCGGTGAATGAAGTGGACTCCGAAGACATGCTAACGAAGCTTCAAGGTCGGACACACCATGTGTATACAGGGATTGCCTGTGTAGACGCTACTACTGGACATACACGTACCGAGTACAGTCGAACTGCCGTACATATGAAGTCCCTTACGCCACAGCGGATTCAAGCTTACGTGCGTAGTGGAGAACCTGCCGATAAAGCGGGATCGTATGCTATTCAAGGATTAGGTTCTACGCTAGTCGAGCGGATCGAAGGCTGTTATTTCACTGTCGTCGGATTGCCAGTGCCCGTATTAAGCGATATGCTGGAGGAGTTTGGCGTATCGGTGCTTGAAGCTTAATTCCTGATAGAGAAGAGGAACGTGCATGGAGTCGCCACAATATCTTTTGCGCGATATTCCCCTTGAAGATCGTCCGCGTGAGCGGATGATGAGTTATGGGGAGGAATCGCTGAGTCATGCCGAATTGCTGGCGATTTTGCTTCGAACCGGTACAAGGGACGAGTCTGCTGTTCATCTCGCTGCACGTATTTTGCAGCAGGTAGGTAGTATACGTCAACTGGTCGATATGAGCATCGAAGAGCTGACAACCATTCGTGGCATTGGCACCGCCAAAGCGATTCAAATCAAGGCTGGTATTGAGTTGGGAAGACGGATTGCACGTACTGGACGCGAAGAAGCACGGATCGTGCGCTCGCCGAAGGATGCGGCAGATTTTCTGATGGAACAGATGCGTTACTTGCAAAAAGAACATTTTGTATGCCTATTTCTCAATACGAAGAATCATATTATTTCCCAGGAAACGTTATCGATGGGCAGCTTAAATGCATCGATTGTTCATCCGCGTGAAGTGTTTCGTGCTGCAATCAAATGCAGCAGCGCGTCGGTGATTTGTGCGCATAATCATCCAAGCGGTGATCCCACGCCAAGTCCGGAGGATGTAGCGTTGACGCGCAGGCTAGTGGAAGCTGGACAATTGATCGGTATTGAAGTGCTGGATCATCTCGTGATCGGGGACACCAGATTCGTAAGTTTGAAGGAACAGGGCCTAATGTAATATAATAGTCGAGATTCAGAGGAAAGGGAGTTAAAAGTTATGTTTGGGAGCTTTACAAAATATCTGGGGATTGACCTCGGAACCGCGAATACACTCGTTTATGCAAAAGGAAAAGGAATTATCGTGAGGGAGCCTTCTGTCGTAGCCATTCGTACCGATACGAATACGATTGAAGCGGTTGGTGAATCTGCCAAAAAAATGATCGGACGCACACCTGGTAATATCCGTGCGATCCGTCCGATGAAAGACGGCGTTATCGCTGACTTTGATACAACAGCGACGATGATCAAGTACTTCATCCGTCAAGCTCAAAAGCAGCGTTCGATGTTCCCACAACATCCATACGTGATGGTTTGTGTGCCTTCCGGTATTACTGCTGTCGAGCAGCGTGCAGTAGAAGACGCAACGAAGCAAGCAGGTGCGCGTGAAGCGTATACGATCGAAGAGCCGTTTGCAGCAGCAATCGGTGCAGATTTGCCAGTATGGGAACCGACAGGTAGTATGGTCGTAGATATCGGTGGTGGTACAACCGAAGTCGCGGTCATCTCCCTCGGTGGTATTGTAACAAGCCGCTCTGTACGTGTAGCAGGTGATGAGATGGATGAAGCAATCATCCAGTACATCAAACGTCAGTACAATCTGATGATCGGTGAGCGTACATCCGAGCAACTCAAAATGGATATTGGTTCTGCCACTCCATTTGAAAAAGTGGAAACACTTGAAATTCGCGGTCGTGACCTCGTAAGCGGTCTGCCGAAAACGTTGACTATTACCTCTGACGAAATTGCAGAAGCGCTGTCTGACACCGTTACTGCCATCGTAGAAGCGGTCAAAGTTACACTGGAAAAATGTCCGCCAGAACTGGCAGCCGACATTATGGATCGTGGTATCGTATTGACAGGTGGCGGCGCGTTGCTGCGTAACCTGGACAAGCTGCTTGCAGGTGAAACAGGCATGCCGGTTATCGTAGCTGAGAATCCACTGGATTGTGTAGCGATCGGTACAGGCAGAGCGCTTGAAAATATCGATATGTTGAAAGCGCGCAGTAGCTCGGCCGTCCGTTCCAAACGATAATTTACGGCCATTATGGTCAACCCCCATCAGGGAAGAATAACCGTTAATTAAGAGGGTGTTGAAACTGTTTAAGCTGCTGGGTAACAAGAAACTGTTTATCCTGCTGGTAGGACTGATTTTATTCATCGCGTTAATGGGATATACATTGACCAACCGCGGCTCGATATCCTGGCCGGAGAAATTCACCCGGGATACAGTCGGTTTTGTGCAAGGTGTATTTTACAAGCCCGCTTCTTACATAGCGGGCTTCTTTGAAGATATCAGTGACCTGAACGGAGTATACGAGGAGAATCAGCAATTAAAGCTGACTGCGGCACAGTATATGATGCAGCAAGCCAACTATAACCGTCTGGTAAAGGATAATGAACGCTACAAGGAGCAACTGAAATTTACACAAAATCAGCTTGCTCAAAACAAGTTTGATCTGCATATTGCCAACGTAACAAGCGTTGACAATGATGAAGATACAGGAACGATCGTGATTGACCTCGGTAGCAAAGATGGTGTGCGTAAAGATATGCCGGTCATCTCGCTGCAAGGCATGGTCGGTATCGTCAGTCAAACGAGCAATTACCATGCAACTGTCAAACTGCTCACTACACTTGATCCGCTTGATCCGAACTCTAAAGCGATTGCTGCTACAGCTGTTGGTAAAGAGAACGAGTCGTTCGGTATGGTAGAAAGCTATGACAAAGCGACGGGAATGTTAACGATGACGCAGATCAAAGAAAATGATCCACTCGCAGTTGGCGATACGATCGTATCTTCTGGTAGTGGCGGTCTGTTCCCTCGTGGAATGATCATCGGCAAAGTTGTAAGTCGCCAGGTAGGTGACTTTGGTTTGACGAATACAGCGACCATCGATCCATCAGCAGACTTCAAAGACTGGAAAGAAGTGTTTGTCGTGTATACGAAGGAGGCACAGGAATAATGGCGCGCCGTATCGTGTTGCTGCTGCTGTTATTCTTCGTCTTCATCTGGGAGGGTACGATTGTACCCTGGCTTATTCCAGATGCGATGCATGGACGGCTGATTCCGCATTTGACGTACATTTTAATTTTGTTCGTTTCGATCTATTATCACCGTCATACAGCGCTTGTGCTCGGCTTGATTTTTGGATTGCTGCATGACGTTGTATTTTATGGTGATATGATCGGGGCGTATGCGTTTGCAATGGGGTTGTCAGCCTATGTGCTCGGACTGCTTTTTCAATCAACGAAAGCTCCGTATCCGCTGATGATGACAGTCGTTCTGATCGGCAGCTTGCTGCTAGATCATTTGCTGTACGGTATTTATCTCGTATTCGGATTGACGCGTGAGCCTTATGCGTGGGCACTTGGACACTATATGTTTCCGAATTTGTTGCTGCATTTTGTATTTGCGCTCATTATTTGTGTGCCTGTACGCCGTCAGCTCGAAGAGGTTGCAAAGCTGCGCAGACGCGCTGCCGAAGAGGAATAGGCGCGCGCGTAGCGGCCGTGACCTAATAGGTCGCGGTCTTAATTATTAGTTCAGGCAGGATTTCCCGCCGTCAGCACGAACTGATAGTAGGTGGGGGTGAGCGATGAATGGCTGTAAAAGCTTCACGCTTTGTAACGATTAAAGGGATAAAAGATGGATTAACATTCCAATTTAATGATACATGTGACTTCGAAGACCTGGTCACCGAGCTACGGTTTAAGCTGGAGCATACGCACCAGAGTATTTTGACCGGACCGCTTGTGCATGTAGATATCCGTACGGGCAAGCGACAATTGACCGAAGAACAGAAGGATACACTGCTCGATATTTTGAGTCAGAAGGGCAATTTGCTAGTTCGCTCCTTTGAGGAGTTTGTACCAGCTGAGCCAGAGCCTGAGGTATATGATCGCAATCGTGTTCGGATTGTTACAGGTATGGTACGGTCAGGTCAGGTGTTACAGTATGAAGGACCGATATTGTTTCTCGGCGATGTGAATGCAGGCGGTACAATTACGAGTACAGACGATATTTATATCCTCGGATCTTTGCGCGGAATGGCGCATGCCGGTATTAATGGCAATAAGGATGTAGTCATCGCAGCTTCATTCTTTTCACCGACCCAGCTACGTATTGCCGATCTGATCAGCCGTCCGCCCGATGAGGGCGAAAGCCGCGAATCGCATATGGAATTTGCGTATTTGCAAGACGGTGTGATGAAGATTGATAAAATAGCCAATATCGCTCGGCTAGGTCGGGATTTTAATGTGTTTAAAGGGGTGTAGTACATGGGAGAGGCTATTGTCATCACTTCAGGCAAAGGCGGAGTCGGAAAGACAACCACTTCCGCAAATATAGGTACCGCGCTCGCGCTGCTCGGCAAAAAGGTTTGTCTGGTTGATACCGATATCGGCCTGCGTAATCTCGATGTCGTGATGGGTCTGGAGAACCGGATCATCTATGATCTGTGTGACGTTGCCGATGGCCGTTGTCGGCTGAATCAAGCGCTTGTGAAAGATAAACGTTTTGATGAGCTGTACATGCTGCCTGCTGCACAGACCAAAGATAAAAATGCGGTTTCACCAGAGCAGGTGAAAGAAATTGTTTTAGAATTAAAGAAAGATTTTGATTATGTTTTAATTGATTGTCCTGCTGGGATCGAGCAGGGCTTCAAAAATGCAATTGCTGGAGCCGATCAGGCGATCGTCATGACGACACCGGAAAATGCTTCGGTGCGTGATGCTGACCGCGTGATTGGTTTGCTGGAAAATTCCCATATTCGTTCACCCAAACTGGTGGTGAATCGGATTCGTCATAACATGGTCAAGTCGGGCGATATGCTGGATATTGATGAAGTGCTGCAAGTGCTGAATATTGATCTGCTCGGTGTCGTACCTGACGATGAACTGGTCATTAAGGCTTCCAATTCAGGCGAGCCGACCGTAATGAACCCTGACTCCAAAGCAGCTATTGCGTATCGCAATATCGCACGTCGTATTTTGGGCGATACGGTTCCACTCATGCCCCTGGATCAGAAGGATAGTACCTTTTCTCGCTTTAAGAAGTTTTTTGGAATGGGTTGATGGATTTTGCTTAACAAGTTTAAAAAGCTGGATTGGGGAATTATTTCCCTGCTCGGTGTGTTTATGGTATTCAGCACATTGCTCGTGCGCAGTGCGATTGCACCCGATCCCAAGTTTGCAGGTTATGATGGACGGACATTAATTTTTTATGTGGTTGGGTTTATCGTATTGTTTGCAACGAGCATTTTTGATTATCGCCTTTTGCTTCGCAAGCACTGGTACTGGTATGGAATCGGTCTGTTATCCCTGCTACTCCTGTATCCACTCGGAGCCGAGATTAACGGAGCGAAGTCGTGGTACAATTTTCCGGGCTTTCAATTTCAGCCTGCCGAAATGGTTAAAATTGTCGTTATTTTATCGACAGCGTATCTGCTTGGTAAACGTGATGGTGATCCGCTTCGGTTTCGTTCAGATTTGCTGCCAACCGGGCTTGTCGTCTTTGTACCGTTTTTCCTCGTACTCATTCAGCCTGACCTCGGGAATGCGATCATCTATCTGATCATTCTGGTCGGTATGTTATGGATCGGCAATACGAAGTATACGCATGTCATTATCGGACTCGGCGTCGTTATTGGTGCGTTAGTGCTTATCATGGTGCTGTTTACGAGCTTTAACCAGCAAATTCATGATTATCTGTATTCGCATAATAAGTTCCACTGGTATGAGCGGATTAATACGTTTGTTGATCCGAGCCAGGCGTCGGATGACGCGAAGCATCAGTCCAGCTATGCGAAGATCGCTGTAGGTTCAGGTGGCTTGTTCGGTGACGGTTATATGCAGGGACAGCTGAAAAATAACAAATTCGTACCTTATCCGTATTCCGATTCGATCTTCGTTGTAATCGGGGAAGAGTTTGGGTTTATCGGTGCATCGATATTGTTGCTTATGTATTTCCTGCTCATTTACCGTATGATTCTCATCGCACTACAATGTTATGATCGACGCGGATCGTACATTATCGTAGGGATTGTCAGCATGTTCGTATTCCAGATTTTTGAGAATGTCGGCATGATGATCGGTTTGATGCCGATTACAGGGATCACACTGCCATTTATTAGTTATGGGGGTACGTCGCTATTACTAAATATGTTCAGTATCGGGCTTGTACTCAGCATTAAAATTTATCAGGAAAAATATGAAGTAGAGTAACGCAGCGCTTTTACGATCAGGCGATATGATTTTCATGGCGTCAAACGATAGTTGTAGCGATACGAATCCAGTTTGAGATTTTGGAGTAGTGTAAAACAGTCGACTTGTAGAGTCGGCTGTTTTTTCATATTAGATCGAAGTCTGCCCTCTTCTTCTTTCGCTAAGTAATGTCTATCCCAGCAAAAATAGTTTGCATACCCCTTGTAAAACGTTCATTAAAATCGTGAATCATAATGCGGTCATAGTTGCAGTTAAGCTCGCTTCATTGAAACTTTTTAGGGAAGCCGCCCGTCTACTATAGAAGAGGATAACTGCCTTTCGTTACGTAAGGGACAGAAAACGTATTGCTTTACCTATATGTTATATATCTTTTGTGTTATATATCTTTGTCATTTTGCTTCTGATTAGCTAGCCTGACATATGAACACAGCCTGAAGAGATAGAGGTGAAATATCCTGATGAAGCAAATGATCGTGAGCTGTGATCGAGCCGAAACACGAATGGCATTACTGGATAAAGGTGAACTGGTAGAATTTGCTTCCGAACGCTCCTCCGGTAAAGGGATTGCCGGTAATTTTTATAAAGGCAAAGTGATGAATGTGTTGCCTGGTATTCAGGCTGCATTTGTAGATATTGGTCAAAAGAAAAACGGGTTTTTGTACATTGATGATGTACTGCATCCTCATATGGATAAGCAACCGAGCGTGAAGCCTAATATTGCAGAGCTGATTCAACCCGGTCAGGAATTGATTGTGCAGGTGACGAAGGAACCGTCAGGCAGCAAAGGAGCCAAGCTAACAACGCATTATTCGTTGCCAGGTCGCTGGCTCGTCTATATGCCGTATGCTGATTATATTGCTGTATCCAAAAAGGTGAGTACCGAGCAGGAGCGAACACGGCTTCGACAGCTGGGTGAAGATCTCCGTCAGGATGAAGAAGGACTCATTTTGCGTACCGTTGCTGAAGGTGAACATGATGAGGCGATTGCCAGTGACCTGTTAATGTTGCGAAGCCTATGGAAGCAAATTATAAAGAGAGCAGATCGACGACGTCCACCAGCAGAACTACATCGTGATCTTGGCCTGGTCGAACGAATGCTGCGTGATGTGTTTCACCCACAGGAGGATCATTTTATTACCGATGATGCAGCCTGTATGGAGCAAGTGCAGCTGTTTTTACAGGGCATCACCGCTTCCGATGAATCTGCACATGTCGAACTTTATCGCGATGCTGAACCGATCTTACAGCGGTTTGGTGTACAGGAAAAGTTATATCATGATTTTCAGCGCCGCGTATGGCTGGAAGGTGGCAGCTATATCGTTTGGGATCAGACCGAAGCATTAACGGTAGTTGATGTGAACACAGGCAAGTTTACCGGTGGTGCTACGTTAGAAGAGACCGTCACACAGACGAATATAGCAGCTGCCGAAAAGATTGCTCGTTTACTGCGCTTACGTGATACGGGTGGGATTATTATTATCGATTTTATCGATATGGATCAGGACTCCAATCGTCGCCTTGTCGTTGAAGCTTTAGAAAGAGTATTGGTACAGGATCGCACCAAAGCACATATCGTAGGCTGGACAAGGCTCGGCTTGCTTGAAATGACTCGTAAAAAGGCCAGGGAAGAGACCGCTAGCTTTGCGTATCAGACGTGTTCGGTCTGTCATGGTACAGGTAAAATTGCATCATGGATTAGGGATTGATTTATTGAGGTGGCTGTGCTACAATCATTTGGTATGTGTCGGATATAACTCCCTCACATGCTGTAACCGCTCCGATCGGGTTATAAGTTCTGTTATGTTACATAGCGGACACCTGCATTAGGCGAGTCTGAGACATGAGGAGGTGCAAGAGAATGTACGCAATTATCGAAACAGGTGGTAAACAATACAAAGTGCAAGAAGGCGACGTATTGTTCATCGAGAAACTGGAAGCTGCTGATGGCGAAAGCGTAACGTTTGACCGCGTTCTGGCGGTATCCAAAGAGGACGGTCTGGTAACAGGTCTGCCACTGGTAGAAAACGCAACCGTAACAGCGAAAGTTGAAAAACACGGTAAAGGGCACAAAATTGTAGTTTACAAATACAAGCCTAAGAAAAACTACCACAAAAAACAAGGTCATCGTCAACCTTATACTAAAGTGACTATCGAGAAAATCCAGGCATAAGAAGGTGCGGTAATTGATTATCGTGCGTATCGAACGGCTTGAGGATGGAACAATTCAAGGTTTTTCATCACGTGGACATGCAGGCTATGCTGATCCTGGAGAAGACATTGTATGTGCAGCGGTTTCAGCCATTACGGTTGGAGCGGTGAACTCGATTGAAACTTTGACCGGTATAGTGATGAAGTCTAAGATGAAAGACGGATTTTTGAGTGCGCGTTTGCGGAATCTTCCAGATGATGCACCGCATGATAACGTTCAATTGTTGCTTGAATCCATGCAAGTTATGCTTGTAACGATCGAAGAGTCTTACGGTGAGTATATACAAATAAAGCAAGTTACTATAACGGAAAAAAGGAGGTAGACAACATGTTGAAGCTTAATTTGCAATTGTTCGCTTCGAAGAAAGGTGTAGGTTCCACAAAGAACGGTCGTGATTCCCACTCCAAACGTCTAGGAGCAAAACGTGCAGATGGCCAATTCGTACTTGGTGGCAACATTTTGTATCGTCAACGCGGTACTAAAATCCACCCAGGAACAAACGTGGGCATCGGCAAAGACGACACATTGTTTGCAAAAGTTGACGGCGTCGTGAAATTCGAACGTTGGGGCCGTGACCGCAAAAAAGTGAGCGTCTACCCGGTTGACGTTGCTCCAGTAGCAGCAGCAATCGAACAATAATCCTTTCTTCGGATAGGATGAGCAAGCCTCCGGTACGTGTCAGTGCCGGAGGCTTGCTGTATTTATAGAAGCTCTATATAGGAATAAGCTATTCTCGCTACAGCACATGTGCAATAATCCCCTTCGTTTTCCTCGTTTGACAAATCGTGGTTATGTTATACTTAGTGTTGAGAATAAACACTTAACGATGGGAGCGAAACGATGAAGCATTTTGGCTGGCGTCCGGCTGTGCTTGCCGGAACGATTATTTTACCATTGGCAGTAACTTATCGCTGGAATACGCTCCCTGCTTTTATTTTACTGGGAGTATGGATTGCCTTCGTTTACTGGCTTGGTTTGAAAATGGTACATGGCGAACTGGCGGAGCAACATCGGTTAGAACGATTGGCAGCTCGCATTAAAGAGGAAGAAGCGAAGAACACTAATTCTGCTGCGGTTGCCCCATCGAATTCATTTACAGACCAGGAGCAGCTATATGAGACAGCAATTGAAGCATTTAGCCATCATCGTCATGATTGGATGAATGATTTACAATTGTTGTATGGCTATGTTCAGCTAGGAAACCGTGAGCGACTCGTTGAAAATATCGAACGTATTAAGGAGCAAATGAATGCAGATAGCCGTGTTTCCCGATTAGGGATTCCGAAGCTTGTCTTTTATTTGCAAACATTCACAGCCATTAATCGTAATATGAAGCTGGAATTGGAGATCGAAGATGGAATGACGCTTGCCGCACGGCTTACGCCGGAACAGAGTGAGGCGTTGACCCGAGTGATGCAGCAGACGATCTCCGCGTATGAACAATATGGAGGATCGTCCTGGGGTGAATGCCCCACACTGTTTATTATGATTCGTAGTAGCGATGACGGCATGGAAGTGATTTTTGAGCCGGAAGGTGATTATCCAGATGCGGACACATTCTGGCTTGAAGTCACTCGTTATGTGCAGCAGACGAATATTCGGGTATCGCGATTGGATGAAGACCCGGCATCGATCACACTGCATATCGGATAGTAAGGTTCCCTGATTGAATAGGGAAAGTATTTTGAAAATAGAGGTGCAATTATGTTTGTAGATAAAGCGAAGATTTATGTAAAAGGTGGAGACGGCGGTAACGGTGCAATCTCGTTTCGTCGTGAGAAATACGTGCCAAACGGTGGACCTGCTGGCGGTGACGGTGGTCGCGGCGGCGATGTGATTTTCCGTGTAGATGAAGGTTTGCGTACACTGATGGATTTCCGTTATCAGCGCCACTTTAAAGGACAACGCGGCGAAAAAGGCCGGACGAAAAACCAGCATGGTGCAGGTGCAGACGATATGATCGTTCGTATCCCACCAGGTACTGTCATTATTGATGAAACGAGCGGCGAAGTGCTAGCTGACCTGACGCGCCACAATCAAGAGATTGTCGTTGCAAAAGGCGGACGCGGAGGACGTGGGAATACTCGCTTCTCTACACCGGCAAACCCTGCACCGTATCTTGCGGAAAATGGCGAAGAAGGCGAAGAGCGTAATATCGTGCTGGAGCTGAAAGTGATGGCGGATGTCGGTCTGGTTGGTTTCCCAAGTGTCGGCAAATCAACGCTGCTATCGGTTGTATCCGCAGCTGAACCGAAAATCGGTGCCTACCATTTTACAACGATTACGCCTAATCTGGGTGTGGTCGCTGTCGGTGATGATCGCAGCTTCGTCATGGCAGATTTGCCAGGTCTGATTGAAGGTGCTCATGAAGGTATTGGTTTGGGTCATGAATTTTTGCGTCACGTTGAACGTACGCGTGTTATTATTCACGTCGTTGATGTATCCGGCTCCGAAGGACGCGATCCATTCGAAGATTGGATGAAGATTAATGAAGAATTGAAGCTGTACAGTGCAGAGCTGGAAAAGCGTCCGCAAATTGTTGCAGCGAATAAGATGGATATGGAAGAAGCACAACAAAACCTGGAGGAGTTCACGCGTCAGGTACTTGAAGTGAGACCGGATATCCAGATCATTCCGATTTCTTCGCTGACACGTCAGGGTATTCAGGAACTGTTGTACAAAGCAGCAGATCAACTGGATCAAATGCCTGATGTCGTTGCCGTAGAAGAAGTTCAAGAGGTTGCCGAACGTAAAGTGTATCGTCTGGAAAAACAAGAAGACGATGGCTTCAAAATTTATCGCGAGAACGAAATTTTTGTGGTCGAGAGCAAAAAAATCGAAAACATCATGAAACGGATGCAATTGAATTCCGAAGATGCGATTATGAAGCTGGGTCGTACGCTGCGTCATATGGGCGTGGACAGCGAGTTGCGTAAACGCGGTGCCAAAGACGGTACGGTCGTTCGGATCGGCGAGCTGGAGTTTGAATTTGTTGAAGGAAGCAGTTATTTCTAAGCCGATCAGCATGATGGGGCGGACTTGCTGGGATCCGTTGTGTTAACGATCCATGATGAGCATGACAATATAGATTACAAATAGAGCCGATTGCTAAGCTGAAACGGCATCATTACAAAGCACGATATTTTGCAATAACAGGTTGAAGAAGGAACGTTCTTCACACTGTGGTGCAGAGATCGTGCTTTTTATTTTATGTTCAATGCTACCGTTTTCATCCCTATCCTTCCTTAAATGTAAGCCTGATCATGGAAAAAGTGGTTGCCTGACATGGACAGTTACATTATAATGTCCACTATATGAAAACATGAGTCTTTGAGGAGAGGACGTTGTGAAAGAAAAATATTATCTAGTACGTGAAGATATTTTACCTGAAGCTGTGCTCAAAACGATGCGGGTAAAAGAACTGCTGGCTTCCGGCCATACGCGCACAATTAATGAAGCGGTAGAAAAGGTTGGACTTAGCCGTAGTGCATTTTACAAATACAAGGATGGCATTCATCCGCTTAATCGTTTGGAAAAAGATCGGATTATTACCATCTCCTTTGATCTGGATCACCGTTCTGGCATTCTGTCTCATGTGCTGGGCTTGATGGCTGAATATGGAGGGAATGTGCTCACGATTCATCAGAGTATCCCGTTACAGGGGAGAGCGAATGTGGTGCTGTCTGTAGAAACGACCCGTTTAACCGAAGATCTGGATACGATGGTAGAAGCGATGCAAAATGTAGCGGGTGTACGGCATATTCATATTATCGGTCAGGGCTAATGCAGACTGTCACAGACTCATATACAATGGATGAAAGTATACTATTCCCGTATATAACAGACTAGACAACAAATGAGCAGAAATCGTCTTAGGAGGGGAAAGACAAGATGAAACCAGTAAAAGTAGGCTTATTAGGATTAGGTACAGTCGGAACCGGTGTCGTTCGTATCGTACAGGGTAACCAGGAAGACCTGAGCAGTCAGGTCGGTTCACCGATCACGATTGAGAAGGTAGCTGTCCGAAGCGTGGACAAGGTACGCAATATCGATATCGATCCGGCTCGTCTGACGACCGATCCGTGGGAAGTAATTCGCGATCCGGATATTGATGTGATCGTTGAAGTGATGGGCGGTATCGATTTAACACGTGAGTACATTTTGGAAGCACTGGAACGTGGTAAACATGTCGTAACCGCGAATAAGGATCTGATGGCGCTACATGGCAGTGCGATTTTGGCCAAAGCGCAGGAGAAGCAGTGCGATGTCTTTTATGAAGCAAGTGTCGCTGGTGGGATTCCGATTATCCGTACATTGATCGAAGGTTTCTCGTCCGATCGAATTGTAAAAATTATGGGAATTGTCAACGGAACGACTAACTATATTTTAAGCAAAATGAGTCAGGAAGGTGCATCCTACGAGGATGTGCTAAAAGAAGCGCAAGAGCTTGGTTATGCGGAATCTGATCCGACCAGTGATGTAGAAGGATTGGATGCAGCACGCAAAATGGCCATTCTCGGTACGCTCGGTTTCCGCACGAATGTGGAACTATCCGATGTGACCGTACAAGGCATCTCTTCCGTTACGAAAGAAGATATTAATTACGCCAAAAATTTGGGCTATGAAATGAAGCTGCTCGGTATTGCGACAAGCCAGAATGATCATATTACAATTAGCGTACAGCCGACGATGATTCGGAAAAATCATCCGCTTGCTTCGGTCAACGGTGTATTCAATGCCGTGTATGTGCATGGTGAATCGGTAGGCGAAACGATGTTTTATGGCGCAGGTGCCGGTGAATTGCCAACAGCCACTTCAGTCGTTGCCGATCTAATTGCGATCATTAAAAATCTCAAGCTCGGCGTGAACGGACTGAAAGCGATCGTACCGTACAAGCAGAAAAAGCTACAATCGGATGATCAGGTGATGTACAAAAACTTTATTTTGCTGCATGTGGATGATAAAGCAGGGGTGCTTGCTCAGATTACCCAGGTATTTGCCGAATATAATGTTAGCTTGGCCTCGGTTGTACAGCAGCCTAATGCGACCAATCCAGATGCGGAGATTGTGATCATTACTCACCGTGCCAGCAAGGCGAGCTTTGACCGAGTATTACAGTATTTTGAAAATCTCGATGTGATTCAGCGCATCAAGAGCGTATATCGGGTTGAAGATATTTAAAGGAGCCATGTAGTGATGATAACGAATAAAGGTTTTGAAAAAATAGATACGCCGCGCAAAGCAGTTCGTGTGGCAATCCCGGCAAGTACGGCCAATCTGGGACCAGGCTTTGATACGCTTGGCATGGCGCTCGGATTATACTCCTGGATTGAAATGAAAGAAGCCGCGCAGACGTCAATTACGCTGCTGGGTGATCAGCTATACGGCATCCCTACAGATAAAACGAATTTGATTTATAAAATGGCGCAGGCTGTGTTCCGTAAAGCAAATGTATCGATACCGGAATTAGAAATTACGATGTATTCGGATATTCCGTTGACACGTGGACTTGGTAGTAGTGCTTCTGCATTGATTGGTGCGCTGGCAGCAGCGAATGCATTAACCGGGCATGTACTTCCGGATGAAGAGTTGCTACATATGGCGACTGCCTTTGAAAAGCATCCTGATAATGTGGGAGCTTCTCTTTATGGTGGAATTGTAGTAGCGACGTGGGATGGGCAGCACGCCAATTGTGTGCGCATTACGCCCCCAACGGAGTTACAGGCACTTGTGATCATTCCGGATTTTCAGTTGTCTACAACAAAAGCGCGTGAAGTATTGCCAACGCAATTGTCGATGGCAGATGCCATTTACAATATTAGCCGTAGCTCATTGCTCGTAGCGGCGCTTTATTCGGGCAAGCTACATCTTATTCGTGAAGCGATGCAGGATCGTCTGCATCAGCCTTATCGTGCAACACTGGTGCCAGGCATGGAACAGATTTTGGAACAGGCAACGAACCACGGAGCACTTGGTATCGCGCTTAGCGGTGCAGGTCCAACGATGATTGCATTTGTGGATCGTCATTCCGCACAGAAAGAACAGTTAGCACATTATTTGATGGATACGATGAAGGCACAGGGGATTACAGCGAGTACATTGTGGCTTGAACCTGTAACTGAGGGCGTTATATACTATTACGATACCGAAACCTATTCATTTATGGATATTGTCAAAGGAGAAGTTCGTTTATGATTCGTATTGCTGCCTTACCGTCTGGCTCCGTATCTCATGAAGCGCTACTTCATATTCTGGGCGATCAACCGATCGAGATCGTTCATCACAAAATGATTGCCGATGTATTTCTATCGACTGCGCAGGGGAAAACGGATTATAGCGTCATTCCGATCGAAAATACGATTGAAGGCTCTGTCACACTGCATATGGATTGGCTCGTACATGAAGTCGATATTCCGATGCAATTAGAATGGGTGTATCCCTCCATTCAAAATCTGATCGGTCGCCGCGATGAATTAAGGAGTGCTGGAGAAGCTTCGTCTTCAGTTAGCTCGGAAAGTGAATTGGACTATAGTCGTATCCATAAAGTGCTGTCTCATCCGGTAGCAATGGCACAATGTCATCAGTTTATCCGTAGCACATTGCCGGCAGCTGAGCTGGAGCATGTAGGCAGTACGGCTGAAGCGGTACAAATGGTCAGTCAGAATCCGGGTCAGGGACTGGCAGCAATCGGTACATCGCTAGGAGCGCAAAAATACGGCTTGGATATACTAGCCGAGCGGATTACCGATCATAATAACAATCATACTCGTTTTGTATTGATCGGAAATCGCCCAATTACCGTTAAAAAAGAAGCGGATCATGTGAAGACAAGCATGTTGATCACATTATCCGAAGATTATGCTGGAGCACTGCATCAGGTGCTGGCTGCCTTTTCATGGCGCAAGCTCAATCTTTCCCGTATCGAATCGCGCCCAACGAAGAAAAAGCTGGGCAACTATTATTTCTACATCGATGTACTTGCTTCTCAAGATTCTGTACTGATCAAAGCAGCGATGGAAGAAATTCAGGCGCTTGGCTGCCAGGTACGCGTACTTGGCTCGTACCCATGTTATGAGTACAATTTGGCAAGAGCTAAGAGCTAAGAGCTAAGAGCTAAGAGCTAAGAGCTAAGAGCTAAGATGAAAGTTAAAAGCGCGCCTGTAAGAGCGAACGATATAGCGAACCGAACTATATAAAGAAAGAATAAAGACAGGACATGGGCAGCAACCAGATGTAGCATCATGCTATAGGTTAGCTTCATATCTACTGTCTTTATTTTTATACATTTGAATCTTTGATGTAGTCTTCTATTGATCGAAAAGCAATCAACGCACATTATAACGATGGTTGCAGGATATACCTCATTCAAGTTCAAAGCCACGCATGAAATTATTACGGTTACGAGTATGGATGAGTGAATAGAAAACAGATAATAAGCTATAGATAGAGTTAATTCTAATGATTGATTTGGGTAAAATAGCTTTCGAAAATAAATTATAAAAAAGTGCTTGCCAAATATCTAAGACCATGATATATTATAAAAGTTGTCACGAACGAGTGATGACGAAGCGAGAAAAGCTGGTTTTAGTTCTTAAGTAACATAAAAGAATGTGAAGCAGCGTTCCAGTCAGCACTTTTTAAGTTTCCAACCAAAACGGGTTGAAAAAAACTTCAAAAAAAGTTGTTGACAGAAAAGAAAGAAAATGATAAGATATAAGAGTTGCTGCGAGAGACACTGAGCGGCAACGAAAGAGTTTGATCTTTGAAAACTGAACAACGAGTGAGTGAAGAACTTAGTTCTTCAAATATAGAGAACAGCAATGTTCTCGCCAGCAAGAAATGAGCACGTCAAACACTTTATTGGAGAGTTTGATCCTGGCTCAGGACGAACGCTGGCGGCGTGCCTA